>CBFDDD010000130.1:0-12276 GCA_965603475.1 uncultured Myxococcales bacterium
GACGAGCACGACTTGTTTCTCTCGAACGGTGCCATGATTGAATTGCCAATGGAGGTGCGTGCAGGTCAATCCGATCGGGCCGTGCGGACTGTCCACCGTGACACACAGGGCAGCTCGGCTTTCCCAATCACCCCGGTCGGGGAGCCGAATTTCTTCCGACGCCACGATCGGCCAACGACTCGCGATCGCATTCCCGAATCGAAGATGCGTGCGATCCGGGAGCGTCATCGCCGCGCCGTACTCGGTGTGGTAGCCGCTGTCGCCAACGAGTTCTCCAACCTGATCGACGCCCTCGCCGACGAGCACTTCCTGAAACCCGATGAGATCGGGCTCGAGACGCTCGATCCATTGCCGAATGAGTCGCGCCCGCTCGGACCACGGGCTCTGATCATGCCAGATGTTCAGGGTGAGGACCTTCAGCGTCATGCGACCAACCTAGCAGCCATTATCCGCGCGTACAGGTTTTCGAGAAAGAAGTCCGCGATCAGGCGAACCCTCGATAGTTCGAAGTCGCATCCAGATCTGGCAGCCGGTCTCGCGATGATCTAACAAGGAGATGCAGGCAAAGCGGATGGGTACATCCCGCCCCAGCTTGCGAGGAGACAACGCGATGTATCCGGGAATCCATGCCGAAAAGAAGCCTGCCCATCCTGCCGTCGTGATGGGTCGAAGCGGTGAGATCGTAACCTACGGCGAACTGGAAACGCGTTCGAACCAACTTGCCCGGCACTGGCAATCCGCGGGCATCAAGCCGGGCGACCACGTCGCAATCTTTCTAGAGAACCATCCCCGCTACCTCGAAGCAGTCTGGGCCGGATTGCGCTCGGGCCTCTATGTCACCGCCATCAACAGCTTTCTCACTACGCCTGAAGTCGCCTATATCCTCAATGATTGCGAAGCACTCGCGCTCGTTACGAGCCGCGCTAAACAAGAGATCGTCGCCCAACTCGAAGGTGAGAACGCAGCACCGTTGCTGCGCAGTCGACTCATGATGGACGGCATCTCTGACGGCTTCGAGCGCTACGAGGAAGCCCTCGCCACCGAATCGATCGAGCGCATCGAAAAGGAAATGCTCGGAACCACGATGCTCTATTCCTCGGGCACCACGGGGCGCCCCAAGGGCATCAGACGCGCGCTCACAGGGATTCACCCCTCCGAGTTCGAAAACCCAAGGCCGCTCGGTCCGCTCTACAACTACAACGAAGACATGGTCTACCTCTCTCCGGCACCGATGTACCACGCTGCGCCCCTCGCCTTCGTCAATGGCACGCTGGGTTGGGGCGGCAGCGTCATCATGATGGAGAAATTTGATCCCGGCCATTCCCTCTCGCTCATCGAAAAATACAGCGTCACTCATAGCCAGTGGGTGCCCACGATGTTCAGCCGTATGCTCAAGCTTCCGGAGGCCGAACGCACGGCCTACGATCTATCGAGCCACGAATGTGCGATCCATGCGGCCGCCCCCTGCCCTATTCCGGTGAAACGGCAGATGATCGAGTGGTGGGGCCCAATTCTCTATGAGTACTATGCCGGAACCGAGGGCAACGGGAGCACCGGCATCGACAGCCACGAA
The DNA here is from genome assembly GCA_965603475.1 of uncultured Myxococcales bacterium. GTDB lineage: Bacteria > Myxococcota_A > UBA9160 > UBA9160 > UBA4427 > UBA4427. The sequence goes on from CBFDDD010000130.1 coordinate 1,574, forward strand.
TGGCTCGAGAAGCCGGGCTCGGTCGGCCGCATCCGAGTCGGCACTCTGCACATCGTCGATGAACATGGCAATGATCTGCCAGCCGGCGAGCAGGGAAACGTCTACTTTTCGGGAGCAGGAGTTCCATTCGAGTACCACAACGCACCCGAGAAGACGGCGGACGCACGACTTTCGGGGGGCCGAACAACCCTCGGCGACGTCGGTTATCTGGACGATGACGGGTATCTCTTCCTGACCGATCGCAAGGCCTACATGATCATCTCGGGCGGCGTGAACATCTACCCACGAGAGATCGAGGATCGTTTGATCACCCATCCGAAGGTTGCAGACGTGGCTGTTTTCGGTGTCCCCAACGAAGATTTCGGCGAAGAGGTCAAGGCCGTCGTGCAACCCATGCCGGGCATCGAGACGGACCAGGACCTCGCCGATGAACTCCTCGCCTACTGTCGCGAGGACCTGGCGCAATACAAGCTGCCGCGCAGTATCGATTTCGAATCGGAACTGCCTCGCCTACCGACAGGCAAGCTGTACAAGAGAATCCTGCGAGACCGCTATTGGGGCAAGGGCGACACGACCATCGTTTAGCGTCGAACCGACGAGCTCTGCATGAAGCGGATCGTCGAGCTCGATGGACAAGCGACTCCCAACCTCCGGAAGAATCTCACGGAGACGATTCGTCGGGCGGTACTTCTACGCGCGGGATCGTCGGTGCGTTGATCCGCCGGACCGGCCGTTGCGAACCCTCGTGGAGCGAGAGTACTTCAGCGAACCCCTCTTCTAGACATTGGCCGAAGAGCTCCGTATCCGTGATCGCCGCACGATCGACGTTTGCTGCGATGCAGCAAACATCTCCATGGGTCACGAGGGTAATCATCGTGGCGCAGCCCGGGAGGGGGCCAAAGCCATAGAGGCGCTCGATGCGGGCACCAGCGATGAAGAGCTCCTCGCGGAAGCCCGGAACATTGCTTGCCTGAAGGTCGTTCGCCTTCGTCAGGTTGCCGGCGAGACTGCCCAACACGGGTCCCGGGAGGCGCGCGAGGGCCGGCGCCATCAGGGCCATGCCGTCAATGGCGGGCTCCTGACGCGCAGAGCGCACCAGTTCATTGAGCGCCTTGATCCGTGCGCGCGGATCGGCCACACCGACGGGTGCGGCGAACCGTGCGCCCGCGAACTTGTTGCCGCCCTCGTCGTCGTCGTCGCGACGGACCGAGATCGGAATCGCGATCGGCATCTCCTTGATCGAATAGCCCAATTTTGCATGGTACATCCGGAAGGCACCGAGCAGCGACGCGAGGAATGCGTCGTTGATCGTCCCCCCTGCCGCTTTCGCTGCAGCCCGCAGATCGGCGAATTGAACGTCGAGCGCCAGGAAATGCCATGAGAGACTTCGCTTGTAGAGGAGCGGAGACCCCTCGACATCGGGATCCGACGCGACTCGCCCGAGCGACTCGACGAAACGCTGCGCGCTTCGCATCGTCTGACCGGGTCTACTGACCGCGTGGAACACGGCTTCTGCGGTCTTGAGCGCGCCGCTGGGCGCGGATCGGGCGTCGCGGGTCAACTGCTCCATGAGCAGATCTGTCGGACTGAGCCATTCAGGCGGAGGCGCATCCGGCTGAGGCTTATCCGGATCGTGTTCACGGGTCTTCGAATGAAGTTTCGAAAAGAGCTGAAAACCACCCATTCCATCAGTCGTCGAGTGGTGCAGTTTGACCAGTAGTCCGGCGGCGTCATCGGGGAGGCCCTCGATCAACACCGCCTCCCAGGGCGAGCGAGCACGATCGAAGGGCGTCATCGCGATCTGCTCGGCCGCCTCGAAGACTTCACGCCAACCTCCGCCCGAGGTCACCCTGATGCGTCGAACGTGATAGTGCAGATCGAAGTCGGGGTCGTTCACCCAACAGGGAGTCCCCAATCCGAATGTGGGCTCCACGACCTTCTGCCGAAAACGTGGCGCCATCCGCGATCCCCAATCACAGGCCGCGACGAAACGGTCCCAATCGGGCATGCGGTCTAGAATGGCGAGCGAGCAAATCGTCGAACGCATGCGCGGATCGGACTCGGCGCGCCACATCAACGCTTCGATGCCATTCATTTCTCGCTTCCGCGACCAGTCGAGCGGAGCGTCTTCTCGCTTGTCCATGCGATATCCTCGTTCTTCGGTCCGTGTATCCGATGGCGACTCTAGCGCGGAAGCATCCATTGAGCGGGGGTCCTCGTATGATTGAAGTTCAAGGCTGGCGCAGGATTCAGTCTGGCTGGATCCGATCCTGGCTCGCCATGTCGTCATGCCTCAGCGGCTATGCCACTCGGCGCCCTCGTATCGCCACTCCGCAGCAAGCGGTAGATCCGCCGAGGACTGACCGACTCGAAATTCGTATCCACAGGCCTCGAGTTCCCAGTCTCGGATATCCGCGTGGTAGAAGCACAGATCCTTGTCTTCGATCCGGATCTCCAGCGTCACGGCTGAGCCCGGCTCCAGTTCGACGCGACCGAAGCCCTTCAGTTCCTTCTCGACCCGCTGAACCCGAGAATCTCGACAACTGACATAGAGCTGGACCACCGTCGCACCGCGTCGGGCCCCGGTATTTCGCACATCGACATGACACATAAAAGAGTCATCTTCCCGCACCGTGCGCAGATTCTCGACGTCGAAGGTCGTGTAGCCCAGGCCGAAACCGAAGGGGAATTCGACCTCTCGTCGATGATGATCGAGCCAGCGATAACCGGGTAGCAGGTCATGTTCCACAATCAGCGAGGTGACGTCCCAGGGCATGAACTGGTCCATGCTCCGCGGAATCGACACAGGCAGACGGCCACCCGGTGAGACCTCTCCAAAGAGCACTCGCGCGAGAGCCTTTCCACCTTCTTGACCGCCGTACCATGCCATGAGCAACCCGTCGACGCGATCGATCCATTCACGAACGACGATTGCGGATCCGCCCTGCAGAACGACGACAACCTGCTTCGCAGCTGCGGCCGCACGCTCGATGAGATCGCGTTGTGGAAGCGGCAACTCCAGGTTCGTGCGATCTCCCCCTTTCGCAAAACTGCTGTCTTCGACTTCCGCCTGTGCGGTCGGAATGAACTCGCCCTCGTCATGATAGGTGAGGCCTGCCACAACGATTGCCACGTCAAATTCGGCCAGCCTCGAGAGATCAACATGGCTCTCGAAATACTCGACCGTCGCGTCACCGGCCGCAGACTCGATTGCCTGCCGCGGCTTGCTGACGAACGAGGGCTGCACCATGCTGCTACCCCGATCACCCAGATTCTCGAAATCGGCTAGATCGCCGACGACCGCGATCGAGATGCCCTCACCTACAGTCAGCGGCAGGACTCCTCCTTCGTTCTTGAGCAATACGATCGACTTCTCCGCGGCTTCTCGCGCCAGGGCGACATGCTCGTCGCACTCGACGACATTCACATCGGGTCGCGACTTTCCGGCCACGGCGTCCTCAGTCAACTGCCAGGCGACCTTCTGATAGATCGATCGCCGAGCGCTTCGATGGATCACCTCTTCCGTCAGGTCACCCGCAGCCAGCGCTTCCTCGAGCTTGTCGTCGGCATAGCGAAATGCGGCGGGCATCTCGATATCCAACCCTGCGTTGAGTGACGGCGCCGTCGATCGGGTGCCGAGAAACCAGTCGGACTCCACGAAGCCGCGAAATCCCCAGTCCTTTCTCAGAATTTCGTCCAGGAGCAGCGGCTGCTCGCCACAGTACGTGCCGTTCACTTTATTGTAGGCACTCATTACGGAGGCAGCGCCACCCTCGACGACGCAACGCTTGAAATGCGGCAGATAGACCTCGTTGAGGGTGCGAAGATCGATCTCAGCGGTCAGTTCGAAGCGAGTATTCTCGAGGTTGTTCAAGGCAAAATGTTTCGGGCTGGTCAGCACGTGATTCTGTGCCCCGCAGACAAAGGCCAATCCCATCACACCGGTGTGATGCGGATCCTCCGAGTAGGTCTCCTGTGCACGCCCCCAGCCGGGGTGTCGCAGCAGATTGATGGTCGGAGCCAGAAGTACGTTGCCGCCCCTTGCCGCGACTTCGAGTCCGATGGCCGCGCCAACGCGGCGCTCGAGATCGGCATCGAAGCTGGCCGCCCGGGCGATCGCGACGGGAAATGCGGTTGCGGTACCGGACCGCGCACCACGAGGACCGTCCACCATCTTCCATGGCGCGAGTCCGAGCGACTCGTCACCACCGGCGTAGAACAGGCCTTCGATCGGTTGCGGTTGACTCCCGTGAATTTCGTTCATCTTCTGCGCGAGGGACATCCGCGCCAGCAAGGCGTCGGTTTCACGAGCGACCTTTTCGTGGTCGATACCCAGGGCAAAGTTACCAGCATGAATGGCATCGGAATCGAAGGCTTTGACTGTCGGGCTCTCGCTGGAACTCATGCGCTTCATCAGGGTTTCCTGGCTGTTGAGAATCGAGAGTCTAACGTCCCAGAGCGACTGTGGCGCGGATCAAATGAGTTGGCAGAATCGACGCCGGTTGGCCGATGGAATGGGATCTCCAAGGAGTCCCTGTTGTCTCGAGCCCGAAGCGCCAGTCGCCACATCGTCCTCTATTCAGGAGGCCAGGAACGCCGAAACGGCCTCATCCATGAGAGCCTGCTCTCGCTCGCGCTACGCCGGCCGGGCAAGCGAGCCAAGCAACAGATCCGCATGACTTACGTCGCCTACACCGCGGACGGGGCAGCTGCGTTCTTTCGCCGCTTCGAACGCCGCTATCAAGCCTTTGGCGGGACCCATTTCCACTGTATCGCCGCTGACGATGCTGAACTGACGCGTCCCGGCTCCGCACGGAAACAGGCGACGAGGATCATTCTGTCGAGCGATGTCGTCTACCTGTCGGGCGGAAATACGTTCCACTATCTGATGCATCTGCGCCGCTCCGGACTCATCCCCGCGCTCCGCCAATTCGCCGATCGCGGCGGGGTTCTCGCGGGCCTCTCCGCCGGCGCGATTCTGACTACGCCCAACATCGGTCTCGCCGCCTACCCCGGTTTCGATCGCGACGAGAACGAGGTGGCGCTGCCAGAATCGCGCTGGGGCGCCCTCGATCTCGTCGACTTCGAGTTCTTTCCGCACTACCGCCAGTCGCGTCGATATCGCGAGGCATTGCAAGCGTATTCGCAGCGTTCTCGCTTTCCTCTCTACGCTTGTAGTGACGGCAGCGGCATCGTCGTCGAAGGCGACCGGTTTACAGCGCACGGCGATGTCTGGCTCTTCGACCGCGGACAGGCGCTGAAGATCCGCGGCTGATCCGAACGCGCTCGGCCGAGGCCATCGATCTTGCTAGCGTCTCGTGTGCAGTTCCCGATGGGGATAGAGCCACGAGGACGACGCCGATGACGACCGCTGCACCGACATACGAGATTCAGCACCGTACGGTCGGTTTCCCTGTCGAAGTACGCGACGCGACCACGGGTGCAGCGACCTTTCTGGTGCCCTCGGCTGCGGCCGCCCGTCTGATACCCGCCCAATTCGAGATCGCCGAAGTTCTTCCAGGGCGAGGCATCTGCAGTCTCGCGATGGTCGACTACAAGGACAATGATCTCGGCGACTACAACGAGTTCGCCATCGGGTTCATGGTCGTTCCGAAAGGCTCGCGCCCGAGCATCCCATACCTCGGAACCATGCTCGACCTCATCAAGGGCCGTCTCGCGAGTCACATCACGCACATGCCGGTCGATCAGTCTTTTACGTGTGACGCGGGTTCCGTGATCTGGGGCTACCCAAAGACCGTCCAGCAGATCGACATCGAATATCTCGATCGCCGCGCTCGCGCCCGACTGGTCTACGACGGCGAACACGCGCTGACCCTCGATCTGCCCCGCGGTGGCAATCGAAACGTCGCCGAAAGTAGCATCACGACCCTCTCCCTGATCGAAGGCGTCCCGTACCGGACTCTCGCCAGCCAACGCCTCGATGGCATGGGAATACGCTTAGGAGGTGCTCAGCTCGAACTCGGTACGGGCCGTATCGCGGATGAGCTACGCAGCCTGGGCCTGCCAAAACGCGCATTGATGAGTGTCTGGATGGAGCATATGGAGGCTCGTTTCGGCCCCCCGGAAAAGCTCTGAGCCTCTCCCGATCAGGACGCTAAGATCTAGCCTCGCTGCACGCGAAACGGCGACCCGACTCATTCGGGCGCCCATTTCTGTGGACGATCCGTCCACACGGGTCTGTCCACACAGACACAGAACCCGATCACAGGAGAAAAAGTAGATGCGCGAAGCTGTCATCGTTTCAACCGCACGGACGGGACTCGCCAAGAGTCACCGAGGCGGATTCAACAACACGGGTGGAGTCGCCATGTCCGGCCATGCGATCCAGCATTCGATTGAGCGCGCCGGCATCGACCCGGCGGAGGTCGAAGAAGTCGTCCTCGGCTGTGGCACGCCTCAGGGAACGACCGGCAACAATATCGGACGCCTCGCCGCATTGAAGGCTGGCTGCTCGATCGAGACGACGGGCGTCACGGTCAGCCGCCACTGCTCTTCCGGCCTGAACGCGATCGCAACCGCCGCCGGACGCATCATCGTCGATGGCTGCCCCATCGTCGTCGGTGCCGGAGTCGAATCCATCACACACAGCATGACCGGCTCAGGCTTCACGCTTCAAGTCGACAAGCCCCTGGCCGAGCAATACCCGGGCCTCTGGATGCCGATGATCGAAACCGCCGACATCGTCGCCGAGCGCTACAAGGTCAGTCGCGAATACCAGGACGAGTACTCACTCGAAAGTCAGAAGCGAACCGCCGCTGCCCAGGAAGCGGGACTCTTCGACAATGAGATCGTTCCGATGGACACGCGAATGATCGTCAAGAACAAGGAGACGGGCGAGACCTCCGAGGTCGACTACACCGTCACCAAGGATGAATGCAATCGCCCGACAACGACCCTCGAAGGACTGTCGAGCCTGAAGCCCATCCGTGGTGAAGATCAATTCATCACGGCAGGCAACGCATCGCAACTCTCTGACGGTGCCGCATCGGTCGTAATGATGGAGGCTGGCGAGGCCAAGAAGCGCGGCATCGAGCCGCTCGGAGCGTTCCGCGGTTTCGCGGTCGCGGGCTGCAAGCCCGACGAAATGGGGATCGGCCCGATCTACGCCGTGCCCCGTCTACTCGAGCGCGCGGGACTGAAGGTCGAGGACATCGATTTGTGGGAGCTCAACGAAGCTTTCGCGAGCCAGTGTCTCTACAGCCGCGACACCCTCGGCATCGATCCGGAGAAATACAACGTCAACGGCGGATCGATTTCCATCGGCCACCCCTTCGGCATGACCGGCGCACGCTGCGTTGGACACATCCTGCTCGAAGGGCAGCGTCGGAAGGCAAAATGGGGTGTCGTCACGATGTGCATCGGCGGCGGCCAGGGCGCTGCGGGGCTCTTTGAGATCTTCTAGTCCCGACTAGTCCCGACTAGTCCCGACATAGCAAGACAGACAAGCGAAACCGCCCATCCGGATCACCGGGTGGGCGGTTTTTTTTCGATCGGCCAGAAAAGTGGCGACGAGTGCTGAGTCAGACTTCTAGGCCTTTGCAGCCCTTTTGCCCTTCTCACTCTTGCCTTTGCCGCCCGTACCCACGACCTTTGCCGCTCGCTTGGAGTCGCGGGCGCGGCGGAGTACTTCTTGCGCGTCGAGATGATCCTCTCCCTCCCGCGCGAGATACTCATCGTAGGTTCCGCTGAAATCCCGTACACCGTCGGGCGTTATTTCGACGATGCGCGTGGCGAGCTCGTTCACGAACCAGCGGTCATGCGAAACGAAGATCAACGTTCCATCGTAGTCCTTGATCCCGCGTACGAGCGACTCGATCGCCTCCAGATCCAAATGGTTCGTCGGCTCGTCCAGAATCAGCACATTCGGCTTCTCGATGGCCTCCCGCGCGAACATCAGGCGCGCCGCTTCTCCCCCGGAGAGTGCTTCGAGCTTTTTCTTGCTCTCATCGCCCGAAAAAAGTACAGCTGCGAGATGGCCCTTCACGAAGCCGATACCCTGCGACGGGCAGAACTGACCGAGCCAATCATCGAGGCTCTGTCGACGCGAACCGACCTGTTCTTTGTGATCCTGGGCAACGTAGCCCGGGTGCGTTTCGTAGCCCCATTCCACGCTTCCCGCGTCCGCCTCAACCTCTCCCATCATCACCTTCAGTAGTGTCGATTTTCCGATGCCATTTGGGCCGATGATGGCGACTCGCTCGCCCCTCTGAATCGTCAGGTCGATGCCGTCGAGGACGGTGAGGTCGTCATAGCGTTTGGTGATGCCCTTCAGCTCGATCACCTGTTTTCCGCTCGGTCGCTTCTGTTCGAAGCGAAAACGGGGATAGCGACGCGAACTCTCCGGAAGGGATTCGATCTCGATTCGATCGATTGCCTTGAGTTTGCTCTGCGCCTGCCGTGCCTTCGATGCTTTGGCGCGAAAACGCTCGACGAACGCCTTGTGCCCAGCAATCTCGGCCTCTCGTTTTTCGATCTCCGCCTCGCGTCGCTCACGTTCCTCGCGCTTGGCCCGAACGAAATGAGCGTAATTTCCCGGATAAGCCTTGATCGTCTGGTAGTCGACATCGACGATCGTAGTCGCCACCGTGTCGAGAAAACGGTGGTCATGAGAAATCAGCAACGCCACTCCCCGAAAGGTCTGGAGAAACTCTTCGAGCCAGCGGATCGAGAGGATGTCCAGATGGTTGGTTGGCTCATCGAGGAGCAGCGCATCGGGGTCCGACGCCAGGACCTGCGCTAACAAGACACGCAGTTTGAAGCCGCCAGACAAAGTGGAGAGAGGCTGTTCGTGTACGGCGGTCGCGATTCCCAGGCCTTCCAGGATCTCACCCGCACGCGCTTCGAGTCCATAGCCGTCGCCCTGCACGATGATCTCTTCGAGCTCGGCATAGCGGTCGCCGTCGAAGTAGTCTTCGGCCTTCGCGAGAATCTTCTCCTTCTCCTCCATGGCGCTCCAGAGCGGAGCATTGCCCATCATCACGACGTCGAGGATTCGGTCCTCTTCGTACTGAAAATGATCCTGTTTGAGCACGCCGAGGACCGCACGTTTAGGGATCGATAGTTCACCATCACTCGCGCTTTCGTCCCCACATAGAATCTTGAGCAGGGTCGACTTCCCACAGCCGTTGGCACCCACGATGCCGTAGCGCTGGCCACGATTGAATTGCAGCGAGACACCTTCGAAAAGGACCTGGTCGCCGTAGTATTTGGAGAGATTCGAGAGAGAAATCATGGGTTTGGCCGTAGGGCTCCAGATCGGATGGCCGGCTAACTTAGCGGAGCTTGGCGCCAGAAGCTGGGCCCGGGTCGAACACCGCTCTGTGCGACTTGACCTGCCGGTTCAGCGCGTAGACCGACGGCCGATCAGCCCGCCGATACCCCGCACGATCCAGCGCGGATAGAATCCGATCGCACCCGCCATCAGCTGGTTTGGCAGTCCCGGCACGACGACCGCCCGACCCGCCACACACGCCTCGTAGCCATCCCTGGCCACGGTCTCGACGTCCGACAAGAGGAAGCCTGGCAGGCTGCGCGCGATCGCGTGTTCTTCACTGGCACGATCGTACATTTCGGTTTTTGTGATTCCGGGACACAGCGCCGTGACCGTCACCCCCGTTCCCTTCAACTCCTCGGAAAGTGATTCGGAGAGAGACAGAACGAATGCCTTGCTGGCGGCATAGAGGGCCATCGACGGCACGGGCTGGAAGGACGATGTCGAAGCGACGTTCAGGATGCGGCCGCGACCTCGTTCAATCATATCGGGTAGCAGCCGCCGCGTGAGCGACGTGAGCAGCATGACGTTCAGCTGGAGCAATCGCTCGTGTCGATCGATCTCGATCTCCGCGAAGCCCCCCATCTCCATCAGACCGGCGTTGTTCACGAGCACGTCGACCCCGAGTCCATTGTCCTCGATCTGCTGAACCAACTTCGCCGCTGCGTCGGGACCGAGCAGATCCATCGGCAGGACATGGACCCTCACGCCGTGCTCTCTCCGGCAGCGCTCTGCCAATGCCTGCAGATTGGACTCGCGACGCGCCACGATGATCAGGTCGAAGTCATGCCCGGCGAATTCCCGTGCCAGCTCCAGGCCGATTCCGCCCGAGGCGCCAGTGATGAGTACCGTTTCGCGATCTCGCATCATTCCCACACCTCGTAGTAGAGTCCAGCAAGACTACCACAGCGTCTTTTCCAGCTTTTCGTCTGAGCCACTCTTCGGCCGCAGTATCGAAGCAACGTCCCTATCAGGGGAACTCCATGCAAATCGACCGGACTACCACTCTCACCGTCGCTCTCGGGGCCCTGCTCTTCATGGGTGTCGTCATCGGAGCCGGATGTGCCGAGCGCGCAACCGACCCGCCGATTGTCGAATCCGTCGGGCCAACGCCGCCTCGCGGGTCGAGCGACACACTACGCATTGCCACCGCGAACCTCTGGGGCGTATCGGTGCTCGGATTCGATTGGGCAGAAAATATCGATGAGCGATTCGCCGCGATGGCCGAGAGATTGAGTGCCAACCGGGCGAAGCTGGACATCGTACTGATTCAAGAGGCATGGAAGCGCACAGCCCGCCGAGCACTCCTGGCGCACAAAGGCGTGGTGCGGAACTTTCCTTATCGAGTGGACGTCGTCGACCGACCGGGTGGAGCCGGACTCGTCATCCTGTCCCGCTTTCCGATCGAGAC
>CBFDDD010000131.1:0-12207 GCA_965603475.1 uncultured Myxococcales bacterium
ACACTACTTTGTGCTCGCTATCCCGATGCTCCTGATCGCCTTCTCGCCCCCAAATCCCACAGTCAGTCGAACCGGTGATGAAGCTTCGCCGACGTCTCGACTTTCCTCGACTCGATATGCTCCATCGGTTTTTGCCAATCGAGTAGTCCCCGTCCTGTCACTGATAGGTCTGTGCGCGGTACCGATGTTCGGCATTCTTCCGCTTTCGAGCGTGATCTTTTTTCCTCTGATTCACGGGGCCGCCACGTCGAGTCTCTTCGCCCTTGCGCTCTGGCGGCTAGCGCGGCTCGGTCGGCTGGAACGGAGGACATGCGCCATGGGGCAAGACCTGGAGTTGGATCCGACCGGAGCATCGAGATGACGCCCGATCGCGGCGCATTTCCCGCGGCTCTGAGGCGTCGGCGTTCCCGTACGTGACCGGGCCGCCATCTACAGAAGCCGCCTCCCGGGGATGGTTCGGGGATGCCGAGGGGTATACTCGGAAGACTGAACAGAAAGCCCAGGAGGGAGTCTCTAGTGAAGATCCGGAAAACGGCATGGACTGCGGCGCTCGTCATGCTTTCGTTGTCGTTCGTCGCACCGCCGCCCGCCCGAGCCGAAGCGGATGGTTCCGAGACGGTCCGACCCGTTCAGCTCTCTCTTCTTGCCCCGGTACAGCTCTTTCCCGAAGACACCTCGATCATGGGGTTGCGCCTGGGTGTCGTGTACGCCCACAACGCGAACATGACTGGACTCGATATCGGCGGGTTGTTCTCGCAAACCACCGGCAGGATGCGGGGACTGCAACTCGGCGCCGTCAACCTGACCGACGGTGGAATGGATGGTATGCAGCTGGGTTTGCTGAGTCGGGCGGGTGACGCTCGCGGCGTGCAGCTCGGGGCGGCCAATGTCGCGCTGGGGGACGTTCGGGGTGTGGGGATCGGCGCGATGAACTTCGTCACGGGGGATCTTGCCGGCGTGCAGGCCGGAGTCGTGAATGCAGCCGATGGCGAAGTGCGCGGCTTCCAGGTGGGGCTGACCAATCAGATGGGAGATGCTGCGGGAGTCCAGATCGGGGTCGCTGACGAGGCGGATCGAATCACCGGCCTCCAGCTCGGCGGATTGAACTACGCGGGCGAAGCCACGGGACTGCAGCTCGGCGCGATCAACGTGGCGGAAGAGGTGAGCGGAGGAGTCCAGTTCGGCCTCGTCAACGTGTCGGGCGAGATGAAGGGACTCCAGTTTGGCTTGATCAATGTCATCGAGCGGGGCGGCTGGGCGAGGGTGCTGCCTCTGGTCAACGGCTCCTTCTAGCACTGCGTAGCCGGGCTCCGGGAATCGAGTGCCGTCTCTCTCCTTTCTGCACACGAAGTTTCGTAGCCGATCCAACCGATCACTCGGAATGACGGTGGCGGGCCGTCTCGGCGGGATTCAGAGTTTGCGGATCTCGGGCGCGGCGCCGGTGCTCCCCTTGGTAATCCCGGCAATCTTCATCTCCCGCGCCGACGCGCGAGGTGAGAACTTCGAGAGTTCCGGCCCAGCCGCTGTCAAGCCACCGTCGACCAGGAGCTTCTCGCCTGTCACGAACGTCGAGTCGTCGCTTGCAAAGAAGAGGGCTGCACCCGCAATGTGGTCGCCCTGTCCGGAGTCCGGCCAGGGCTGCTGCTTGGCGAACTCCGCGCGCGTCTTTTCGAGATCTCGGCCCGCGACCATGGGGGTCACGATGAACCCGGGGCAGATGGCGTTGACGCGAATTCGGTCGGGTGCGAGCTCGACAGCAGCCGACATCGTGATGCTGATGACCGCCGATTTCGCGGCCGAGTAGACCAGGGGCCCTGCATCTCCACTCAAGCCGGCGACCGAAGCCGTGTTGATGATCGAGCCGCCGGTCCCCTGGGCTCGCAGAATGCGGGCTGCATGCTTGATTCCGAGGAACACGCCCTTTGCCAGGACGTCGAAGGTGTAGTCCCAATCTTCGACCGACGTCTCGGTCAGAGGGCCGATGGCGCCACCGACGCCCGCATTGTTGAACACGACATCGAGGCGCCCGAACCGGTCGATTGCGTGTTCGAGCATCGCGACGACGTCTTCTTCTCTGGCCACATCCGTTCGAATGAATGAGATCGCATCGCCGTAGCCCTGCGCGACGGCGGCCTTTGTCGCGGCCTCGCCGGTCTCGCCGTTGTAGTCCGCGATGACGACCTGGGCGCCTTCCGAGAGAAAACGCTGCGCACTCGCGAGTCCCATTCCGCTCGCGCCCCCCGTGATGACGGCGACCTTATTCTGCAATCTCATCGATCCCTCCACTCCGCGACCGTGCGCGGCGTGCCCGATTCTATCATCTTTCGAATCCGCATCGATCCATCGCCGTCGCGACAGGTGGTCGGCGGTCAGTCCGTTGTCCCCGTGCGCGGTCGTCCGATCGTGTCTGAAGACAGGATGCGATTGGGGGGAAAAGATTTCTCTGCCTATCACGACTACGTCGGCATGGAGGCTCATCCCGCCGTGTCGAACGCAACGCGGAGGGACCGCTGCGTCTGGCTCCACGCCATCGTCTTCGTCTGCAGCGGCTTCGACGCGATCCCCGAGACGATGCCACCGCTCGACCGCTTCGGGTCCGGTCGCGATCCGCGATCGGATGGAGGCGGCACCTAGCATCGCCATCAGCGGGTCGTCGCGGCTGCCCAGACGGAAAAATCCACCGAGCCTTCGTTCGACGGCTCCAAATAAGCGCCCGCGGCCCAAGGGCACTCTGCGCGCCGCAATAGAAAGCCGCCTCGCGAGGACCCTCTTCGGGACTTTCGGAGGCACGGATTTCCGGCGGCTTGTCCATTGCCTGCGCATCGGTCGAGCTGAAGCCGGGTTACCGATCAAGCGTCTGGGCGATTGTGCCGTAAAGAAGAGGCCGAGGTATGCACGCAGTCGGCCCGATGGACCTTCCCGCATCACCGCGAAGGCGCGGTGAACCCCAGAATGAGAGTGCAGGCCATCCCATCACTTCGGGAGCGCAAGAAGGCCAAGACCCGGGCCGCACTGATCGAGGCGTCCCAGCGACTCTTCGCGAGGCGGGGCTACACCGGAACCACGCTCGAGGACATCTCCGCTGAAGTGGACATCACGACGCAGACGCTGCTGCGCTACTTCGATTCGAAGGCCCAGCTGGCGTTGGCCCCGCTCGCGGGCCACCTCGAGGAGATCGAGCGCTTTCTCCAGGACGAGAACCGCACGGTCGACACGTTGTCGGCTTGGCGGCGCTATTTGCAGCTAGAGGCCGAGGACGCCACGAACCCGTCTGAGTCGACAACCGCGACGTATGTCGCAAATCTCCGCGCGTACGACGCATGGCTCGACAAGGATCCCCTCCTGGTAGCCAGTCTCAGCGGTGTAGAGCGAGAGCTCCAGGAGATTCTGGCGACAGCCTTGGCCCGGGACGCCGGGGTCGGATCCAATGACCTGCACTCGACGTTGGTCGCCGCGCTACTGGTCGCCGGGCGCAGGACCATCTGGGACCGCTGGCTCGCGCGCATCTGTGACACCGACTCCCTCGTCGAGGACCAGCTCGCCGTGGTGGACTACGCAGTTGTGATTAGGCGTTTACGAGACAAGTGACATCGTCCCCCGGCAAAGCCGGGGCGGTTCAGATAGCCCCTGGTAGGGCTGGAGTGTTTCCCACGACACCGACATAGCAAAATGTCGAGTGTCGGTGGTGCTGAAGGCGGGGCCTGATTTTGCTATCCCCGCGACCGGATGTTAGTTAAGGGATTGCGTTTCCCAGAGCTGTACGTTCCAGCGGCTCTGTTCGCTTTGGTTTGGGGAGTCTGCTCGTTCGCTTTCTGGCGCGCCCCGCCACCGTCGCAGACACCTGGTTCCAGCGACACTATTAACGTTTCTTGCCCTCTCGCGGAATCTCGAAACCGGCGGGGAGTTTCCGCCCACTTCCAGTCATCGTGGGGCTGCTAGGGTCAGACGGACCGGACGAACGATTTCAACGCGATCCGAGGAGCAAGACAGATGGAACTAGAGCCAACGACCGATGCCGGGCGGCGCTTCGTCGAAATCGCCGAGGGACACATCGAGGCTTTTCGCGAGCGAGCGGCCGATCACGACCGGGAGGCGTCCTTTCCGACCGAGAACTTCGAGGATTTGCGAAAGAGTGGAGCCGTCGGCGCATTCGTTCCTGTGGACCTCGGAGGTCTCGGCCTCGATTCGGTGCACGACTGGACTTGCGGGATCGAACGTCTCGCGCGAGGTGACGCATCGACTTCGATCGCGCTCAACATGCATCTCGCCGTCAGTCGAAATGTCGCCCAGGCATACTCTCGGGCGTGTGAACAGGGCGACGAGGATTCGACAGCCCGCAACGAAGGCATGCTGCGTGCCATTGCCGGCGGACAGCTGCTCATCTGTGCGACGGCGACCGAATCAGGCACCGACTTTCTGCGGCCGATGACGACCGCGACACCGACGAGCGAGGGTTGGTCGATCAGCGGCCGCAAGATTTTCGTCACGATGTCCCCGATCGCCAACCTCTATGCCCTGAATGTGCGGGCTCCGGATCCGGATGGCGGTCCCGACAGAATTGGCTTCGCCTTCGTTCCGGTCGGCACGGCCGGAACCGAGCCCCAGGATGATTGGGACGCCCTCGGGATGCGTTCCTCAGGTAGCCAGTCGATTGTCCTCGACGATTGCCGCGTTCCGCAGGGATCTGTGCAGCTCGCGGGCACCTGGGGCGAGTGGAATCCCGGCGTCCTGATGGGCCGAACCTTGGGCAACATCACGCTGGTCGGGGCTTTCCTCGGCATCGCCGAACGCGCGCGGGAGCTTGCGGTCCTCGGCGCAACTGGTCAGACGAAACCCAAATACGACGGCGCAGTCGCCAATGCGTCCGGTGTCCAGCACATCATGGGTGAGATCGATGTCGAACTCGCTGCCGCGCGAGCCATCCTGAACGACACCACCACTCATCTCGACGCGCTTCTCGCGAGGGACGACTCACCGGATCTCGAAACCGCCCACGACTGCATGCGCGACTACCAATGCGCCAAGTGGACCGTGAATCAGAACGCGATCGGGATCGTGTCGCGCGCGATGGACGTCTGTGGCGGCAGCGCCTTCATGAGCCGCCACGAGCTGTCGCGACTCTATCGAGACGTCCGCGCCGGACCCTTCATGCAGCCGTTCTCGCCGACCGAGGCCCGGGAGTACATCGGCCAGATCGCTCTCGGAATGCCACCTAGGGGCTGAGGCCCGATGTCCAGAACAGCCGGCCTCGAGCCGGGACCGGGTCGGTCGATCAGAGCGACTCAACCTCGATCTACGAGCCCCTGAACGTGCTCGCCGTCGAACCTCCTAGGGTAGAGGGGTTTGAAACAGAGGCTTCAGCGACTTTTCCCGCTTGGGAATCCAGTCCCTTCGAATCGACGCGAATGGGCCGGTCTCTGAAATTCGGAGATGTCGGTCACCCGCGCTCGACCCGGTGGGACTTTAAGACGTCCGCCAGCAGGTGGAACTTCGCGCGCCCGACGTGATTTCTTGTGATCGTGCCGCCTATGGCTGTGCCGAGTTGACCGCCGAGAGCGTCAAGGCAGCCCGACGTCTCTTGCCGGGAACTGGGAGAAAGCGGTTCTCATCGGGGGAGCGTCACGACGATCTCCTTGAGGTCACGGACCGCAGAATGTGCCTCCTGGCCATGGTGCCCTTGGGTGGGAATTCCTGCGGACGATCCGCAATCGACCGTGGGGTTGCTGTATGCGTTACGGTTTGTGACAGTGGTGGATCTGCGTGTCGCGTGTCTGTACGAAGCCGGCACGCAAGTTGCGACCAACGATTCGACGAGGAGGATGGATTCTATGACTGCACGAAAACGCTCGATCTTCGCTGTGCTATTCGCAACCGTGATGGTCGCCGGATGCGCGACGCAGGGCGACATGGATCAGATCGGCAGCCGGCTCGATGCGATCGATGAAAGACTCGATCGGATGGAGCAAGCGACCGCGGCTGCTGAAGAGCGTGCCGTCGCCGCTGAAGAGATGGCCGAACAGGCCGTCAGCAGCGCGAATGCGGCCGCAATAAGCGCCAACGATGCGGCGCGAACGAGCGAAGCCATTTTCGACAAGTCCGTTCGGAAATAACGGGTCCCGTCAGGGCGCTTACGCGAGAGGAAGCGCCCCGACTACCACCGGTATACCGCGCGGTTCATCGACGACCTGCCCTACCTTTTCGAGGTCGATTCGATCGAGAAGACCCAGCTCACGAATCGGGGCGAGCGCGGTAGCGAGCCGGTCTGCGACGAGGCTGTATCGATCTGGATGTGCTTCCAGGAAGATCTGCGAATCGACACGGCCCCACTTGTAGGGCTGATAGACGATCTGGAGGCTCGTGCCTTCACGCGTCCTGTCGAAGAGTTCCTGTATCTCGCTCTCGTAGAGACGCACACAGCCATGGGTCGCTTCGCGCCCGATCGACCATTTGTAATTCGTGCCGTGGATGCCATAGGAAGAGTTTCCAATCCTCATCCAGCGGCTTCCGAGGGGATTGTCGGGACCGGCGGGCACCTGTTCGGGGAGTTCGGGTTTCTCTCGGCGAATCGATTTTGGTACGAACCAGACCGGATCGATTCGCTTTTCGCGAACCTGGAAGGTCCCGACGGGCGTAGGATCTTCGGCATCGCCGACGGCCGCGGCGATGATCTTGGGGCTATTTTCGACGGTGAAGTCGAAGAGCCGCATCTCGGGAATATTGATGACCAGTCCCTCGGCCTCGACGAGCGGTAGAATCACACGCGACGGAAGTTTTACGACGATGCCAGGAGTCGGAATCCACGCGTCAACGTTCGGGTTGAGGGTCAAGAGTGCTTCGAACCCAACCCTGCTGTGAAAGGCGATGTCTAGCAGTGTGTCTCCCGGCGCGACGAGAACAGACGTTCGTTCACCAACGACGGCCCCGAGTCTTGCGGGGATCTGAGCCGGGGCGCCGACGGCGCTCATTCCAATGAGCCCCGCGATGACGAAACGCAGACTCCGAAGAAAAATTCTGGGACTCTGCTTGGCGTCGATGCTCCTGGCTGCGTGTTGGCGAACTTCAGGTCGGCCGCTAGAAACGATCGCCGAGCCCCAACCGTCCGATATCGCCCTGCGGGAGGAACTGGCCGCGGCGCCGGAATGTCTGCAGATCATTCGCATCGAAGTTGGGAAGAGAGAGCACATGCTCCGAGCGTACTGCAAGAGCGGTGCCGTGGTCACGATGACAGTGGCCATTGGCCGCGACGAGATCGGTCCGAAGCTTCGATCGGGCGACGATCGGACACCGGAAGGGAAGTACCGGATCTCCGGGCTTCCGCGCCAAGGTCGTTTTCACCTGTTCATCCCCATCGACTACCCGTCCGAAGAGGATGCCGATGCGGCGCGCGCGGAGGGTCGGATCTCCGAAGCCGATTACGACCGAATCATCGACGCGCACGGGGCTGGCGTGCCGCCTCCCTACGACACCGCTCTCGGAGGCGATATCGGCTTTCATGGTGAAGGAGAGCGTTGGGAGGGCGACTCCGAGCATCTTGACTGGACCTATGGCTGCGTTGCCTTGAGCGATGACGAGATCGACTTTCTTGCATCTCGGACGGAAACCGGCGTGACCGTCTGGATCTATCCCTAGAGAGGTTGACGCAGTCCTCAAACGTCGGGACGAAGCAGAATCTCGATCCTTCGATTTTTCGCGCGCCCCTCTTCGGTGTCGTTGGTGGCGATCGGCGCGAACGGACCACGCGAAACGACTCGCAACCGAGTCGAGTCGACCCCTGCATCGGCCAACATCCGAACGACGCTCGCTGCACGGGCGGCTGCAAGCTCCCAGTTCGTCGGAAAGCGCGCACGGGTACGCCTGCCGATCTGCACATCGTCGGTATGCCCTTCGACGAACACTTCGGCGGGCCGTTGGCGAATCTGTGCGGCGACCCTTTCGATCACCTGACGGCCCCTCTCGTCGAGTTCCCAACCACCCGACGGAAACAGGATCTCTTGGGTGAGCTCGACTCGAATTCCATCAGCGACCTGGCGGATCTTGATCTCGCCAGACGCAACCTCGAATCGCAGTTCGTCGACGAGCGCCCTGTAGGAATTGTTGAGGGAGCTGATCTGCTCCTTCGCGGAAGCCAGATTCTCTTTCAGTGATTCCCTCTTGCCGCGCAACCTCAGAAGAGCGGCCTTCAGGCTCTCGTTCTCGGCGGCGAGCCGTTCGCTCCTGGAGCTCTTGGCCTCGAAACGTTCTTCGAGTTCGTCGTATTTTCCTCGCGTGACACAACCCGCGTTGAGCAAGGCAATGACGATCGCGAAGAGAACGAGCCCCCTTGTCACCATGTTCGGCCTCCTGATCGCATTATAAGCCGGGGCGGCCAAGGTTCTACAACCCCACTCCAATCGGTTTGCCGAACGGCGGAGCCCGCGAGGGCATGTCCAGCCAGTCCAGGATCCGACGCGCCACGGCCGTCTCGGGCGGCGGGAGCGGCGGGAAGCGGCCGGGGCCCAGGACGGTCCTGCGTAGAGGCCGGTCGATTCTCTTGGCTAGTTACACCCCTCCTGTCGTTTAGTTTTTACTAAACATCATGGTCGTCTCCTTCATCGGACCAATGGGGAGTAGGAAGAATAAGCCCCGTTTTCCGCACCACCGACACTCGGCGTTCTGACAACTAAGCCCCCGGCGGGGCTACTCGGCCCCTTCCGGGGCGGAATGCTCGTCTTTGAACTGTGCGGATAGGCGAAGGTCTCCGACCAGCTCTCGAATTCGTCGACGCGGTAGATGTTCATCCATTGGGTCGCGGGACGTCTCTGGATATCCCGCACCGCGTAGGCGCCGTAGACCAACAACGCGACGATGCCCGCCCTGTAGAGGGCTCTGCCGTAGCGATCGGATGTGTTGGGCGCCGCACCAGGCATTTCGAAGCGGGAGTGTACAGAGTTGAGGCACGTCGAACCGGACAATGGTGGCAGACATCATAGATGATGGCATAGTGCGGCCTCACCGTCGGGCCCGGCCGGCCGACAGGAGCAGATGTTGACTCGTCCCACGACTGAAGCGAGCGACCGACCCGATCAATCGTGGACCCTATTGTTCGCGTGCTGGCTGCTGGTCGCGAGCGCGACACTCGGGAGTCTGTTCTTTAGCGAGGTCATGGAGCTGCCCCCGTGTTCGTTGTGCTGGGCTCAGAGAATCTTCATGTTTCCACTTACCATTATTCTGTTTGTCGGGCTGTTTCCGTTCGATGCGGCCGTGATCCGTTATGCGCTACCACTTTCTTTGACTGGCGCCGCAGTCGCGCTGTATCACACACTTCTGCAAGTCGGAATCATTCCCGAGACCGCGGCGCCGTGCCAGGAGGGCGTCTCGTGTACTGATATCTCATTCGCGCTGTTCGATTTCTTGTCGATTCCGGTCTTGTCGTTGGTCGTGTTCGTCTCGGTGACGGCACTGCTACTGCTTCTAAAGAGGAGTTCATCACTTTGAAGACGCAACATATTGCGATTCTTGGGGTTGTCGTTTTGCTCATAGCATTCGTGATCGCAAGCAGCCTCTATACGAGTCAGCGCGAAGCGGAAATCGAGAAGGTTTCCCAGGCAGCCGATTCGCCCCTCGAGAGGGGATACTCCGTCAGCGCAGGACCCGCGGACGCCAAGGTGGTCCTCGTCGAATTCTTCGACCCTGCCTGCGAGACCTGTCGCGTTTTTGCACCCCACGTAAAGACCTTGCTTGCATCGCATCCGGACAAGGTTCGCCTTGTGCTTCGATATGCGCCGTTTCACAAGGGCGCGGATACGATGGTGCTGATCCTCGAGGCTGCACGAAAGCAGGGCAAGTTTTGGGAAACTCTCGACGTGATGTACGAGACCCAACCTCAATGGGCGAGCCACCATAACCCGCAGCCCGCGTTGATCTGGCAGTTCCTGCCCGCGGCTGGAGTGGATGTCGAAAGAATCCGACGCGATATCAACGACCCCGAACTGCGAGGCATCCTGAATCAGGACATCGCCGACGGGAAAACTCTCGGCGTGAGCAAGACCCCTCAGTTCTTCGTCAATGGCAAGCCGCTCATGAGCTTCGGCTATCGCCAGTTGAAGGCGCTCCTGGACTCCGAGGTCGCCGCCCAGTACTGAGCAGGGCGGTTGCCAGATATGCATAAGGCATTATGCTTTTTGGATGCAGGCCGGGGAACTCGATTTTTTCGATGAGCTAGGCGAGTTGGCGCTCGGCAGCCGCCTCAAGCGACTCGCCGACCGCATGGGCGCCCAGGCCGCCGCGATCTATGAAATGCAGGGGTTCGCAATTGCGCCGCGGTTCTTCCCGCTCACGCAGCTTCTCCTCCGGCACGGTAATACGAGTATTAGCGATGCCGCCAAACGTCTCGGAATCTCGCAACCCGCCGTCAGTCAGATCTGCAAGCAGATGCAGGAACATGGTTGGCTCGATCAGACCGCGGACCCGAGCGACGGCCGACGCCGAGTGATGCGACTCAGTGCCGTCGGCAAGAAACGTGCGAAGGCCATGCGACCGATGTGGGATGCGGTTGATGACGTCGCCGTGGATCTCTGCATATCGACCGGTGTCGATCTCGTGCGCGCGATCTCGAAACTGGAAAGCGCGCTTCAGGAGCGGTCTATTTCTGAGCGTGTCGCCGAGAACCTCGCGATCGGACTTCGAATCCACACTTACCGGTCGGAGTTGGCCGCGGCGTTTCGCGACATCAACCTCGAATGGATCGACGACATGTTTGTTGTTGAGCAAACCGACCGCGAAGTACTCGATGACCCTGAAACCCACATCCTCGAACCGGGGGGACAGATCTGGTTCGCTGAAGTCGCGAAGCTTGGCATTGTGGGAGCCTGCGCGCTCAAGAAGACCGGTGAGGGTGAGTTCGAACTCACCAAAATGGGCGTTCGCAAGTCGGCACGGGGAAGCAAGGTGGGCGAGCCGCTATTGCGACGCGTGATCTTCGAGGCCAAGCGCATCGGTTCGCGTGATCTCTATCTATTGACGAACTCCGCCTGCGAAGCCGCGATTCATCTCTACGAGAAGAACGGCTTCGTCCACTCGAAAGAGATCATGCAGCGCTTCGGAGGTCGCTATGATCGCTGCGATGTCGCGATGCTTCACACCCGCTGACAGTCGCGTTCAGCTCGTGAAGTTGGCTCTGTGCATCTTCGCCATTTCTTCGAGGAACCACGCCGGGAACTGGCCCACGAAGTGATTCACATCCCAGAAATCGCTCCACTTGATGATCTTGCCGTCCTTGAGTTCGTGCATCGTGGCGAAGCGATGTTCCACGGTTTCGCCGCTCTTGGAGATCCACTTTTCGATATGAACGAGGAAGACGAGGTCGCCCTCTGCTGCGCTGCGATGCGTGGTCTCGATTTGTTCCTTGATGTGATCCCAGGCGACGCACAGGCGTTTGACGAGGTTCTCCGGGCCGATCGCACCCGGGTCCTCGGTCGGGACGTCTTCGTAGTGGACGTTGTCATGCAGGCAGATCTTGAGTGTGTTGAGGTCGAACACGTTCAGCGCCTTCCACATCTTTTCGACAGTGGCCTTGTTCTGTTCGCTCGTGCTCCGGTTCGACATCGTTTGGTTCCTCTCGGTTGCACGCTCGGTCATCGACGGCGCGATATGGCGAAACAGGGCTTTTCGCAGTCCTGGAACTCTGTGTGTCGTGGCGAGTTGCTCGCATTTGACGGGATAAACAAGGTGGTCGCTGCGGCGCCCAATCGATAGCCTGATGCCAAGAAGCTCGGTCGCGACAGCAAAAAACCGAAAAGAGGAGGCTTCGCAATGGACAACAAACTGGTTTTGATCATCCTTTCTGTTCTGCTTCCGCCGTTGGCGGTTTTTCTGAAGAAGGGGACCGGCAAGGACCTGGTCATCAACATCCTTCTCTGCTTTCTGTTCTGGATTCCGGCGGTGATCCACGCGATCTGGGTCAGCCTGCAGTAGGGAACGCTACGAGGTCTTCGTCGCGGGACCCGTTGGAGGAATGCGAAACGAAGCCGGCTCATAGTTTTGAGGCAGATACGGATCGGGCAGCTTTACGTGGTTTCCATCCCGCAAGTTTGACAGATGCGGAGAGGCGATTTCGATCCCGGCTTCGTGCAGCTTGTCCTGGAGCTTGGCGTGAAGCGCTGAGTAGAGCGATGCCGGGTATAAGCATCATAGGGGTATGGCGTCTGCGAACCGCAACCTAGGCCCGGG
>CBFDDD010000132.1:0-12170 GCA_965603475.1 uncultured Myxococcales bacterium
GAAGACCCGAATCGCCCGCCCCAGCAACGTCAGGTCTTCTTCGGCGACCTGCACATCCACTCGAGCTGGTCGCTCGACGCCTATGCGGCGGGCGTAACGGCCGGTCCGGAAGAGGCCTACCGCTACGCCCAGGGCGAAAGCATCCCGCATATCGGAGGCGCGCCGATCCAACTCGCTGGTCCACCACTGGACTTCATGGCGCTCACCGAACACGCGGAATATCTAGGCGTCATCAATGCAGCGACAAAACCAGGTCACCCACTCCGAAAACAGCCGATCTTCCAGAGATGGCTGAGTAGCGATTCGGACATCGCGCTCGCAGCCGGCAACACAATCTTGGACTCGTTCGGCACGCAGCAGGCCTTGCCAGAGCTCGTCGAGGGCTCTGTCATCACGCCCGCCTGGCAGGAACTCATCGCCCTTGCAGATCGTCACAACCGCCCCGGCCTCTTTACCGCCTTCGTCGGCTTCGAGTACAGCTCGAATCCCGGTGCGCAGAACCTCCACCGGAATGTGATTTTCCGAGGCTCGGACGTATCGGATCGGCCCTTCTCCGCGATGGACTCGAACAACCCTGAAGACCTCTGGGACTGGATGGATGGAGCCCGATCCACGGGCGACGATCTGCTCGCAATTCCACATAACTCGAACGGCAGCAACGGTCTGATGTTTGCGCGCACGCGCTTCGATGGTCAACCGATCGATCGCGCGTGGGCTGAGCAGCGAATGAGGAATGAGCCGATCGTAGAGGTGATGCAGATCAAGGGGCAATCCGAGACGAATCCGATCCTCTCCCCCGACGACGAATGGGCAGGCTTCGAAGTCGCCCCCTGGCTGACCGGCAATCCCAGTCTTTCGAGCGAGCCGGTGGGCAGCTACGTACGTGACGCACTCAAGACAGGACTTCAGCTCGAGGGCCAGATCGGCTTGAATCCGTTCGCGCTCGGAATGATCGGCTCGACCGATGGCCACAATGCGGCGAGCCCGTTCGAAGAAGGGAACTACACAGGCAAGATCGGGACACTCGATGGCACTCCGCAAAGTCGGCTCGCCGGATCCGTTCCGACTGCTGCTTCGTCGAAACTCGCCCCCAAGGTCGCCACTTTCTGGAGTGCGGCTGGACTTGCCGGAATCTGGGCCGACGCGAATACCCGCGCCGATCTCTTCGATGCGCTGCGGCGACGCGAAACCTTCTCGACTTCTGGCCCTCGTATCCGCGTGCGGGTCTTTGGCGGATGGAATTTCGAAGCCATCGATGCGGAATCGGAGATCGCGGAAATCGGTTATTCACGAGGTGTTCCGATGGGCGGAAATCTTCCGACGAACTCATCGGGAAACGCGCCGACTTTCTTGCTCGCGGCCCAGAAAGATCCCCTCGAAGCAGATCTCGAACGTATCCAGATCATCAAGGGCTGGACCGACGACGGCCGAACCCACGAGCAGGTCTTCGACGTCGCCTGCTCCGGCGACGACGTGCCGGATCCCGAACGCCATCGTTGTCCGAAACCGACCGCTCGACGCGTTCTGACATCCTGTGCGCCGGACGCGACGAGCGGTGCGAAGGCCTTCAATACATGGTGGCGTGATCCGGCCTTCGATCCGACCGAATCCGCCTTCTATTATGTCCGGGTGTTGCAGGTTCCGACTTGTCGCTGGAGCACCTACGACGCGATTCGATTGGGAATCCCTCCGCCGAGCTACGTACCCCCCGCGATTCGGGAACGCGCGATCACGTCTCCAATCTGGTACGAGCCTTCCTGATACTCGTTCGTTCTCTCAAGTCGACTCTCCGCGCTCGCGCTTTCGTTCAGTCGCACGATCTCTGGGACTGTGTAGACCAATGACGTTTCCGTCGGGATCATCGACGATCGCAAACCTTGCCTGCCAGAGCGCGTCGCAGGGTGCGAGGTGCCCCCGGTGGCCGGCAGCGACCAGGTCTTCGTACATAGAGTCGACGGCCTCAACTGAGGGTAATTCGAAATTGATCGTATTCGTGCCCGGGCCCGTAGGCTCCTCCCAGCTGGGATCGTAGCTCTGCGTCAGCTCTGCCATTCCAAATTCGATCGTCACTCCGTTGGGAAGTGTCGCCCGAGCGAAGACGGGGCTCACCCGCTCGATCGAAAGTCCGAGCAGTTCGTAAAAGGCGAGCGCCTGTTCCAGATCCTTGACGAACAGATATACGCCCAGCAGGTTCGGGGGAGCGTCTTTCTTCGACATGATTCAGGCGACCTCGCGAGGTTGGGCATGGCGCCTATTCACGCCGAACGGCTGTCCACGCGAAGCGCGGCGCGACACTGGGGGATTATGCCTCGACATGAACCGGGTTGTCATGCCACGACCTGGCGGTCGTGCAGAAAACGCAATCCGAAATGTCTATCCGCTGCGTGACCAGGTGTTGCGAGCGGCTTTTCGAGCCCTGATCTACGTTCCGCGCTGGGGGCGGGGTGGGACTGAAGCGCTTCGATCGAAAGTTTGGTGTGGACCTGCTGCGCGAGCTGCCGGCCGAGCCGGCGGTGTACCTGTTCAAGGACGAGTCGGGCGAGGTCCTCTACGCCGGCAAAGCCGTGAACATCCGCCGCCGTCTACAGGCCTACCGCAACGCCTCGCGCCGCAAGGTCCATCGCAAGATGCGGACCCTGGTGCGCGAGGCAACTTCGCTGGAGGTCCGACTCCAACCCTCGGAGCGGGACGCACTGCTCCTGGAGAACGAGCTGATCCGCTCACTGCGTCCGCCCTACAACGTGGACGGCGCCTACACGTTCCTCTATCCCGCGATTGGCACGGCCGTCTGCGAGCACCAGTCCTTCCTGTGCTTCACCACCCAGGTCGAGGCGTTCTCGGGCGTAGGCCTTCGCTGGCACGGCGCCTTCCGTTCGCGGCGTCGCGCCCAGGACGCGTTCGACGCCCTGGTGGCTCTGCTGGATCTCGTCGGACACCAGGAGCCCCGCTCCCGCCTGCCCGTATTGCCCCGAATCCGGGGCAGCCGCTTCGTCGGCTTCCGCCGGATCGAGCAGTGGATGCCAGCGCTCGAACGCCTGCTCGCGGGAGAGTCCGCGAGCGTTTTGGGTCGGCTCTCGAAGTGCCTGCTCGACAAGCCGCACGCGCGCCGTCAGGCAGCCCAGGTGGGGGAGGATCTGCGCTGCCTCGACGCGTTCTACCGGGGCGACGCCCTCTCGCTGCGCCAGGTTCTTCGTGCCGCCGGTCGGCGCGGGCCTTTCGTCGGTCAGCAAGAGCGCGATGCGCTCTTCATCGCTCATCCACCCGATCGCGCGGGCTGAGCTCGGTGGTGACGATGACCTCGGTGCTCTCGAACCGGCCGACTCAGTGAGCGTCGAGCGTGGACGTTTCTTCGAGTTCGCGGCCGGCGCGAGTCCGGAGACGATGGTGAACAGCGTGTACCCGCCGATGGTCCAGGCCAGTTGGCGACGCCTTCTTCAGCGGTCGGCGCGTCGGACTAGCAGCCAGTCGGCAGCCTTCGGCGCCTCCGCTCGAGAGCCGCGAGCGTTGCCAGCGCCGCCGCGGCGAGTGCGCCGGCCCCTGGTTCGGGCACCTCGAACGGGACAGCGTCCCCGCGGAACGCGCCGGAGTACAGATCGAAGCCGTCGGTCGGGGTGAACGATTCGACGGTCACGGTTTCGTTCGCTGCCTCGATCCAGGTCTTGTAGTCGGCCTCGGGTAGCTCCGTGATCTCGCCGAGGCCGCCCTGGTTGGGTCCGAAGTCCGCGAAGGTAACCGTGGACGGAAATGGCGTCGTGAAGGCGGCATCGAGCGATACGAGCCCTCCGAACGTCAACTCGTCTTCGAGCTCTGCGAAGATCTCCTCGCAGTTCGTGCAGCTGTTCGTGAAGGTGAAAGAGGGTTTCGGGCCCACGATGGCGTCAGGTGCCGGCGAGGTTATCAGCGGGAAGCCGTTCGGGACGACCGGGTCGAAGTCGAGTGCGACTGTGGAGACGCCGCCATTGAGCGCGATCAAGTAGCCGCCCGAATTGCTCGGGGGGAAGCTCGCCTGCAGCGCGTCCAGGCTCGCGAAGGGGCCGACCTCCAGAGCGATCGCGTCTGGGCCTTCAAAGAGCAGGTCCAGGGCTCCGCCACCGGGAGGCGTGATGGTTCCGTTGAGAATATCGATTCCCACCACGAATACGTCGAAGAACCAGCCGACCGAGGCGCCGTTCACGGATTCCTCGAAGATCGCAAGCTCGATCTCCTCTACGTCCGGCTTGGGAACGACACTGAACTCGATGCAGTCCTCTGCGAGATAAGCGTGGCTGTATTCGAAAATCTGACCACCGCTGGAGACAGGCTCGATGGCGCCGTTTGCAGCGCCGATGCAGGCCTCGTAGAAGCCGAGCGGTAGCTCGGCGACCACGGGCATGAGATCTGAGAGTTCAACCGAGGTCGGGATCGTTGGAACGAAGTCGAGTGCCTCGATTTCGACACCGCTGCCCGAAAAGTCCTGAACGAATACGGACTGCGCGATGCAGTTCGTACACGCGTTCGTGAGGGTGAAGGTGGGGGTCACGTCGAGCGTCGAGCTCCCGTCCGTAGGAAAGGTGAAACTGCCGAAGCCGTCGGCGGGGTCGGGAACGAAGTCGAGGGTCAGCGTGGTCGTGCCGTTGAGCGTGATGACGTACTTGTTGCTGGCGTCGCTCGGCGGAAACTCATTTTGTAGCGCCTCGAAGCTTGCGAAGGGCGTGCTCTCGAGATCGCGATACGTAGAGTCGCCCGGCACCGCAATGGGATCTCCCTGGGGCGGAGTCACGCTTGCCGAGGTGATGCCCACCCCTTCGATCTCGATCTGGATCGTCCAGCCCGCCGGAACCCCGGCCTCCTGGTTCTCGAAAACCAGGAGTGAAACCTCCTCGACGGCGAGCTGGGCGTTGGCCGTCCCGGCCGATATGGCGGCAAGTACCGAAATCACGAGCAGATTGACGCGCATCAACTTCTCCCCTGTTGAGTAACCGAGGAGCGATCATAGCAGCGACGCCCTGCGCCAGCCGTTCTCCCCTTAATTCTCAGCCAACGATGTCTGCGAAGAGAATGCTGGCCGTGATCTGTTCGGCCCGTCGCGTGGGCAGCGCGCTGCTCATGGTTCCAACAGGTCCGGGTTGCCGATAAACATCCCTGTTTCGCACAACCGTCGCCCGAGTTCACGCCAGGCGTCGCCGCTGCGAAAGGCTTCATTCAGCCAATCTCGGGCCTGGGCGTCGCGACCGCTGTTGGCGAGGGCGACGCCGGTCCAGAAGACGAACTGCACGTCGTCCGGCTGGAGTGCGCGCGCCTGGGCGACCAGTTCGAGTGCGGTGTCGAGATCGTCGGTGGCGAAGGTCGCTCGAGCCTGTTCGAAGAGCGAATACGCTCTTCGAACCGTCAGTAGTCGGCGCAACTCCTGCAGCGGTTGCGCGTGGTCCTCGACGTGCAGGTCGATTCGTCGCCCCTCCCAGGAGTTTTCGGGGCGCTCGCCCGATACCACGAGCAGGGCCGCGCTCTGTCGCCCTCGGACATCACCGCCTGCTCGTTCCGCCGCCTCGAGCGCGGCCATCAGCCGATCGGCCAGATCGCCGGTCGTCGTCTCGAATGCAGGCCCCATCGCCTCCCACACAGCGTCCGAGGCCAGCATATTCCCTTGAACCGAAAAGCCATCGCCCAGCCTATGGGCACAGGCGGAGACGCAGGCGCCACCGGTATACGCGGCGACGCGACCGCTGGAATCGACGATTCCCACCTGGCGGAGAGCCGCCCCCGGATCCATCGCGACGAGCTCGTCGAGTGCTTCTTGCGCGGAAGCACCTGCCGACAACAGTTCGAGTCCTTTGGGACCGTAGGCCACTTCGACGATGGCTTGGGTTGCAATTGCCCCGACGCCCGGCTCGGCCCACGAAACGTCCGTTCCGACCGAGAAGTAGTTGGACTGGACGGCGACCGCAAGCTCGCCTGTATTCACATCGCGAGCGACGATGGAATAGGTAGCGGCCAGCCTTGAGCGGTGCGGATCCATGGGGTCTTCGACGTTTATAGTCGGGCGACTCCTCGCCGTCAAACGGACTTCGGGGTGCGGACACAGTTCCCGAAGGAGTCGATGGACGCACATGAGAGACATCGCCCAGGAGCAGGAATAGGTTAGGCGTCGCTTTCGTCGAAGAGAGGACTCGCTAGACAGGCATCGTAGGCCGCGCGTAATGTGCCAGCGCGCTCGTCCGTTGCGCCGTGCAGTTCTCGATTCGTGAAGATGTATCCAGCATCCTGCTTCATGCTCTCGATCACCCAGAGAGCCACCGTGCGCGGCGGCAAGCCTGTTGCAAAGAAATTCTTGGCGCCCTCCAGGGTCTTGTCGTCTTCCTCGGTCATTTCCTCGCCGGCACGCGAGGGCCGGGAATAGCCGCTTTCATAGATCTTCGTGTTGACCCAGCCTGGACAGAGGGCGGCGACGCCGATGTTGTATTCGGCCAGTTCCTGTCTGAGGGCTTCCGAATATCCGACGACAGCGAACTTCGTGGCGCTATAAGGGGCCAATCCCGGCATTCCACCATGTCCCGCCATGGAGGCGGTGTTCACGATGAACCCGCCTTCGCCATGGGATTTGATCAGCGGTACGAACGTTTCGACGCCATACACCACACCCATCAGATTCACGTCGACGATCCAGCGCCAATCATCGAGGTCGAATTCGCCGGGGGCGCCACCGATCACCACGCCCGCGTTGTTGACCAGGATGTGGACTTTTCCGAAGCGCTCGACGACTTCGTCCGCTGCTCTGGAAAGAGCGGACGCATCAGACACGTCGCAGACCAGGGCTTCGACCTCGCCGAATTCGCCGAGGGTCTGTTTCGCGCTCGAGAGATTCTCTTCGTTGATATCGCCAATCATCACCTTGGCGCCTTCTTCCAGAAGCGCTCGCGCGATTGCGTAGCCGATGCCCTGCGCCCCTCCTGTGACGAACGCGACCCTATCCTTGAAGTCCTGCATGATTCTTCCTTGTTCGATCAAGTGGGTTGAGAGTTCAGCGTTCCGGTCACGTCATCGCCGAGCCCGGCCACGGTCTGACCGGGGTCGCTGCGCCTCGTCTCACACGAGTCCGCACAGACGGGCACTCTCGTCCCAGAGTCTCTTCCCGACCGCAGAATCCTGTGCTTCATCGGAAGGTGACTTCTCGGTCATCTCCTTCCAGTACCGACCCGATGCGTCGCTCAGCGCCGGGTCGGTCGCGAGCATCACCGGGGCCTTCGCTCCGTGTGCCACGTTCTTGAAGATCAGGCCGACGATCTTCCGAGCGATCCAGGGCATTTCGCGGGTGATGTCCGTCGAGATGGCGCCGGGATGGACTGCATTCGACGTGACGCCCGTGCCTTCGAGGCGTCGGGCGAGTTCGTTCGAAAACACCAGGTTCGCAAGCTTGCTCTGATTGTAGGCGGCCGATGCCTTGTAGGGTTTGTCGCCGCGAAAGCTCTCGAAGTCGAGGGTTCCCTGGGTGTGCAGCATCGAGGTCAGATGAATGATCCGACTCGGCGCGCTGGCGCGCAGCTTGTCGAGCAGAAGGTTCGTCAACAGGAAGGGCCCGAGAAAATTGACGCCGAATTGTGCTTCGAAGCCGTCGACCGTCTTCGAAGCCTTCTGCGGAAAGACGCCCGCGTTGTTGATCAGCACGTCGATTCGCGGCAAGTCAGCATTGGCCTTGGCTGCAAACGCGCGGACGGAATCGAGCGAGGACAAATCGAGTTCGCGCACCTCGAGCTCACCGCCCCCCTCGGCCATGGCCGATATCTCTGCACGCGCCGCCTCGCCACGCGCGACATCCCGGCATGCCATCACCACTCGGGCACCGCGCTTCGCGAGCTCGAGGGTCGTTTGTTTGCCAATCCCCGTGTTGGCCCCCGTCAGGACAACGATCTTGCCTTCCATGTGCATGCCTCCTTATGAGCGAGAGAGCATACCCGAGATCGAGGTCATCCACCTCTCGAAGGCGAGTCCGATCGCGTTAGGCGCTGACCTGTGACCTGGATCATCCCCGGCATGCCGCCGCTGCGGACCGCACCATTGGGCTCGAGCTTGTCGACGACGATCGAACCTTCGATACCGGTGCTCTCGCTGTGGTAGTCTGCCCGAGTGCCCTGCGGCTGATGCCTGCTTCCGGGATCGACTTGGCTCGAAACATCGGTATGTCCGAAAGGCAGATTCCATAGGCAAACGAATCAGCGAGGAGTGTCGGGATGAGTTCAGAGCCGCGTGGCATCGGCACTTCGACCCCACCATGGAGTTCACCTACACTCCGCTCCGTCATTCTGAGCCCACCAGGCCTCGCCGGCGATCGCATGGAGCACTTCATCGACCTCCTTTTACATAACAGGTTCCGATCTTGAACAGGCCGGACACCACGCAACGAGAGCGGCTACGCGCCATCCTCGACGAGCTGAACGCCGCGGGCTCATCTCTGATCTTTCAATTTCCCGATGGCTCGGAGCTCGGTTGTGGAGATGCGCAGGCAACGCGCGTGTGCTTTCGCGATGGCGAAGCCCTGGACGCGATCCTTCGCGGAGACCACCTTGCCCTCGCGGACGCCTTTTTACAGGAACGCGTCGATGTGCAGGGCAGCCTGCGAGACGTCATCCGCGTCACGGACCTGCTCGACGTCGAGCCGGATCGCTTCGCTGCTCTGGCCTTCTGGCTGCGCTTCCTCTTCGACCGTCGCCGCTTCAACCGGGACTCGATCTCGTTTCACTACGACCGGCCACCCGATTTCTTCCTCACGTGGCTCGGCCCGGCGCGCTGTTACACACACGGCTTCTACACGGGACCGGATGACGACCTCGGACGGGCCGAGATTCGCAAGCTCCAGTACGCCGTCGACGCCCTATCGCTCGAAGCCGGTAGCCGGGTCCTCGACGTGGGCTGTGGCTGGGGCAGCTTTCTCGAGTTCGCGGGACTCCGCGGAATCGAAGTCCACGGAATCACGATCTCTCGCGAACAGTTCGAGTATGTCCAGGATCGGATCCACAAGCAGAACCTCCCGTGCAGCGTCGAACTGGTCGACTTCCACGACTTCCGGCCCACACACGACTTCGACGCAGCCGTGTTCATGGGAAGCCTGGAGCACCTTCCAGGCTTGCGACGCGTGTCGCGCTTCCTGGCTCGGCACCTCCGGCCCAATGGCAGGGTCTATGCGGACTTCGTGACTTCTCGGGAGGGACGCATGAGCGGCGCCTTCCTGCGCCGCCATATCTTTCCCGGGGTGAGCCACTACGTCGATCTGCCGGGTCTCCGCATCGCCCTCGAGAGAGCGGGATTCAGCGTAGGCACGGTCGAAGACGACACGGCGAGTTGCGCTTATACCGTGCGCGACTGGGCGCTACGGCTGGAGGCTCATCGAACGGAGCTGGCGGTCCATCACGGCGAGGCCGCGGTCCGCGCCTTCCTTCTCTACCTCTGGGCCTCACACCACTTCCTGATCGAAAACCAGCGCACTCAGGCCTACCACCTGGTTGCCTCGCGCGGCGGAGCATGACGATGTCGGATCGATTCAAGCCGCTGGCCGCCTGGCCCTATCCACTCGTCTGCACTGCCCTGGGACTCGTACTCGGCTGGCTACCCATGCTATTCCACGGACCGATTCCCGAGAAGTTCAACGTCCTCTACATCCAGGGAGACATCGCGGTCTGGGGGTTCTACGGAGCGCGCTGCTCGATCGGGCTCTGGATCGGTCTCACCGCACTGCCCCGCTCGTGGTTTCTCAGGGGCCCGGTCTGCGGCTTTCTCGCGATGTTGCCCCTCACCGTGATCTCGCTGGCGACACCCCGCTGTGGCTTCACCTGAATGCGCGCCAACTTGATCACCGGGACGGTGGTCGGATTGCTCGTCGCGGGCCTCGCATGGCTACTCACCGGTCGACATCGAACGGCATCGGCCGACTAAGGCCGGTTGAGGCCGATTAAGGCCGATTAAGGCCGACCGAGGCCGCTCAGGTCGCGAGAACGTCTCGTCTCTTCGCCCAGACGAGGGCGACGAGCGTAGCCAGGACGCACGCTGACGCGAAGACGTCACCCATCCGACCGTAGATCGACGAATCCGAGCGCGGAACGATCCGACCTCGGAGCACCTCGGCCTCGAGCAGGCCCGTCTGGCCGAGCACACGACCCCACGGATCGACGATTGCCGAGGGACCGACGTCGTTCACGCGTACCAGGCTGCGCCGCTGCTCGATGGCACGGAATGCGACCATGTCGAATTGTTGTCCGAGATAGCTCGGATGTCGGATCCAGCCGTCGTTCGACGGATTCACCAGATACTCGGCGCCGGCGCGAACCTGCGCCGCGGCGAACTGCGGCAGCATGCCTTCGTTGCACACGAGGATCCCGGCCTGCCCAGCACGGGTCGGGATCGGTGCCGACAGCGGACCCGGTTCAAAGACCCGGATCGAACCAAAACTGCGTCGCAGGATATCGATCCCGACCGGAAAGAACTCCATGAATGGCAGCAGGTACTGCTTGTCGTAGCGACCACGAATCCCGCTCTCGCCGTCCATCACATAGACGCTGTTGTGATAGGGCGGCCCTCCCGGTCGGGCAGCGCGGGGCGCGCCCAGGACCAGTTCCATCCGAGCCCTTGCGAGCAGCCCGGCGATGCTTTCCCGATAGAGCGCCTCCTCCTCGAGGAAGAACGTCACCGCGGCCTCCGGCCAGAACACCAGAGCGGGCGGCGTCTCGGCCGCCGCCAATTCGCCCGTCATTCGAAGATGCACTTCGAGCGTGCGATAGGCGCCTTCGCGCCCCCAGCGCTGCGCGGGCTCGAGATCCGCCTGGACGAGCGCGATCTCGACCGCGTCCGGACCTTCCAGGTCATCGCTCCCTCGAAGCGAGAGCAGGCCACCGCCCACGACGATCAGCGTGATCATGCTCGCCCAAAGAACGTTCGACCTGCATTGCGCGTCGAAGTGGCCTACCCGGCGCAAGCGTGTCCAGACATCCGCCAGACTCGCATTCACGCCCGCCAGGACGAAGGAAACTCCATAGACGCCTAACACGGATGCGATCTGCACGACGGGCAATACCGACGCCTGGGAATATCCGAGACTTCCGCCGGGAGAAACGCCGAGATAGATCGGCGAGCCGTTCAGGAGCCGGCTCCTGGCGAGCTCCGTAGCCACGAGCGCGGCGGCGGCGATCCAGGGGCCGAACGGCAGTCGCGCGAGGGGGCCATAGGCAGCGGCAAATCCCAAATAGAAGGGCAGCGCCGTGCAGATGGTGAAGCCGAGAATCAGCCAGCCGACCCACAAGGGCTGCTGCGTATAGTGCGAGACGGCCTCGGGCATCCAGATCCCGAGTCCCACACCCGACGCGATCGTCCAGAGCGCACCCAGGCCCAGCCGCCCCGCAAGCCCCGCGTCCCGAAGCGCGCAGAGAAAGGGGACGAGGGCGCCCCAGGCCAGGAAGCGCCACGCCACGGGCGGGAACGCCGCCACATAGACTGCGGCCGAAATGAGCGTGCCGCCCACGCGAAGCCCGGCGCTCAACGCGCGTCCCCTATTTCACGTTGAGATCGTCTCGGCTCTCGAAGTCCGCGTCGAAGAAACGGCCCGAAGCGTTGTCGAAGGAACCGGTCAGGCAGGATTCGACGTCCGCCGGCGAGAGATCCATGTCGGGCACGCGGAAGCGGAGGGCAAGATCCAGGATTCCGTCGCCGTTGGCGTCCGTCAGACGCGATGCATAGGTGCCAGGATCCGTCAGATCATCGTCAGATGACGCACCGGGTCCGCCACAGTTTTCGCCCGCCTGGAGTCCCTCGAGCACTAGCGAGCCGGGATCGAGCATCTTCGCCGGCCGATCTCCGGAAGCCGTCGTCGCGAGGTTGAGCACCGGCGATCCGAGTATGTTCGTCGGCAGCACGCCCTGCTGGTCCGGGTTCACCGCACTCTCGGAGACGTCAAGGAATACCAGCGGCGTGCAGTTCGGTCCGGCGTCCTCCGGTGCGTTACAGAATGACCCCAGCGTCTGACCGGTCACGGGGTCGATGGTGGCGTCCGCATAATCGCAGTACTCGCGGGGCTGGACGATGCCGTCGCCGCAGCTGAGTTCGTCGCAGGTATTTACAGTTCCGTCGCCGTCCGCATCGGCGCCATCCTGCTCCGGATTGAAGAGGCTCGGACAGTTGTCGTAGACGTCGAAGACGCCATCACCGTCGAG
>CBFDDD010000133.1:0-12134 GCA_965603475.1 uncultured Myxococcales bacterium
CCGTCCCGAGATACGCTCTAAGTGCCTGATTTTATTGTGCGGAGAGGTAGCCAAGCGGTTGACGGCACCGGTCTTGAAAACCGGCAGGGTGAAAGCCCTCGTGGGTTCGAATCCCACCCTCTCCGCCATTTTTTGAATCAGCCAGAAACCTCTGCGAAAGAGGGCGAGTCGTTGTGATTCAGATCCGAAGTACTCTGCCGGTGCTGTTCTTGTTCGTTGTGTCCATGGCCTGCGCGACTTCGCCGACGGGCCGTACCCAGTTTCTGATGATGTCCGAGGCTCAGATGGCCGAGATGGGTCGCGCCGCTTTTACGGACATGCAGTCCCGGACGCCCCGCTCTGTCAACTCGCGACAGACTAACTATGTGCGATGTGTCGCAAACGCGATTATCGGCATCCTCGCACCACCGGAACTTCGTCCGATCGCCGTCGATCTTTGGGAGATCGAACTCTTCGCTGATCCGACGGCCAATGCGTTCGCCTTGCCGGGTGGCAGGATTGGCGTCCACACGGGTCTTCTCTCGGTGGCCGTGACCCAGGCGCAACTGGCGACCGTGCTCGGACATGAGGTCAGTCATGTGCTCGCACGTCATGGCAACGAGCGGGTTTCGCAATCGACCTTGGCGCAATCGGGGATGCTCTTCGCCCAGATCCTGATTGGAGCGGATACAGCCGAGAAGCAGGAACTCTTCGGTCTGCTCGGGGTCGGCATGCAGTACGGCATTCTGATGCCCTTCGGTCGAGCCCAGGAGAGCGAAGCCGACGAGATCGGGATCCTGTTGATGGCGCGGGCCGGTTTCGATCCGCGTGAGAGCGTGGCGTTGTGGAGGAATATGGCTCGTGCCGACCGTGGCCGGGCGCCTCCGGAGTTTATGTCGACACATCCGAGCCATTCGACGCGAATCAACCGGCTCGAAGCCGCAATGCCCGTAGCGCTACGATTCTACGAACAGGCGGTCGCGGCGGGACATCGACCAAGATGTAAGTAGGAGTACTATTGTTGCTATTGATGAGTGGGAGTAGTCGTAGGCGACTGATTTGAACGAGTTGGCCTCATTGCTCTAGCCGACGGTTTTCGAAGGGAGAACATAATGTCAGTGGGACAGATCAAGCAAATTCGACGCTATCCAGTGAAGAGCATGGGGGGCGAACTGCTCGACGAGATCGAACTCGCCGAACGCGGATTGCCCGGGGATCGCGCATGGGCCGTTCGCGATGAAGTGCGAGGCGGGATTCGTGGCGCGAAGAAGATCCCTGCGTTGATGGAACTCCAGGCCCGCTATCTGGAGCCGCCGTCGATCGAAGGTTCGAGTCCCGCCGAGATCACGCTTCCCGGCGGTTCGACCGTGGGGACCGGAGACCCCGACGTCAACGATCGCGTCACGAAGGCCATCGACTATTCCGTCACGCTCTGGCCTCTGCTTCCGGCCGATGCCCTGGATCACTACCGACGCGGCGCACCGGCGCATACGGATATGGAGAAGGAGATGCGGGAGATTTTTGGCCGCGCGCCGGATGAGCCCATCCCCGATCTGTCGGTCTTTCCGCCCGAGCTGATGGAATTCGAATCACCACCGGGTACGTATTTCGATGCGTTTCCGCTGCTCCTGATGACGGAGACCGCACTCCGAACGATGCAGGAGAAGGCGCCCGAGTCGCAGTTCGACGTTCGAAGGTTCCGGCCCAACTTTGTCATCGCCGATTCGGGATCGTCGGCGCCCTTTCCCGAGAAGGAATGGTGTGGTCGCCGATTGAAGATCGGAGAGGCGATCATCGAAGTGACGATTGAATGTCCCCGATGCGTCATGACGACCCATGGTTTCGAAGATCTGCCGAAGGATCCCAAGATCATGAGAGCCCTCGTTCGCGAATCGGGAGGAATTCTCGGTGCCTACGCGAAAGTCGAGAAGCCAGGACGTGTCTGCGCTGGCGATTCGGTCGAATTGCTGGGCTAGCGAGGGCGGCGGCGTCACGACCTGCGGCGTTGTGTCCGAATAGAGGTCGGTTTGCTCGATCGATAGACTATTAGGCCACGAGCATCCAGACGATCGGACCGATGAACCAGGCCGCGTAGGCGATCAGAAACAGGCGCATGAACTGGCACAGTCGCGTGACGCGCTCGTCATCGAGGCTGCGGTAGGAACCGGTGGCTAGAAATTTCAGGCTCAGCCAGTTGTTGGTGATGGAGTTGTTGAGGAATAGCGAAGGTGATCCCAGCGATTCGTAGACTTCGTTGTGGCTTTCTTTGAGAAGCAAGAAGAGTCGAGAGGCAAGGCCGAACCATGCCAGGGTCGCCGCGAAGAGAACTCCGAACCACATCGCCTGTGTTGTGTCCATGCTGTGATCTCCAGAGTCGCTGATCTAGGGCGCTTGTGCGAAAAACGGTGACGGCCCGGTCTCGACTGCTTTGGCGGCTCCTCGTTGAAAGGATCGGACTGCTTGCAGTAGCGGTCCTCGACCGACCTTGAGACTGGCACAGAAACAGGCAAAGCCTCCGAACACGATTCCTCCGGATGGCGTGACCTCCACCGATCGGGATGAAAGTCCGAGCCGGGTATCGAGGTTCAGACCCACTCCGAATAGACCTCCACTTAGCATGCTACCAAAGCCGACTGCGGCGGGTCGTCCACGCCCGATCGTTCCGCCCATGATGGCTTGTGCACCAAAATGTCCCTGTGCGCCGACGCCGAGCCCGCCGAAAAAGAAGATCTCTGCCAGTTGCGGACTTCCAAGCTGGGATGCATCCACGATCGCATTGAATCCACCCACGAGTCCTGAGCCGCCTGCAGCTCCGAAGCTCAGGTGCGTGAATGGCAATGAGGCGTCCCCGTGATCGGGTTGCGCGGCCGCCAACGCGCCAAGGCTATTGACGATGCCGCTATCGAGTCGAGATAGCTGGACAGCACCTCGAGACCCCGAAAAACCATGAGAGCCGTCGAATCCAGAGATGGAGACGCCTGGCACGGACGCCGGAACTCCGCCGACAGGCGTGACGGGATGTGAGCCGCCGCTTGGATTGCCGGCCCCGAATTCACCGGCGTTGATGAATCTCGTC
Organism: uncultured Myxococcales bacterium; assembly: GCA_965603475.1. GTDB lineage: Bacteria > Myxococcota_A > UBA9160 > UBA9160 > UBA4427 > UBA4427. The sequence goes on from CBFDDD010000133.1 coordinate 3,056, forward strand.
TCGATGGCCGCTTCTTCCTCTCCGAAGCGACCCGTAGGATCGAACCGCGCGATCGGATTGTTGTCCGCGTAGGAATAGGAGTTGTGACTCTCCGGAGAGCCCGGGCTCAGCAACGGATCGACCGACAGGAACCGTCCCGCACCCGGGTCGTACCAGCGTGCCTGCATGTAGAACAGGCCGGTGCCTTCATTTCGACGATGACCCGCGTAGAACGTCCGGAAGTTCCCACCGACTTCGTCATACACGCGACCGAAGGGCGTGAAGATCTGATGCCGGACCCGCAGCCCATTCTTGTCGAGCAGGAGCATTCCCGTGCCCAGCGGGTCGGAGATCTCCCAGAAATAGCTCGCAGCCGAGGCCGTCGTTGGTATGGAGGCGTTCGCAATGGAGGGAATGAGCAGGGAGGATGCGGCAGTCAGCGCGGTTGCCGTGCGAAGTGGCCGGACCTCCCTGATCAACGCGAGTGGTTCGTTGCGAGTCCCCGACAGGATGATGAACAGTCCGGCACAGGCCAGGCCGCCGCTGATCCATGGCGGTGGGATCTGGAACGTGATGAGACTCGCATTCGATCTCCTTAGTTGGGGGTTGAATCGCTTGAGCGCGATCCGTTCGCCATCGAGCCTGATTTCGACACTCGCATGAGCGACCACCTGTCGATGTTCGTACAGAAAGGCGTCTCCGATGTAGGCGTTGAATGCCCGACCGCCAGCAGGGTATTCCGCTACACGCTTCCCGCTGATGTCGTAGGCGACTCTCGTGTCGCAGGTCGATGTGTTTTCACCGAGGCAGACGGCCTGATTCGCCGAGTTGAAGTCGAAATGTCGACCCGTGCCTGCCTCGAGAATAGATTGGACATTGCCGTCGTCGTCATAGGTGTATTCGATCGGTGAAATCGGATTCCGGCGCTGAATCGCATGAGGTCGCGTGACATCGTCGAAAACCTGTGTTTCGCCTGCATGCAGGATGAGATTGCCGAGATCGTCGTACGCGTAGTCGTAGGCGGTTCCCTGTTTGATCCATTGTTGGATTCGGTTCTGCTGGTCGTAGACGTAGGACTCGTTCATGTCCAGCGTCCGAGGGCCGGACTCGGATCCCGAGATCGAGAGAATATTGCCCACGCCATCGTAGGACTCGTAGTGACGGCTGTACTGATAGGTAGAGGAGCTGAAATCGTCCCGGGAGAGTCGATGGGTGTCGGGCGTGTATGCGAGGCTTCGAACGCCTCCAGGAAACGTGATCGACTCACGCCGTCCGAGCGAATCGACGTCGACTGCGCTGACGATCTTCGTCGTCGCGGAATCGCAATTCGCCGCGTCTCCGAGATCGCACACTTGCGTCAGGTACCCCCGGTCATATTCATAACGAACGATCGTGTTCTTCCAGTCTCCAGAATCATAGTGTTTTGCCGGATGCAGGATTTCCGTGACGCGACCGAGGAGGTCATACGCGTAGTCTGTGTAGAAGGTCTGGAGCGAGCCGGAGGCGTTCCGAACCGCCATCTGCTCCTGTTGGATTCGACCGAGGTTGTCGTAGTTGGTTGTTCGCTGATAGTCATCTGATGAATCGCCACTCGGACTCTTCTCCTCCTCTCGGTAGGACAGGGCGTAGTTCGTCTCTCCGGCGGGCGTGGTAATGGCTGTCAATCGATTCAGATCGTCGTATGTATATGTACGCCGTTGAAGCCGGGCGTTGATGGTCTGTTGAACATTCCCGTAGGTGTCGTAGCTCGTACGTATGTTCCCGGTCCCCGATAGGGCGGGATCGTCGACCTGAAGGACACGACCGAGTGTGTCGTAGCGATACTGAAGATAGTGTTCGGGATCATCGAAAGGAGAGTCTGCTCTTGCGTCGTAGATCCTGCTGATCTCGCCGGTCGCTTCGTAGGCGTAGTCCGTCTGCGTATGCTGCGGACCGACGCAAGCAATCGAACCGATGCTCAACGTCGCCGCGGCCACGCTATTTCCGCACGCTTCGACCCAGCCGAATCGGTCGCCGTCGATCGCGCGTCGGCTGAGATCTCCCTTGCCGTTCTTTTCGAGAATTCCGTCGAATTGGATGGCAGTCGCGCCCGGTCCCGACGTCTTCGTCAGAGAGAAGTGGTCGAATATCGAAACTCCATGGGGGTCGTCTCTGCGGACCGGTCGACCGATTCCATCTCGTTGCATGAGGGTGGCGAAGGGTTGGGTATCGCCGATCAACTCGGAGCACGAAGCTTCAGCACATTCGATGGGTAGGCTCTTTCGAGTCGTTCGCGCGAAGGGGTCGTGGTAGATGAGCGTTGCGACGAAGCCCGACGGCGTCTCGGCGATCTCCTTCCAGACTTTCCCGAACCCGTCGAAGACTGTGGAGCTCCAGATCGCATCGACGTCTCCCGCCCCGGCCTCTGGATAGTCGTAGCGTGCGACGATAGTCGGGTTGGAGAGATCATCGTATTCAGTTCTTGTCGTTCGGAGCCATTCACTGCCGCTCTGTACGAAGTGTTCGACCGGGCGACCAAAGCCGTCGAGGGTGATTCTGGAGCTCGGCTCGTCCGTGTAGGTCGAGCTGAATTCGATGACCGCGCCGGTTCCGAGATCGGGCGTGAAGGTCGAGATTCCGCCTGCCGTGTCCATCTTTCCGATGCGTACGCTATGCGAGTCCTGGCCCAGATCGGGGCACCATCCTGCGTCTTCGCCTTCTCGGTGATCTCCGTCGTAACAGAAGTCTGTGGTTTGATCGCCGGACGATGCATGAATGATCTGCCTGGTGAGATTTCCGTAGCTGTCGTAGCCCATTGTGTGGGACTCGGCGGTGCCCGGGCCCCCGTCCTCTCTTGCTTTCAGCATCTCGACGAGGTTCGAGGGTCGACCGAACTGATAGCCGATGAACGTGTGTTTCTGGAAATCCATGTCGGTGAGATTTGCGGCTTCACGATCGAAAATCTTCTCTTCGGCAAGAAGTCCAAAGATCGACTTGGAGACGTCGGAATCGGGGGCGCGTAGGCTCACGAGCGTACCGGTCGGACGGATTTCGATCGCTCTTGCGACAAAATTGTATCCGTAGAGATCGTCGTAGTGGAGGGTCCGAGTGCGTTGCGAGCCGGTCATTCCGTTCTGATAGAGATTCATCGAGCGCATTTCCTTCAGCCTTCCGACGTGTACGTCCGCATGGTCGATCGACCCGGGAACCCATGCCGGCACCTGTGGCTGAATCTCCCAGTCTTCCTCGTACGAATGCAGGGCGAGGCCCCCTTCGGAGACCACGACGCTCGACGTCTTCCCCGCGCGTCCGTGAAATTGGTAGAAGCTGCTCGTCACGACCTCTCCGCCCGGTCGTGTTCGCGCAACGACTCGAAACCCCAGATTGGATCGACTCTTCACGCAGAAGCGAGGGTGGGCGTACTGGTATTTTTCGGGCGGACCAAAGGATGAACCGGGGGTCTCGGAATCTGGCTTTCGATTCGGCCCCGCGATCCTGACTTCTGAGACGACGGGCGCAGAGGTCCAGCGGATCACGTCGGCAGACGTCGCCCCGAAAGTCCCGAGCGCTTCACCCATTGCTGTGGCGTGATCCGCCGCCTGGGTTTCCAGGCCAGCGGCCGAGAAATTTCGCTGGACGATTGCGGATTCATACGAGATCGCCATCTGTCCCCCGGTTCCGTTTCGAACGAGTCGAAGGAGATCGCTGTGTCTGGACTGGGAGATGAAGGCCTGGGAATGTTCGACGTCATATTGATCTCTTAGATCGTCACCGACGACGTCGGCTGCTCCGTCTCCATTGATGTCGAGGACCGAAAACCCAAGGGCGTCAGAGTAGGCTGCGAAGATCAGACCGTATTCGATACCGAGGTCATAGCGGGTGTCTCGAATCCACATGGTCGGGGTCGATTGGGACGCGCCGGCGGGATCGAAGAGCCAGGCTTTGTATCCAGGATAGTTCGGGCTCGTGTGCGCCTGGATGTAATCGAGCCAGCCATCCGCATTGAGATCGGCGAGGTGTCCCGTCGAGGATCCGGTATAGATGCTATTCGAAAACGCGAAGCCGCTCGGTTCTGCCGGAATCGTCGGGTAGGAGTTCGCCGGCGGATAGTAAATTTTCGCACGAGCACATTCCGACTCGACGTAGACCGCCAGCTCGGGAATCGAACTACACCAGCCGGTACCGGTGTTGAGGAACACGCCTTGCGCAATCAACGGAAACTCCGGATAGAGTCCAACATTGGTCGCAGCGTGATACCGACTCCAGATCACGTCCGACAGTCCATCACGATTCAGATCGACGAGGTGGACGCTGAGATTCACGTTGTAACTGAGGGGGGCACAGCTTTCCCAGTTAGGCACGATGCCGCCGGGCCCCGGGCAATTCGGAGGCGGTTCGGATCCGCTGGCTAGATTCGGCTGAGAATGGGCGAAGGGGAATGCGGTCGTGGTCGGCCAGAATCCGCCCGTTCCCGGCACCTGGAAGGGTACATTCGGAAGGTCGTACTCGGCCGCTCGAACCCATCGATCTTCACCCACATCCGCGTCGGGTACCTGGATCCAGGCTCGGCTTCGCGCATGATTGTTGGGGAGCGGCGGCGCATCGGTCCCGCGATTGTAGAAATTCATCATGCCCTGGTAGAGCGCTTCGGGGTCTTCGAGCTCGAGCACCATCAGGTCGAGGTAGCCGTCCCCGTTGAGATCCTGAAAGCGCGGGTCGAGGTTCACGAGATTGATACAGACGTCCGGAATATTCCCAACCAGAAAATCTGGAGGCGTGTAGTCGTACCATCCGTTCAGTCCGCGGACGCTACAGGGATCCGTCCTGATCTGGCTCAAGATCACGTCGAATCCGTTCGTGAATCCGAAGGGGATCTTCGATTCCGCGCCGTATCCGCTCTCGAACTGGACGACCCCGAACGGGGGTAGGCCTGCTGCCAATCGAGCGTCTTCGATCCAGCCCAGCGTCGGGTCCCCAGTGTTCCGGTAGACCATTCGAACGACCCGACCGGGCTCGCGCTCGACCAGTGGCGGCGAGATCGGAATCCCTCGTGGATCCAGGACTTTGTCGACACCACTGAGGCGCACGGAAACCACGATGTCGGCGAGGCCATCGGCATCGACATCTGTAAAGAACAAGCGTCCGAGCCCTTCGATCCAGCCGGGCAGGGAAACACCCGGCGCGACGTTTGCGATTGCACCGCCGGAAGATCGGGCTTCGGGTCGTGCCGTTGCGGCCGGGGGTGTGTCACTCACGGGTCGCTTGACCGTGCTGTACTGGGCGTCGAAGATTCCAGCGGTTCCCGCACCCCAGTGCAGGACCTCCTGGCCGCCGCCGGACGAGAGATCGGGTTCGATCTGGCTGAATTCGGCGCGCGGTCGCTCTACCTCGAGGTTGCGAAGCGCCGCGGTCCAGGCCGCATCTTCGACGAAGCCCGAGCCGGTGTTGAGTTCGACGAGCGTGTCATTGAGGTCGTGATGATCGCCAAAGTAGATTCCCCCCTTTACGAGATCCGGTAGCCCATCGCCGTCGACGTCCGCGATACGCACGGGCGGTGCGCCGACCCACCAGTTTCCGGCAAAGGGCACGACGTAATCCTGATCCTGCACGAATTTCGAATAGGGCTGTTGCGTCGTGTCGTCGTCATTTGGATCGGTGTACTCGAATTCTTGACGAGGGAGTCCAGCACACTGGCTGATGTCTCCAATGCAGTCGTTGCCAAAGACCTGTACCCAGGAAAGTCGGGATCGACCGGTGGTGTATTCGGTGCCCGCGAGCTCGTAACCGAATGCATATCGTCGAACGAGGTTCCCGTAGCTGGACACCTGGATGCTCGTGAGGCGTCTGGTCAGCTCGCGCTCGATTCCTCCGCTGAAATCATGCAGGGGGTCCGGCCGATCTTCTCCGAACGTGAATTCGACCGATCGGATTCCGGACACCCTGGTCGCATCGGGACCGTAGGTGATGCGTCGCGGGTATCTCGTGCCGGCGTCGATCGTGTCGTCGTAGCTGAAGAAGATCTTGTTGCCAAATGGATCTTCGATCTCGGAGAGAAGCCAGCGTGCAATGTCCGGTCCCGAACGAACCTGGGCTTCGGAGTCGAGGCCGTATCGAAAGGTCGTTCCGTTCGGGTTGGTCACCAGCCAGGTCTGACTGGCGGGCAGGTATTCGATCTTCTGAAATGCCTCGACAAATGTGTGGTAGGAATTCGTCGTGCCATCTCTCGTCAGGAGTTGCCCATCGAGTTCGTAATGTCTGCAATTCGCATACGCATAATCGGGAACGCCAAAGCGAAGGCTGCAACGAATTTCACCAAGATCGAAATCCCAGCCCACACCGTATGGACCGTCACCCCTGAGACTCGAGTAGTCGAGCGCCAGATTTGGCGTGAGCCCGCCCGGCCCGGGCGGTACTCGAATGGGAACGCGTAGATTCGCGGCCCCGGTATTCTCAACGACGGCCGGGTCGGTGGACCCTGCGACGCCAGGCGCTGGCATCGCCAAGGCATTCGAGGCGAGAGTCGACGCGAGCAAGACGGAAATCAGCGAAAGGCAGCCGGGTTTGATCCGGCGGAGCCAGCGCCGCCCTTCGGAAAACTGATCTTCTGTAGACACATCACGTTCTGCTGCCTTTCGGATCGCATCTCGTCGCATGAGGATCGTTGCCTTTTCCGGGACGGGTCAGGGCGGTCTGGGCTCGAGGACGACAGGGCCACGCATAAGGAGTCTAAGTCTCGACGCCCGTTCTGTTCGAACGCTGCTCCATGTCGCCCAACCTAGCTGAGCGATTCGCGTTCAAATCTCAACCCTTCCTCAAGTTGTGGCGCGATAGCGGCATTGAGCTCTGTTCGTCGTGATAGTCCGACTGATGTTCGGCAGGACACCTTGAATCGAGAACGTCGAGCGCTGGTGACGTGTCGCGGATGGTTGACGTCCCGGCGGATCTCGAACTGCATGTTGTCGATGGCGACGGTCATCATTCTCGTCTTGTCGCAGAGTCCACACGATTTGGGATTGCTTGCGACGGTCGCACTGGTGCCCTGGCTGATCGCGTTAGGTCGTTCAGGTCCACTCTTTGCGTTCGTTGTCAGCGTCGTGGTCGGCGTCGCGTACGCCATTGTTGGCGCGAACTGGCTCTTCGACGCCCTCGAGTCACAAGGTGCCCATGGCATTCGCGGAGTGCTGAGTGCGCTGGTGGTAGCGCTCTGGGGGAAGGGTTTTCTCTTTGGTGCGATCGGATTGTTCGCTCAGCGACTTCGCGGGCGAGTGAATGCGATCGGCATCATCACTCCGGCTGCTCTCTTCGGCCTAGCGGAGCTCTGGATCAGCACGTCGCCTTGGGGACTCCCGCTGCTTCTCCTTGGCCACTCCCAACATTCGATTGCGGGTGTCGCACAGCTTGCCGTTGCAGTCGGTGTGCCCGGGATTTCCATGTTGATATTCGCAGTCAACGCCGCATTCGCATCGATTTTCGTCGAAGGACGTTCCGGAGCGCGCGGTGCGATCTCATGGGCAGCGATCTGGTTGTCCGCCGCAATCGGAGGGTTGCCCATGGCACGCGCATCGGAGCGACGGGTCCTGGAGGGTCATGCAGTCGATTCCGCGTTCCACTCCAGCTCGAAGACCCTCCTGGTCGTCCAGCCGAATATTCCCCCCGAACAGCGTTGGGACGCGGCCTATCAACAGATGATTCTCGACCAGGTCGTGGATGAGACTTCTCGAGCCATCAGGGAGACGGGGCGAATGCCGCACGCGATCCTTTGGCCGGAGAATCTACTGACGGTCCCAGTCACGCATGAAAACCAGATCGGACGTCGGCTCCAGGGCTATGTGAACGACTGGGGCGTGCCCGTAGTGACGGGACTGGTTCGTGAGGTCGATGGAGATAAACCCGGCCGCTATCGAAATTCCGCTGTGTGGTGGAGTCCCCTGGTCGGCCAGCGAGATGCGATCGACAAGATCCGAGCGATTCCACTGATCGAATCGGGCCGAGGGTTCTGGGGACGCAGCGCGCTCGCGCGAATCGTCGGGGAGGCTGCAAATGGACCCAGAGTCGAGGAAGCCCGGATCACGAGACCCCTACGCGGCGAGTTCACTCTCTCGCCCGTTCTGTGCTTCGAAGTGCTTTTTCCGCAAATCGTGGTCGATCGTCGCGATGAGCGAAGTGTCGCGATCGTGAATTTCGCAGACGACAGTTGGGTCGCCGGGGAGGTCGTCGATGCGCAGCTCATCGCCGCAGCTTCATTCCGGGCGATCGAACAGAGACTGACGCTCGTGCGTGTATCGCATGGAGGGCTCAGCGTCGTGATCGATCGCTTTGGCGAGTCGATCACATCTCTCGAGCCGGATACGCTCGCCCACCTGTTCGTCGACGTCGAGGCGGCTCCACTTCCATCGACGTTCGAGAAGTCGGCGATTCTATGCCCCCCAATTCTTGCGGGTCTGGTGACGTGGAGTCTATCTCCCGCCATCTGGCGCCGACTCGATCGAACGCGACGTCTCATTCGGTCACAAAAATGGACTGTCGCGTGAGCGATCTCACAGCGGGATTCCGACTCATCGATCAGGCTCGATCGTCCGATGAGGGGACGATGAACGGGAACCGCATTCACAGGCGCTCCACGACGTCGCCTGCACGCGCACACGCGCCTGCACTGGCGATGGCGCTCGGACTAGCGATCGCCTTCCTGGTCGGCTGTGCGTCGACCCCGCCGTCGGAGCCTCCTGCTTCCCTTCCTCATGGCGCGAGCCCAAAGGCCATTCGCTCGACCGTAGTCAACACGACGCGCGAAATGTTAGGTACACGCTATCGCTACGGTGGCGGTTCGCCCGAGGAGGGATTCGACTGCAGCGGCCTGGTGGCCTACAGCTATCGGCGGGCGGGCGTTCATGGACTGCCCCGATCGGCTCGCGATCTGGAGCGAATGGCCACGCCGATCTCGCTGGACGCGCTACGGCCCGGCGATCTGCTCTTCTTTCGACTGGGTGGCATCAAGACCACCCACGTCGCCGTTTACGAGGGCAATCGCCGCTTCATCCACGCCCCGTCGAGCGGGAAGGGCGTCGAGCGTGTCGGTTTCGACCACGTCTACTGGGGTCCTCGCATTGGGCGGGCCGGGCGG
>CBFDDD010000134.1:0-11853 GCA_965603475.1 uncultured Myxococcales bacterium
CCGAGGACTCGGAGGGCGACGATGTCCGCATGCTGTTCTTCGTGCCGCCCTACGTCGGGCCGAGCGGCTGGCTCGGGGTCGACGTCTCAGCCGATCGACACGGGGGCGTCGATTGGGACATCGTCGCGGGACTACTCGAGGATGGATATCCCCTCGTTGCGCCGAAGCGGGTCATCAAGGCGCTCGACCTCGCGAAGGGCGATGAGTAGTCGGACGTATTGCAACCCATGGAGCGGCTCTCTAGAGTCGACTGGGTACGCCCAAGCCCATTCGCCGAGGGAGATTCGCCCATGCGATCCCACCTCTGAATTCGAAATCGCGTCGAAGTCTTCGACGCCAATCGCCTGCGGGCGCGCTGACGGATTCACCCCAGATGGATCTCGGCCGCGCGCCCTGCCCGATGCGCGCAAAGGAAATCCAACGCCTTGTCGACCCCTCGCCCGTTGCCTTTCGAAGCGATCGCGGATCGCCGTCCACTCGAGCCCGAACGGCCCGGGCTGCTCGTCGACCTCCCCCGCTGCATCGGGTGCCACGCATGCAGTGTCGCCTGCAAGACGGCCCACGATATTCCGCTCGGCGAGTTCCCCCTGCGTGTTCGATGGCTCCCGCGCCCCGATGGCCGCACGTATGCGTTCGTTCCAGTCTTTTCGGAAGCGCTTTGCCACGACGACGCGGAGAGCACCTCTGTTGGGCTCGATCCCGCCTGTGTTCGCGCCTGTCCGACGGACGCGCTCGCCTTCGGGGATCTCGCCGACGAGAGCACGCGGGTGGCCCAAGCCGCGGCCAGTGATCGAGCCCGATCGCTCGAGGCGCCGGACGCGAAGGATCTCAAACAGGACGTCGTCTACCTCGAACTCGCGGACTGGGTCTCGGAGAAATTGAATCGCGGCGCCGAACTCGATCCACGCGACGACGATCCGATCTACGAACAGCGATGAGACACCCCATGAAGACCGACGAACCGAAGCTCACACGACGAGACTTTCTCGCCCTCTCGGCCGCCGTCTCGGCAGGGCTTGGCGGCGGCTCGCTGCTTTCCTGCTCAACCGGAGGTCCCCGCAATCACGCTGCCCGCGCCCAGGCGCTCGACGAGATTCACTCGGCCCACCTCGACTACACCCGCGCGCGCGCAGTCCCGACGATCTGTTTCGGATGCACGACCCATTGTGGCGTGATCGGCTGGGTCCAGGACGATCGAGTGCGACTCATCGAGGGCAACCCGCTCGACCCCAATTCCCAGGGCACGATCTGCTCGAAAGCCAACGGCCTCATCTCCGCCACGGAATATCCCGAACGGCTGCTCTACCCGATCCGCCGGGTGGGCCCGCGAGGCAGCGGACGCTGGAAGCGCATCAGCTGGGACGAAGCCCTCGACGAGATCGCGAACCGTTTGCGCCCTCTTCGCGAAGCGGGAACACCCGAACGCTTCGTCTTCCAGTACGGGCGCGACAAGACGAAGGGCTTCAGCAAACGATTCACTGACGCCTTCGGCACGCCCCACCGTCTCAATCGCCGCTCGATCTGCAGCTCGAATCGGCGTGCGCCCCTGATGAGCTTCTACGGGCGCGAGTTCGAATGGGAGAGTCAGGACCTCGAACGCACCGACTACGTACTCAACTTCGGCGGAAACCCGATGGAGGCCTATCAAGGCGGCCTCTTCATGCGCAAGCGATTGATGGACGCGAAGATCGACCGGGGCGCAAAACTCGTCACCTTCGAGATTCGACCGACGGCGACGGCCTCCGTTTCGAATGAGTATTTCACGGTCCATCCGGCTTCGGACGGGGCGATCGCGCTGGCAATGGCCCATGTCATCGTGGCCGAAGGTCTCGAAGACAGGGCGTTCTGGGATCGTTGGTCGACCTGGCCCTTCGAGGAGATGTGTGATCATCTCGCGCGCTACACGCCCGAGTGGGCCGAAGCCGAGAGCGGTGTTCCGGCGGCGGATATCCGGCGGCTCGCGATCGAGTTCGCGCGCGCCGCTCCCGCCTGCTGCACCATGTCGAACCGCGGTTCGGCCAAACACTACAACGGCGTCCAAGCCGATCGCGCGATTCGCATGCTCGACGTACTCGTCGGAAACGTCGGGCGTCCCGGCGGCTTTTGTCTCTCGAGTCTGCGCAGCTGGAAGAACCGCTATGGACAAGAGGGGCTCCCCGTCCTCGATCAACCGAGCCCCCACCCCACCCCACCCCGTCCCTGGAAGCCAGGCACTCGCGAGTTCGAGACCCTCCCACTCGAAATTCAGGAACGCGTCCAGAACTTTCCCGAGATGTGGCAGGACAGATATTTCGGCGAGCTCGCCACGCCGAGCGAATTTCCACTCTCGTGGCATTGGTATCCGATGCGCGTCGGGCAGCTCGTCTATCCCTATATCAAGGAGGGGCGACAAAAGGTCGACGTCTACATGTCCTATACCCTCGGCGCGGCCTACGGCATGCCCGAGGCCAATCTAGCCAGGGAAGTCCTCGCCGACGAATCGCTGATTCCCTTTCACGTCGCGATCGACATCAACTACAGCGAGCAGGCGTCGCTCGCGGACATCGTGCTTCCCGACGCGACGGCACTCGAACGCTGGGATGCCCACTCCACCAACAGCTACGGGCTGCGCCCCTACACGGGCATTCGACAGCCCCTTGTCGAACCCCTCGGCGACGCCCGACCAGCCCAGATCATCTGGCGGGATCTCGCTCGCCGCATTGGCGGCGGGATGGATCGATACTTCGAGTTCGAGCATCTCGAGGACTACTACCGGGAGTGGCACGCAAATCTTCCGGTCGACTGGGAGACCTTCAAGCGAGAGGGAATCTGGACCGACCCCAATCGGCCGCTCGATCACGAGCTCTACGAACGCCCCGTGCCTGCATCGGAACTCGAAACCGCAGACATCGACTCCGAGAGCGGGGTGATCTACCAGACCGAAGGAGGCAAGCGGCGCGCGATCGGCATTCTCCAGGATGGGCGTGCCGTCCGTGGATTCCCGACCCCATCGCGCAAGATTGCGGTATTCGATGCCCTCTTCCCCCTCGCCGCGAAGCACGTGGGGCTCTCGGAAACGGACATGAACGCGAGCCCCGTCCCGGTCTACGAGAAAGTCCCAGAGCACATCGATCTCGACGAAGACGCGTACATCCTGACGACCTTCAAGTGGAATGTTCATACCCAGGGCCGGTCTGCCTATTGGCGCTATGCGGCCGAGATCGTCCACACAAACCACGCGATGATGGCACCCGAGACCGCCGCACGTCTTGGGATCGACACGGGAGACGAGATCGAGATCACGACCTTCCGGCCCAAAGGCGCTGTCTATCGATCAGGTGAGCGTCTACCGGTCGGAACGGTTCGCAATCGGGTTCGCGTCGTTCCCGGCATGCACCCCCGCGTCGTCGCTCAGGCCCACCATGCCGGACATTGGGAACATGGAGCGGTCGCAAGAGCGAACAGTCTCAAAGCGTCTTCCGACGACGAGGCGAGCACAGTAGACCTGCGAGGGCACGGCGGCGAAGGAATGGCGGAAGGCCTGCCCGGACTCGCCGAGCTGGCAAAGACCGTCTGGTGGTCGAAGGAGAATGGAGGAACCGGCGGTGGGGTCGCGATCAATGACGTCTACCCGATCAACCCCCAGCCCCTCGTCGGTGGACAGAACTGGTTCGACAATGTCTGCCGCATTCGCGTGATCTCGCGCGGCTCAAAGGATGACAGCCCGTGAGCGTCGAGCTGATCGACCGCGCCCCGATCTACGCCTGGCTGGCCAGGCTGCTGGTTCGCGAGATCGACGTCGAGACGTGGAACGGTCTTCGATCCGAACCCGTCCGGTCCCTGCTCACACGACTCGAGCCGTCTCTCGGCGCCCCATTGGAGTTGGCACTGAGCCCCCATCGCGAGGGAGAACTCAGCGAGGAGTTCACGCGGCTCTTCTTGCTACCCGGTGGTGTACCACCCTTCGCCAGCGTCTGGCTGGAAAGTCGAGAACAGGATGAAGCGGCGGGCAAGAACTCTGGAGAATCCATTCGCCGGAAGATCACGCTCCTCGCCGAGCGTGGCTTCAAGACGCTCGGACGGGAGCCCGTCAGAGCTGAACCCTGGGGCCAACTTCCGCTCGACCATGTCGCCCTGCTCTTCGATCTCGTATCACACGGCGCGGCGAGTCCCACTCCGGGCGACTTCGAGATCGCGCTTCGACTCGACCGCGCGCTCCTCGAGGATTGGCTCGCTCCCTTTGGCGTGGCCCTCCACGAGCGCGCCCGGGAACCGATCTACCGCGCCCTCGGCCAGATCATCTCCTCGATGGGTGCCGCGAAATGACCCTGCGCATTCGTGGTCTTCAAGACGACGACCTCTTCCAGTTCGGCGAGCGTGGCATCGATCGAGAAGAACAGGACGACCGGACTCGCGATCACCGCGATGATCCCGATGAACCTCCTCGCCGGATGGTCGAGTAGCCAAGGACGAACGAACCACAGCCGGAGCACGAAGGAGAATCGTCATGAGCCTGAGGATCTGCCACATAGCGACGTGCATTCGGCACGGGGTCACAGATCAATTCGAGATTGATTCCTCGTCGGGATCCGGTCTAACATTCACCGTTGATTGACCGAATGTCGGTAGGGAAAAGCTCAATGATTCCGGGGCGGACCGATCGTGAGAACAGACAACCCCTTTCTGTTCACGTTTTTCACTCCTTCGTCACACGATCGACACAAGCATTCTGTTCCCTGCGCCTACACCCGACGGCGCCCCAACCTCTGGGGCTGGAAATGCACGGCGCGGACCTGTTGCGCTGATCGAGTCGTCGATTGCTTGCTTGCCTGCTTGCTTGCCTATAGGAGGGCCCGTGTCGTGAAAGTGCTGATCTCGTTTCCCGCATCGATTCTGATTCTCGCTCCGCTACTGATGATCGGAACCATGAGTGTGTCGTTCGACGCTCATGCCGCGGATGAGGCCGCGGCCGCAGCGCCGGCCGCAGCAGCGCCGAAGGACACAACGGGTTCGGGGGTCAAGGTCACGCTCGACCGCAAGGGGTTCAGGGCCGCGACCGAAGACGGCCGGTTCAAGTTCAAGATGGGGGGTCGGGTGCACGTGGATGGGACCTATCACGTCGGCGACAGCCCCGGCGACATTCCGGCGACACCCCCCACGATTCCGGCGACATTCATCAGCCTCTAGCCCACCGATGGTACCGAGATCCGTCGGGCCCGTTTGATCGCGAAAGCCACGGTCTATGAAGATTGGAACTGGGTCGGCGAAGTGGATTTTGCAGACAACGAAACTGTCGTGAAGGATTTCTTCATCTCGTATTCCGGATTCGAGAATACGACGATCACCGTCGGCAATCAGAAGCAGCCCTATAGTCTGTCGCTCGAGATGAGTTCGAACGACATTCCCTTCGTCGAGCGGTCGTCCGACAACGAACAGAATATCCTGCTCGATCGCGCGATCGGCGTTCGCGTCGATACGAACGGTGAACATTGGTTCTTCGCCGGCGGCATCTACGGAGACGGCGTGAGCCCGCAGAAATTGGCGGGCGACGAGGGCTGGGGCCTGGCGGCGCGCGCCATCGTCTCCCCAGTCATCACGGACAATGAAATCGTCCACTTCGGCTTCCGATCCGCCTTCCGTCGGGCCGACCGCGCCAATTCGACCGGTCGCTTCCGCGACGAGACGACGCACATGTCGAACTACCGCATCGTCGATACTGGGTCCGTCAGCGACCTCGATAGCGTTGTTCTCTACGGCCCCGAAGCCGCGGTCGCGATCGGGCCCGTCTGGGTCTTCGGCGAATACAGTCGCGAGCTCGTGCGCCGCAACGGCTTTCGAAATTCGAAATTCGAGAGCGGTCACATCGCTGTGGCCTACGCCCTGACTGGCGAGTCCCGTGCCGCGAACTACGCCATCAAATCCGGCGAGTTCAAGTCGATCACGCCGAAGCAGAACTTCAGCCTGGGCAAGGGCGGCTGGGGCGCCTGGGAAGTCGCCTTGCGCTACGCCTACATCGACGTCAGCGACGGCAGCGCCTCGAATCCGGGCTCGATCTACGGTGGCGAGGAACACCAGCTCTCGACAGCGTTGAACTGGTATGTCAATCCGAACGTGCGTTTCATGTTCAATTGGAACCATATTCTCGAAACGAATGTCGGGAGCGGGGCCTCGGCTTCGCTTGCCGCGACGAACCAGGAGGCGAAGGGGATGGATGTGTTTACGCTGCGTGCCCAGTTGAACTTCTGAGACACGGGCGGACAGTAGAAACAAGCGACCTCTTCCCTGCTTACCACCGGTCAGAAGCGGTAGGACAATCAAGTTCTGATCGAGGCGTAGGCCTGAAAGCAACGACATCACGAGAAGTGGGCAGTGCGGATGCGGCGCTGCTAGGCGATCATGTCCGAATGGGGACTTCAGCCGACCTTTCGAGCAAGAGTCCGGGCGACGATGTCCTCGCCCCGATTGGCGGCGAGTGCGATTCCGCCTTCGCCCCCGTCGAAGCCGCCTTCCGAGAGAATTTCCGCATCCGAGGCGAGATCGGAGCCGGACTCTGCGTCCGGATCGAGGGCCGCGTCGTCGTCGATCTGTGGGGTGGCCATCACGACGAAGCTCGGACCCGTCCCTGGGAACGCGACACGCTCGTGAACGCCTACTCGGTCGGAAAGGGCCTCACCGCGATGCTCGTTCTTTCGCTCGTCGAACGTGGCGAACTCGACCTCGACGCGCCGATCGTGAAGATCTGGCCAGAGTTCGGCGTCGAAGGCAAGGAGAAGACGACCCTCCGGATGCTGCTCGCGCATCGAGCCGGACTCCCCGGCGTCAGGCGGCAGCTCGAGCCCAACGCGATGCTCGACTGGCAGGTGATGACCGGTGCGCTTGCCGAGCAGCGCGCCTATTGGGAACCGGGCGAATCCCACGGCTATCACGTCAACACTTTCGGCTTTCTCGTCGGGGAACCGGTCTGCCGCAGGCTCCGTTTGCCCTTTGCGGAGGCGCTGCGCGAACGCCTGACAGGCCCGGCCGGCGCCGACTTTTTCATCGGGCTTCCCGATTCGGAACATGGACGCGTAGCCCCGATCATTCAGGCCCGTCCCGCAACACAAACCGACCCCAGCCGGAATCCGATCGAGGCGGCCCGGAGGTTCTTCATCTCGGAAGACGCGGAGCGCGACGAAGCGCGCGAATCGATGATCGCGAATACCTACTTCAATCCGGCCGGGATCTCGGGTATCGGCGTCGTCAACGATCCGGGTTGGCGACGCGCCTCGATCCCCTCGACCAACGGCCATGGCACCGCCCGCGCCGTCGCCGAGCTCTACGATCTCTTCTCGAACTGCGACGTGTCGAAGGGGGGAATCGTCGGCCCGGGACTTCGTGCCGAAGCGCGGGAGATCCAATCGGACGGTGTCGATCAGATTCTCGGCAAGCCCTCGCGATTCGGACTCGGCCTGCAGCTCGCCCAGCCAACCCGTCCCATCGGCCGCAGCCCCGAAGCGTTCGGACATTTCGGCTACGGAGGAACTCTCGGATTCGCGGATCCGGAAACGGGGATCGCGTTCGGCTATTTGATGAATCGACCGGGTGAGCGGTGGCAGACCCCGCGCACCAACAGTCTGATCGATGCGCTCTACGATTCTCTGGGTATCCCCGCACCAACGGGCGAGCCAACCGAGGACTCGGCCGCCTAGATCGGCACCTTCGAGCCGTATGCATGGCTGGCAAAGTTCAGATGTCCGAGGGGGATCGACTCGATCCACGAGACGAACCAGTCGCGATGGCGCGCGCGAAAGCCCTGGGATTCGTCTGCAGTCGCAAGCTTGTCAGCCGCGTAGATGCGCACGGTTTCGAGCAGCCGGAAACGCGTTTCCCCTTCGCCATCTTCTATCGTCGTCACGAGAGACTTTGCGCAAAGAGAACTCAGCAGATCAAGGATTTGAATCAGATCTACGTCGTCGCCTACGCAGATCGACTCGGCAGCTTCGAGAGAGAAGCTTCCCGAGTACACCGCAAGGCGCCGAAACAATGCACGCTCGTCCGGTTCAAGGAAGTCGTGACTCCAATCGAGCGCCGCCGCGAGGGTCTGCTGACGCTCAACGCGCCGCCGACCGCCGGTCAAGAGCCGGAACCGATCCTCGAGGCGCGCGGCGATCTGCTGTGGCGACAGCAGGGAGACGCGCGCTGCGGCGAACTCGATCGCGAGTGGAATCCCGTCTAGTCGCTGGCAGATCTCGCCAACCGACGCGATGTTCTCCGCCTCGAGTTCAAAGCCGGGCTTCGCGACTTGTCGCCAACACCGAGAGACGGCCGCAACGGGCGAGAAGAAGATCGACGATCCGAGCCGCTTCGTCGATTAGATGCTCAAAATTGTCGAGCAGATTCAGCACCTCGCGGGTCGCGAGCGTGGCAACGAGCAGTTCTTCTTCGGAACCGCCCGCACCCCCCCCCGGCTCCTGCCACCAGGGAAAGGTCACACGCGGCCGCCACGGTTTGCGTCAAAAGTTCGGGCTCGCTGACCAGCGCAAGATCGACGAAGAAAAGGATCGCTACTCTTCCGTCCATGCTCCCCGCCATCATCGTTGGCGGAGGCTTTGCCGACCTGAGTGCCGCCTGATTCACGCGCCGCTCACGCGACTCCAACATACTGGGAAACGCCGGGAAGACTTGGAATCGCCCCGAAGCAGAAGTGTTGTCCCCTGGGTGACAGCTACGTCGCGGAAGCCAACCTGGCGACGGTGCGGAAAAGTCCGCTCGAAGCTCCTATGCTCCCGCCGATGAAATCCTGTAGACGCGACCGTCCTCGAATCCTGATTCTCGGTGGGGGCTTTGCGGGCCTCGCTGCTGCGCTCGAGCTCGACGCCGGTCGCTATCGCGTGACGCTCGTGGATCAGTCTGGCTTCTTCGAGTTTCTGCCCAATATCCACGAACTGCTTTCGCGAGTGAAGACGCCGGATTTGTTGCGTCTACCGCTCGATCGCAGCTTGCGCCGCGCGGGACACGACTTCGTGCGCGATCGCGTCACGGCGATCGATCCCTTGGCGCGAAGAGTTCGTCTCGCGGGGCGTGCGCCGATCGAGTACGACGCGCTCATCGTGACCATTGGTGGCGTCGATGCGACGCGCGGCGTGGCCGGCGTCGAGGAGCATGCCTTCCCATTCAAATCGGTCGATCAGTGTGAACGCATCGGGCAATGCCTGACAGGCCTTGCGACGCGTCGCAGCGTCGCCCCCGTCGTGATCGTGGGCGGTGGTCTCGAGGGTGTCGAGGCACTAGGCGAAATTCTCCGCCGCTACCGAACGACGAATCTCGAGGTCACGCTCGTAGAAGCTCGAGATCGTCTGATGCCCGAGACGCCAGCAGTACTCGACCGAAAAGTGCGCGAACTCGCGGAGCCCTACAGTGTCGCCTTCCGCATGAACTCGCCGGTCGCCCGAATCGAAGCGGAGGCCGTCGTGCTCGCTGACGGAAGTTGTTTACCCTCGGAGATAACGATCTGGACCGGCGGCCCGGCGCCCCCGGTACTGCTCGCCGAGTCGGGCCTCGCGCCCGTCGGTGGCTGGGCGCCCGTCGAGAAGACTCTCCAATGCCCACGTCATCCCGAGATCTTCGTGGCGGGTGACGCCGCCGAACTGCCCATACCGATCTCGAAGCAGGCCTATCATGCGCTCGACATGGGCGCCCATGCGGCGCGCGGTGCCGACCGGCTGCTGAAGGGTCGGAAGCCCAGAGCCTTTCGTCCCTCTGGCAAACCGAGCCTCGTTTCATTCGGTGACCTGGGATGCTTCTTGATCTCCGATCGTGTCGTGCTCGCCGGTCCCGCGCTGGGCGCTGCCAAGGAAGCGATCTTCGAGGTGGGGATGGCACAGCTCGATTCACAGCCCTTGTACGCGCGCCTGCCGCGAGCGGTGGGTCGTGCGGACCGCGCCGCGCGTGAACTCTTCTGGCCGTCGATCCGATCGATCGAGGCGATTCGAAGACAGGCGCGGATCTCGGTCTACTCGGGCGACTCAGCGCAGATCTGACCCTCTGACGCGCCCAAACGCACTCGCCAGAGGCTAGAACCACCAATGCCCCGGCCTAACTGACCGAGGGCATTGATGCTATTTGGAGCACAAGGCCAGATTCGAACTGCCAACCGGTCTCAGTCAGCGATGCTAGAGCATCGCCGCCATGTGGACTTCTGACTGTGAAATTACAGATCGAGCCGGACCTTGCCAGCTCGTGCAGGCTTTGCGTCATGAATCTGTGTTCATTGCATCGTGCTCTGCGATAAGACCATCGACATGGGTTGCTCAAAGCTCCTGCTCCCGAAAGCCTTACCCGCTTTCACTAACCCTGAGGCGAGTTGTTCGTCGGTGACCCCTCCGTCGATGTGACGACTTCGATGAGTTCTACGGCGGGCCAGGGCGATCTCTTCGTCGAGCGGATCGGAGAGACATGCCTCGACGACTAGATCGCGCTCGGTCGCATGCTGCGTGTCAGCCTGAGGGTCGACTGTGGAAGCGACTGGAAACCGAAGAACGTCTTCGAGCTCATCTGGCTCGCCATGACCCATCGCTTCGATGGGAGCGGTCGCTCGAATCTCGGCGAGGCGCAGCGTGTGACGCGAGAGGAGACCTTCGATATGTGGACGCGGGCGGCCGCCGATGGGCTGCGCTGGGAGGGCATCGGATCCCTGCTGCCCGGCCATCACGCCGATCTCGTGATTGTCGATCGGGATCCGGTGAATTGCCCCCTCGATGCGCTGCCCGAGACCGAGGTCAAGACGACCCTGCTCGGGGCCGCGTCGTATACAACACAGGTCTCCTCGACTAGCGGAAATCGTCGGACGGTCGAGTCCAAGACCGGTATACGGGCTAGACTCGACATCATGACCTCCAGTCCCCTCTATCCACGAAGAATGGGCCCGGTCGATGCGATGTTCTGGCGTCTCGAGCAGGAGCGGTCGCTTCGCTCGACGACGATGGCGGTGGCGCTGCTCGACGCGCCGCCCGATCGCGGTCGACTGCGCTCGGCAGTGAAGCGTGCCTGCCTGCGGATCCCGCGCCTGCGTCAACGCGTGCTCGAACTGCCTGCGGCGATTTCGACGCCCGTTTGGACGAGCGATCTGGACTTCGACCTCGACTACCACCTGCGCTGGATCTCGGCCCCCGGCGCGGGTGAGCTACAACCGTTGCTCGATCTCGCCGCATCCATGGCGATGCAAGGCTTCGACCGATCACGACCGCTGTGGGAGTTCGTGGTCGTCGAAGGACTGGCCGACGGTCGCGCCGCGTTGATCCAGAAACTTCACCACTCGGTCGGAGATGGGGCAGCCGGTCTCGCCCTGCTCGCCGAAATCTATGACACGGAGCGCAACCCCGTCCGCGACGAGGGGGTCGATGTGGGCCTCGAACCCGAGCCCGAAGAAGACGAGTTCGATTTCTGGGCCGAGGCGAGACAGACCGCGCTCGTCGAACGGCCGCGCGCCGCGCGTCGCTTGCTCCGCAACGGGATCGCCGCGTTGGGCGATCCGATTGCGAGTGCGCGCCGAGCCTCTGACGAGCTGCGTGCCGTCGGCGGGTTCATGAGCAGCGGGCCGGGGCCGTTCAGTCCGATCATGACGGAACGCTCCAGTCGCAGCCGCTTCGCGTCCTTCCGAGTCTCCGACGAAGCACTCAAGGCCGTCGCGAACGCGCACGGCTGCAAATTCAACGACGCGTTCCTGAGCGCGCTGATCGGGGGACTCGGGCTCTACCATCAGCGGATGAACGCCCCGGTGAACGCGCTGCGCGCGGCGATTCCGGTCAGTGTGCGCTCCGCAGACGCGACCGCGGCCGCCGGCAATCGACTCGCGATCGCGCAGTTCGAGGCGCCGCTCGATCAAAAAGACCCGGA
>CBFDDD010000135.1:0-11851 GCA_965603475.1 uncultured Myxococcales bacterium
TGACCGACCGCGAAACGCGCATCGAGTTCCAGACCGACGATCCAAAGCGAGAGCTGCTCGAGCGAATCGTCGATGAGCATCTGCTGCGCAGCTTGGGAATCGAGTTCGATCAGATGAACTTTCAGCGAAGGGACGACGAGACGCCCGTGATGCCGAAGGTCTTCGAGACGCACGCAGACGTGGTGAACGGCTTCCGGGCGCTCACCGCCCCGGGGACCGAATTCATCAAGCGTCACAACGAGTCGAGCGCGAATGTGATCTACGTCCGGGTCAAGGATTACCAGGGCGTGGACCGTGCCTTCTCGATCGTGATCAATCGCTGGCACGACAACGTCAACGCGATGTTCGGTGAGGAGAAGCGGTTGGACCCTTCGAAGGACACGATCGATTTCGTCCTCGGCAGCGTCGGGTCTTATCCGAACTATTTCATGGTCGTCGAAGCGGAGGAGCTGCCTGATTTCTTCGACATGCTCGAGAATTTCGACGGCTCGGAGGTCTACCAGGCAAAGCTCGACAAGTTCGGCGTCAACCGGTCGGAGCCAGGCTTCTGGGAAGCATACGACTGGTTCCAGAAGCGGCTCGACGAGTCCGATCCGCTGCAAGCCGGACTCTACGACCTGAACCGCTACTACCCGCTCGCACGCTGACGTTCGCTCGGGCCGCACCCGCACTTCCCGTATAGCGCCGCTGGTCGACGTAGGTCGGTCGGTGCGTATTTCACTCGAGGTCGATCCTTCGTCCAGGTGAACTTCAAGTCCTCGAGCGCAGTTCAGGCAGACTGAAATTGCGAGACAAAGACCTCCTGGACTGAGCGCTGGATGGTCGACGCGGTCCAAGACCGAACCGCCCAACTTGGCAAAAGAGATAAACACGCGCCGCGGCGCCCATTGAGGCCCGAATTCGCCGTCCCCGGTTCGGATACACTAATCCGCGATCGCCAAAATCCAGCGAAACCGCGTGATCTTCTCGCTCCGGATCTGGATGTTTGGGGAGAGTCTATGTCTTCGCAGACTCAATGGCGGTGGGGGGAGTCGGGAGCGAACTCGTCTCTGCGGGCGGATCCCTGATACGCAGGGAAAATACAGGGAACTTCTCAGAATCTCGACGCCACTGACGAAATCGGAGCCGAGTTTGCCGAGCGTTTCCGCTTCGGTGGCAACGAATTTCCTGTGATCGAGAACAATGCTGTGCTGGGCGGCGCGGCGGGGGTTAGCGGGCTTCGGCTTGCTCGGTCGATGCGGCTGGAGCGTAGTACCAGTTTACGAAGTCATAGGGGCGGTACTTCTCGATTCGCTCGTAGCCGTGCGCTGTGAAATAGGTCTCGATGAAGTCTTTCTGGCCGCTTGCCTCGATGCAGATGAGTTTGGGCTGGTACTTCTCGATATCGAAGCCGGCGAGCGCCTTGGGAGCGCCGCCCTCGATGTCCATGGACATGAAGTCGATCGAGGTGACATCGTTTTGCTCTAGAAGTTCATTGAGCGTGATCGTGGGGACCTTCCTCTTAGCCTTCGGCATGTCCTTGATCATCGGACCGTCCTTGTTGCTCGAAGAGAGTCCGTCGGCACCGAGTACCCTATAGAAGTCCTAGGACGTATCGGAATGATCGGTGACGAAGTAGCTGTAGAATTTCGTTTTGGGACGAAGACGCCGGTATTCCGGGGCGTATTCGTGGAGCGCGTCGATTCCGATACCCGACCAACCGAGATGCTTTTCCAGGTAGTAGGTCGTGCTGAACTCGATCGGTGTCGAACATCCTACGTCGAGAAAAGTCCCCCCCTTCCGATCCCCGAAGAAATCCCGAATGATGAGTTCCTCATTGGCGTGGGAATAGAGCTTTTCCTCTATCGGGGGCATCTTGATGTTCCGACACATCGTCATTCCTCCCGACTCATCATTGAATGGACAGGCCCGAAACGGCGCGAATATGCCTCATTCGGGTTGTGGATGTCATGTCGACCTTTCGCGGCGGCAGGGCGGTGGCATGGAAGACCGCGCTTCAGAGTCGACCGATTATGCTGGCATCGAATCAGCTCTTGAGTCTGAGGCGAAATCGCTTGTTCAGAAAATAAACCAACGCACGAAACTCGACCCGATCCAGAAGCAACGCGACCTGGGATGACGGGGCTTCGCAGTCGACCAGGCGTGTTGCGAGCGCGATGACCGGCCTGCCTTTGAACGGCTTCAACACGTCTCTCGAGATGCGGACGGCTCGCGGACCGTCGTCATCCTTCTCGTAGACCGACAGACAAACGGTGAGGCCCCGGACGCGTTGGCCATCTCCCATGTAGATTGATTTTCCCAGAGCGTAAACGGAATCGATCGCCTCATCGCCGGCATTGTCGCGTCGTCCCGGGCCGGCGGGCTCCCCCAGGCCACCGAGGCCGGCGGCCTCGACAGGTCCCGCGGCCATCCCGATCCCCAGCAGAACGGACACGCCGACGCATACGAGTGGACTCAGAATCGATGGCCGCATGGGACTCCTCCTTCGGGCAAGCCCATCGGCGAGTCGTCTGGGGCGATGGTTCGCCAGTCGAAGCCCGCGAGCTGCTTGGGGGCTGATTCGCTCATCTCCAAAATTGATTCCGAAGGAAGCGTAGGGCTCCCAAGGCCGTGCGTCTTGGCCGCGGCAAGTGCGGGAGATCAGAGTTCGGCCGATTCAGTTCACGCCCGATTGGCCGCCGTCACGGCTTGGCGGCATACTTGTGAAACAGGGTCAGGTCCGGTCGGCGCGCTTTCTCGTCGCTGGATGCGGAGCCGCTTGCAGTTGGACGGGACTATCGTGAATTGGGATGCAGTCGGTGCGGTCGCAGAGCTACTCGGTGGCTTTGGGGTGATCGCTTCTCTCTTCTACCTCGGGATGCAGATTCGCCAGAATACGCGCTCCGTGCGAGCAGCCAGCTACCACGGAATCGTCGCGAATCTATCCGAACTCTCCGGTGCGATTGGACGCGATGCGGATGCGGCGAACATTGTGATCTTCGGTGGCGAAGATCCTGAAAGCCTGGGTTCCAACGAGCAAGCTCAGTTCAGCTGCCTGATGATCAGTCTCTTTCGGTCGTACGAGAATATCTTCTATCAATACAGTCAGGGCATGATCGAGCCGTCGGTATGGCGGGGATGGTCGACATCGATGACTCGTCAGTTCTGGCGGCCAGGCGTTCAAGCGTGGTGGCCTACATGGAGGGATCACTGCCACCCCGATTTCAGAAGTTTCCTGGAGTCCTCGCAGACCTCGGTCGATGGACCATCAAAAATGATTGCTGACTCTTAGGCGCCTCCGGTTAGGCAGCAGGAGTTTGCCTGGAGACATTCCGTATATCTGGGGACCGAATCTAGCGACGAGTTTGTACCAGACGCCCTCACCCGATCGAGGCTGAGAGATCAGAACATCACGATGAACTGGGCTCGAATATCACCGCTACTTTCGCGCCAGGCCTAGCTCTCGCCCACTGATCCAAACGATGGCAAGCGCGATCAACGCAAAAGGCAAGGCCTTGGTGATTTGATGATAGGGCGCCAGAACCACTTCGATCGAAGCCAACCCTGAAAGACCCACGGCATCATTGCCCAGGCCGTGGATCATGATCGCTGGAATCACACTCCCGCCACTTCGGTTCACGAAATAGGCGATGATGATGGAGGTCGTGATCGTTCCGGCGAGAAAGCTCGGCAAGAACAAAAACAGGTACTGGATCATGCCCAGTCGCTCAACGACGCCCCACGTCACGTCTCTCGGAACGTGCCAAAGACCCCAACAGATTCCCACCAACACGGCAGCGCCGAGGGGGCTCATCAATCCGGCTTGCAGTCTGGGAAGCGCGTACCCCCGCCAACCCAACTCTTCGAGCACACCCCCCTGGTCGAGAAAGGCCGCGGCCAGGAGCGCGGCGACCAGTCCGGGACCAACGATGCCTGGTGTCTGCTCGTATTCGGGGCCAGGGAGAGCCAGGCGGAGCGCATACACAGAGAACAAACCGGCGACCATGAGCGCAACGAGAAGACCGTATTCTCGAAGTACGTCGCGCCAGGGCAGCCGGAGTCGAAAGCGGCCGAAGAGTTCGCTGAGCTGTCCACTTTGTCCCACACAGACAACGAGCGCGGCCAGACTGGGAACCGCCGAGCCGAATACGATGAGGGCGAGGACCGGCTCAGCCATGCACAACCGAACCACGACCAGGAGGTTCGATGTCCAGACAAGTCCGGTCTCAGCCGAGGCGCGTGCTCCCACCGCATCAAAGTCCATGCCATCACTCGACATCAGCCCGTTCAACACAGGAATGATGATGAGGAGCAGGAAAGTCAGCGCGTAGAACACGCCCAACTTTTTCCAGGCGGCCGACACGGCGAAACGCCTCCTTGATCGAAGGTCCTTTCGTATGCTTGGTTCGTGATCGGCCACGAGAGAAGGGTAGTCCTGGCAGACGATGCCCGCCTCTACGCTGCGGCGATGCCGCC
This sequence comes from uncultured Myxococcales bacterium, assembly GCA_965603475.1. GTDB lineage: Bacteria > Myxococcota_A > UBA9160 > UBA9160 > UBA4427 > UBA4427. The sequence goes on from CBFDDD010000135.1 coordinate 4,456, forward strand.
AATCTATCTGTATCCAACCAGGGGCAACGGATGAGCAGTCGGTCGATCTGCTGTATCCGGCTACGCGCTCATGCCAGCCGGGAGATAGGAGGGCTCGAACGCATGCGAAGCCGGGGAGAACCCGTCGGAACCCAGACGGTCGCCCATGTTCACGATCATTGCGGACAGGTGGCCGCCAGCGCTGTCACCGGTGACCGCGACTCTGGACGAGTCGCCCTGGTAGCGAGCGATTTCGCTCTTCACCCAAAGCACCGCACCGAACACATCTTCGACGATCTGATCGAGCGTTACTGAATTGCCACTGTCTGACAGGAGCCGGTAGTCGACGTTGCAGACGACATACTCGCTGTTGGAAGCGAAGTAGGCCGAGGTCTGATCCATGATCGATTTGTCATTGATCAGCCAGCCGCCACCGTGAAAAATGACGATGACGGGATAGGTGGCCTTGACGCCTTCCGGTGTATAGATGTCCATGGTCAGGTCGAACCCGCCGGGTGACGCCCACAGGACGTCTCTGGCAACCCGATACTTCTTGGGGTCGTTGTTCTTTTCAAGCTCGGGGCTTGCCGAGCATGAAAGGAAAGGGACCAGCAGGAGGAGTGCCACGAGCCCGCGGAATCGGATCCGGCCACCTACGAGATTCACATCAGTCTTCATCTATAGAAGTCTGCCAGATATGGGACAAACATCTAGACGGCCGTCCGATGATCGTCGCCCAAGGTCCTCGCCAGCTGTCCGGCGCGCTCCGCATCACCGGCCGTCCTGGTCGCGCCATGCTGCCCGTCGATCCGCTCGCTCTCGAGCTGCTGGTGATTGCGCTCAATCAAGGAAAGTCGGGCTTCGCCAGTGGAGGAAGGAGTCGGGATACCACCAGCAGGCTCGCGCAGAGAACACCTTCTTCTTGTACAAGCCGATCATTGGCGACCGGCTGCGTGCGCGTCATCCTAAGTCACAGGAGGCCGAGGCGCTGATCGCATGCAACATCCTCAACCGGATGACGGAGCTGGCCAGCCAGAGTCCTTCGCAATCGGCGCCTGAACCAGACCCCCGAAACGGAGAATCCGGCGACACGTCTTCGATTCATGCACCAACGCCCTTTGGCGGCGCCGGCCTTCCGGGCCGTCTGGATCGCATTGATCGTATCGACTGTACTCGTTGCGTGTTCGACGTCTACCGACCTGCCCGACACTCAATCCACCGCCGCCACCTGCCCCCCATCCGCCGCGATATGCGTCGAATTGATCCAAAGCCCCGCCGGGCTCGCAACGAACGCGATGACCCGTGCGACTTCCTCACCGGTTCCGAGCCTGCCTAATGGAATGGCCTTTTCGACGCTGCGGTAGAAGTCGGGCTGGCCCTCCTTCACCTTGTCCCAGGAGCCGCCGGGAAAACAAACGGCACCGGGGGAGACCACGTTCGCGCGGATGCCGTCGCGGCCGAATTTCTGGGCGAGTTCGTTCGCGTAGGCACGCATCGCCGCTTTCGCCGGGCCGTAGGATGAGCGCCGCCCAAAATAGTACTTGCTCGCCATGGAACCGATGAACGTGATGCTGGCGGCGTCGCTTGCCTTCAAGGCGGGGAGCGCTTCTTCGACGGCGCGCACGCCCGCCATCACGTCGACCTGGAAGCTGCGCGCCCAGCCCTTTTCGTCGCCTTTGGAGTCGAATCCACTCGCGTTGTGGATGAGAATGTCGAGACCGCCTAACGCGTCGATCGCCTCATGGACAAACTGCCTCAGCGCGTCGCCGTCCGTGAGGTCTACCGCGGCTCCGAAATGGTTTCCTGCGGTTTCTTTCGCGAGTTCGTCGACGGCCTGGGACACGCCGGCGGCGTTGCGTGCGCAGAGCGCCACCGCACATCCCTCTCCCGCGAGTCGCTTCGCCGTGTACCAGCCGATGCCACGGCTGCCGCCGAGTATCAGAGCCCTTTTTCCGTCGAGTCCTAGATCCATATTGGTCGGTCGCGCCTATTCATGTTCGAGGAAGGGGAAACAGCGGCCGACGCGACACCTCGCCCCGCGCCGCAAGCCAATCTCAAGAGGTTTTCACAATACGCTTTCCGAAGTTGTCGAAGCAGAGGTCGATGCCGTCGGGGCATTTTTCTTTGAGCGCCTTGAACAGGTTCTCATTCTGTAGTCGATTGCCGCATCAAAGGCGAATTCGCCGTTCAAGCGTTTGCACTTCGCGGGCCCGCCGGCGATTCGCTGTCATGAAAGTGTGTCCTCATTCAGCATCGGGTCGTCTAGTCTTCTTCGGGCTGGTCGAGGTACTCGCTCAGTCCATAACCGACACGCTCACCGTCGAGCGTGTACCGGGTCATGCCCTCACCTATATGCGTGTTCGTGCCACTGCGTCGATTGCGGAGCGGGATGAAACCCATCACTTCGCCTTCGAGAACACGTTTGCGGCCGTCCTCGAGCTTGAGGTCCGCGCGGAGCGAGCGGTGGTAACGGGTACCCGGCTCGTATTCGGTTGTTATTTTGGACTCGTCGACTTTCACGAGCGTGTCGCCCTCCTGGAATAGCCCGCGGCCCTCACCCGCTCCGTTCGTTCGGATCACCATGCCGAGATCGTCGCCGAAGTTGCCGGTGATCCAGCGATAGGACGGCGTCGCCTGCCAATAGCGAGGGCCCCACGAGTGGTCACGCACGCCATGGCCATCGAAAGCGACGGGCGGCTGATCTCCAATCTGGAGTTCTCCGAGCACGCGCATGTGTTGCTCGGTATGTGCGCGGGCAAACTGGTTGCCGTCTTCCGGGTCTCCGACATGCCCATAGAACGGACCGACTGCTTCATGCCGCAGCTCGAGAGTCAGCTCCTGTTTCGGACTCTCCTTGAAGGCCTTCGAGGGGTCTTTCATCGCTCGTGGATCGGCGAGTGCCAGCACAGAGCCGGAAAAATTTGTGTGGACGAGATCTGTAGGCTTCTTTACGTCGATCGATAGACCTCCGGCGTTCCAGCCATCATTGTGCGTGATCTCGGGCTTGCGATAGGTGAAGTACGCGGATCCATCTGGATTCCAGATGATCACCGTGAGTTCGGCATAACCTTCATTCGCTCGATTCCCGATTCGGACGAATCCGCCGCGATTCTGCGAAGGGTCGAAGAAATTGAAGTAGACCGATTCATTGAAGTTCTCTTCCGGTCCAAGCTCGTGGGTGTAGTCGTCTTCGGGCTTTAGATTACCGATGATCGTCGCCATTCTTCTTCTCCCGTCCTGTCTAGATCGAACCGCAATATGACTTCGATTGTGCGCTTGCCGAACCTCGAGAATGCCAATTCTGCCTAACGGACTTCGAGACCCTGAAGCGTTCCCTCTGCGCGCCATTCGGCGAGCAGCTCAAAGAATTTGGTCGGCCCTTCGCCATACTGTTCGTTCATGAACCCGTGTCGATTGCCGGTTTCGCCTTCGTTGCTGTAGTAGCCGGGCGTGCACTTCGCAAAGTACCGTTCGACCGCATCGGCCGTTCGATCGATCACGGCCACCCAATCGTCCTCCGCCTTCTGAGTCGGCTCGATCGTCGCCGCGCCGCTGCTTCGACCGTGCTCGATCACGTAGGCGAGATGCTGAGCCTGCTCCCCGAGCATGTGCGTGAAGTTCACCGAAACGCCGGTCTGGATATAACCGAGGAAGAAGCAGTTCGGGAATCCGCGGCTGGCGATTCCGTGAAGCGTGGAAGGTCTCTCGGCCCACTTCTCACTCAAAGCGATTCCGTTTCTTCCGATGACGTCGTAGCCAGCGCGAGCCGTGTAGGTGCTGCCCAGTTCGAAGCCCGTACTAAAGATCAGGCAGTCGACTTCGTACTCGGCCCCATCGACAACGACACCTTTCGGTGTAATTCGGTCGACCCCCTGGCCGTGGGTGTCGACAAGCGAGACGTTCGGAAGATTGAATGTCTGGAGGTATTCGTCGTGGAAGCACGCCCGCTTGCAGAACTGCCAGTAGTAGGCCTTCAAGGCCTCGGCGGTCTCCTTGTCCTCGACGATGCTCGAAACCCGGTCGCGGATTTCTTCCATCTTCATCAGATCGGCGATCTCGCGGAGTTCCCGCTTTTGCTCTGACGTTGCCCGCGGCTTCTCGCGCTCCATATTCTCTGCGCGATGGGCGACGTCCGTCCAACCGTCGCGCACTTCGTGCTCGGGCGATGTGGTCTTCTTGGGCTTCCCGCCACTGATGCGAGTGCTAAAGGCGTCGACCCGCTTTCTGTGCCAACCCGGTTCGAGTTTCTTGATCCACTCGGGATCGGTGGGGGCATTGTTTCGGACATCGACGGAGGAGGGCGTGCGCTGGAAGACGTAGAGCTGCTTCGCAGACTCGCCCAGGTGGGGGATGCACTGGACCGCGGTTGCGCCCGTTCCGATAATCCCGACTCGCTTGTCCGCGAGTCTCGTCAGGTCTCCGTCGCAGCTTCCGCCCGTATACGCGTAGTCCCATCGGCCCGTGTGAAACGTGTGGCCTTCGAAGGACGTGATTCCCGGAATGCCGGGAAGCTTGGGACGCGTGAGGACGCCGTTGGCCATGATCACATAGCGAGCCTTGATCGCGTCCTCGCGATCGGTCGTGATTGTCCAAAGGTCGCTCGCGTCATCCCAGCGAAGTTCCGTTACCTCCGTCTGGAAGCAGACGTCTCGGTAGAGGTCGAACTGCTTCGCGATCGCGATGGCGTGGTCGAGTATCTCCGGCGCGTGGGAGTACCGCTCCTTCGGGATGTAGTCGAGTTCCTCGAGCAACGGAAAATAGACGAAGGACTCGACGTCGCACTGTGCGCCGGGATAGCGGTTCCAGTACCAGGTTCCCCCGAAATCCCCGGCCTTTTCGATGAAGCGGAGACTCTCGAAGCCCGCTTCTCGCAGTTTGGCGCCGACCAATAGTCCACCAAATCCGCCGCCAATGATGACCACTTCGCATTCATCACTGAGGGGTTCTCGTTCGAATCCCGGCTCGACGTAGTGATCCTCGATGAAGCCGGCCAGCTTGCCCGTTGCGTGCTGATATTGTCCAAAGCCGTCTTTGCGGAGTCGCTTATCTCGCTCCTGGCCGTATTTCTCGCGCAGGGCGTCCGGATCGAAATCCAGGCCCGAGGTGTCGATCGAATACGGCTCAATGTCGCTCATCGTCGATTTCATCCCTAGGCTCGCCGACCTTCTGTGCCGCAAACGACATCGATGCCGAAAATGTCGCGCGGGTCGTGGCCGGTGAGCATGGCGGGTTGGCGCGCGTCCCGGGTGCGGCCCTCGATCCTCGGTTTTATCATAGACCACTCGAGCCGGGACGGACGCCCCTCGTACTGTGCCAGAACTCGGCCGACCGTCTAAGCGGCCCTCCTCTCGTAGTGATTGAGGACTCCGCCCAGCCTTTCGCGACGCACAACGGCAGAATCTATCTCAACGATGCCGCTCCGGTCTTCGATCAACCGATGGTCGAATCCCTGATGATTTTGCTCGAGGTGATTTCGAGTTCGCGCGCGCCCTCGTCGATTAGACGTGAATGATCTCATCCTTCAGTCCGTAGTTCATCGCGAGCACCTCGGCCTTTTCGACTTCGCCCACTCCGTGCTTCTCCATCGCGGCGAGAAGATCGTCCAGCACGGCTACGAACTCCGCCTCGGAACAATTCATTCCCGTATGGGCCGTCTTCATGTCGAGACCCTTGTACTCCTGCGGGCCGCCAGTCCCGGAACAGAGAAGATCCACCACCAGGTCGATGATTTCCGCATCGCTCTTCTTGGCGACTGCGTAGCGCGTCGAGATCACCGGATTGTTCTGATGTAGCGAAAGCAGGTCGGCCACCATGGGCCGAATTTTTTCCTCACCGCCGAGTCGCTCGTAAAGGCTCCGGTCTGACATCGCATTCTCCTGGTTGGATCGCTGAGAAACGGCTCGGCCCGACTGCACGGCGTTCTCGGCGAGTTCATCGTTGGGGCTTCATTCCGAACCACCGGAATTGCCTGCAGAGAATATAGACGGCGACGGCCTGCTGGGCGCCCCAGTCGCCGGTTTCTGGTAGCAATTCCCTTGAGTAGGTGTCGAGGCGACGAGTTCAGGGGCGTGGCTGTTACAACGGCCGCGCTCCAGAATATTCTGAGACGCAGCAGGGCCACTACCACCCCACGACCGCGTTCGCGACGCTGCGCGGCTCCGGTGTCAGGGCGTAGATGTTGCGCTCGTAGTCGTGGTTATAGGGCGAAATGTTCAGAGTCTCGCCGTGGACGACCAGGGTTGCACTTCCACCCGGGTCGAACCCCATTCCGCTCCGCATTCCACGCGCTTGCAGGATTTTCGCCATGTCGACATGAGTCGCGCCGACCGACTCGCGGATGCGACCGTTCACCGCGAGGACCACAAGGGTGCCCTGGTCGTCGAGCCCGATCGCGATCTTTGGTCCTCGCATGTCGAGGTAGTCGATCCGTGCAGCCTGGGACTGAATAGACGTTCGCGTCTTCCATCCCTCGCACTCCATGTCGATCGAAAGCTCGCCTTCCTCGAGCAAAAGGGGCCCGGCCTCGACTGCACTCGCGATTTCCTCCAATCCGACGACCTTGATCAGGAGAACCCCGCCGACCTCCCAGTCACTCGGAACACCGCCGCTGGGGAACGAGACCACGAGGCCGACGGGAAGCACCGGCACGTTCTCGCCCGACTTCGTATTCACGATCTCCATGATTCGATTGCCGACCAGCCGTACGATCGAGCGGCCGTCCCCGGGAAGGGTCGGGCAAGCGTGTCGGAGATCGTAGAAACATGGACCGGCACCGGGATTCTCGAGATTCCGGGCATCCGGACCGAGTTCGAGGGTCGTCCGAGCAGCCCGAATGATCAGGCCCTGCTCGCAACTCACGCGGCGAATCGACAGTGTGCGATCCTCTCCCACCAAGAACGCTGGCTTATTGAAGAGCGGAGGACAAAGCATCCGCCCGTCCGAAATGATCAAGCCCAGAGGAGAGCCGATATAGCTCTCCGGGAGGCCGAGCTTTCCCACCAATTCGGCGTTCAGGATGTATCCGCCATTCCACGCGATCTGTGCGCGTCGGCCGGGTGATCGATTGAAGCGCCGCACGAACTCGGGAACCGTCTGGTTCCCTCGCTTGGAAGAGAGAATCGCGTATTGGAGTCGCCGCCTGGAGGGTGGTATCGAGGCGATCACGCCCGACCAGGGGGAGCCATCGTCGTAGACGCCGTTCAGCGCCTCTGTCTTGACTCGGTTCTGCTTAGAGGGATTTGGCCTCGCGAGTCGTTCGAGGAGGTCTTCGACTCGAGACCCTTTCGAAATGGCATCATCGCAAAGCGCCTTGCTCAGCTCGGCGTCGCCGAGACGCTTTCGGAGTCTCTTGAAACGTCGGCTGTGGAGGGTCTCGCTGAGACTCTTGGCGGTTTGTACCGGTGTCGGGTAGGCAAGG
>CBFDDD010000136.1:0-11671 GCA_965603475.1 uncultured Myxococcales bacterium
AAAACTGTCTCTTAGCGGAGAGCCGTTGTTGTCCAGAATGTTTTGCCGACGTACAGTCGATCGGCGCATACCCCACTCAGATAGAGGCGACGGTCACGAATGAGTCTTTCGACGAAGATCTTCATCGGGCTCGGGCTGGGCATCCTGGGCGGGCTCTTCGTCGGCGAACCGCTCGGCGCCCTGGCCATTCTCGGCGACGCCTATATCCGCCTGCTCCAGATGACGGTTCTCCCCTACATCGTGGTCTCGTTGATCGCGGGGCTGGGCCGCATGGATCCGGTCCACGCCCGCCAGATGGGCCTCTGGGGCGGGGGGCTGCTGATGGTCCTCTGGATCCTCGCCTTCGCGACGGTCGCCGTGATGCCCTTTGCATTCCCGCATCTGGTGACGGCCTCCTTCTACAGCACGACCATGATCGAATCCGTCCAATCGCCCGACCTGATCGGACTCTATATCCCAGACAACCCGTTCCATGCACTCGCCAACACCATCGTCCCGGCCGTGGTCGTTTTCAGCGTCGCCGTCGGGGTCGCGTTGATCGGCATCCCACAGCGTCACACGCTCATCCGCGGTCTCGACGTCATGAGCGAGGCGCTCCTCCGCGTCAATGACGTCGTCGTTCGGCTCGCTCCGGTCGGCGTCTTCGTAATTGCCGCGAGCACGGCTGGCACGATGACCTTCGAACAGTTCCAGCGGGTCCAGGTCTACTTGATCTCCTACGTGCTCTTCGCGCTCTTCCTCACGTTCTGGCTCCTGCCCGCCGTCCTGGCCTGCCTCACGCCGATTCGTCAGCGCCATATCCTCGGCCTGATGCGAGACGCGATGATCACGGCGTTCGCCACAGGAAGCGCCTTTGTGGTGTTGCCCCAGATCGTGCGCGTCTCGAAGGAGCTATTCAAGGAGCACGTGTCCGACGCTGAGGAGGCAGACGCCGTGATCGACATCGTCGTGTCGGCCACACTGACCTTCCCCCACGTGGCGAAGGTGCTTTCGCTCTCCTTCATTCTCTTCGCAGGTTGGATGATGAATTCCCCTCTTTCGGTCTCCGACTATCCATTCCTGTTCGGTGCAGGGGTGGCGAGTCTCTTCGGCTCGGTGAACGTGGCGATCCCGTTCCTGCTCGACCTGTTTGCTCTGCCCCACGACACGTTTCAGCTCTTCGTGGCGACGAGTGTGCTCAACGCGCGATTCGGAACGCTCGTCCAGACCATGCACATGCTCGTCTTGACGCTACTCACGACGGCGGCAATCCAGGGGCGCCTCGATTTCCGTTGGCCCGTCGTTCTGCGCTATGGCGCCGCCACGATCGTAATCGTCCTCGGCATGATCGCAGGCTCTCGTGCACTCTATGCGCTCGTCGTCGACACGTCCTATCGGAAGAACGAGATCATCGGTCGGATGGAGATCCAGGGGCCGACGGTTCCCGCCGTCGTCCGCCTCGAGCGATCTCCGGCGCCCGAGCTCGATCCAAACCGCAACAGACTCGATCAGATCCTTGAGAGAGGTGTGTTGCGAGTCGGATACCGCGAAGAGCGCACTTTGCCTTTTTCGTTTTTCAATGATGCGAAGCAGTTGGTCGGGCTCGATGTCGAGCTCGCCCACAGCCTGGCGATGGGTCTCGGCGTCACTCTCGAGTTCGTTCCGGTCGCCCAAACGGTTACCGAACGCCTGCGCACCGAGGTCCTGGATAGCGGCTACTGCGACATCGTGATGTCGCGCAGCGTGATTTCGATGGACGGCGTCGATCGACTCGTCTACTCGAACCCCTACCTCGACCTCAATCTGGGCTTCGTCGTCCTCGACGAGCGCCGGAGCGAGTTCGTCAACCGCAAGGCTCTGGAGAATCGCGAGGGACTCAGGATTGCGATTCCAGGGACGGGCTACTACCTGAAACAACTTCAGCGCTTCCTGCCGAAAGCCGAATTCGTTCCGTTGGGGAAGGGCAACCATTTCATCGAGTCCGAACCGGGTGAGTTCGACGCGCTCGCCTATCCGGCTGAGGAGGGTGCAGCCGTGACCCTGCTATGGCCCGAATACAGCGTGGTCGTCCCGTCGCCACCGATCCAAACACTCAAGGCCGCCTATCCCCTACCATTGAACGAACCCGACTGGGAGCGCACAGTCAATCTCTGGCTGGAACTCCAGCGCGCGGATGGAACCATCGACCGGTTATACGATTATTGGATCCTCGGGAAGGAGCCGGAGGGCAACAATCCACGCTGGTCCGTGATGCGCGACGTACTCGGTTGGGTCGACTGAACGAACAACGCGCTCGTCTCCATGATTGGGATCTGTCACCATCACGTCCCCGATCGCACCAATATCGCAAGGATTCCACTCTTGTCTAAAGGTCCCTCAAACAATCACTTCCCGCGTCTCGGATCGGCGTGCATCGTGATACTCGCAACAACACTGCTGATCGCCAACACAAGCGCGGCCAAGCGCGCCTGTGACGGCTCACTACTTCTCCCAGAAATGCTGCGTACGGCCGATGCACCCGTTCCGACCGGTCCACCTTCCAATCTCGGCCCGTCCCAGGTCGAGATCGCTCTCCAGATCACCGAGTTTGACAACATCGACGAGGTCAATAGCCATTTCCGATTCGAGGGATACGGAGATTTCCGCTGGTGTGATCCAAGAATGGCCTTCGATGCAAACGCGGAAGGACGGAATGTCCGACGCTATTTCGGGACCACGCGAAATACCCCCCATTGGAATGTCAATCTGACGGTCGCGAACGGTATCGGCGCGGTCGAAGTGACGAGACGGCTGATCGAGATCTCTTCCGACGGAAGCATCCGCGTATCGGGCTATTTCAATAGCAAGGTCGCCGCCGTCTTCGATCTTCGACAGTTCCCTTTCGACGAGCAGACGTTCGAGATCCAGATCGAGTCGTTTACGTATAACAACGAAATGATCGAACTCGTCACGAACGACGACCGAGTCGGCTACGAGCCCGGCCTCTACCTTCCGGAGTGGCGAATCACCGGAATCGATACGCGGGTCGAAGACACCCACAATGTGCGCGACCTTGTCCCGTTTTCACGCGTCGTGATCGGGTTGCAGGTCGCTCGGGAGTGGGGCTTCTACGTCTATAAGCTCTGGGTACCTCTCTTCCTGATCGTCGCACTCTCGTGGTCGGTTTTCTGGATGCAGGGCGAGTCTCTGGCCAACCGAATCCGCATGTCGGCCACGGCTTTCCTCACTGTTGTGGCATACCAGTTCGCCATATCGGGAAGCCTGCCGAAGGTCGCCTACCTGACCATCATGGATCGTCTGATGGTCGCGTCCTTCGTCTTGATCGCATTGACAGCGCTGCAAAGCATGATGGTCGTCAAGCTGGAGAATGCGTATCCGGAGCGCGCCGTCCGGTTGGATCGCATTTCGAGGTGGCTATTTCCGTTGGGCTATCTGGGGATCATCGCAGGAATTGCGATGATCCACATGGGCTAGCGGCGCATCGGAGCTAGGCCTTGCCTTCTCGCCCTTCCCGAAAATCGCGAACCAGAACGACCAGGACGCCCGCAAAGACGACATGCACGAGCCCGAAGAAGATCGTGAACCAGGGGATGACCTGGTAATCGGCCGGCACGCTTTTCATCGAAAGAATGTTCGGGAATGCACTCAGCATTCGGAAGCGAAAGCCGTAGTAGGTCACGAGGACGACATCTTCCCGACCTTCGATGGAATAATTGTTCGCCTGCGCCGCGATATCGCCCGAGTCGAATTTGAAGAACGGCGGCCAGCCCCAACCCGTGTCCTGATTGCGAAACATGTGGGCCTCACCATCGAGACCCTCGGTCATCACGTACCGCACGTCGACTGTTTCTGCGGTGGTGTCCGACTTGTCCATGTCTGTGCGCGTGACTTCGGTCCCGGTCACGTGAACCTTGATGTGGCTCGGAAGGCTATACGCACAGAACAACACGTAGACGAGAACGAGGGCAATTCCACCGCCCAGCCCGATGCGCTTCAGCCAGCGAACGATCGTATCCATTTTGCGTGCTGCTCCCCTTTGAAGGCATGAGGATAACGGTGGGGCCAGTAGATACGCCAGACGGAAACTGCTGAATCCGGTAACTTCGCCGCGATCCCTTCGAGAGTGAGGACCTCACGATGAAAATAGGCGAGATCGACCCGAATCACGTGATCGAGAGTGCCGTTCGCCTCGGCATCATTGCGGTGCTGATCTTTGCCGGACTTCGCATCGTGGCGCCTTTCCTCGAATTGATGGTCTGGGGGATCATCCTCGCTGTGGCGCTGGGCCCCGTCCATCTCTGGCTCATGCGCCGATTCAGCGGCTCTGCGACTCGGGCGGCGATCGTCCTCACCCTCGCAGGGTTGCTTTTCGTGGTCGTTCCCAGCCTTTTGCTCGGGGATGCCCTCGGTTCGACCGCGTTCGGCATCGCGAATGATCTTCGCGACGGCAGCGTCGAAATTCCGCCCCCGCCGATCTCCGTCCAGGACTGGCCCGTCATCGGTGAATCGATCTACAACACCTGGCTTCAGGCCTCGACGAATATCGGTGCTCTGCTCGCGAGATCCTCGCAGCAGATCATCGCCGTCGGCCGCCAGCTACTCAGCGCGACGGGTTCGGCACTGTTCGGCCTCCTCGAGTTCGCCGGATCGATCTTCGTCGCGGGTTTCCTGCTCGCAAAGCGCGACCTCAGCGCACAGGCCGCGCGAGATCTCTTCGAACGCGCGGCGCCCGCAGTCGGCGATCGCTTGCTGAGTCTCACGGAACAAACCATTCGCAGCGTCGCGGCCGGCGTGCTCGGCGTCGCCATCATCCAATCGACGCTCGTCGGCATCGGCCTGCTCGCTGCGGGCGTGCCTTATGCTGGCGTCCTGTCACTCCTGTGCCTTCTGCTGGGTATCGTGCAACTGCCCATGGGACTGGTCGTGACGCCCATCATCATCTGGACATTCATGCAAGGAGACACGACGAAGGCGATCCTGTTTCTCGCATACATGGTGCCCGTCGGCCTGCTCGACAATGTGTTGAGGCCGATCCTGATGGGTCGCGGAAACGAAGCGCCCATGATCGTCATCCTGGTCGGTGCCCTCGGCGGCTTCGCGGCCAATGGGTTCCTAGGACTCTTCACCGGGGCGATCATTCTCGTCCTGATCTACGAACTGTTTCTGGCCTGGCTTCACAGGAGTGAAGATCCAGAAGAAACGCCTGTCCCACTCGAAGCAGAATGACGCCGCCCACCCGTTAGTTCCGTTTCAGGGACCGGCCGAGTGAGCCTCTCGCCGAGTGGCCTCCTCGTCGAGGAGCGTGTCACCCAGATGTTCGATGAGAATACGTCGAATCTCTTCGACGACGACCGGATTCGACTGGGAAGAATGGCCGCTCTTCACAACGAGTTCCGAGTCGACACCGTCGAGATGGGCGCTCTGGTATGAAACGACGCCATCGCCGCCCTCTTCGATCGGTCCCTTCTGAACGCCGATGATCGAGTGAGAGGTAATGCCGGGCGCGACGGGCAGGGAGGCGAGCAGTTGGATGAATTCGCTATCCGGACTCATGTTCCCGACCGAACCTCGGGATCTCTTCATCGCACGTTGCGCATCGATCTTCGGATCGTCGGCAAACAGATCCCCCGCTGCGGCGACGATATTGGCAGGCGACCGAACGAATCGACTGAAGAGTCGCGCGAGTCGGTAGTCCGCCAGGCGACTGCCATGATGAGGCGTCGACAGAAACACGACGTCTTTGACGAAGGGCGAGGGTTCTACGAGCAGGCTGCCCTCCAGAAGCGCGCGGTTCTCGGGGTCCAGTTCCACGTCTTCGGGCGACTCGGTGGCTACGAGATCCCAGAACTGCTGACCTGCGTCGACGGCCAGCAACTTCGCCAGGAGCCCACCCTGGCTATGCCCGATCACGATCTGATTTCGCAGGGCTGGGTCGCGCCCGTCGGGATCGACCGTCTGGACGAGATTCGCGATCGCGTCGCGCAGAAGCCAGCCGGAGTAGGCGATCGGGCTGCCTGTGTTGTACGAAAACATCCAAACTTGGTACCGACGGCGCAGCACAGGATCACTCATCAAATCGTTCACGAGGTCGGCCCATCGACCGGCGCTCGAAGCCGTTCCATGTACGAGTACAACCGGTATGCGGCCGTAACTATAGGGTGACAAGGTCACTATTCCGAGCTGTCCCAGGGCCAGGTCTCCCTGAAAGAAGCCCTTCAACTCTCTTTGCCACGGGGGATTCTCAGTGAGTGTGAGAGCGAGAGCGGCCGTCGGCTCCGTCTCGAGTGGGACTGTCTGTTCTTCGATCTCGACGCTGTTTCCGGTTGTGTAGTCGATCACTGACAAGTCGGCGGAATAGAAACCCTCTTTTCGCTGGGTCTCGGAGGTGTCGAATCGAAGTAGCGCCGTGACCGGTACACGAACTCCGGCCAGAACCCCATCTTCGGTGTCGTCGGTGTGATCCGCGTCTTCCGCACCTGCCCCGGGCGCGGAGGCACGAGCGCCTAGCGGCGCTCCGATTCCCGAAATCCGGTAACGATTGTTCAGACCCTTCACTCGAAGATCGGCGAGGGAAGAAAACGAGGTCAGCACCCGATCCCCCCAGACCAGACTCTCCTCGTCGAAGTCGACTCGCAGAGTGCCGAAAGGAAGTTCATGGTCACCGTCTCGGAGCAAGACCTTGCCTGAGTCCGGATCAGTGAAGGCGAGTGTCAGGCCCCGATTATAGAGGTCCGCGGAGAGCCGAACGCCCCTCTCCCACGGATCTGGTCCAGCCCCCGCGTCTCCCGGAAACATGTAAAGCCAGGCATACATGGCCGCCGCCAGATAGTAACGCCGGTCCTTCGTCTGGACCGCATGCGCGAATGCAAGCTCGGCCAGCGAATCCAAAGATCGGATTCGTCGCTGAGTACTGAGCACATTGGAGGGCTCAGAAGTCATCATCCCGTGTAAGTCGGCCAGCACTCCGGCCGGATCGGACTTCCACGTCTGCTCGTGGTTCGTACGACGAAGAAGGATTTGCGCCTTCTCACTCAGCTCCCCATTCGAGAGCACGCTACGAGTGAGATCTCGCTGAGCGCGATCCGAGGGGATTTTCTGAACCCCGATCGGCGCAGCGCAGGCACCGAGCACCACGATCGAGAAAATGGCGAAGACGACCCGGGAAAGCCCCTGCGCTCGGCTCTTCGAACACCCATTTTTCGAGGTCGAGTGCCTCATCCGTTCTTCCCTTCCGCGGTGTGATGGAAATGATGACTATAGAGCCACCGCCGATCGACAGGAAGGGGCGCGAATGCTGACGGCCAGGTGTTACTCTCCAGACATTGATCGAGGGGAATCGAAAGATGTCGCTCCAACGGACTGCCGCAGCCGATTATCGAACAATCATCGCGAGGCTGACAACACTCGCCGCGGCCTTCAGTTGTTCCCTTGGCCTGGCCGGATGCGCCGAAGAGGAACCACTGCTCGAGCTACCGCCCCGCGCGATTCAGTGGGCCCGGGTTGCAGACGCAACGGGCGAGGCCAGGCGTATCATTTCGGGCATCGTCACAGCGGTCTCCGACACGCGACTGGCCTTCGAGGTCAGCGGAGTGGTCGCCACTGTGGATGTGAACTTCGGCGACATCGTGAAGAGCGGGCAGGTCCTCGCGACGCTCGATCCCGAACCGCTCGAACTCACGGTGCGTGACGCGGAGGCACAGCTCTCCTCCATGCGAGCGAATTTCCAGGACGCCACGCTGACCTACGAACGCGCGAAGGCGCTCTTCAAGGAAAACGTCGCCAGCGCCGCGGAACGCGATCGCGCCAAGGCTCGCTTCGACTCGACTCGAAGCGGTGTAGACGCCGCCCAGGCTCGTCTCGAGCTGGCCCAGCGCGATCTTCGCAGATCCGCGCTGCGAGCTCCCTTCGACGGCTCGATCTCGGTTCGCAACATCGATCCCGCCCAGAAGGTCACCTCGGGCGAGACCGCCTTCGAGATGGATAGCGGCGAGAGTGGCCTGCGCGTCGAAGTGCAGGTCCCCGAAACGGTGATTGCACGGGTGAAACAAGGGCAGGAAGTGAGCGTCAGCTTTCCATCTGCCTCGACGAATCTCTATCCGGCCGTCGTCTCCGAAGTCGGCACCCGGGCCAGTGGCGGCAATGCGTTCACCGTCAAGGCAGATCTGATCGAACGGGTGAAGACGGCCCGCCCCGGAATGACGGCGGAAGTGCATTTCGTCTACTCGAAGGCAAGCGGCCTACTCGCCTTCGATGGTGTCGTGATCCCGATGGCCTCCGTGCGCCAGGACATGGACGGCCGCATGTCGGTCTTCGTCTTCGACCGGGCGTCGTCGACCTTGAGGCAGACGACGATCGTCACCGGTGGCGTCCTCGACAACGAAATCGCGGTGACCGACGGGCTCAATGACGACGACATCATCGCGACAGCGGGCGTCTCCTTCCTCACCGACGGTAAGACCGTCCGCCTCCTCGAGTAGGGGCACCGATCGATGAATCTGACCGGATCCGCACTGCGCAATCAGCCGCTGCTCTTCATGACGGTCGTGGCCTTTGTGTTCTTCGGCCTATCGGCACTGCAGAATTTTCCCAGCCAGGAGGACCCGCCGATCATGGTGCGGGAGGCGGTGATCACGACCTTCTATCCCGGCATGGATCCGGTCAAGGTCGAGCGCATCGTTTCACGCGAGATCGAAAAGGCGCTGGCTCGTGTGACCGAACGCAAGCACATCTCGTCCTACTCGTGGCCCGGGCACTCCGAGGTCCGCATCGAGGTTCAAGACCAGTACTACGCGGACCTCGACAGAATCTGGTCGGATGTCCGCGACAAGATCGACGACGTTCGCTCGAGGCTGCCCGCCGAGGTGATCGGCCCCTTCGTCAACGACGATTTTGGCGATGTCACGGTCATCAGTGTCGCGCTGCTCTCCGACGGCTTCACCTTGGCTCAGATGTACGACAGGGCGAAGGAGATCCAGGACGAACTCTACGTCATCCCCGGCGTCGGACGCGTGATGCTCTACGGCGTCCAGGACGAGGTGGTCTGGATCGAATTCAACTCGGCACGGCTCGCGCAACTCGGTTTCTCCCCCAGCGCGATCCGCCAGGCGCTCGAAGCCCAGAACGTTCTTCTCCCACGCGGCAGCATCGACACCGGCAAACGAGATATCCGCATCGTCCCGACCGGCGACTTTCGCAACGTAGAGGACATCCGAAACGTCCCCATCACTATTCCCGGAACACAACAGGTGGTCTTCCTGCGCGACCTCGCCAGCGTCACGCGAGGCTATGTCGATCCCATGGAGGCGCCCTTCTACTACGACGGCCAGCAGGCCGTGCTGCTCGGCATCACCATGGTCGATGGGCAGAACATCCTCGACGTCGGCCCGCGCGTGGTGTCGCGCATGCAGGAGATCGAGGCCGGTCTGCCCATCGGCTACTCCATGAAGATCGGAAACTACCAGGCCACGCACGTCCAGCGTGCCGTGAGTGCCGTACAGAGCAACCTCTTCCAGACGATCTTCATCGTGCTCGTCGTGATCATCGCCTTCCTCGGCTTCCGGACCGGAATGATCGTGGGACTACATGTGCCCTTGACCATGATGGTGACGCTGGTCCTGATGTATTTGAGCGGTATCGCGATGCACCGTATTTCGCTGGCCACGCTCATCATCTCCCTGGGTCTGCTCGTCGACAATGGCATCGTCATCGCGGAGGAAATCGGAAACCGGCTGCGCGCAGGCCAGGACCGCATGCAGGCGACGATCGACACAGGACGAACTCTCGCAATCCCGCTCCTGACTTCGTCGATCACGACGATTCTCTTCTTCGTTCCGCTCGCGCTCGCCCCTCACTCCGCGGGCGAATATCTGCGCTCGATGTCGGTCGTCATCACCATGGCGCTGCTCGTGTCCTGGGCCCTCGCCATGACGGTGACCACGACACTCTGTTACCACTATCTGAAGCCATCCTCCCTCACCGACGAAGAACTGGCGGCACAGCTCGAGACGCCGCTCTATCGCGGCTATCGTGGTCTGCTCGAGACAATCCTGCGACACCGCGCGGTCTTCCTGCTTTCGATGCTAGGCGTCCTGGCGGGGGGCCTCTGGCTTTTCTCTCTCGTGCCAGTACAGTTCATGCCCAATTCAGACCGTCCGCAGATCCTGGTCGACGTCAAGCTACCCGCCGGCTATGGGATCCTGGAGACCAACCGACAGATCTCGGACCTCATCGGCTGGCTAGAAGACGACGACGTCAACCCCGAAATCCAGCAGACCCTCGGCTACGTCGGCAGTGGCGGCGTACGCTTCTTCATCACCATCGCGCCCGAGCCCTCCCAGCCGAATATGGGTTTCGTCCTCGTTACGGTCGAGAACCTCGCCGAGGTCCAACCAGTCATGGACCGGTTGAGATTGCACGCCCGCGATCACTACCCAACGATGAATCTGCTGGTCAAACGAATGTTCCTCGGTTCCGTCGAGACCGGGCTCACCGAGACTCGGATCTTCGGACCGGATCGGGCCAAGCTGGTCGAGGCGGGCTCCGCAGTCGCCCGCGCAGCGCTCACGCTGCCGGGCACCATCAACGTCTACAGCGATTGGGAAAATGTCGTCACGGAAGCGCGCGTCATCGTCGATCAGAATCGCGCTCGGCGGGCCGGGGTCACGAGCCAGGACATCGCTGTATCGCTGCAATCCCTGCTCGACGGTACATCGCTCACGGTGCTGCGCGAAGGAGACCTGGAGATCACAATCAAGGCGCGGGCCGAGGCGCGCGAGCGCTATCACGTCGACCGCCTCTTTACCGCGACGGTCTTCTCGCCGACGACAGGGGCCGTCGTACCCCTCATCCAGGTCGCCGACCTCCGACCGGAGCCCGAGTTCAGTGTCGTGCGACGGCGCGACCACTCACCCGCAGTGATCGTCGAAGCGAAGAACCTGAATTTCACGGCGCTCGAGCTCGAGGCCGAGCTGGCCCCTCTCGTGGATCGCATCGTTGCCGACCTCGGCCCCAACTATCACTGGGAGTGGGGGGGAGAATCCGAGTCCTCGACAGACGCCCAGGCAGCGCTCGCCGTCTTCCTGCCCCTGGCCGTCTTCGGCGCCCTGCTTTGCCTGGTCGCACAGTTCGGCGACTTCCGGAGCCCGGCCGTCATCGTGCTCACGATCCCCCTGGCCATCGGTGGCGTCGCCATCGGCCTGCTCGTGATGGGTGGCTACTTCAGCTTCATGGCAACACTGGGCATCCTCAGCCTCTCCGGAATCGTGATCAACAATGCCATTGTCATGATCAACCAGATCAAGCTCGATGGCGAAGCCGGAGCGTCCCCCTACGACGCGATCATCTCCGCCTGTCTGGGCCGGCTCCGACCGATCCTGATGACGACGCTCACGACGATCCTCGGGATGCTGCCCATCATCATCTCTCGCGACCCGCTTTTTTACGATCTGGCTACTGTGCTGGCGTTCGGATTGGCGTTTGGGACGGTGCTTACCCTCGGTGTTGCACCGGTTCTCTATGCCGTCTTCTATCGTGTCCCCTCGGACGTGGACTGATAAATGGTCCTGGCACGATCCCTGCTCTATCGGGGACATGCCGAGTTCCTCCGCCTCCTTCACACCGCCCTTCTGCCCCAACCGGAACTGCAATTCTCGAACAAGTTCGCAGCCTTGGCGCTATAAGAAAAAAGGCTTCT
>CBFDDD010000137.1:0-11556 GCA_965603475.1 uncultured Myxococcales bacterium
GGTCGAGGCAGACGGAGAATAAGCCCCGTTTTCAGCCCCGAAGCTAAGTAGTGTTCTGACAACTAGGCCCCGGAGGGGCTAGGTGGCCCTTCCCGGGCCCAGCTCACTCGACAGGCGTGCCCCGTCGGCGTCGATTCGTCCCGAGCGCACCCAGCCAGCCTACACCCGCAAGCAGACCCGCGAGTCCGCCGGGCTCCGGCACGTAGAGCGTGAGGCTCAAGTTGCTGATGTTCGCGCTGATCGTATCGGTCTGGATCAGCGAAAGATCCGCCGACCCGTCCCCGAAGAGCGCCTGGACCGCGGGATCCATGAAGTCCACACCCAGGTCGGACAGCAGGAAGCCGGCGCCCCCATTCCAGTCGACCTTCGAAGCCTCGTTCCAGCACGGGTCGGTGACGAGGCATTCGGTGACGAGGATGTCCTCGAGATAGACCTGGACGGGTGCACTGCTGTTGAAGACATCGCCTCCCCAGGTGCCGTTGATGAGGACGTCGACGACGCCCTGGCCAGCGGGAATCGTGTAGTCGAAGGTGCGGACGATCCCCCAGTCGAATGGAAAGTCGCCGGGCGTGCAGCCCCCGCCAAACCAGCACGGGGGTGTCACCAGAACATCAGCCACGAAGAAGGGGCCGAGGGTCATCGGGCCGCCACCGCCTCCGCCATCTCTCACAGGCCAGATCCACGCATTGGTGAGGTCCTTTGCAATGCCCGTGAAGGGCTGGCGTCCGTCGAACAGATTCACCGTCCAGGCCCCGCGATTGGTGGTCGAAAGGATCGTCGTGGAGGTCCAATAGACCGCCGAGCTAACATTGGTGAATGGATGTCCCGTTGGCAGCGCCGGATTCGAGTTCCCGTAGTCGATCAGACTCCGCATCTCGAACTTGTTGGGGACGCGCCAGCCCGAATGGCCCAGAAAGTTGTTCGCGCTGAGACACTGCGCGTGATCCAGCGCGGCCTGCCATCGCTTCCTCGTTCCAGGGCTACAGGCAGCCGGCCCCGGCGTGTTCGCGTCCTGTGTCCAATCGAGACCTGTAAGCTCGTCGGTGATCGTTCCGTCCCCGTTGTTCGTAAAGCGCGAGCTCGGCCAAGCGACACCCCACTCGACGTCGCCGTCGTCGCCCGTCGCAAAGCTCGCCGTCTGGCCAGTCTTCGGAATGTTGGCGGGATAGGTCGCATCGACCGCATTCGCCTGCCCCCCGCGCACCGGCAACGCAGCGAGCTGGGGCAACTGCGTCTTTCCGTAGGGGGTCAGCGACACCTCGCAGAGCTGAGTATTCCAAGCAGACGTGGTGGCGCCCGCCACCGTCGTCGATGAATAGCCATTGACGCTCGGATACGAGATGCCCTGTGTCTGCAGCCAGGTACTGGTACACACCACGTCCGAATTGGAGATGCTCGTGATCTCGTTGGCGTTCGCGAGACGCCAGTCGGAGAAGCCGCAGAAAGACAGCGTATTCGCGTAGTCGACGGCACCCGCCCAGCTCGACGAAGGGAGAAAGAACCCGTTCGTGATCCAAGTGAGCCCAGTAAGCTGATCCGTAAAGCAGGAACTCGAGAAGGTGAACCGCGGGCTCGGCCAGTCGACCCCCGCCCGGATGTCGCCGTCCTGCCCTGTGCCGGTACATGAGATCAGCGATCCGGTGTCTGTGTAACAACTCGTCTGCGCCGTCTTTGGTAGCGAAATGACGCCTTGTGCGGTCGAGACCCCCGCGTACATCGAAGACACCGCCAACATCAAAAGGATCCGGAATCGGGAATCCGTCGTGTCGAACATACTCATGTACCACCTCCACAGGCTGAAGCCACTGCATCAATATCAATGAGCATTTCGAATGCAAGAGAGAGGCCAACCCGTCCGGTGTGATCCATCGAAGTGTCATGCCACGAGGACGGCGCGGTCGTGTCATTTCGCCCCTGCCAGGTCTTGGCAATGAGGCACTGCACCTCCGTCCCAAGAGGCGATCCAGGCCCGTGGGGCGTTGGCGCATGAATCTGAAACGTGGCCTCTTTTCCTCAATTCCGAGGGTCTCCGTCAGCCGCCAATCGCGAAAGACTTTGGTCTGCCAAGTTCGAAAATCCGATTCAGTATGTTGCACGCTATCCGCGCTTCAGCTTCCTGCGATTCGGGGTGACGAGCCCGGAGCCGGTCACCGATGATCGACTTGTATCTGAAGAAGGTGTTCTCGACGCGGGGCCTGCTCGCGGTACCCGGATTCTTTCTTCCACTGACGACGCCCAACCTCTATTACTCGTGCGACAGTTCGATCGCGATGGCCTGGTCGCCTCGATCTGATTACGGTCTTTCTCGGCGGAACGATGACTTTCGCGTCGCGTGCTCCGGCGGCTTCGTAGATCGCGGTCGTGTCATAGGCTGCGTCCGCCGTGAGGCTTGCAATGGGTGCCGTCATCCTGTCGATGATGTTGAGGGCGGTGCTCGAATCGTCAGCATTCCCGTCGGTTAGAACCTCGGCGACAATTGAGCCGGACCGATCGACGCCGAGATGGAGTTTCTTCCAAGCGCGCTTGCCGCTGCCTCCGTGCTTGACTGCTGCCCACTCGCCCTGGCCGACGATCGAGAGCCCGGTGCTGTCGACGATGAGGGGGATGGGTCCACTTGAAGCGATGCGATCCAACCCGACATCGAGTTGCTGACCGCCGCGAGAAAGGGTGGTGTGGTCGGGAGCTTCGAGGTCGATGCCCATTAATGACAGGATCGATCGAAGGAACCCCTCTGCCTGCCGAAGTGGCAATTTGAAGAGGAGTCGAAGGGTTAATGCGGTCTCGATCGCGCGGTCGGAGAATTTCGGCTGCCCGCCTCGGTTACCTGCCGAAGCAGGCTTCCAGCATTCGATTGCCTCCTCAGAGATCCACAGCGTGATGTCGCCTCGCTGAACGAGCGCCCGGTCGTACTCGGACCAGTTATTGACTCGATACTTCGCCTTGTACTTGGGGTTGTTTCTCGATTTCATGCGGAGATCGTGGCCCAGGAAGTGTGCGCGAAGCCATGATGGGGCGACCGATGTGATTTTTGGTGCGATTCGTGCACCAACGCCGATAGACGCCAGAATGTGTAGGTTGTCATGAAGATTTGGCGATGGATTGCCCCGGGGCTAAGAGACGGCTTCGAGATCCCAATGATCCGCTCCCGCGTCCATCGAACTGGAGAGCGGCTCCTTGCGCAGTCCCGCGCCGATCACTCGACGTGAAGATCGCACCCAGGGAGCTTCCGAGCGCCGTCAGGTTCCCAGGCGAACCGGCTCGACCGTCACCCTTCGCCCAATTCGGCTCAGCAAACGATCGCGACCGGACTCCACCATCAGATAGAGCGCCGGGACAGTGAATAGCGTGAGGCCGCTCGAAACGGCGAGGCCGAAGACCAGGCCGGCCGCGAACGGGCTGTAGACGGGGTGCACGCCTCCGACGCCGATTGCCATGGGGAGCAGACCGGCAATGGTCGTGACCGTGGTGAGCACGATGGGTCGGAAGCGCAATCGACACGAGCGGCGGACCGCATCGAGCGCAGGCATTCCCTCTGCGCGGGCCTGATTGACGAAGTCGATCAGCACGAGCGAGTCGTTCACGACGATGCCGGCAAGTCCAATCATCGCGTAGAACACGTACATCGTGAGCGGGTAGTCGAGGACGAACATCCCGAGGACCACCCCAATGAACGCGAAGCAGATCACGCTCATGACGACGAGCGGTTGGAGGTAGGATCGAAACTGGGCCGCGAGGATCGCGTAGATCGCGACGAGCGCGATGAAGAGCGTTCCAAACAGCTCGTTCATGCTCTTCTCGGTTTCCTGAAACTCCCCGCCGAACGTCAGGTTGACACCGGGATAGCGGCTGCCGATGTCGGCGAAGCGGGATGAGAGTTCGGTGTTGACCGACATCGACGTTGCCTGCTGTCCATCGACTTCCCCATAGACGATCACCGCGCGCCTGGCGTCGAAGTGGAACAGAGACTGGTAGCTGCGCGCGACATCGATCGTCGCGACATCTCCGAGCTTGACCACGGACCCAGTGGGCGTCCGCACCTCGACATCGAGCAAGTCGGCGATACTTCCGCGCTGCGCCTCGGGCAACATGACCCGGATGTCGATGTCCTCGTCCGAGTTCGGGTCCTTGAACGTCGAAGAAACGAGGCCGTCGTTTGCTGCCCGAAGCGCCATCCCCACGTCCTGGAACACCAGCCCGTGCAGGGATGCGCGATGGTCGTCGAGACTCACTCGCACCTCGCGCGGCCCCACTGGCAGATTGTCCTCGATGTTGAAGACACCCGGGATCGTCGCGAGCTCCGCGCGCAGCTCGGCCGAAACCCTCTTCGCCTGCTGGTAGTCGTCGGTGTTGATGCGAATCGCGATCGGCTTGCCGACGGGCGGCCCATTGCGCGGCGCGAACGTGAACACCTTCTCGATTCCAGGGGTGGCCGCCGCGGTCTCCTCCGCAGCTGTCTGGATGCGGGCGAAGATCTTCTCCGGTGTTGCGACGTTTTCAGGCGTGTCTGGGAACTGGATGTACACCACACCGAAATTGACGCCGTTCTCGGGACCACCATTGTTGCTCATTTTCATCCCGGCGTAGCTAACGACGTCCGTCAGCTCAGCGCCCATCTCAGCCAGGCTCGCGTTGAGCGCTCCCATCGCCTCAGCCGTCTGCTCAATGCCCGCGTCGATGGGTGCATCCACGCTGATGAACATCTGGTTGTAATCCGAACGGAACAGATCGACATCGACGTGCTCGGTCAATCCGCACGAGAAGAAGAGTGCCGCGAGGCACACCATGAGAAACGGCCCGCGGTTGGCGAGCACGGGCTCGAGTCCCCGAAGATAGATCTCGCGCACTCGCTGCAGCGCAGCATCGACCCTGGCACGCACGCGATGGGACCAGCTGCGAATTCCCCGCGAAGTGCCGTCAGCGGAATCCGCGCGGCGGCTGCCCCAGTCGAGATAGTGCGCCGGCAGGATGACGAGGGCTTCGAGCAGCGATCCCAGCAGCGTGACGATCACCGCCTTCGGCAACAGCGCGAAGAACTGACCGGACGTTCCGGAGATCAACAGCATCGGCAAGAAGGCAGCAATCGTGGTCGCCACGGTTGCGATCACGGGCCACATCACCTGCTTCGTGCCGGCGATGATTGCCTGTTCGAGTTCCACGCCCTCTTCCACGTGACGGTAGATGTTCTCGACAATGATGATCGCGTGGTCGACTAACATGCCCGACACCATGATGAAGCCAATGAGCGTGAGGCTATTGAGACTCATCCCCATGTAGGGAAAGGCGTAGAATGCGAACAGGAACGAGAATGGGATCGCGAGGATGGCGAGCAGCGCGTTCCGGAAGCCAACGGTCATCCACAACACGGCGACGACGGCCATGATGCCAATCGACAGGTTCGACTGCAGGAGCGCCATCCGAGACTCGATGTAGGTCGACGAGTCCCAGGTGAGCGACGCCTCGACACCCGGCGGCAACTCGGCCTGGTACGCCTCGACGAGAACTCGAACACGACCGACGAGCTTGCGTACATCGACCCCGGATTCCTGCGCCACGCCGAGCTGCATCGCGGGGTACCCGTTGTAGGTGCCATGAACTCGCTTGGTCTCGAAGCCGGCTTCCACCAGCGCGATCTCGCCGAGTGTGACGTGGCGCCCGTCGGCGTCCTTCCGCACGACTGTCGCCGCAAGCGACTCCGGCGTCGAAAAGTTGCCGAGACCGCGGACCGTCACCTCCCGCTGGGAGGAGTCGATGAAGCTGCCTGCCGGAATGTTCTGGTTGTTCTGGCGGATGACGTTGCTGATCTCGGGGAGCGTCAGGTCGTACTGCATCGCCCGGCTGCGGTCCACGTAGACCCGCATCTCACGATCACGATCGCCGCGCATCACCGCCTTGCGCACACCGGGCAGACGCTCGATCCGCACCTCGAGGTCGCGAGTGACCTCGCGAATCGTGTACTCGCCAACACCCCCTACGTCGGCGATCGCCACCATCACTGCAGGGCGGACCTCGTGGACGGACAGCTCGAAGATCCAGGGCTCTTCCGCGTCGGTCGGCAGATCCTGCACACGATCGATGGCGGCGCGCAGCTCATTCAGTGAGCTCTCTTGCTCCGCCTTCGACAACGTCTCGTCCCATTCGATGTCGATGGCCGAAAGACCTGCACGCGAGTAGCTGCGCAGCTCCTTCATTCCCGAGACTTCCTGTACCTCTTCTTCGAGCTTCGTCGTGACGAGCCGCTCCACCTCATCGGCCGACGCCCCGGGCCAGACCGTGTTCACGACGGCCGAGTTGAACGAGATGTCGGGAAACACCTCGACCGGAATGCTCAGGAACGCGAAGAGACCGGCTCCGATGACGAGCACGAAGACGATGTTGACCAGGACAACCTGTCGAATCGAGAACTCGGGAAGACTCACGATCCGGCCCCACCGCGGGCGGCCGTGTCTCGCGTGACACTGACCTGCACGCCGTCGCCCAGGTCGCTCATCCCCGTCATCGCAAGGAACTCGCCATCCTCGACACCTTCAACGAGTTCGACGGAGCCCGGCAAGAACGAAATGTTGCGGACTTCGACGCGGCGCCGACGGGCCACGTCCCGCCCGTCCTCTCTCGCCACCACATACACGAAGCGAACTCCGAACCGGTCTACGACCGCATCACGCGGAATCGCGCGCACCGCGCTCGCGTTGCCGAGATTCAACCGGACCTCGGCAATCATGCCCGGCAGGATGCGCAGTTCGGGATTCGGCAGCTCGATCTCCACAGGAAACTTGCGACTCCGCATGTCCGCCGCCGCGCCGATTCGCAGGATGGAGCCCGCGAACACTTCGCCCGGGTACGCCTCGATCGCGACAGAGACCGGAGCGCCCCGCGAGACATCAACGATCTCACGATCGGTCACGCCGAGTTCGATGAGGACGGTCGTCACATCCAGCAGCTCAGCGATGCGGTCGCCCATCCGCAAGAGCTCACCGGCCTCGACATCGAAGCTCTGCAGCACACCGGCGAAAGGCGCACGAATCGCCGTCTTTTCTCGCCCATCCTTCGCCTCGCGGAGCGCAGCGCGGCCCTCACGCAGGTTCGCGCTCGCGACCTTCTCGGCGTTCACCGCCTGATCCAGCCGCGACGCACTCGCGGCATCGCGGCCCGCGAGTTTCTCGTAGCGCTCGCGCTCGCCACGGGCGAGGGCCAGCTGGCTCGCCGCGCGCGCAATCGACGCCGCGGCCCGCTCGACGGCGACCTCCGCGAGCAGCGCGTCGACCTGCACGAGCATCTGGTCCGCGTCGACACTGTCGAGCTTCTCCGCGCCGAGTGCGATCACACGACCGGTGGTCTCCGAGAAGAGCTCGACGCGCCGACGCGGCTCGATCACTCCCGAAAGCCGAGTCGTGCGCTCGAGCAAGCGCGCTTCGAGCTTCAGGACACGAACCGGGACCGCAGCCGCTTCGTCGCCCGCGCCGGCCTGTGTCTCGGGGGTCGGCGCCGCTGCGTACAGCGCGAAGGAGCCGGCGACCAGCAACAGCGCGGTCCCGAGAAACCACCAGCGTGCGCGACTCTTGGCGACGGCGGGCGCCGGCGTCACGCAACTCGGCGACATTTCGGTCATTTCGATTCTCCATCGGATGCTTCGAGGGGTAGGAGCTTTTCGGCGACGAGCAGATGGAACGCGCGTCGGAGGGCTTCACCGTTTGCGGAAGTGGGATCGAACGCGGCGCGGAACAGATAGCCGGAGACCAGGCCCGTGATCGCATCGCCGAGCGCGCCCGCATCGGCGGCAGAGCGAAACGCACCTTCGGCCTGGCCCTGCTCGACGATCGAGCGGGTCTCGGCCGACCAGGTCCTGAACATCTCGCGAAGCGCGGTGTCGAGCGGCTCGCGCAGTTCGGAGTCGTGGGCGACGACGGCCCACGCCTGAAACAGCAGCGGGGCGTGGCGGGTCTGTACGTCGAGCAGGCGCGCAAGCCCATCGAAGAGCCGCTCGAGGGCGGCGGTCGCAGAGCGCGGCTGGCCGACCACGGCTTCTACGATGCGATCCCCTGCGCGAAACTGCGACACCACCATTTCGAGCAGGAGTTGGTGCTTGCTCTCGAAATGGTTGTAGAGCGTCCCCTTGGAGACATGGGCCTCCGCCGCGATCTCCTCCATGCGAACCGCCGCAACGCCCCGCGTGAGGCACACGTGCCGAGCAGCGGCGAGGATCGCGTTACGACGGGGCTCGTCTTCGCGCGCAGCGGCGAGATTTGCCGATGCGTCCGGGGGGGCGGTGAGCGCGGGCATTCGAGCGATCGTTCTCCGGGGCACGGTACTGACCAGTCAGTACCATACAGCGGTCGCGGCCGGCGGTCCACTGGCAGCCCTCCCAGCGGGATCTTTCACGCGGAGATCTCGACGCCCGTGGCCCGGATGGGGGTGACGCGCATCGAAGAGATCGCACGAGACGTCGTCGAATATTGATGGGGTAGCATCGGATCCTTCCCCTTTTCTTCTCCGGGATTCCCGCCCATTCCATCCCAACGATGGAGCGAGTACATCGTGTTCGAGTTCAAAGACAAAGCCAGCTACGTCATGCCCGCCCACTTCGGTCCGCGCCCGATGAGCCCCAAGGCGAGTGGCTGGTATCGCGACGTCACCTCGATGGTGATCTCGTACGTGACCGACCGCGAGGCGCTCGCCCGCTATCTGCCCGCGCCCTTCGAGGTCGACGAGGAAGCGATCGTCTCGGTCTTCTACGCGCGCAATCGACAGGTCGATTGGCTGGCCGGGCACGGCTACAACATGATCGCGGTGAATGCCTCGGCGGTCTTCAACGGCGAGAAGGACAAGCTCAAGGGCGACTACACCCTCGTCATGTGGGAGAACCTCACCGACCCGATCCTCTCGGGCCGCGAACTCCAGGGCATCCCCAAGGTCTACGCCAATATTCCCGACCACAGCGTGATCGCAGGCGAGTGGCGCGCGAGCGCCAGCCATTTCGGCCACAAGATCGTGGACATGGCGATCACAAACCTGCGCGACGCGACCGAGGAAGAGATTCAGGCGGGGCAGGACGAGCAGGCCGAGAACGTTCCCATGGCCTGGCGCTATCTGCCGGGAGTGAGCGGCTTCGGTCGCACGACGAGCGAGCCGACGGTCTATCCGTCCCAGAACGAATTCACGTCGGTTCGAGTCGGCGAGGGATCCATCGCGTGGCACGAACTCACCTGGGAGCAGAATCCGACCCAGTTCCACATCGCGAATGCCCTGGCGGCGCTTCCGATCCTCGAGCAGAAGCCGGCGCTCGTAACGACGGGATCGACAAACCTGATCCTGCTCGACCGGCTTCCGCGAGGCATCTCGTGACACTTTCATGTGGGTAGGCCGGCGAGCATGACGATCGACGAAATCGACACCGTCCTCTACGTCGGAGCGGGAACCATGGGCTCCGCCAATGCCCTGGTCGCTGCGATAGCCGGGTACGACGTCATCCTCCACGACGCGCGTCAGGAAAATCTCGAGACCGTCTCCGAGCGACACGACGGCGCCGCGGGATTCCTGGTCCAGACCGGTTTCTGTACTGCCGAAACCGTCGCGGCCGCTCGTAAGCGTGTCTTTCTGGAAGCGGACCTGGAGAAGGCGGCCGCGAAGGCCGACCTCGTGAGCGAGTCGATCTTCGAAGACCTCACGCTCAAGCGTGAGATCCACGGGCGACTCGACGCGCTCTGTCCTGGTAGCACGATCCTGACGACCAACACCTCGACGCTGCTCGTCTCCCAGATCGAGGACGCCGTCGAGCGCGGGGATCGCTTCGCGGCGCTGCATTCACATCTCGGTACGCTGCTCGTCGACATCGTCGGAGGTCCGCGAACCTCGCCGCAGACGATCGACATCCTGCGGCGCTACGTGCAGAGCCTCGGCGCCGTCCCTTTGGTCCTGCAGAAGGAGCACCCGGGATACGTCTTCAACGCCATGAACGGGCCCGTCCTGAGAAGCGCCGTCCAGCTCGTGCTCGATGAGCGAGCCAGCCAGGAAGACGTCGATCGCGCTTGGATGTCGGATCGCAAGGCGCCCATGGGCCCCTTCGGCATGATGGATCTGTTCGGCCTCGATCTGATGTTCGACAGTTGGAAGCACCCCTCCCCCGACCCGCGGCGAGAGGCCTTTCGCGAGCGGGTCGTGCCCTTCCTGACTCCCTATCTCGAGAGCGGGAAGCTCGGCCTCAAGTCCGGTCGGGGGTTCTACGATTACTCCGGGGACTCAGAACCGACCTTCCGAGAGCCCGCGTTCTTGACGGCAAAGCCGATCTCCAAAGTTACATCGGACGCGCTGGCCTCAATCCTCGTCCGGAGCGCACTCGCACTAGCCGAGCAGCAAGTCGCAACCCGAGCCGACATCGATCTCGCGTGGAAAACCGCGGGCGGCCACGCGAGCGGGCCCTTCGAGATCCTCGAGACGATCGGCGTCGAGGCGTTCGCGAAAATTCTTGATCGACAGGTCGAGGCGGGGCTGCTCTCGGAGAAAGCCGCACGCGCGACGAAGGCCACGCTCAGCAAGCCTCAAGCCTAACGTCTCCCGTCAGCGATCGACGCGGAGGTCGAGCCCGAACAGCCGCTCGAAATCGTCGTAGTAGGCCTCGTCATCGTGCGCGGCTCCCAGACCGATCCACTCTTCGTCCGACATGCGCGCCCGCCCCGCGGTCATCTCCGCCCCGCCCCAGGCGCAGGGATACCGCAGTCGCCGCCCGGGATCATCGAGCGCCCCGATAATCGTCTCGGCCACACCGTCCGACGTTGCGTTTGCCTCGGCGCCCTTCACGTGAAATTGCATCATGCGCCGATAGGCGGACTCGTAATGGGTCGGGCGCGGATGGTCTGCGTTCTTGGCCAGGATCGCCGTGCGCGTCACGCCCGGCTCGATCACGATGACCCGAATGCCGAAGGGAGCGACCTCCTGTGCCAGGTTCTCGCTGAGACATTCGAGGGCCCACTTCGACGAGGCATAGATCGGCTGGCCGATTCCGGCGACGCGGCCCATCACCGAACTCACGTTCACGATCGTGCCGGCCCCTCGCTCGCGCATTCCGGGGATCACCGCCTGGATGCAACGAATCACACCCCAGTAGTTCGTCTCGAAGACCCGCTTCGCCGCGTCGATCTTCACGTCCTCGACGGCGGCGTTCCAGGCGATTCCCGCGTTGTTGACCAGAATATCGATCGGCGAGGCCGCGTCGAAGCACCGGCGGACCGAGTCGCCGTCCGTCACATCGAGTTCGACCGGCTCGACCCGGGCGCCGGCTTCGGACGCGAGCGCGACGAGCTTGTCGGCCTTGGTGAGATCGCGCATCGCCGCGAACACGCGATGGCCTGCCACCGCGCAGCGCACGGCCGTCGCCCGCCCAATTCCCGAGTTCGCGCCTGTGACCAGGACGTTCTGCATGTCACCCCCCTTCGTTTGCGGTCCGGCGCTCGGCCCGGTCCAGAAGACGCGGGATTGGGGACAGACTCAGTCTCGTGAACATATCGCGTGCCCATCGTGCTGACGAAGAACCCGTTCGAGATTCACACGCGCAACATCTGCGAT
>CBFDDD010000138.1:0-11475 GCA_965603475.1 uncultured Myxococcales bacterium
TCAACTCCGAATCGCACTGTCGAGGATCCGCTCGACCACTGCGCCCCCAAGCCATGAACCCAGACCCAACAACAGATAGCCGAAGAACTTCAGTAGATTCGCGGCATCGACGGGCCATTCGCTCGCGCTGTCGATGAGCTGGTAGTAGCCGGTCAAGTTTGCGAGTCGCGGGCTGGCGACCGCTGTGTTGGTCTCGGCTCGCGCATCTCTAATCTGCTCGCGAAGCCGTTCGAGTTCAGTGTGCTTGGCGGCCCGTATGCCTTGACTGAGCGCGGCCAGTGGGCCTATGAAGGCGAACGCAGCCATCGACAATATCAAGACGAGTCCCGGCAGATTCGTCCGGGCTGCTGAGTCACCAAGCCAGAACAGAGAGAGGATCGACGAGAAGATCACCCAGGTCAGCGCGCTGCGTTGGCCGCGCTTCGCGAACGGTGCGAGCCCGCGGATGTCCAACAAGTCGATGCGAACCCAGTTGCGGCCGAGCGAGCGGTAGAGTCGCGTGACGTTGAAGTCGTAGACCGCAAAGCGTGAAACCAGCCAGAGCATGAGAATCACACGGCCCAGCGTCCAGACGAACAATGGGTCGCTTGCCGATACGGTGGTGTGGTACGCGACCGACGGATCGGAGAAGGTGATCAATGCGCCGAGCACGAGTCCACTCAGGCTCAGGGCGCGAGCAATTGGACCGCCGGGACCCGTTGCAGCATCGGAC
This sequence comes from uncultured Myxococcales bacterium, assembly GCA_965603475.1. Taxonomy (GTDB): domain Bacteria; phylum Myxococcota_A; class UBA9160; order UBA9160; family UBA4427; genus UBA4427. Next base: position 713 of record CBFDDD010000138.1, read on the forward strand.
AGCTCGTTGAATTCGGCGTCGTTGCAGCGGAGCCGTGGCCGCATCTCGGCGAGGTCCCGCGCGACGTCGCGCCGTGCCATCCCCTGTGCGGCCGGTAGGTAGCCAATCAGCGCCGCGTTGACGAAATCGGTCCACCACTGATCGCTCTGCCACAAGGGCAGCTCCCCTGACGGAAAGCCCCAGAGCGCCAGGACGACAGCGTCGAACGCGACGTGGAGCAACAGATAGCCGGCCGCGATCGCCAACCCGATGCAGGCCAGCCCGATCGAACTCATCTCCAACGGCATCAGTGAGAAGCCCCGCCAGGACGCAGCCGACTCATCCTTTGTGGAGGCAGCGAGATTACGCATGCGGAAAGACTACCAGCCGAGCGACAACATTCGAGATCCCTCCCCCGCTCCCACGAAGTCTGCTCGAGAGCCGTCTCAACTGTGATAGTCGGAATAGAGAGCGGGCAGGAAACTTGCGAGGTGGTTCATTTCCATAGCGCAGTGGACGAGCATGTCTCGCCCCAGGTTCGGGTCAGCGATTCGTTTGACGACGAATTCGGAACTGACGAGCTTGCCCAGGAGGCTCTCTTTCTTGATTCCCCTGATTTCCGGCTTCGCCAGCCAGAAGCGGCTTCGCATCTCCGAGCCGTCTTCTACTTCGCGAATCTGATGTATGAGGCGGCCGATCGTGATGGGTGCCCGCTGCAGGCCGACCGTGCCGCAGACGGTGGCCGTGATTCCGTTCTCTGCGAAGTCCGATGTCCTCGAGAAATACTTCTCCGGATCCGAGAATGAGATCGTGATGGCCTGCTTTGTGTTGCCAACGTACTCTGTCACGTAATGGGTCGTCATGTACTTCTCGCGGTCGCTGAGATTTGGATCGTCACCGTTCATTTCGCTGGTGCCGTTGGCGAGGTGGGCCCTGGGATGCCATAGCTTGTATCGCTGATGTTCCATGTAGTGCCAGCCCATCCACCACTCGAACATCGCGCCCGTTATGCCGGGCATCTTTGTTAGAACCGCGACAAAGATCTCGCCGGATTCGAGTTTCGTCGTTCCGTTCTCGAGCGGCAGGTATCCCGGCTCTACCAGAAGATCGGCTCGTTCAATGCCAAAGCCCAGTTCCGACGCCTCGGGTCCATGAAGGATCGCCTGGCCGACCTGATCCTGGACAGGCTCCATGTGGGGATTCCAATACCGCGCGTAACGTTTCCCTACGAGGTCTCCATCTCTCATGCCCAGATAGGGCTCGTGCTTCATCGAGTTTCGCTCCAGAACCGGTTCCGTCGAACGGCGAACGATGACAATGTAGGCGCTTGAGCCTCCCACTTACAGCCGGGCGCCCGCTCGTCCGGGGGAGGCCACAGACGGCCCAGCCGGGGTATCAGGTTGCCCTCCCGGACGACCGATTCAGCGATCTGGTGCCGCTATCATGGCAGCCGGAGCCCTATGTCGATTCGAACCCGACTCCTCGTTCTTCTTCTTTGCCTGGCGTTGCTGCCGATGGCGCTGCTCGGTGTCTACACGCTGCGTTCTCTCGATGTTTTGGGGGAGCGGGTCGGTGCGCAGGCACGCGAGGCCTTGCTGGCCGGTGAGCTCGCGCGACTCAGGGCCAAGGTTGCCGACGCTGTCGTGATCTACGGTCGCCAGACCGAATCCTTCGAGCACCTCGTCAGTGATCAGGCCATGCTGGCCGAGGCCGCCCTTGCGAATCCGGAGCCCGGGAACGCTAGGCACGAGCTTCATGGTAAAGGCTTGTACTACGCAAGTGATTTCGACGCCGGTCGAGTCCCGACGAGCCATAGCGACGTCCACAAGCGTCTGGTCGACGGTGGTCCGGCCGAGCCAATGGCCGTGAGTCTCGATGATGTGGCACTGCACGTAGCGCCCGGTGTCTTGCGTGAGTCCGTCTCGACACAGGCGGGTCGGCTTGCTGGGCTCGCGCCGGCCTACGCGCGACTCGCCAAGCTCGACCGGCAGGGCGTGCTCTGGCATTACACGAGTCTGGAGAACGGACTGCATAGCGCCTACCCCGGACATGGCGGCTACCCGGAGACCTTCGATGCGCGCGAACGGCCCTGGTATCGCGAGGCCCTGACCAAGAACGGCCCGATCTGGTCCATTCCCTTCATCGACGTGGCCACGAGGACGGTGGTGAGCAGTGTTGCCCAGGCGATCCGCGGACCGAATGGCGAGATCGTCGGTGTGACGGGCATCGACGTTTCGGTGCCGCGCATCTTCCACAGCTTCTCGATGGATATCGAAGGTTGGGGCGAGGCGGGCGAAGCAATGATCGTCCGCGCCTACGAGGACGGGCGACTCGAGGTGAAGGGCTATGAAAGTCCTGGAAGTCTGCCGCAAGCGTGGCAAACCTCTCTCGAACAGGATCGCCTGAGCGATCCACGAGGCGAGCTGGCGGCGGCCTTCATGCTGGCCGGCAGCAATGGCGTACCGGAATTGGTTCGTCATGCCTATCGCGGCGCCGAGTCTCTCTGGGCCATCGCGCCGATTCTCGATCGCGGCGCCTACCTGGCCGTGGTTGTTCCTGTGGAGACCGTCTTCCGAACGGCGGAGGGCCTCGAAGCTGTCGTCGTCGAGCGCTTCCGGACTCACGAAGTGGGCCTGGGGATTGGGTTGTTCTGTGTGGCGATGGGCGTGATCGCGCTGGCTCTGTGGACCGCGGGCGGATTTACGCGTCCGCTTCGGCTGCTTTCGGAAACTGCCGGTTCCATTGCCGATGGCGATTTCAGCAGCCGCGCGCAGATCAGTCGTCGCGATGAGCTCGGCAGCCTGGCCGACTCCGTGAACCAGATGGCCGCCAGCATCGAGAAGCTGCTCGAGGTCCAGGAGCAGGCCTACATCCAGGCCCTCAAAGCCCTGACCCAGGCCCTGCAGAAAAAGGATCGCTACACGGCGGGCCACTCGGGTCGGGTCAAGCACTACTCGCTCAAGCTCGGTGACCGACTGGGGCTCGATGCAGCGACCCTCGACATCCTGGGTCGGGGCGCACTGATGCACGATGTGGGCAAGATCGGGATCCCAGACGCTGTCCTTAACAAGCCGGCACCGCTGGACGACGAAGAATATGCGGTCATGAGGCAGCATCCGACCTTTACGGCGGCGATCATGCGACCGCTTTCGCGCTTTCGGGCGTTCGCGGAGATCGCGGCCTGGCATCACGAAAGATGGGACGGCGCGGGTTATCCCGACGGCCTGGCGCGTGATGAGATTCCGCTTCTGGCGCGCATTGTGGCCGTCGCCGACGCCTGGGACGCCATGACCGGCGATCGTATCTATCGCAAGGGCATGCCCGTCGAGAAAGCCCTCGACATCCTCGAAGCGGAGGCCGACGACGGTCAATTCGACCCGGTCCTGATCCGACTCTTCATCGTCATGGTCAACGAGGAAATTGCCGACGGCGGTGGCGAAAAGGTCGCCCGTGGCGCACGGAGCACGACCTCCGACTGAGTTCGCTGGCCCGACTGCGGCCGCTTTGCGCAGAGTTTGGAATCTTCGCGCGGGGAGCCCCCTTCAAGAAAGTCGCATGATGCTTGGGGCTTCGTGGCGCCTGCGACGTCAATGCGGTTCCCTTCTCTGACCCGTTGAGTTCGTGAAACCGACGACTACCCATCAACCGGTCGGAGTATTCGAATGCGCAAGGTTTTCCTGGTGATCGTGAGTTTGCTGCTACTCGCGACCGTCGCCCTCTACACGATCGGACTCGGATGGTTCGGTGATGCCATCACCGCGGGATCGATCGAGGGTGCTGCAAGGTCGGGCGCTGCGATCGAGGACCGCATTCGTCGCGTGAGCGAGGGGCAACGTGACCTGGGAGAGAACTCGGACGAGTCGATTCTCTTCGGTGATCTCCACGTCCACTCGGGATACTCCCTCGACGCCTATGTCGGCTCGCTTCCCATGACTGGGGCGACTGGCGGCGCCTACACGGTCGCCGACGCCTGCGACTTCGCTCGCTATTGCTCGGGGCTCGACTTCTGGTCGATTAACGACCACGCCTTCGGTCTGACACCTCAGCGTTGGCGCGACACGATCGAATCCGTCCGTAGCTGCAATGCGCGTGCTGGGGGAAACGAAAGCGCCGACATGTTCAGCTTTCTCGGCTGGGAGTGGACACAGATGGGGACCACCCCGGCCAATCACTACGGACACAAGAACGTCGTGCTTCGGCATCTCGATGACGAGCGTATCCCGACGCGGCCTATCGCCGCGGATTCTCCCGCTAATTCAGCTACCGCTCGGTCGCCTTTTGCCCTCGGAGCCCTCCCCCTTATGGCAGGCGGTGATCCGGCCTATTTCGACGCAACCGCGACTCTGGCCGAAGTGGCGACGGTTTCACGCTGTGCGGAGAACGTGCCCGTGCAAGAGCTGCCCGAAGATTGTCGCGAATTCGCGGCGACGCCTGCAGTGCTCTTTTCCAAGCTCGATGAATGGGGACACGAGTCACTCGTCCTTCCGCACGGCACCACCTGGGGCAATGACCCACCCCCCGATTCAAGAGTCGCCAAACCCCTCGAGCCTGGGAATCACGATCCCCAGCGACAACGACTCGTCGAAATCTATTCTGGCCACGGCAACGCTGAGGAGTATCGCAGCTACCGAGCCGCCCGAACCAGCAAAGACGGGACGAAGACCTGCGACGAAGCCACGCCCGAACATCTCGCTTCGTGCTGGCAGGCCGGTGAAATCATACGCTCGAGATGTCTGGCGGAGAACGAGTCCGAAGAGGTCTGCGAAGAACGAGCGGTGTCAGCTCGCGACCATTTTCTGAATGCGCCCGCCTCCTCCGGCCATCTCGCGGTGGGCGGTTCCGAAGGTCCGGAATGGCTGGATGCCGGGCAGTGCCGGGATTGCTTCCTGCCCGCGTTCAACCATCGTCCGGGTTCATCCGTGCAGGCGATGCTCGCAGCGCGCTCACCGAATGCGAAGGGCACTGGCGAAGCCGACAAAGCTGCAGATCGATTTCGTTTTGGATTGATCGGGTCGAGCGACAATCACACTTCGCGGGGCGGGTCGGGCTACAAAGAAGTCTTTCGACTCGACATGACGGACGCACGGCTGGCACGAATCAGACTCGGCTCTGGAGGCGGACTCGAACCCTTGAGTTCGGCCCAGCCCGTCGATCTGGCGGGACTTCCGCCCTTTGCGGCAGCGGAATTCAGTCGTCTTGGTTCCTACTTCTACACCGGTGGGCTCGTCGCAGTGCATGCACAGGAACGAAGTCGAGATGACATCTGGGATGCGCTGATGAATCGACACGTCTACGGCACCAGCGGACCCCGCATCCTGCTCTATTTCGAGCTGGTTGCTTCGCAGGGCGGCGAAACGATCGCGAATATGGGTGATGAAGTGACGATGCAGAGTAATCCCCGCTTTCGGGTCCGTGCGGCCGGCTCCTTCGAACAGAATCCGGGTTGTCCCGAGGACGCGGTGCTGGGCTTGTCGCCGGAGCGGCTGGAGCGACTGTGTCGTGGCGAGTGCGCCAACCCGAGCGATACCCGGCGAGAGATTACGCGGATCGAGGTGGTCCGCATCCGTCCCCAGCAGAGCCCGGATCAGCCGCTCGACTTGTTGATCGAGGATCCGTGGCAAACCCTGCCCTGCTCCGGAGATCCGGCCGGATGCATCGTCGAGTTCGAAGACCCGGCCTTCAGCCAGGATGCCCGGGACACGGTCTACTACGTGCGTGCGATCGAAGCACCCAGGCTTGCGATCAACGCCGGGGGACTGCGTTGCGAGCGAGACGAATTGGGCGACTGCATCCAAACGCGTGCTTGTGACGGGGTCGATGACTCGGACGATTGTCTGGAAGAGATCGAGCCCCGCGCATGGTCTTCCCCGATTTTCATCGACCACGGAAGGCCGGCGACATCAGAGCAAGCGATGACACCTTCGTGATGGCGATCCCGAAGTACGCGGGCGGCTTCGTCGAGCCTCGCCTGCTAGGTTCTCCACATGAAACTCTACACATTCTCCGGCGCGCCGAATCCTCGAAGAGTCCACATCTACCTGGCCGAAAAAGGCATCGAGATCCCCTTCGAACAGGTCGACATGATGAAACGCGCGAATCGTACGCCCGAGTTCCTCAGCAACGTCAACGCGATGGGCGGCTTACCGGTTCTCGAGCTCGATGATGGGTCACACATCGCCGAATCGATCGCGATCTGTCGCTATTTCGAGCTAGAGCAGCCCGACCCGCCGCTCTTTGGCGTGACCCCGCGCGAGAAAGCCATCGTCGATATGTGGACTCGACGGATCGAACTCAACTTCATGATGCCCGTCGGGATGGTCTGGATTCACGGTTCCCCACTGACCAAAGGTGTAGTCAAACGACAGATTCCGGAGGTGGCCGAGCAAAATCGGTCGGTTGTTCGGCGATATTTCAAATTCCTGGACGAGCATCTCGAACAGAACGAGTTCCTGGCCGGCCAGGACTTTTCGATTGCGGATATCGTCGGCCTTTGCACGATGGATTTCGCGGCCCAGCTGAATGGCCTACCCCACTCGGGCGAACAAAAACATCTCGACCGTTGGCACCAGGCACTTTCGGGGCGACCTAGCGCCAAGGCCTAGGGCATGGCGCTGGGTGAGCGACTTTGGGCTCTCGGCCACACGATCATGAATGATCTGCTCTAGCGACGAGACTCCTGCTCTCGAGTAGCCCCTTCATTTTCGAAAGCGTTTCGACGTGAGCAGCCTTCGCCTGCCCCGCGACGTAGCGACGAATCAGCCACGGTGCGTGGACTGTCACGTTCTCCACGAGGCGCGTTCCCGCGGATGTGTCGGCGAGTGAATAGACGGTGTGAAGTCGGATCGATGGAAATTGCCAGGCGTCTCCATGGACCTCGTTCTCGGTGATCGATTCCAGAGCTGCCGTGTAGGCGGCACGCAGCTTGAACGGGCCGAGTGGAACCCGATCCACGACTCGGTAACGACGCGCACGAGGCCGATCCTGGCTCGGCGACAGTTCCTCGATCGATTCAATGAGAGGATGGAGCGGAACGTAGTTGTCCAGATCGCAGAGGAATGCGTGCAGGACAGAAATTTCGACCTCGAATTCTTGTTCGAGTTCGAAGTGGGTTCCCGACATTGGACTCCGTTTGATGGACTCTGCTCGCCGCTGACGCCCGGCCTGCCCGGAAGGCTAGCGCCCCTCGAAAATCGGCTTACGCTTCTCGACGAATGCCTTCGCTGCGTTCTTGTGGTCCTGCGTAAAGGACGCGTGGACGTGATGGGTCGCCTCGAGGTCGAGGCATTCGCCCAGCGTGGCGCCTTCGAGGGCGCGATTGATGTTCTCTTTGATATAGCGGTAGGCGACCGAGGGACCGTTGGCGAGACGCTGGGCCAACGCGAGTGTCTCCTTCTCGAGCGCATCTTCGGGCACGACGCGATTGACGAGACCGAGCCGTTCGGCCTCGAGCGCATCGACACGGTCAGAGAGCATATAGAGCTCTCGCGCCTTGGCGGCACCGATCAGCTTGCTCATGAAGTAGGTACCGCCGTAGTCACCGCTGAAGCCGACCTTCGCGAAGGCCGTCGTCAAGATCGCATTCTCGGCGGCGATGCGTAGATCACATGCCAGCGCGAGCGACAGTCCGGCTCCGGCGGCCGCGCCCGGAAGTGCTGCGAGCGTTGGCTTCGGCATTGAGTAGAGCTTTCCAGACGTGGCGCGCTGGGAAAGACGCTGCCGGTGGATCGCCTCATCCGTCGTTGGCCGCCCCTGTTTGCTGCCTCCGCCTGCAGTATCGGCCATGCCCTTCACGTCGCCGCCCGCGCAGAATGCACCGCCCGCGCCTGTCAGCACGACACAGCCAACGTCGGGCGCCACCTCGACCTCTGCGAGGACGGACTGCAGGCCCGCAAGCATTTCACCAGAAAGGGCGTTTCGGCGAGCGGGTCGATTCATCGTCAGAACCGCGACCCGGTCCTCGACGTGAGCGAGTAGATCCTCGGTTCCAGTTTCCAGGATTCGGCGATCGGACATGATGGACTCCCCTATTTCTCGAGCCAGGCATTGAAGACAGGCTCGCGTTTTTCGGCAAAGGCCTTGCCACCTTCGCGAGCGTCCGGATGATGGTCACTGATCGCAGTCTTGGACGCGATCTCATCCAGGGATTGTTGGAAACTCAGTTCGGCTGCATTGTAGATCGACCGCTTGAGGAGCCGCATCGACACCTGCGGACCATTCGCGAGTTCCGCGGCCAGCGCCATCGCACGATCCTGGAGCTCGGCGTCGGGGACGACATCCTGAACGAGGCCAAGCGCGAGTGCCTCGTCCGCGTCCACGATCCTCTTTCGCATCAGGAAATCCATGGCCTTCGCTACGCCCATATGTTGCACGAGTAGATATTGGCCGCCCTCATCGGGCAGCAATCCAAAGCGAAGCGTCGCACTCCCCATGCGGGCCGAGGCTCCGGCGATCCGAAAATCACAAGCGAGGGCGAGCGAGAATCCCGTCTGGACGGCGATGCCGCCGATTGCGGCAATGCTGAGCTTGTCGAGGTTGCGAATCGCGACGTTCACCTGCTGGGAAACGGTGCGAAGCCCGTCGTAGGTTCCGATCGCCGTCGAGTGTCCGGCGGGCAGCGGAGGAACGAGCGCATCCGCTTCCGTCTCCGCCGTGAGATAGCCCTTGAGGTCGTCCCCGGCGCAGAACGCGCGGCCCGTCCCAGTGAAGAGGATGACGCGAACGGCATCGTCCATCTGCGCCTGGACAAGCGTTTCGATGAGATCGCGTTTGAGCGGGTGAGTCATTCCATTGAGACGCTCAGGCCGATTGAAACAGATCTCTGCGATTCCCGGTGGATGGACGCGGACTTCGAAGCCCGTAAAGAGACCCTCACGCATGATTCGTTACCTCCACTCGAAGCCGTTTCGCAAGAGTTGAACATTCGACACGTTCTCGAGCTTAGCCCATCAAATTTACGAGGACGGGGCAACCGGTCTCGTGTAGAATTCAACCTAATGGAGAGACTGACATGACAGACAAGCTAGAAGTCGTTCGGCCGGAAACGGTGGGGCTCTGTAGCGAGCGCCTCGCGCGAATCGACACACATCTCGAGTCCCGATACATCACGCCCCAGAAGATTGCGGGCGCGCTCACGCTCGTCGCGCGCAAGGGTGAGGTCGCCCATCTGTCCGTGCTCGGGCAGATGGACCTCGAACGAAACAAGCCCATGGCGGAGGACACGATCTTTCGTATCTACTCCATGTCGAAGCCGATCACCTCCGTTGCGTTGATGATGTTGTACGAACACGGTCACTTTCAGCTCGACGACCCGGTCTACAAATACATTCCCGAATGGCGGAACCTCCGCGTCTACCACCTCGGGAATCATCCTCGCTGGGTGACGGTTCCTTGCGAACGACCGATGACGATCCGTGATCTCTTCTCGCATATGTCGGGACTCACCTACGGCTTCATGGAACGTACGAATGTCGACCGCGCCTATCGTCGGCTCGGAATCGGGAGAGAGGATTCGAAAGACCTGAGAGCGATGGTCGAAGCGCTCGCGGGACTGCCGCTCGAGTTCTCGCCCGGCACCCACTGGAACTATTCGGTCTCGACGGATGTGCTTGGCTACCTGGTCGAGCTGATGTCCGGAATTCCACTCGACGAATATTTTCGAACCCAGATCTTCGAGCCCCTCGGCATGGTCGATACCGCGTTCACTGTTCCGGCGGACAAGATCGACCGCTTCGCGGCGAACTACACACGCGGGCGGGACAAGAAGCCCCGGCTCGAAGACGACCCGGCGACGAGCGACTACACGAAACCAACGACGTTCTTCTCCGGTGGAGGTGGGCTCGTCTCCACCGCCTCTGACTATCTCCGATTCTGTCGGATGCTGCTGAACCAGGGCGAGCTCGATGGGCAGCGACTACTGGGTCGAAAGACCATCGAACTCATGACGTCGAATCATTTGCCGGGCGGACGCGATCTGACGGAACTCGCAACGGGTGCGTTTTCGGAAACGACCTATGAAGGCGTGGGCTTCGGCCTGGGTTTCTCGGTCCAACTCGACTGCGCTCGATCTCAGCTCGTCGGCAGTCCCGGCGAGTATGCCTGGGGCGGCGCCGCGAGCACCGCATTCTGGATCGATCCGAGCGAAGAGTTGATCACGATTTTCATGACCCAGCTCATGCCCTCAGGAACGTTCAATTTCCGCGGCCAGCTGAAGTCGATCATCTATCCGGCGATTGTGGACTGACAGGATCTGATCGAGACCCCCTCTTCGATTCTCGCAAGGACAACATCAGGCCGACTGCGATGATCGATCAGCTATCACAGACCACCCACGAGAGCACGAAGGGGCCCTACGATGTCGAGTTCGATCGAACAAGAATCCATGAAAACCTACGAGCGTTTTGTCGCCAGGCGTGACGAGATCGACGCGGGCAACGATTCATGGTCCGGAATGGCCGATTTCTTTACCGAGGATGCGGTCTACTGCGACCCGGCATGGGGTCGTGTCGAGGGTCGAGAGAATATTCGCAGCTTCTTCGAGAAGTCCATGCAAGGGCTCACGGGTCACGGCTGGTCGACCCCCGAAAAATGGACCATGACCGACGGCCATCGGCTGGTGAGTCAATGGAATCAGATCCTGGGAGAGAAGGAAGACGGTACGCCCTGGTTCGTACCCGGTCTCTCGATCCTCTACTACGCCGGCGACGGACTCTTCTGCTACAGCCAGGACATGCTCAACATGACGCATATCGGAGAGACGATGCGTGCCATGGAATGGCGACCACCGG
>CBFDDD010000139.1:0-11461 GCA_965603475.1 uncultured Myxococcales bacterium
CGGTCTCGGGTGGATCGAGCGCAAGAAAGCGACCCGGAGCATGCGCCGCCCCCTCATAGACTCCGTCGAGCACGAGCGCATGGAAGTGGGGCGTCAGATTGAGTGCCGAGCCGAAGCGCTGGATGAAAGTCACGGAGCCGCACAGGCCGCGCCTGATCCCGAACTCCCGCTTGGCTCGCCTTCGCTGGTCGGCGAACACAGCGCGCAGGAAGAAACGCAGCACCTCGCTCGTGAGTCGCGCGTTCCAGGCACAGCGGTATCGGAGCGGATAGGGAAGCGTGAGCACCCACTGCCGGACGGGGACTTCGGGTAGGACGCAATCGACGAGGTGGGCGGCCATGTCCGCCATCCGGCGTCCACCGCACGAGGGGCAGAATCCACGCCCCTTGCAGGAGAACGCGACGAGCCGGTCGTGACCACAGTCGTCGCAATGTACGCGCAAGAAGCCGTGGGCGAGCACGCCGCACTCGAGATACGCGCGAATCTCGCGCTCGACGAAGCGAGCGACGGGAGCACCCGCGGATCGGGAGCGCGAGAGGAACGACTCCACATCCGCGCGGACGACGCGATGGAGGAGCGTCTTCTGGGGTTCATGGCGTTCGTAACGAATCGCGACGGCTTCGCCGGGACCGGGCTCGAGCCGAATCTTCTACGCAATCGTTATGCCGGGTGCGGCGTCGAAGACAGCGGAGGCTCACGCGACATTTGGAACTCCCGCTTCGGATCGGCCTCAGCGAATCGAGACCGATCGTCCACAGGCCGATCGTGAACAGTAGGGTTCAGAGTCCCTCCGAGACCAGCCGGCGAGCCTCATTTTGATCGCGAATCCCAGGCGAACGTGCCTAACTTACTCCGTAATTCGACCAGAACTCAGTTGACTCATTGGCCTCCGCAAGCGTGTATGGGACATCCCAGCTGGGCGCTTCGGGCGAGCGAAGGTCGATCGCGCGGATACCCAACAATAGGAGGTCTACGCTTGGCGTCCCGTAAACAGCGCGCACGCAAGACCCTCGCCGTAGATCTCGCGGCTCTTGATGATCTCGCATTCAAAGAACTCAAAGATCGATGGTCGGATCTCTTCGGCTCCGCGTGCCCACCTGGGATGAGTCGGAACATTCTGGTTCGAGCGATCGCCTATCAGCTCCAGGAGCGGGCCTTCGGCGGATTTGGCCCATCGACGCGCCGCCGCCTCGACCGAGCCGCGGCTGATCTGGCTGCCGGACGAAATCCTGCGCCGCTCGCGCCGAAGATTAAGCCCGGCACCCGCCTCCTTCGTGAATGGCAAGGGATGGTCCATGAGGTGATTGTCCTCGAAAAGGGCGTCGAGTATCGAGGCAAGTCCTGGCCTTCCCTTTCAGCGGTCGCCCGAGAGATCACCGGCACGCGCTGGTCGGGTCCGCGGTTCTTCGGACTAACGAAAGGCGCCCCGAATGGCCAGGGGTGAATCCCGACTCAGGCGTTGCGCCATTTACACCCGAAAGTCTTCCGAGGAGGGCCTCGAACAAGACTTCAACTCGCTCGACGCCCAACGGGAGGCGTGCGAGGCCTACATTCAAAGTCAAGCCGGGGAGGGCTGGAAGCTCGTCCGGACTCGCTACGACGATGGCGGCTATTCGGGTGGCACGCTCGATCGTCCCGGCCTCATCCGACTGCTGGAGGACATCGACGCCGGAAAGATCGACACGGTCGTCGTCTACAAGGTGGACCGACTCACCCGATCACTCGCTGACTTCGCAAAAATCGTCGATGTGCTCGACGCCCAGGACGTCTCATTCGTTTCTGTGACCCAACAGTTCAACACGACGACCTCGATGGGTCGTCTCACTCTGAACATGTTGCTGTCCTTTGCGCAGTTCGAGCGCGAGGTCACGGGAGAACGCATCCGCGACAAGATCGCCGCCTCGAAGCGGAAGGGCTTGTGGATGGGAGGCAACGTGCCGCTCGGCTACGAGCCGGATGGTCGAACACTCGTCATCGTCGAAGCCGAGGCCAAGACCGTGCGAACGCTCTTCCGGCTCTATCTCGAGCTAGGCACCGTGCGGCAGGTCAAGGACGAAGCCGATCGCATCGGTCTCATGACGAAAGTCCGCCAGGGAGTAGGCCAGCGAATGCTCGGGGGCCGCCCCTTCAGTCGCGGCCACATCTATGCCTTGCTCAGCAACCCACTCTATATAGGACGGATTGCTCACAGAGGAGAAAGCTACGAGGGGCAGCATGCGGCGATCATTGATCCGGAGACCTGGGACGCGGTTCAGAAACAGCTCGCAGCACAGGCTCCGTCGCGCGCTTCGAGAACCGGATCAGTCCGGTCCAGTCCACTGCGAGGAAAACTGTTTGCCGAATCGGGCGCGGTACTCACACCAAGCCACACCGTGAAGTCTGGCCGTCGCTATCGCTACTACGTATCGCGCAGCTCATCTTCGATTTCGACGTCAGCGAATACGGCGCACGCTCGGAACCCACGATGGAGACTTCCGGCGCGGGAGATCGAGCGGTTAGTTGGCGACGCTGTGCTCGCTCTTTTCGAGAATCGAGCCGAACTTGCTCTCATAGCGCGAGAATCCCAGATCCATGAAACACAAGTTTCCGAATTGCTCGAAGGAGTTGAGCACTGGAAGGGGAAGCCGCTCGACGTTGTGAAGCGGGTCGATCTCGGCGTGGATGAGATGGGGCTGCATCTTGATCTATCGAGTTTCTTTGGTGCTGAAGGGATAGTAGTCGTTCGTCATGTGATCCCAACCTGTATCCGGCGTCGCGGGGTCGAGATGCGACTCATCCTCCAGAGTGGGGAGGCGGTCGCAAGCGCCGCCCAGGTTGATCCGGCTCTCGTCAAAGCGATCGTTCGTGCTCGGCAGTGGTTCGAGCAGGTTGCGAGCGGCCAGGCCCAATCGTTTGCGGAGATCGCAAGGGTCGAAGGCATTAGTCGTCGCTATGTGGCCAACCTGATCCCACTCGCTTTCTTGGCGCCCGACATCGTCGCGAGCATTCTTTCCGGGACACAGCCGGTTGAGCTCACAACACAAGAGCTGACTAAACGTGTCGATCTGCCACTGGACTGGGCGGATCAAAGGGCGCGGCTCGCGCTCGACTGAGGAAAGCCGGCGGAGCTCCCAACCTACGCAAAGGGAATGCCGCAGCGGATCGAGAATCGTGGAGCCACGACTGGTCGCCTGAGTCCTACTCTTCGCTCTGGCGAATCGAGGGCGCAAGGGAACCGCCGAACATGGCAACAGAGACAAACGCGGGCCGCGACGTGAACTGAGCGCCGAACCTTGGGTCTCCGGTTCCCTTCCAGAAACCCGAACGTCCAAAACCCCGCGGAATCGCGTGTTTTTTCGAGCCGGCTGACTCTGTGCGGTGAAAGTCTCCGCTCGGGAAGACCAAATGGCGGAGAGGGTGGGATTCGAACCCACGGTACCCTTGCAGGTACACCTGATTTCGAATCAGGCGCGTTCGACCGGGCTCCGCCACCTCTCCGAGGGCGCGGAGGCTAGCAGGATCCCTTCGATCTCGGCCACCCGTACGGACAGACTTGTTTTCGGCGGGCCGGTTGGGGCTGATTCGCCGCCCTCGGGCCCTCGTGCTAGCCTGCGCGCACCTCGACGACAGGGCTCGCGTGGTGCGTCATGATCGGCGCACACACTCGAGAGTCCTCAATGTGACCAACGAGGCAAAAGCAAGGCGTGGATCAGGGGCCGGCAATGAAGTCCGTACCCGATCGAGCGTTGGAAGGATCGATCTGATTTGGCGCGAGATGACCTGATTCAAGCGACCGGTAGCGTCGACAAAATTCTCGGCGGTGGCCGCTATCAAATTACTCTCGAAAACGGCCAGCAGGTGACTGCTCAGCTGTCCGGTCGAATGCGCCGCTTCCGAATTCGAGTCATTCCGGGTGACCGCGTGACGGTCGGCCTTTCGCCCTACGATCCGACCCATGGATTCATCACCTTCCGATTGAAGGAAGGCCAGTCCGCACCCGGTCAGTAGGTGCGGTCTCTGTCATTGCCGTGGGCGCCTGATTTGCGGCGGATTCGTTCTTCGAGACAGACGACTCCAGCCTTGCCGCTCGCAGGCTCACTTCTCAGATCGATGAGTCGCCAATGACGAGCATGGCGACGCGTTGGCGCTTGAAGACGATCCAGGCCATGGACCGCCGCCGCCTGCGTCGCCTCTGCAGCCAGAATCCCGGGCTCTCGCTGGACGCGGAGGCCAGCACGAATCTTGCGACTTCCCATTTCGCGCTTGCACCGGGCGCGCGTCTCACGATCGCTCCGCGTGTGTACACCGAGCGGCGATCGCATGGAGTTCATATTTCGGTTGCAGAGGGTGCCCATGTCGAGATTGGCGCAGACACCTGGCTCCGGTCCGATCTTGCGCCGGTCATCATCTTTGCGTTTCCGGGTGCGCATATCCGAATCGGCCGCGAGGGCTTTCTCAACGGATGTCACTTGAGTGCGAAAGCTGGGCTGGATATCGGTCATCGTGTCTGGATTGGTCCGGGCTCGAGAGTCTTCGATTCGGATCAACACGATCTCGATTCCGAGCGGGTCCAGCGAATCGAACCCGTGGTGATCGGCGATCATTGTTGGGTCGCGTCCGATGTGACGATTCTGCGTGGGGTCGAGATCGGCGAGCAGTCTGTCGTCGGTGCACGGTCTGTGGTCACGAAGTCGATGCCCCCGCACACGCTCGCGCTGGGAATTCCCGCGAAGCCGTCTGGTACGATTGGAGATCGATCTCGGGTGCCGATCTGACGGGCGGCTATTTCGAATGGACTTCATCGAGAAGCGCGGCGGCGCGTTTCGCTTCGTCCTCTGTGCCGAGCCTGATGACCTCCTTCCAGAATGACCTCGCCTCTGCAATCGATCCCAACTGCTTTTCGACCCAGCCTTGACTGAGGCTCAATTGGGCGTCCCATTCGCCGACACGGCGCGCATCAGCAAGCGACCTTCTCGCCGCGGTGAAATCCTCAGCCTCGAGCTGGCTGTAGCCCAGGCCTGCGAGTGCGAAGGCGTCTTTCGGCCGAGCGTCGAGGGCAGTTTGATATAGCCGAAT
Organism: uncultured Myxococcales bacterium; assembly: GCA_965603475.1. Taxonomy (GTDB): domain Bacteria; phylum Myxococcota_A; class UBA9160; order UBA9160; family UBA4427; genus UBA4427. Next base: position 5,056 of record CBFDDD010000139.1, read on the forward strand.
CGCAGCGATGAGCAGCTGCTCGCGTTGGATCGCGTCGCCTTCGTCGGCCAGACTGACTGCATGCCAGCGGTTGGCGTCTGCTGCATGGACGATCGATTCGACGGACGGTTCGGGGTCCTCGCGAAAAGAGGTCAATTGGGTCTCTGCTTCATCAAATTTCGATTGCGCGGAGAGCGCGGCTGCGAGGCCAGCACGCGATTTCGAATCGTCGGGTTCGAGCTCGATCGCGCGCCGAAAAAGGGACTCGGCCAGCTGCATGTTGGCCCCCTTTCCTCCGGAGAGATACACGGTGTTCCGTAGCGCAGCCTCGCCGAATATCTGAAGAATCTCTTGCCGTGGGACCTCGCGAATATCCCAATGATCCCGGACGTCAAGAGAGTCGAGGGGCAGATACGAAACAGCGCTGGGTGTGCCTCTGCTCAGCATTTCGGCATGGCGGCTGACTCTCGAAGAGAGAAGCTCGATCGACTCCGGGAAGGACCGGTCATATGCCCGCTTCCAATTCAGGCCTGCGCTCTGATGATTCAACATGGACAGCAGCTGCTTGTGTCGAGCTGCATTCGAACTCAGGTAATGAACGACTGCCCACGAAATGGGATAGAAGTCTGATGGGTCGGGTCGCGTTCCATCTCGTTCGAACGAGAAGATCGTGGTGAGGTCGATCTTTTCTTTTCGCAATCGGCGGTGTTCGAGTTGCAAAAGAATCCAGGGCGGTGCGGACCCGACTTCCATGACGTCATCCCGGGTTCGGGTTGAGCCCAGAAATTCCGCGAATCCTTCGGTATACCAATTGGGATAGTTCAGATTGCTACTTCGGAGGTGCAGGTAGTGGCTGTATTCATGCAGAAGCAGGTTTCGATAGGCCGGGTCATGCGTCGCGCCACGCATGAAACCGCCGAATCCGGCGAGGGAATGATCCATATACCCGCCGATGGAGGGATGGGGAATGAAGAGAGTGCTCGCACGGTCCTCGACGAGAAATATCTGTGCAGGGGCTTTGGGGGGCTGCGATCTGACGAGCTGTTCGACGACTGCGACATAACGCGCGAGGTCGACTGCAAAGGTCTCGAGATGTTCTCTGGAGCCTCTGGAATAGAGAATGAAATCGGTTGATCGTAATTCGTGCCAGTTGTCGATTTCGAGCTTCGAGACATTGGGGGCTCTGCCTGGCCCATGTGGTCCCGTACAGGAGAGTGCCGAGGCCAGAGCGACCGTCAACACCAGGAATCGTCGGCCGAAATCGACTCGCTGAATCATGTTGATGGAGCCCATTTCGATCATGCGTCGGCGCCTAATTTAACAATCGGCAGTGCCTATTTCGGTAGATAGGGGTAGAGCGCATGCGCGACGGCGGCGCGCACCCGAACTTCGTTTTCGATCGGGGGATCATCGTCCTTTAGAGCCCAGGTGCGTTTGTCGTACCCCTGTTTCTTTTCGACATGGATTTCCATGTGTTGGATGAGTTCGAGTCCGGTTCGTCTGGAATGGATGATGTCGCCCTCAGCGTCGAGCACATAGACGAGCAGCGACGCCGCCGGAATCGTCATGGGTGGTGGCATTTCGATTTCCTGACGCGAACGGCCTTCGTACTCGACCCGTTGGTTTGCACTGTCCCAGACGGCCACTTCGAAATTGGTGTTCGCGTTTTGGATATAGAGCGCTGGAATGATGATCGCGTCGAAGTCGGTCCGCTGTCGGACCTTGCGAGCGAACATCCGGACAGCGGTCTCGAAATTCTTGGGCCCCCCGGAGCTGATGACCTCCCTGGCCGACTCGACCCAGAGCGCCTTGCCGACATCCATTTCGACTTGATGGACTTTCTTCCCGTGGTCCTCCAGGTGTTCGACGAGGGCGTTGGAGACGAGCCACGTTGATGACTTCAATTCATCTGGTAGTGGTAGTGCGATGTTGAACGGTGCAACGACGATGGTCTTCGCGCGCATGCCCTCGAGCTGGAGCGGGCTCGTTGGCTTCGGCGGATTGGCCGTACATGAAATCAGCCCGAACAAAAGCAGCAGCAGCGGTCGAGATCTCATGAAGGTTCGGCGTCGCTGGTCTCGATGGGGACGACGTCTCCTTCGGGAATTTTTAGAGTTGACCCAGGCACTTCTTCAGATAGGAACGGCGAGAGCGCGGCCGCGACTCCGGCACGCACCATTTCGATGTCTTCTATAGCGGGCGTGTCATTCACCAGAACTTGAGACACCTCCTCTGTTCCCGAATAACCTCCCTTTTGCTCTACTCTCCACTCGAGATGCTGGACGATCTCGAGTCCCGAACGTTTCGTTTGAATGGAATTGCCGTCACGACCAAGAACGTGAACAAAGAGTGATGCGGCTCTCACGTTCAGCTTTCCTACATTGCCCAGGTACAGATTTGCGCGTTTCGAGTTTAACCCCCCCCCCTCGATCGACATCCTTTGCTCGGCTCCATCCCAGCGAACCGTTCGAGAACGCATCTTCGCGTTCTGAATGAAAATCGATGGGACGATGAGCACGTCGAACTCGATCTGCTCGCCAATCCTACGAACATAGACGCGTGCGGCATTCTCGAAACTCTGCTTCCCGCCCGATGCGCGGACCTCCTTGATCGAGTCCTTCCAGAGCTCGCGTCCTGATCGAAATCCGATTACGTGGACGGTTTTGCCGTGTGCTTCGAGATGTTCGACGAGTGCCGCTCTCACCATTTTGGTCGAACCCTCCAGCTCCGGCGGCAGGGAGCTCACGATATTGAGAGGGGCAACGACGATTATTTGCGCTTGCTGCCCGGCGATCTGTTCCGGGCTGGGACCAGGCGGCGGACCCGTCGCACACGATGGAACCACTATGAACGAGGCGAACAGCAGGAAGGGAAGCCAGTGCGGTCGTGTCCTGATCATGTGAGACAATTAGCAAAAACGGCTCTCTCCACTCCGATCAACGGTCGGCTGTCCGCCGAACTCGCTCGAAGTGATATCGTTGCAAAATGGGAATACGAATCGCAGTTTTTGGACAGGCGGCCTTTGGCCGGGACGTCACGGCTCGGCTGGCGGAGGCGGGCCATGAGATCGTCGGAGTACACGTTCCCCCGGATGGAGGCGGGCGTTCCGATCCGCTCGCTGACGCGGCCGAGGAGAAGAGTTGGCCGCTCTTCCGGTACAAGGGCTATCGGCGCAAGGGCCAGGCGATCGCAGAGCGCGTGGATGAGTACCTTGCGCTCGGAGCGGAGCTGAACGTGCTTCCCTTCACGACAGTGATCCTGCCGCCCGAGATCATCGACGCGCCGAAACACAAATCGGTGTGTTTCCACCCCTCGCTGCTTCCGGCCTTCCGGGGCGGGAGCGCGCTTGCCTGGCAGATCATCGAAGGCGTCGAGGAATCGGGTATTTCGGTGTTCCAGCCGGACGACGGCGTGGATACGGGTCCGCTCTACCTTCAGAAGGGCGGAGTTCCAATCTCTCCGATCGACAACACAGCCTCTCTGTATTTCGACAAGCTCTACCCGATCGGAGTCGAAGCAATGGTCGAGACGGTGGCGGCCATCGATTCCGGCACGGCGCGACTCTCGCCACAGCAGGAGAAGGGAGCGAGCTTCCAGGGACTGGTGGACGAGGAGGCGGCAAGCTTGGATCTCGGCGAGGACGTCGTCGCGCTGGATCGGCGGATTCGCGGCTGTGATCCGCAGCCCGGTGGCTGGCTCACACTCGGCGACGAGCGAATTCGACTCTATGGGAGCCGGGTCGAGTCGCAATCAGAGCCGTCTGAAGCGCCGGGCTCTGTCCTGGCGGTCGTCGAGTCGGGACTTCTGCTGGCGGCTCGGGGTGGGATTCTGCGAATCCAGAAAGTTCGTCGGGCGGCCGGGAAATCCGCCGCGCACGAGTCCGGCCTGGAGGTCGGGGATCGACTGGTTTGAATCTGCCGAGGGGTTTTGTCCGATATTGCGTTCCTGCGGGGTCAAGCCTCAAGAGAACGGCGACTAGGGCTCGATTTTCCTTCGCTATCCCGCTAATTTGCGCGCCCTGAACAGGTCGGGCCCCCCTACAGCGCGGTGATGAATACCGCTTCCAGTACGACACGGTCAGGCCGTGTCGGTGGACCCGCTCAAGCCCAGCGCGAGCGCGGACGTTAGACCCGACTGAAATACTGCTGGCTCCTTGCAGCCAGCCATCCAACGTCGAGCCAACCCTGTACAAGCCAGGGGTCGGTTCAGATGAGACTCAGAGGTAGAGACGATGCTCGGTGAAATCGAGAAGGTCCGAAATATCGGAATTAGTGCGCACATCGATTCAGGCAAGACGACCCTGACGGAGCGCATCCTCTTCTATACGGGAAAGATTCACGCGATCCACGAAGTCCGCGGCAAGGACGAAGTCGGCGCGACGATGGACTCGATGGAACTCGAGCGCGAGCGCGGCATCACGATCGCCTCCGCTGCGACCTACTGCGTGTGGGACGATCATCAGATCAACATTATCGATACGCCCGGCCACGTCGACTTCACGGTCGAGGTTGAGCGATCGCTTCGCGTGCTCGACGGTGCGATCCTGATCCTCTGTGGTGTCGCCGGCGTGCAGTCTCAGTCGATGACGGTCGATCGCCAGATGAAGCGATACAAGGTTCCGCGCATCGCTTTCATCAACAAGCTCGACCGTTCAGGCGCCGATCCCTTCAAGGTCAGCGGCCAGCTTCGCGACAAGCTTGGACACAACGCGATCATGGTGCAGCTGCCGATCGGCCTCGAGAACGATCTCGAAGGTGTCATCGACCTGGTCACGATGAAGGCATTCTATTTCGATGGAGACAACGGCGAGAATATCCGCGAAGAGGAGATTCCGGCCAATCTTCAGGCCCAGGCCGACGAGTATCGCGAGATCATGCTCGATGCGGTTTCGATGTTCTCCGACGAGCTGATGGAAGCGATGCTCGAAGAGAAGGTCGAGACGGAGATGATCAAGGACGCCATTCGGAATGGCACGCTCTCGATGGAGTTGACGCCGGTCTTTATGGGTTCGGCCTACAAGAACAAGGGCGTTCAACTCTTGTTGAACGCGGTGACCCGTTATCTCCCCAACCCATCTGAAATGCGCAACATGGCTGTCGACCTCGACAAGGACGAGGCCGAGATCGAAGTCCTCACCGACAATTCGAAGCCGCTCGTGCTCCTCGCGTTCAAGCTCGAGGATGGTCGCTATGGGCAGCTGACCTACGTGCGTGTCTATCAGGGAACGCTCAAGAAGGGCGACACGATCTACAACATGCGAACGGGCAAGAAGGTCAAGGTCGGCCGACTGATTCGAATGCATTCGGACGAAATGCAGGACATCGACGACACCTCGGCAGGCGATATCGTCGCGTTGTTTGGTGTCGATTGTGCTTCTGGCGACACGTTCACCGACGGCAACGTCAACGTTGCGATGACCTCGATGCATATTGCGGAGCCGGTTATTTCGCTCTCGATCAAGCCCGTCGACCAGAAGGCGGCGGACAATATGGGCAAGGCGCTCGGACGCTTCGTCCGCGAGGATCCGACCTTCCGTTCAGAGGTCGATCAAGAGAGCAATGAGACGGTCATCTCCGGAATGGGCGAACTCCATCTCGAGGTCTACGTCGAGCGCATGAAGCGCGAGTACGACTGTGAGGTCGAGACCGGTCAGCCCCAGGTAGCCTATCGGGAAACGATCACGAAGCCGACGGACTTCTCGTACACGCACAAGAAGCAGTCGGGCGGCTCGGGTCAGTACGGCAAGATCGCGGGCAACGTTTCGCCGATCGGGCCGGATGACGAGGGCGACAAGGAATTCCAGTTCATCAACAAGATTCGAGGCGGCTCGATTCCCACGGAATATATTCCTGCCGTCGAGAAGGGATTTCGGGGCTCCCTCGCAAAGGGACGCTTGATCGGGTTTCCCGTGATCGGCCTCAAGATCTTGATCGACGATGGTCAATCGCATAGCGTCGACTCGTCGGAAATGGCCTTCCAGGCCGCAGCGCGCGGAGCCTTCCGCGAGTTCTATGCCCGGGCAAAGCCGCAGATCCTCGAGCCGATCATGAAGCTTTCGGTAGAGGGTCCGACCGAGTTCCAGGGCTCGATCCTGAAGACGATCATGCAGCGCCGAGGCCAGGTCGTCGGTTCGACGGAAGAAGACGGTTTTTCGACTGTCGATGCCGAAGTCCCGCTCTCGGAGATGTTCGGGTATGCGACCGATCTCCGGTCGATGACCCAGGGCAAGGCGGAGTTCTCGATGGAGTTCGACAAGTACGCACCGGTTCCTGCGGAGACCCAGGCGGAGCTCAAGAAGAAGTTCGAATCCAAGATCGGCGACGACGAGGACGACTGAGAAGGGTTGGGCCGTCTCGAATTTGCTTGGAAGCCGAGGACGGCGCGGCACGGCGCGGTTTTCGTGAATGGCTCGGCCGGCAGAGGGCGA
>CBFDDD010000140.1:0-11432 GCA_965603475.1 uncultured Myxococcales bacterium
TGCATTGCGGACGAACCGCCGACTATCGGCATGCCGAGTAGATCGCGGACGTGGCGCTCCATGTCATGCCCCTCCGCCAGACCGTAGGCGCCGAGCACCCGCTGGCAGATGAGAGCAATCTCGACCGCGGTGTCGGCCACGAAAAGCTTGGTCATCGAGGTTTCGACGGAGCACGGCTTGTCTTCCTGCGCGAGCCAGGCGGCTCGGTAGAGCATGAGGCGACAGGCTTCGAGCTTGGTCCGCGCTTCGGCGAGATCGTGGCGAATCGCCTGGTGCGCTCCGATGGGTCGGCCGAATTGTCGACGCTGCTGTGCATAGGTCCAGGCTTCTTCGACCGCTGCCTGTGCGATTCCGAAGGTGACTGCGCTGATCTCGATCTTTTCGACGTCCAGGGCCTTCCCGGCCAGCATGCGCCAACCCCGGTTCCATGCTTGTTCGCCTCCGACGAGATTCTCGATCGGGACTTCGACATCTTCGAAGATCACATCGCTCGAGAGCGTGTAGCGAAGGTTGGAATGTTCGATAGGGTGGACTTGCACACCGGGGAGGGTGGGTGGAATGAGGACGAAGGAGAGGTTTCGGTAACGCTCGTCCGCCGGCCCGCTGCGAACCAGACAGTAGATGTAGTCGACCCAGTCCGCGCCAGTGCACCAGCGCTTGAAGCCATTGATCTTGATGTGCTTGCCGTCTGCGGAAAGATCGGCCGTCGTGGTCACGCTTGCGAGATCACCTCCGACATCGGGTTCGGAGAGGCCGTATGCGAATAGCAGGTCACCGCGCGCGAGGCGGGGTAGCAGTTCGCGTTTCTGGGTCTCGGATCCGTTCTCCGAAATATTCATCCCACCATAGAAGGCGCAATGGATGAAGGGGCCGGCGAGGAAGGCTCCGCCGCGGCATAGCTCCTCGATGACCGCGACCGCGGCGACGAGATCACGCCCTTGTCCACCGTATTCCTCTTCGATCGTGAGCCCGCAGACACCAATGTCCGCGAGCTTTCGAAAGAGTTCGGGTGGAAAGCGATGTTCGCGATCGAGCCGCCGGCGCAATTCGGCTGGCATCTCGTTCTCGACGAAGCGCGCGAGTGTCTCCCGCAATAGTCGAATGTGGTCGGGCTCTTCGGTGAAATACACGACGGTCTGGATCCTCTACAAAACGCAAATATAACGACGCTGCTAGAACAATACGATTTCATCGAATCGTGGCAGCGTCGAAAACTGAAGCTCGGGGTGACGACTTCCCATCTCTTCGAGGAACTCGAAGGTCTGCGGACCGCCGCCATTCGCAAGGCTGCCGACAGCGCGAACCGGCCCCGTGAACGGTCCTTCAGCCGGGCCGGTCAGACTGTCCCAATGGATCGGGATGACTCGTGTTGCGCCGATCGTCGTGACCGTTTCACGCCAATAGGCCTCACGATACTCCTCGGTCTGCGTGCCGAGTCCGCCAATTCCAAGGAAGACGACGTCGGCGTCGTAGTCGGCGAGTCCTCCTTCTATGTAGCCGGCGCTGCCCTGGATCAGCCAGCGGCCGCGCGGATGCGAGACATGAATCGCATAGGGCTGGCCGACACGATACTCGAATGCGCTGACGGGTGGGACGAGCGGTTCGGTGATGTCGGGGTCGGCGAGCGCTTGCTCTGCCATGGCGGCACTGGGGAATTCGAAATGTCGGGTTGGGATCAGCGTGATCGTGAAGCGCCCGACCTGGACCGGTTGTCGGTCCACAGCGATGCGGATCTGGCTTTCTTCGAGTCCCCAGCCGCGCCCGATATTGGCGGTCGATTCGGAGCCGAGCAGAATGGCGCCGGTTCGCTTTGCGACTTCGGGCGAGTCCATCGCGTGGTCGAAATGCGAGTGGACTGGAATGACGAGCGCGAGTCGATCGACCTGATTGCGTTCGAGACCAAGGGTAATTGCATCGTGGTCCGGAGCGATTTGACCTAGCGCGAGCGTGAGGGGCCCAAATCGCGAGAACCATCCGTCCACCATCCAGTCGGTCTCACCATCAGAAAAAAGCAGAGTGGATGTTCCGGTATAACGAACCGTCACGGAGCCCTCTGAAATTTCGGGGTCGGCGTCGAGCGCCCAGGCGGGGTCGACGGCGGGGTCTTCAAAGGTGGTCAAAAAGAAGGTCGCGAGTCCGAATAGGCCGGCGAAGACCGCCCCCACTCCCCACAAGAGATGACGTCGATTCATGTCGCAAACCGTAGCGCGATCCGGACCCGAAGATTGACGTCGTTTCTCGTCGAAATTCCGGGTCCAAGGGTTGCCTTCGCTATGGTCGAGGTCGCGGACCCGTGGTGGTATGATCAAATATGAGTCGTCTTCCATCATCATTTCTTGTGCGTCTCGTCGCATGCATGGCGATTCTGGTTGAATCCCTCGGCTGCGCCTCTCCGCCCTCCAGGGCCCAATCGCTCAGATACGATTCCGAGTCGTTCCGCGCTGCGCTGCGCGAACGTGCCCCTGAACTCAGTGACCGAATGGTCCAGGCGCCTTTCGAACTGTCCTCGGAGACCCTGGCCGTGGCTCGCAAGCGTGTCATGTCCGCGCCGCGTGGGCCCGAGCGGGTGCGTGCGCTCGTGGACTTCCTCTCTGATCCGAAGCCCGATGGCCTTGGCCTCGAATACGACTGGGCTACGTCCTCCACTGCGGAGCGTACGCTGGAACTGGGTAGAGGCGACTGCGTCGCGCTCGCAACCGTGATGGTGGGATTGGGGCGTAGCCTCGATTGGCCAATCTACTTCGCGGAGGCGCGAACGCAGCGGCCGGAGACGCATGAATTTTCCGAACTCACTGTCTTGAGCGATCACATGGTCGTCATCGTTGTTGCGAAGACGGTGCAGATGGTCATCGACTTCCTCGGGATCGTCGAGGCGGGTTACGAAATCAGGCCGATCGACGATCTGACGGCGTACGCCCATCTGGTCAACAACGTTTCCGGGCATCGCGTGATCAGCGGGAAGAGCGAGAGCCGCGAGGAAAGTTGGACCGCGGCGCTCAATGGCTTTCGGTTGGCAACCCGAATTCAGCCGAATCTCGGCCGCGCCTGGAACAACCTCGGAATCGCGTACACCCGACTCGGGCGATTTGACGAGGCGCGCGTCGCCTATCATCGTGCAGTCGAACTCGATACCGCGTTCGGTTCGCCGCTGCGAAACCTGACGATCATGGAAACACGCGCTGCGGGAGCGCCGACTCTGACCGAGAGCAAGCTTCCCAAGTAGAATTGCCTATGCTCGAAGTTTCATCCTCTCCGCCGTCGCCGATTCGTTCGCGATGCTCCTGGTTCGAGGCAAAGAATTCTTGAACGATCCCATCGAAGCGATCGCCTTCTACGCGGTCTTTGTTTTTGCCGTGACCGTGCACGAAGCGGCTCATGCCCTGGTGGCAAAGCTGGGTGGCGATCTGACCGCGTATCATGGCGGACAGGTTTCGATCGATCCGATCCCACACATGAGGCGCGAACCCTTTGGTATGGTGATCCTGCCGATCCTGAGCGTCGCGCTCTCGGGCTGGCCGATCGGTTATGCGAGTGCTCCCTACAATTCGGCCTGGGCGCAGCGCTATCCCAATCGTGCGGCGTGGATGGCTTTGGCGGGCCCCGCAGCGAATCTTGCTCTCGCCGTCGTCGCGGGCGTACTCGTGCGCATCGGTATGATGGCTGGTGTGTTCGAGGCGCCGGGTTCCGTCCACTTCAAGCAGATTACCGCCGCAGTCGGAGCCCCGACCGGTGTCGTTTCGGGCCTCGCGTTGCTGCTGAGTATTTTTTTCTCGATGAATCTGCTGCTCTTCCTGCTGAACATGATTCCGCTGCCACCGCTCGACGGGAGTGGCGCGCTTCCGCTGATCTTGCCCGAGAGCTGGGTCAATGCCTATCAGGGCCTGATCCATCAACCCATGATCGGGCTGATTGGAATCGTGATCGTCTGGAATTTCATTGGGGAGATCTTCTTCCCATGCCTATTCTTCGCGATCGGCTTGCTCTATCCCGGAATCCAATACGGCTGATACCTCGTCTGGCCGATTCAGACTCACCTTCGATGCTGACGCGACGGGTCGACGGATGCTGATGCTGGATTCGACAAGATCGAGAGGATCCAGAAGAGGCGAGAAATCGCGAGGAACTGGGGCGTGACACTTTCCAGGGAACATCAGTCGGATGGGGACGCAGTGGCGGGACGCGAATCGTCGAATTCGCTCCGCCTCTGGCTCGTACTCATCGGGGTCGGCGTCGCAATCGCGACGGCCTTTCGATTGATTCTGATCGCCCCGTTCGTGCTGGTCGATCCGTCCGAGTTCGAGTACTGGTTCTTCATTCCGAATCGCGATTCGGGTGCGATCTCTCTTCTCGTCGCGGCCTGGCTCTTGTGGAACCGAAGAAAGCGCTTCGCCGCGTCTCGCACGCAAGAAATCCGTTGGGCGCATTGGGCGGCGTCGTTCGTCGTTCTGGTCTCGTTTCTATGGGCGGTCTGGACGCGAACACAGGCACTGCTGATTCCCGCTCTCTGCCTGACCATGGCCATACTGGCCTCCGCCTGGGGAGGTCGTTCGGCATTGCGTCTGGTTGGGATGCCGTGTTTTGCGCTGATGCTTGCCTTTCCGCCGCCGTCACCACTTCAGGCCGAAATCATCTGGTGGCTTCAGGGGCTGACGGCGGGAGGTGCGAATCTGCTCTTGACGTTGGCGGGCTATTCCGTTCAGTTGGAAGGAACCGAGATTCGCTTCGGTGGTCATGCCTTCGTCATCATCGAGGCGTGCAGCGGCTGGCGTGGAATTGAAGTTCTTGCTGTCGTCGGACTCGCGGCAGCGGAGCTTCGAACGGTTCCCTTGCGTCGCGCCATCTGGGTGGTCTTCTCCGCTGTGCCGTTGGGAATTGGACTCAACGTCCTACGCGCATGTCTAGTCATGCTCACACAGGAAGAATTGAAGGCTGAGTTCTTCGAGAGCCATACACCACAAGGGATCGTAGTCCTTCTCGTCGGGAGCACTGTTCTCTACGGAATCGCCTGGCTCTTGTCTCGTGGAAGCAAGGGCGGGTCTGGCACTGCGTCGAGAGCGACGGCCAGTACGGCGACTGTTTTACCGGCGGGCTCCTCGACAGGTTGGGCTGTATTCAGTTTGGCTCTGCCCCTGACGCTGGCTCTGGCATCAATTGTTATTCCGTATTCCTGGGAACCGGCGGTCCGGAGGACACCCTATGTGTTCAATTTTCCGCTGGAGCTCCGCTCCTGGATCGGTACGAAGCTAGGCCTGGACTACTTCTTCCCGTACAGCACGGCGACCAACCCGCAATTTCATGCCGAGTATAGAAATCCAGAGGCACGCGGCGGAACTGAAGTCGTGGATCTGTTCATCGCTCGCGAGACCCCGCGCTCGTCTGGCCTGGACCGAATGCCGAATGCCAAACTTCTGTTGCCCGCGAGTGATTGGAGCCTGAGGTCACGTGAGCCGACGCGAGTCTGGCAGTTCCAGCTCGACGGGGAGGAAGCGATCGCCTCCAGAGAAGCGGGGTCGGAGCTGACGTACGTGCTTGCCTGGCGTGTTCGTGACGAGGGGTTGGTTGGAGAGAGCCTGCGATCGTTCCTGGGGCTCAAGGGATGCGATTCGTCGCCGATGGAATGTACCCGCGTCGTCTTTCGCGTCGCTGTTCCCATTCATCATGACGATGACCGGGGAAGGGATCGAGCTCGGCTGACGGCGGACCGTTTCATCGACCACTTCGTACTCCCACTCAAGGTGATGTCGATCCAGTGAGACGATCGAATGTGCATGCCGCTGGCGGATCGTCGGCAATTCCCCGTCCGTGTCGCTGACCTCGAAGCAAAATCATTTTCATTCTCGGGGAGTCTCGTATACTCCGAGCCATGAAAAATCGATCCCGCGCGCTGGCCTCGTTTTCCCTTCTTCTATTTCTATTCTCCGGATGCTCCGAGGACGTGAAAGAATCGTCGAGCGTCGCGGTCAGCGTCCCTGGTGCCAGTTCGGCCGCCATGATCGTCGAGGGATTCCGCGAGCCGGATCGATTGGCTCGTACAGAGAAATTGATCTCGCTATTGCGCGCAGTCCCGGCTGATCAGACAGACGTATTCAAAGAAGCCTTGAGCCGGATGAACTTTCCGAACCGGGAGCTCGATCGAGTACTGATCACGACGGCATGGGCGAAGCGTGATCCGGTCGCGGCCACGAAATGGGCCAGGAACCACGAGCGCTCCGAGACTGTCCGCTCCGCGATGTATGGCGATGCGATCTACTACTGGGCACTCAAGGACCCCGAATCATTCCTGACAGACATGGAGATGGCGCTCTGGATCATGCCGGGCTTCGATGCCTCGGCGTTGCGGGGGTTCGTCAGGGGCTGGTTCGACTCGGGGCAGTCTGGTCTCGAGGGCTTCATTCGCGACATGCCTTCGCAATCACTGGACCAGCAAAGGGCAATCGACACGCTGGCCAAGGTCAGGGCCGAACGGCACGGCGCAGCCGCGACGATCAAGTGGGCGGAAGACCTACGGGGAAGTACTCGCTTCAAGTCCGAAGTCTATCCTCGCGTGGCCGCCAAAGTCGTCCTCGTCGATCCGAAGCTTGTCGTGGAATGGTGTGAAAGGGTCTGCGATTCCAACGTCGGAGAAAAAATGCCACATATGATCGCGGCAGCCTGGGCAAGAGAATCCGGAGAGGACGCGATGGATTTCATTGCGGCGCAGCCCAATAAAATTCCAGTTCGGACCGGCGCTCGAGCCGCCTATCGACAGTTCATAATGGCTGATTCCGACAGGGCACTGGCATGGATGGATACGACAACGGAGGAGCAGCGCCGTGGGCCGGTGCTTCAGGGTCCCGTCGCGATGTACATCAACAAGCGTTCCGCGCAGAAGGAACCCCTGGTTGCAATCAAATGGCTCGATTATCTCCAGGATGAAGACGAACGCGATGGGGGTCGGATCATGGTGATGAGGCGGTGGCTCGGGCATGATGCGGTCGCGGCGGAGGCCTGGATGGCCGAATCATCGATGTCAGAGGAAGCGAAGGTCGAGGCGCGCCGGAGTACTGCGCCGGGCGCGAAGAAGCGTTTAGAGGGCTGAGGAAGAGCGAAGGTCTCGCCGCCATGCCCCCAAAGCCGCTGATGAGAGCCTAGTCCCCTTGGCCGAGCCAGCCGGACGAAAGGCCGAGCCATTTCACGCGAAATCCAGCATTGGCGCGGTAGATCCACGGGTCGACCTCCGCGGTCCAGTCTCCTCGATAGTCGCCGGTATCCAGATTGTCTCGCGCGCTGGACGAGAATGAAGTCTTGCGATCCGACAGCACTTTGTAGGCGCCGCCATTGATGAAGATCGACGCGTTCAAGGAACCCACTCTGGCTGCATCGATTTCGATCTCGAGCGCCGGACCGACTGCGTCAACGTCGATCGAGTCGCTGCCATAGATCTCGACCTTGGTCGTGGGGTCGTCACCTGGAAAGCCATCGCGCTCCGCATCCAACACGACCCCGCTAAAGTCGATCTTCTGGTGCAGGTAGCGAGCCTGGGGCTTGATCGAGATCCGCCAGTCGCGAACTTCGAAGGGGAACGAAATTCCGACACTGGCTCCGTACAAGACTGTATCCGCATCGGCCGTTGTGGCCTGGCCTTGGCCGAGGATGGCTTCGTCGGGAAAAGTCGCTGTAGGGGGCTCGAAGTTGAGGTCCGAGGGATCCCCTTCGCGAGCAATCTGACGTTTCTGGGATGAGACGTGCGAAATTTCGCCGCCAAAGAATATTCGCGGACTCCATTCTGGTGAGAAGAGTTGGGGCGTCTGCAACTCCAAGATCCCACCGATCTGGATATTATTGAGGCTCTTCTCATTGTCGTTGAACTCGCGTTCACCGATGGGCACGTCGAAAATCTGTCCGAAGGCAAAGACCTGTTGCGACGAATCCACGCTGCCTTTGACGCGTTGCGTGCTGAAACCCAAGCTGAGGGCGAGTGAGGGAATCCATCGATCGAAGTCGTCTCGAGTATCTGACGGTGGATCGGCAGCCACGGCTGGGCTTGCCGCCAGAAGCCAGAACGCGTGGAGCACGATCGAAATGCGGTAGACTGTTCGAGACATCTGATCTCACTGTGGCCGGTCGTTCTATGAATCGCAATACGCTCTTCGAAGAAAGTAGTGAAGAAAGTAGTATAGACAGCCCGACATTTAGCGCTAACGAATGGGTTGCAATCGTACAGGGGAAAATGGAATCATTGCATGTTGCACGGAGAAAAAGCGCAAATTTCTAGCATCCACTCAATTCTCGCGTTTTAGTATCATCGATTGTTTTAGAGGACTCATGACGCCCACACACTCTTCGATCCGTCTGCCGCGGATGCTCTTGCGCGTCGCCGCCTCGCTCGTCGTCTTCGTGTTAGTAGGCACACAGGCAGAGGCGCAGGAACAGAGTGCAGGTAGTGCGGATGGTTCCGCCGATGTTTGGGCCGGTGTAGAGGAGATGGTCGTGAGTGGCTCGACCGCGGGTGGAATTCTCGCCGACGTGGCGCGATCGAATTCCGTGACGGCTTTTGACTCCAAAGATCTCGAAGCCATCGGCGCCGCCGATATTTCTGATCTCGCAAACTTTACTCCGAACCTGGAGATCGTGGTCGCGGGATCGACCTCCCCCACTTTCTTCATTCGTGGAATTGGCCTCAACGATTTCAACGCCAACGCGGCGGGTGCGGTCGCAGTCTACCAGGACGATGTTCCGCTCAACTCACCCGCACTTCAGCTCGGCTCTCTCTTTGACGTCGAAAATGCGGCAGTGCTGCGCGGGCCCCAGGGTACGGGTCCCTTCCGCAATGCGTCTGCCGGGTCGATCAAGGTCTATTCGAAAAAGCCGACCGGCGACTTCGGCGCGACGTTCAGTAGCGAATTCGGCAATTACGATTCTCGAGATTTTCAGGGCAGCCTTCAATTTCCGATCACCGACGAATCTCTCTGGGGGCGGGTGTCGTTTCGGTCGACACATAGAGAAGGGACATTCAAGAATCGCTGTGCCGGAGCGCCTCCACGTGAAGGCCGTGAGGTTCGGACGACGCTCGATCCGTTCGCGGTCTCCCACTGCGGGGAATTCGTTCTTCCGGATCGCGCGTCCAATGTCGATGCGAATCAGCCCAAATACTTGAACAGTCGAGATAACTGGGCGATGCGCGGCGTATTCCTGTTCCAACCCGAGGTCGATGCCGATCTCGACATGGACTGGTTGGTCACCGTGCGCGGAAGCCGCCGCGACGAACCCTCGTTCGTCGGGCAATCGATCGGCACGACGGGTCTTCAGCGTTTCGAGGACCCGGACACCGGCGTCGAGCGAAAGGAGCCGGTCAACGGAATCCTCGGCGGTGTCGACGGCGGTCGATTCTCGGATCCCGACGTCATCCAGCAGCGCAACAACTCCGAAGCCGCACTGCTAGCCGAATGTGATCCGTGTACGCCCAGTCAGGCGCGATCGGCTCGGTTCAGATCACAACGGCGGGTCTCCTACGATCTGGCCAGGGACCTCGATTCGGATCCCTATCACGGCAATATCAGCCATTCGGGCGGCACGACGAATGACACCTATGGGGGCTCGCTCAAGGGTACGATCGAGGTCGGCGACCTGTTCGAAATCACGACGATCACGGGTGGTGACGGCTGGCAGCGTGGTGTCGACATCGATCTCGACTTCTCTCCGAATACGCTCTTCGAGATCGATACCGAAGACGAGGGCTGGCAAGTCTTTCAGGAACTTCGATTCAACGGCCAGGCGTTCGAAGGACTGGACGAAGTCTACGGGGGACCGCTCGACTGGGAGATCGGCGGGTTCATGCTCAAGGAACATCTCGATGTCGATGTGGATATCAATTTCGGTCCCAGTACCGGACTCGGTGGCGCCCCGACGGGCCGGACCTATAAGCAGGACATGCTGAGCTTCGGCGGATACGCCACGCTGAGTTGGGATTTCTGGGATGCGTTTACGTTCGATGGCGGCTTCCGAATCAACTGGGAAAAGCGGGAGATCGACGATTACGAGCTCTTCATCGGATCACAGCTTGCTCTCAAAGCTGATGAGCAGCTCGTCGGCTCGGAGCCGACCGGCACCCTTCGTTTGACCTATCGGCCGACCGAGGAATCGTCCATCTACATCAAGTACACCCATGGCTGGAAGAGCGGTACGTTCAACGCCACTGGCAGCCGGACACTGGGTGTGACGCCCGCCGGGCAGGAAAAAATCGATGCCTTCGAGGCAGGTCTACGCGCCAGCTACTTCGACAATCGTTTGAATCTGACCATGTCGATCTTCCACTATGCCTATGAGAACTACCAGCTCTTTACATCGTTGAGTGCCTTCCAGACACCACCTCAGTTCGTGATTCTCAATGCGAGCGACGTGGAACTCTATGGCTCCGAAGTGGAGGCGACGATTCTTCCTTGGGAAGGCGGTCTGGTCGACATCAAATTTGCCTGGCTCGAAGGCGAGTTCCTGGACTTCGTTCAGACCCAGATCCAGAGCCGTACGGTCGGCGTCATCCAGTTGCCACTGCCCGTCGAAGTCGACAACTCGGGAAATCGGCTACTCAATGCACCTCGCTACACGGTGTCACTGACGCTGCAGCAGGCTTTTCCGATCGGTCGTTTCGGGGCAATCGTCGCGCGATGGGACGGTTCGTGGAAAGACGTGACCTACTTCGATGCGACGGAGGGGAATGGTCTTCCGAACCCTCAAGGGGTGGTGATCCTGCCCAAGACCACGATCGGTCAGGATGCGTACTGGATTCACAACCTGAGGCTCTCGTATCTGACTCCAGACGAGTCGATCGAGGTCGCTGCCTGGGTTCGGAACGTGGAGGATAAGTCGTACAAGGCCTTCTCGGCGGACCTGACGACCTTCCAGGCTACGACACTTCACTTCGTTGGCGATCCGCGGACTTTTGGCGTCACGACCTCGATCAAATTCTGACGCAGGTGCCTCAGAACTCTCGGATCACGTTTATCAGCCTCAGACGTGGACAGACGTGGACTCGAGAATGGGTCTCCCTAACGCAAAGCCCCCCTGATCAAGGCGTCTGAGGCCCTCTTCCGGCTACATCGCATAGACCGCGCCATGCGAATCACATCTTTCGATCGCCCGCGTCGCAATCCGTCCCCAATAGCAGCGCAAGACCCAGCTCGAGATCCCAACCTGATCGGGAAAACACCGCTCGGTAAGCACCTCCCCAACCGTCATCGCCTTTCGGATCAACCCCAATGCGACCGCAGGGGGCGCTGACCTCCGATTCTCCGACCTGTGCTTGATGTAGTTGCGCCAAACCGTCCAGATCGCCACCCGATAGAGCGCCCCTTGTCGTCGCTTCGAAAACGCAATCGTCTCCCGCTTGTGATTCGAACTGCTGTGCCGGAGCAACATGTCCGCAAGATTCACTGGGAACAGAGGATTCGATGTCG
>CBFDDD010000141.1:0-11376 GCA_965603475.1 uncultured Myxococcales bacterium
GAATTTCGGAGCATATTCGTTCAAAGGAGCCCGAAATCAGAGAAATTCCCTGTATCTTCCCTGCTTAACAGGGATCTGACCCCAGAGACGAGTTCGCCCCCGACTCCCTCCACCGCCACTGAGGTGGCTCGAGCAGAGATCGGTCGCGACGAATCAAAGTTGATCCCGGAAAAACACGCGATTCCGCGGGGTTTTGGTGATGTGGGTCCGGTGAATCCGAACCGGAGACGGCGGATTTCGCACTCGATGCACGCCGCGGCGTGCGTTTGTCTCTGTTGCCAAGTTTGGCGGTTCGGATTGGTGATCCAATTGCCTCCGGTCGTGCTGGGAACGCTGCATGCAAGCCGACTTCCGGCTGCTACGAGAATCCGCAAACCGCGAGCCATGCCGGTATGCTGTTGTGAACAACCCGGAGCGATCCAAACTTGAACTGGGAAGCCATCGCCGCGATCGGGGAAGCCGTTGGAGGCTTCGCCGTCATCGCATCGCTGATCTATCTCGCCGTCCAGATTCGCCAGTCTCGACAACTCGAACGCGCTGCGAGCATTCGGGAGATGTTCGCGAAGGGCAGCGACATGGTGGGCTACACGGCCCTCCATCCGGAGCAACTCGAGACGATCAGGCGCGGCGTCGCCGATTTTTCGAAGCTCTCCGTTGCGGAGACCGACATCTTCAACGGCTGGGGCGTCCACTGTCTCGTGACCGTCGAACAAGCGATGTATATGCACGGCGACGGACTCCTTCCAGACGCTTCTTGGCGAGCGTTCGAGAACTTCGGCCTGGCCATCATCCGTTCGCCCGGGGGTTCTGTTTGGTGGTCGAGGTACAGTGGCGTCATCGGCCAGGAGTTTGTGATCGCGCTGAATGAGGTTGCGAGCCAGGCTGGGGATGAGCGCCCGTCGATCTACGACATCTATCCGCATTGGCGAGACTGAAGACGAGTTCGCCCCCGACTCCCCCCACCGCCACCCAGGAACAAAGAGCAGAGACTTCCCGCCAGGACGCTCCCAGGTGTCCAGAAAATTGCGGGATTCCGCGGGAATTTAGCGGTTGAGGTGGTTCGGTTTGGGTCAGGCCAGGTGTGGTCTGCGAACCCGGCGTAGCTCTGGCTGCGCTCGGCCGCGCCCTCACATTTCAACCACCCATCGCAGCTGACGAGCTGAGGCTCTCGCCTCGGCGCCGGGTGGTATGATCTGGCTTCTCAGCCGTTCCGGCTGCCTCGGCAGGTCGTCGCTCGCAGCACAACGGTTGATCCGTCTTACGTGAAGCCTCTGCTGTGCCGCAAAGACTGAAATACGCGCGAATACTCGTAACGATTCCGGCAATCTGGATCGCAGTCATTCCTCCGATCGCGGACTTGAACGAATCGCACGTGTTCAGCCCGCTCTGGTCCGGGCACGCTTGATCTTCGATCGTTCGGTC
The DNA here is from genome assembly GCA_965603475.1 of uncultured Myxococcales bacterium. GTDB lineage: Bacteria > Myxococcota_A > UBA9160 > UBA9160 > UBA4427 > UBA4427. Next base: position 1,423 of record CBFDDD010000141.1, read on the forward strand.
AGCACCTCGAACCGCCGCCCGAAGTAGACATCCGCCGGCGCCACGTTCCCGATCGCCTCGTGGTACCGCTCGTTGTTAGCGTCGCCAAGCCCGCTGAAACGGCTTCTTAGGCGGAGAGCTACCTACGCTCCTCGCGATGGAGATGGCGAAAGAACGAGCCTAATGAACAAAGTCGTCGAGAAGAAGAGAAGCCATCCGAGCCCGGCAAGGTACACGCCAGGGAAGGTGGTACCGAGCACGCCAAGGCCGTTGCAGAGCAATCCCACCCCCGCTGCGATGCTCCCGGCGAGGTACGTGAAGAACCAGGGTCGGCTGAGTCGATTGAGGTAAGCCTTGGTCCCAAAATAGGAAACCAGCGCGACTCCGAAGAGGCCAGCGGAGAATACGGCGCTTGAAAGAACCCAAGTCGCCGAGGTCTGGGCCCCGAGATGGTGGGGAACGAACGGCAGCAGCGAGAAGAGCAGCGTGACGCAGGCTACAGCGAGCATGAAGCGGAGACGGATCAACTCATGTGGCGGCCATGCTTCGATCCCACGCTGGCGAAACGACACGACGATGCCCGAGAAACCGACCAGCGCGATCGAGATCTCCGCGATGACTGTGAGAACCTGCGCTGCCTGCAGCTCAGCCACGCTCGGCCACCTAACGGTCCGGCGTTGAGGAGCGGGCGGCGACTTGCTGCCCGGGTACGGAACGCCTCGGTCGAATCGCAAGGTACCACGGCCCGGCGCGCCGGCGTAGAAGCCCGATCGCTGCAATTCCTTGTTGGGCGGCGAGCGTGCTGCTGCAGCTCGTAGTGTGCCAAAACTCAGCCGATCGAGATCCAAAACGAATTCGGCCATTTATCTCACTGACGATGCGCCACAGATCGGTCGATTTTTCTCCTGTGCGGTACGAGTGGTTGGATGAATTTGCTCTTGTGCCTCGGATCAGAGCCCGCTTCGAATTCCCACGAATTCCCTGCTCGTCGGAATCAATTCCCTGTTCTGGATCACAGGGAATCTGTCGCTATGACGGCGTAAAGCCTGGGGAATCTCGGAACTGATTCGCTCAGAGGAGTCTGAAATCGGTAGAATTCCCTGTATTTTCCCTGCCGAACAGGGATCTGCCCCCAGGAGATTTGGTTCCAGACTCCCCCCACCGCCACTGAGTCTGCGCGCACAGAGATTTTCCCAGATATCCCGAGTTAGATCCCGAATTTCCCGCGATTCCGCGGGGTTTGGCGGGCCGGGTCTTTCGAATCCGAACCGGAGACGGCGGGCTTTGGGGTCGATGAGCGCGGCCGCTCGCGTTTATCTCTGTTGCCAAGTTGGGCGGTTCGGATTCGCTAAAGGTTTCGCAAGCTCCCCCGACCGCATCCCATCCAGATGGCCGTCTACCGAGTCGGCGCTCGGCTGCGCCCGACAGCGCTGACCAGACGGTTTAGGCACCGGGTTGAACGTCGGAAGTCGAGCCGATTCGATTCAAACAGACTTTCCGATGTCAGCGTTATCGCCTTGTTGGGCGTCGATCAGCGATTCGACGAGCCGATCAAACCCGGGGTTTCTCCTCTTCCACCAGTCGCGGAGTTCTGTAGAAGCGAACCATTTACGAAGGGCGTTCTCGTACGCAATGCAAGGTTCTGCAGGAATCAGTCCATCGCTAGCGAGCTTCTTTGCCGCGGAAAAGTTGCGAAGGTAGATCTCGATGAGGTGAGTGAATTCGAGGGCTTCTGTTTTGTTCAGTGAGTGGGGGGCTGTGATTCCCTTGAGAAAGGTCTCGTTGGTTTCCGGGTGATGCACGAAGAAGGCCGCCCAGTCGTTCGACGACCGAACCGTCTCCTGATAGGCGCTCGCGCGAAGTGAACTCGTATTCTGGCGGATCTGTACTGCCAGATAGATCAGTGTCACCACGGTGGTTAATGCAGCCACGAATTCGCCAATGCTTCCGAGGTCCTGAATCGTCACGCTTTTGCTGCCCCCGATCGCTCAGGCTGCAACCCATCGACATGAAAGGCGGCAGCTAGCGCCGAATCATAGCAACAGGAATATCGGTGCAGATCGCCAACGGGCGATTGGGGATCGTTGGCTTGCCTTCACGAGAGAGAATTGTCGGAGGTGGAGCTACGCCAATTCCCGGGTCTCGTCTGCCAACTTGCCTGGCAGCCAGCAACCTCAAGGCCCAAACAGTAGAGCCGCGCCAATCCGCTCTCGCGATTTAGACGCTCGTTGTCGAAGCGAATTCCGATGAGAGAGGTCGTGGCTCGATCGTCCATTCGCGGGCTCGGTCTAGAAGGTCTGAATCGCAGCTGGGGACCGTCTCAGGTCACTGGCGCCGACAACTCCCGCCCGAGTCGATCCGCGTGGCCCGTTGCGCCGATCTCGGCGTACAGGCTGCGTGCGGTCGCGAGCTGTGTGCCGGATTCGTCCGAACCCTCGAGCTCCGCCAGACGCGCGCGTTCCTCGAGGACTTGTGGCTCGAAGAGGCGGCCACCCGTCTCGCGGACGAGCTCCTCCGCCCGGTCGAGATGGGTGCGGATCTCCTGCGCCGCGTCGACACCGGCATCCGCCCGAAGTGCACAGGCGAGCGCGAGCTCGCCCATCATCTCGAAGAGTCGGGCCTCCTGCTGTCCAGCACGTGCGATCGCCTCGACCGCGCTGGCGAGCGCCCGGTCTGGCTGCCCGGCGCATAGCAGCGCATGGGAGAGCCGAGCGAGCAGGTCAGCCTCCCGCTCCAGCCCGCTTCCATTGCGCGCGATCGCGATCGCACGTTCAAGCACATCGACTGCTTCATTCCATTCGCCGTGCAGCAGCTGGGCCGCGCCGAGCGCGCGGTACGCGTGACTGATCGAGAACGGGCTTCCGATGCGCTCGGCGACCGCGACGGCTTCCAGTGCGCTGCGGCGGGCCTCGTCGGCTCCGGGATGTGGCGCAGACTCGCCTGCGAAGAAGGCCAGCTCTGCGACTTCTCCGAGCGACCAGGCCAGCGCCTCCAACAAGTCGTGCGCGCGCGAGACGCGGACGGCCTCTGCGAGATGTGCCCGCGCGTCGTCGACGTGTCCAAGGGTCCTCTCGATCACACCAAGCATCTGGAGGGACTGGCCCCAGGCGCTGAATCCGAGCGTCTCGATTCCTGCTCGAGGATCGCCCTCGACGAGAGGGAGCGCCCGCTCGACGAACGCCTTGCCCTCGTCGAGTCTTCCCAGCAGGTAGCTGCCGTAGCCGGCGCCGGGCGAGAGCGCGCTTGCGGCCGCACCGGGGCTCGTGGAGTCGTCGATCAAGCCGACCGCTTCCAACCCGAGATTCCGGTGCCGGAGTGGCTCGCCCGCAAATCCGAGAGTGGCGCCGTACCCGATGCGAAGTGCGATCGCGCGATCCACGTCGCCGGCCAGCTCCGCCAGCTCGCTGCCCTCCGAGAAGACCCGCTCCGCCTCTTCGTGCAAAAGGCCCGAACGCCAGCCGCCTTGGAGGATGCCGCGGCACGCGTCCAAGCGTACGTCGCGTCGTGTCGCCGACGGAGGCAGCTCCTCGGTCAGGTCGAGGGCGCGCCGCATGTAGCGGGCGGACTGCAGCGGGTCGCTGCGCCCGATCCAGCCGGCGGCGCGCTGAAGCCACCCAGCTGCGTTCAGCTTTTCACCCGCCTCCTCCCAGTGGTGCGCCAACAATGCGGCCGCTTCGTCGAGTTTCCCGACGCTCTCTTCCTCGATCGCGCGTGCGACCGCTACGTGTGTGCGTTGCCTGCGGTCCCGGAGCTGCGAGCCGAGCGCGACCGCCTGTGTGAGCGGGTGCTTGAAGGCATACTCCGCTACTGGATAGAGCGATTGCTCGTAGATGAACTCCGCTCCCTTGAGAACCGCCAACGAGGCGCGCAGTTCATCGTCGGGGAGCTCTGCGGCAGCGCGCAGGATCGGCTCCGCAAACTCCTTTCCGATGACGGCCGCAGTCTGTAGTAGATGTTTATCGCGTTCTTCCAGGCGGTCGATGCGCGACGCCAGCACGGCTTGTACCGAGACGGGAACCTCGATGCGATCGACGGGCGTCATCAGGCGATACTGCCCGCGGCTCCCCTCCAGATGACCGGACTCGATCAGTGCCTGAACGACCTCCTCGGTGAAGAAGGGGTTTCCGCCGGTCCGCGCATGGATCTCTCCAGCGAGTCCGCGCGTGCTGCGATCGGTGCCGAGCAGGTCGTCGAGCAGCTCGCGAATCGCGTCGGGGCCGAGCGGCGCCAAGGGCAGCTGCCGGTAGTATGACTTCTGCATCCAGTCCGCGTGGTACTCCGGGCGGAAGTTCAGGAGCAGCAGGCTCGGAGAGCCAGCGATCGCATCGACCCACTGCTGCAGGAAAGCCTCGCTGCCGGCGTCGAGCCAGTGCAGATCCTCGATCAGCACGGCGAAGCTGCCCGCCTCCGCGTTCGGGTCGCCCTGCACGATTCGCCGCAGGACGGCGAAGAGCTGCCGCTGCTTCTCCTCAGGGTCGATGCCCGGAAGCGGTCGTTCCGGGTCCGGGGCGCCGAAGAACTCGAACAGGATCGGGAGCACGTCTCGGAAGTCCTCGTCGAGCAGCAGCATGCGGCCCGCGATCTTCTCGCGGATGGCGCGGTCGTCGTCCTTGTCACCGATGCCGTAGTACTGGCGGAATACCTCGAGCATCGGCAAGTAAGGCACGTTCTTGCCGTGCGCCACAGCGTGTCCTTCGTTCACGGTCATTCCCTGCGCGCGGCACTTCTCGACGAACTCGAAGCACAGACGGCTCTTGCCCGTGCCCGCGTCTGCGACCACCCCGACTACTTGGCCGTTCCCCTGACGAGCCTGCTCGAGCGCGGACTCGAGCGTGGCCAGGTCGGAGTCCCGCCCGACAAAACGCGTCAGGCCGCGTGCGCGGGAGATGTCGAATCGCGTGATTGCGCTGCCGAGGCCGCTCAGTCGGTGCACGTGCACGGGTTCCGCCACGCCGCGCACTTGGAAGTCGCCGAGGTCCTCGAGGTCGAAGTAGCCGGCGACACGCGACGCCGTGCCGTCGGTCAGGTAGCACGTGTCGGGAGACGCCAGCGCTTCCATGCGTTGCGCGAGCCCGACCGTATGTCCCTGCGCGGTGTAGTCCATGCGCAGGTCGTCTCCGATCTTTCCGACGACGACGTCGCCCGAGTGCATTCCCATTCGCGTCGAGAAGCCGAGTCCGTACTGGCGTTTCACATCGGTGGCGTAGCGGGCGATCTCGTCGCGCAGGTGGAGCGCGGCATAGCAGGCGCGCTGTGCGTGGTCCTCGTGCGAGATCGGGGCGCCGAAGAGCGCCATGATCCCGTCGCCGGTGTACTGGTTCACCGTCCCCTCGAAGCGGTGCACGCCCTCACTCAGAATCTCGAAGAAGCGCTCGAGCAGACGGTGCCACTCCTCGGGGTCGAGTTGATCGGCCAGCTCCATCGAGCCCTTCACGTCGGCGAACAGCACTGTCACCTGCTTGCGCTCACCTTCGAGCACGCTCTTCGAGCGCAGAATCTTGTCCGCCAGATGCTTGGGGGTGTAGGCGCGCGGCTCGCGCGCGGGGGTCTTGTCGCCGTCACGAACTAGAGGTCCACCACATCCGTGACAGAACTTCTGGCCCACGGAGTTTTCGCGGCCACAGTCGGGGCACGCGAGTTCGCTTCCGAACGTGCTGCCGCACTCGCCACAGAAGGTGGCGTCGTCGGGGTTCTCGTGGTCGCAGCCGGGGCAGTTCATGATTCTCCTATTTTACGTGTCCCGTAGTGTGCCAAAACTCAGCCGATCGAGATCCGAAACGAAATCGGCCACTTGTCCCACCGCGGTGTGCCACAGATCGGTCGATTTATCCCGTTTGTCCACGCGAGTGATTGGATGAATCCGCTCGAGCGCCTCGACTCAGAGCCCGCTTCGAATTCCCGCAAACTCCCTGCTCGTCGGAACTAATTCCCTGTTCTCGATCACAGGGAATCTGTCGCTATTGCTGCGGAAAGGCTGGGGAATCTCGGGCCTGATTCGTTCAGAGGCGTCTGAGTTCGGAGAAATTCCCTGTATTTTCCCTGTTTATCAGGGATGGGGTCAGAGAGACGAGTTCGCCCTGGACTCCCCCCACCGCCACTGAGGTGGCTTGAGCAGATAGTGCTCGCCACGGCGCACCGACGCTCCCGGAAAATCGCGCTATTCCGCGGGGTTTTGGGGATCGGGCTTTGGTGTATCCGAACCGGAGACCGTGATTTTCGGGGTCAATGAGCCCGGCTGCGCGGGTTTATCTCTGTTGCCGAATTGGGTGGTTCGGAATGACGGTCGGAAGTTCTCTGCCGCGAGTTCCGGCGATTGGGTGAGCGGTCGGCTGCGCGCGATCGCGTGGGTGATCGGAAGTGGGCCTTCGCCTCGATCAAGGGTGCCAGGCGACGGCGCTAGACTAGCTCTCGTGAATGGAGGGAGACGCGATTGACGATTCAAGATCTCGGAAGCATCGGGGAGCTCATCGCGGCGCTCGCCACGCTAGCGACGTTGGCGTACCTCGCGATCCAGGTGAACCACGCGAAGCGCGATTTCCGGGAATCCAGCCAGCGTGCTCGAACCGAGTTTACCTACCGAGTGGGTGATCGGTCAGCGGATCAGCAGCTTGATTGGTTCTCGCCCGACGGCCAGAACAAGGTCATGATGAAGGCGTTGCTGACGGACGAAAGACTCACTCGCGAAGAGGGATTCGAGTTCGCCGTTCAGATGTCGATCTTTATCGGAGGGCTCATCCAGACCGAATTTCTCCACAATCGCGGCCTGCTTGACGCCGAGTTCATGCAGACCCGACGTTCCATCTATCGCCCCTATCTCGAGATGCCCCGCGTTCGAAAGTGGTGGAAGCGCACGGGCAGGGAGTTCTACGGGCACACCGAAGCCTTCGAGGTCGTCGAGAAGATGGTGGCAGAGATCGAAGCTCAGGACGGCTCGGATGGTGCTCCTTCGGGTCCGAGTCCGGCGACGGGTTCTTAGCCGTTTCGAACGAGTGCTCGAAGGACTGCCTCGAGACCCGTTCTCGTTCGACCAGGTAGAGAATTCGTTTCCAGCTGCTCGGAACGACGAGAGAACTCGAGTGACGCAGAGGTCCGAGACGCCCGGATCCGGCGAAGATCCCGGTACGTTCCCAGCGGATCAGGGAATCACCCCCAGAGACCAGTTCTCCCCCGACTTCCCCCGCCGCCATTGAGTCTGCGTAGGCAAGGACTCTCCCACACAGCTAGAGCGATCGTCAGAAATTCCCGCGATTCCGCGGGGTTTTAGCAGATGGGTCTGGGCGAATCCGAAGCGGAGACGGGCTGGTGTGGCGTCGAATCGTGCCGCGATCCACTATTCTCTATACTTGCGATTTCAGCGGTTCGGAATAGAGCTCGAACGATGGCCTGTCCTCTCTTTCCGTGGGGTCTTGCCTGTTCGCCTCTCAACTATCCAACGAGGAGAATTGGATGTCAGCCCCAAGCCTTTACGAGCGACTCGGTGGTGAGGAGAAGATCCGGCCCATGGTGGCCGATCTGCTCGCACGGCATCAGAGCAATCCGACTATCGCGACTCGCTACGCGGTCGCCAAGAAGAGCGACGCTGAGATCATCGACCTCGTGGTTGATCTCCTTTGTTCAGGTACGGGCGGTCCCCACGAGTACAAGGGCCTCGACATGAAGACGGCCCATACGGGTATGAATTGTTCCGAGGCGGAATTCGTCGCGGTTCTGGACGACCTGCTGGCGGCGATGAAGAAGCATGGAGTAGGCGAGGTCGAAAAGGCCGAGGTACTCGCGATGAATTACGCGCTGAAGGACGAGATCGTTCACGTCTAGTCACGTCTTCGAGAATCTTGAATTCGCATCGGCCAGAGCATTCTGTTTTCGAATCATTCCGCGGTAGTTTTCCTGTGCATCAGCGATGTCGTCCCCAGAGACAAGTTCGTCCTGGACTCCCCCCGCCGCCACCCAGGTGGCTCGAGCAGAGATTGCTCGCCACTGGGCTCCGATCGGCGGGGAAAATCGCGTGATTCCGCGGGGTTCTTGGCAGATCGGCACGGGTGAATCAGGACCGGAGACGGCGGATTTCGGGGTCGATGAGTGCCGTCGCGGGCGTTTATCTCTGTTGCCAAATTCAACGGTTCGGATTCGCCGGAATCTTCTGGTACCGATGCCAGCTGGAACCATTTATCGAGTAGGAGAACAGCTTGAGCGGATCAGTTTGGCCGGCGCGCACGACGAGCGCCCCGTCGTCCAGTCTCCCGAGCCTTCTGGTCAAGTTCGTGAAGGACGGATCTCTGGATGGCCGCTCCGAGCCCCTCACTCGAATGTGAAGCATCCCGTCATAACAACCGAACGAATAAGCGCGATCCTCGATCGTCCCGTTTTCCGGCCCATAGCGAATGAAGTTTGCTTCTATCAGCGTCAGTGTGTCCGGCTCCCGGCTGTCCACGGATGCGGTGTTGTAGTGAAGCACGATCTGCAGGTGGCTCGCGTCCAGGTGGGAGAACGAGATCTCTCTCAGGTGATCGATCGCGAGGGCGCGCTTTCTCGGCTCGTCGAGCAGGAGCCTGAGGTCTCGATCGAGTCGCACGTCTTGCTCTGCTTCCCGTCGCCAGCGGACTGGCAGGAACCAGAACAGTACGCGGGCGTCGGTTGCCTCGCCGTCGACCCGATACGTCCCGGTGAGATCGGGACATTCGCCTGGCGGTCCTTGGGGCAGCGGGCCCCACTTCTCCCGATCCAGGGGAATTTCGAACAGGAGGCAGCCTGGAATCGTCGCGATCAGCAACCAGATCGCGGTGAGTCTTCCGACCAACTCAAGGTGCATCGACATGATCCAGCGGTGCCTCGAGTGGATTGCGAATCGGCTCGGCGATCGGGACGAGTTCGAAGCGGTGCCATGTGCTGAACGCACCGAGGGATAAAGGAGGAAAGCCACCGGATTTACCGATTCTTGTAAGGAGAGCCCCATCCGACGCACGGCCCATCTTCAGACTGACCCCCGACGCGGGAGCCTCTCCTTGATCCACTGCATACCCGAACTCGATTCGCCCGTTCCGGCACTCGAAGTCGCGGGCGCGATCCTCGAGCTTGGGGCTGACGTGTGCAAAGGTCATATCGCTCACACCCTCGACGCGGATTCCGTCGTGTCGGAGCACGGAGATGCGAAGGTGTGCGGGGTCGCGTTGAACCAGCCGAAGTGCTGCTGCACCTTCGATCTCGACCGGCGAACGATCCTTGAATCGGAGACCGAGGTCTTTGTCTAGACGGGCGATCGATTCCGAGTTGGAGGACCACCAGATGGGCACGAACCAAAAAAACGTGATCATGCCTGATTCTCGTCCGGACACAGCGAAGGTACCGCCAAGGTCGGGACATTCCTCCTCGCCGGGCGTTGCGGCGGATGGCCATTCTTTCGGGAGGACGGGTGCGCCGATGAGAAGGCATCCCGTCGAGGTCAGCATCAAGACCGCAAACGCCAGGGCGCGACTGGTCGCGCAAGCTCGAGATGAATTCATCACCAAAGCGCATCCTATCGAGACCAGTACTCAAGGGCCAGGCCCTGGCGAGCCCTGATCATCAGGGACCGGCCCTGGAGACGGTTTCGCCCCCGACTCCCCCCACCGCCATTTCCTGGCGTTGGTGCATGAATCGGAAATGCGGCAGCGGCTCTTTCGTCCCCGAACGATCTTCATCCACTGCCGATCGCAAAGGACTCTGGCCAACCGAACTCAGCCATTCGATTCAGGATGTTGCAAGCGATCGTTGCTTCCCTCCGCTGCGATTCCGGATGACGCGCCCGAAGCCGGTCGCCAATGATCGACTTATACCTGAAGAAGGTCTTCTCTACGCGAGCCTGCTGGTGGTATCCCGATTCCTTTTTCCACCGGCGACGGCCGACTGCTGATCCCGCCGGTGGTATTCTGGACGATTCTCTCTCGTCCGCGTCTTCGGCGCGCCGCGAAGGACGTGCGCGTCGGGAGCTGCTGTTGC
>CBFDDD010000142.1:0-11351 GCA_965603475.1 uncultured Myxococcales bacterium
ACTTGAACTGGCCGCCGAGCTTCCCCGCTGGCCGCCCAATGGTGGCGCTCGATCGAATCTATGTACGCAGCGCCAAAGTGGTGTCGATCAGCCAACACGATTCGGCTGCCGCCAGGAAGGCTTCGGATCATCTACCGGTGGTGGCAGAAGTGGTGGTGGAGAAGTCGGATTCGAAACCATCGTTAAAGTGATGACTCTGGAATCTGCTTACGGGGCACTTCCGATTCCGCTGCAGAATATTGCCTGCACCTTGGTCGGTCGACAGCGCACGCGGGCGCGATTCACACCGTACTTCCATCACATGCTTGACCAGTGGCTTGAGACAGGAATGAGTTCGGCGGAAGCTCTTTATGAGATTCAGCAGGATCGACTAATTCATCTCGTTCGCCGCGCGCGGCGCTTCGTGCCGCACTATCGCGCGATGGATCTCGATGAGCCCGAACCTGATGTCGATGCGGAGCAAGGTATCGCGGCGATTCTTTCGATGTTTCCTGTGCTCGAGAAGTCGATCTATCGCGACGCCCCAGAATCGTTTGTCGCATCTGATATTCCGACTGGCCGACTCATGCGAGGCAAGACCAGTGGCACGACGGGAAGTGCAATGCCGCTCTGGTATACGTCTGAGGCGCTCGCGGAGGAGTATGCGGCGGTTTGGCGACTTCGCCGCTGGCAAGAAATCGAACTCGGCGATTCCCACTTTTCTTTCGGTGGTCAGCTCTTGGTTCCCATTCGGCAGCGTCGACCGCCCTTCTGGCGTCGAAACGCGTGGAATAGGCAGACTCTCTTTTCGCTCTACCACATGACGAAGGACAATCTTCCAGCCTACGTTGAAGCGATGCATGCGCTGCCTGCAGTCTATGTGCAGGGGTACCCTTCTTCGCTTCACCTGTTGGGACGCGCGATGCTCGAGTGTGGACGACCTCTTCCGGCGGGAAAGCTCAAAGCTGTATTCCCGTCGTCCGAATCGCTACTCGCTTTTCATCGCGAGGTGATCGAGGAGGCCTTTGCGGCACCGATATTCGATCGCTATGGGACCAGCGAGTTCGTCGTCTCGATGACTGGCTGTGCTCTGGGACGGCTGCATCTGGACATGGAGTTCGGGATCGTCGAAGTTGAAGTCCAAGAGGAGACCAAAGACTATGTTCGCGGCCCAATGCTCGTAACGGGACTTGGCAACGATGCGACACCCTTTATTCGTTATCGGATCGGCGATGTAGGGACGCGTTCGAAACACGCCTGTGCCTGCGGACGACCGGGTGATGTCTTTCTCGATATCGATGGGCGGGTCGAGGACTATGTCGTGACGCCCGATGGGCGCTGGGTCGGTCGACTCGATCACATCTTCAAAGACCAACTCGATATCGCCGAGGCCCAGATCATCCAAGAGGCGGCTGATTCAATCGAGGTCCGCATCGTTCCAAGACTTTCATTCGATGCGCGGTCCGAGCAAGGTCTTCTCAAGGAGATTCGTTCTCGACTCGGAGATGAGATTCGAATCGATCTTCGGCGAGTCGATGAGATCCCACGCGAAACGAATGGTAAGTTTCGGGCGGTCAGATCCGCCGTGGGGAGAAATGTCGAATGATTCGAGTAGGGCTTGCGCGGTGTCGAGCGAGCTACGAAGGGCTTTCTGCGCCTTGGGGGCCAGGGAAGAGCTATCCCGAACTAGACCGGCTTCTGGGTGAAGAGAGTGGCGATAGCCCGTTCAACGAGGTCTACGCAGCAGTTCGTGCGTCGCTCCATGGCCTTGGCCTGGATGCGGAGCACTTTGGAACGTCCGATTGGAACCCGATCGGTTCACTCGTGGCGTCGGGCAAACGCATCGTGCTCAAGCCGAACCTGATCCGTCATTGGAATCCGGCCGAGAATGGACGCGGGGGTACAGTCGAGAGCGTTATCACACACGGGGCAGTCCTTCGAGCGGTCGCCGATTATGCGATGATCGCAGCTGGACCCGACGGCAGTGTCGCAATCGCAGAAGCGCCCCAGATGGATTGTAATTTCGAGCGGATTCGCGAGATCGTTGGTCTCGACGAAATTGTTGCATTCTATGACGAGAGGCTTAGTCGCGAACTCGAGGTCATTGACCTACGACGGGAAGCCGTCGTATTCAAGGATGGTATTGTCCAGGACCGGAAGACCTTGCCGGGTGATCCGCTCGGTTACCGTGCGGTCGATCTCGGCGAGCGAAGCTTTTTCACGGGCTCAGGGCTCGATCCGAATCGCTTTCGGGGTGCCGATTACGATCCCGGGCCGACTGCGGAACATCACATTGGTGGGCGCAACGCCTATCTGTTGAGCGAGACCGTTCTCTCAGCGGATCTCGTGATCAATCTACCGAAACTCAAGACCCATAAGAAGACGGGCGTGACTCTGGCGCTCAAGAATCTCGTTGGGATCAACGGCGACAAGAACTGGTTACCACATCACAGCCTCGGTTCAGTCGATGAAGGCGGTGATGAGTTCCCTGAGAATCGGCTCATCGATCGACTGCGAAGCCGTGCGACGGAGATCGCGCGACCCTTCCTGGCACGCGGCCGGATGCTCAAGGTTTTTCAAACGGTGCGGCGGGTTGAATCGGCAACGCGAGGAGATGAGTTCATTCGTAGCGGCAACTGGTATGGAAACCGAACGACATGGAGAATGTGTTGCGATCTCAATCGCTGTCTCTACTACAGCGATCGGGATGGGTTGCATCTCGATGCGGCCGAGCCCGTGCGGACGGTACTCACGATCATCGATGGAGTCCTGGCGGGCGAGGGCGAAGGCCCGCTCGCACCAACCGATGTGGCGCTTGGAGTAATTCTGGCAGGCACGGATCCGGTGGCAGTAGATCTGGTAGCGGTTCGATTGATGGGGTTCGATGAACGGAAGCTTGCGAAGCTGCGGGAGCCGATCGAAGACGACGGGCCACGGATCACGGCGGTGCGGTCGGTCTCGGATGTGCTGGTCGGCGAAGTCGTGCGCGGTTCGACGAAAGTCAATGATCATGGGCTCGACGTAATTGCGTGGGAGCGGGCATTTTTACCGCACGTGGGTTGGGTAGGGCATGTGGAACAAGAATCGCGTTAGACGAGTAACGGAGATGGTGCAGTGAAGAAAATTCTCCAAAATTCGCGAACGGGCGCACTCGAGCTGGTCGAAGTCCCGGCTCCGGCGGTGGGACCTGGACTCGTACTCGTCAGGAACGTCTACTCGGTCATGTCGCCAGGCACGGAAAAAATGGCGATGGACTTCGCGCGGAAATCCATGCTCGGGAAAGCCCGCAGCCGGCCGGATCTTGTCAAGCAGGTGACGCGTAAGCTTCGCCAGGAAGGTCCGTTGCCGACGTATCGGACAGTGATGAATCGACTCGATGTGCCTCAGCCGCTCGGGTATGCGAGCGCGGGGATCGTTCTGGAAGTCGGTCAGGGCGTGCATTCGTTGGTTCCGGGCGACCGAGTGGCGTGTGCAGGTGCGGGCTATGCGAATCACGCTGAGCTCATCATCGTGCCGGAGAATCTGACTGCACATGTACCGGAGGGGCTCGGCCTCGATAAAGCGGCCTTTTCCACACTCGGTGCGATTGCTATGCAAGGGCTTCGAGTGGGCGATCCGACTCTCGGCGAAGTTGTTGCTGTGATTGGGCTGGGTCTCATAGGTCAGCTTACGGTTCAGTTACTGCTCGCGAACGGATGTCGGGTCTACGGTATCGATCTCGATCCGAAACGAGTTGCTGAAGCACTCGAACAAGGCATGGACTGGGGTGCTTCGCCCGGCGACGACCACGCCCCTCTTTTGGCCCGAGCGGCAGGCGGACACGGCGTGGATCTTGCGATCGTGACGGCGGCTTCGGCGAGTTCTGCTCCTCTCGAACTTGCGGCGGAGCTCTCCAGGCATAAGGGGCGCATCGTCGCGGTCGGAGCCACCGCAATGGATCTCGACCGTCGGAGCTTCTACGAAAAGGAGCTCGAACTCCGGATGAGCATGTCGTATGGGCCGGGGCGATACGACCGCCGCTACGAAGAAGTCGGGCTCGATTATCCCCTGGCCTACGTTCGATGGACGGAACAGCGCAACCTTCAGGCGTTTCTCGACCTGGCGACGCGAGGATCGATCGACCCGCTGAAGATGGGCATCGAAACCGTCGATTTCGAGAGCGCGACCGAGACGTATGAGGCGTTGGCGAAGGGTGAGCGGAAGGCGCTCGCGGCGGTGTTCAAATATGCGGAGGACGTCGATCGGGCGCGGATGGGAACGGTGTCGACCCGCGGGCAGCGCGGCCATCGTTCGAAGTCAGGTGCCTCCAGTGGCGAACTCGGCATCGCGTTTGTCGGAGCTGGGAACTATGCTAAGGCCGTGTTGCTGCCGATCCTCGTGAAGACGTCGGGGCTCTCGCGCCGAACGATCGTGGCGGCGACAGGCCCGTCCGCCAAGCGCACAGCCGAACGCTTCGGCTTCGAGACGTGTGGCACCGATCCCGCGGATGTTTTTGTGGACGATTCGAGCGATCTCGTTTTCATCGCGACGCAACACGATTCCCATGCCGCACTTGCAGAGGCGGCGCTGCGAGCGGGCAAGGCGGTATGGCTCGAGAAGCCCGTCGGGCTGACGATGGAAGAGGTCGAGTCCGTTGCCCGAGCGGCTGAGGAGACCAATGGGTTCCTGATGGTTGGATATAACCGTCGATTTTCTTCGCATGCGCGAGCCGTTCGCGAGGCCTTCGCGAAGCGGTCGGGTCCCATGGCGATTCAATACGTTGTGGCAGCGGGCCCGACACCGGGGGGGACCTGGCTGACGGATCCGAGGATCGGCGGCGGACGGATCATCGGCGAGGCCTGCCATTTTGTGGATCTGTGTACGTATCTCGTCGGGCAGAATCCGATTGGCATTCAGGCGCGCAAGCTCGGTCGCGATCCAGAGACGGACGATTCGATGATGGCGTTGCTTTCTTATCCTGACGGATCGACGGCTTCGATCTCGTATCTCGCAAACGCCAGTGTCGAGCTTCCGAAGGAACGTTGGGAGGTTCACGCAGACGGGAAAAGTGCGATTTGCGACAATTTTCGTGTGACGACCTTGCCGGGAGGAAAGAAGATCTCGGGGGTGAATCAAGATAAGGGGCAGGCGGCGGCGGTTGAAGAGACCCTGCGTGCCCTGCGCGCAGGTCGTCCGGCGCCGATTTCGATCGGGGAGATCGTTGGCGTTTCCCGAGCCACGGCTGCCGCTGCGGGAATCGTTAGTGGATGGGAGGGGTGATGCCGTCGACGTCGCCATTGAGGATTGCTGTCAATACGACATCGACGATCGCTGGCGGTGCAATTACGCACTTGCGTCACTTACTTCCGGCGCTTGCGAAGGAAGCTTTCGGTGAGCGGGTCGCGGTTATTGGCGACGTTGCCACGCTGGAGAAACTCGGGGTTCCCTCATCTTTCGAAACGATCGAGCTTCCGCCGGCGGGGAGTGGCCTTGCCAGTCGATTGCGCTGCGAAAATTTCGTGTTGCCTCGGATCCTTCGAAGCTGGAAAGCTGATGTGTTATTCCACCCCGGCAATTTTGCAGTCTTTCGGTCACCTATCCCGCAGGTGATTCTGATTCACAACCTCGCCCCGTTCCTCGATGAAGTCATTCGTGGCGAGTCGGTGTTTCAGCGCGCGCGCCTGCAGTTATTGAAGCAGTTGACTAATATGAGTCTTAAGCAAGTGGCTTGTGCGATTTTCATTTCGGCGTGGGGACGCGAACTGGTCCTCGGAAATCGGTTGGGAGCGGAGGCTCTCGATGCATTCCCCGTCGTTCCGTTCGGTGCAGAGCATCTCGGAGGGCATGGGGGCGCCGAATCTTCCGATGTTCTGGCGGAATGGAATGTCGAGCCCGATGCATTTGTTCTGACAGTCTCGCATATCTATAGATATAAGCGGCTCGAGAAGCTGATTGATGTCTACGTCGCGTTAGGTGAACGCGTGAGCGCGTGGCCTTTGCTGATTGTGGGAGAACCCTTCGATCGGGAGTACGCCATGCGGTTGCAGGAGCGCGCCGAAAAATCCGTTGCTCCGATCGTTTTTACGGGCGGCCTAGACGCGAGGGCACTCGCGAGTTTGATGTCGAATGCGCGAGTGTTCGCCTTCACATCCGAGGCGGAAAATCTCCCGATTACGTTGCTGGAGGCCATGTCCGCCGGTTCGGCGATTGTGACGAATCGCGCATGCTCGATGCCGGAGGTCTGTGGTAATGCGGCTGCTTACGTGGATCCGAGTACGGCCTCCGAGTATCGAAGGGTCCTTGATCAACTTCTCCACGATGACACCGAGCGCGCATTGATGCGCGAAAGATCCTTAGCTCGCGCGAGTGAATACAGGTGGTCCGATTCTGCACGCGCGACGCTCTACCATTTGCGCACCGCAGCGATGGGGAATTGATTATGAGTCGCTTAGGAATCTGTCATGTCGGCGGGTGAGACGATCCCCGCCAATCGGGCGCACGTTTCGTGGGTCGGAGGCGTCGTATTCGGGGTTGTTTCTCTCACGCTCTTCATGATCGTGCAGTTTTGGTGGACATTCGGACTCTCCATCTCTCCGTTGCTTTTCACG
The DNA here is from genome assembly GCA_965603475.1 of uncultured Myxococcales bacterium. Lineage (GTDB taxonomy): Bacteria > Myxococcota_A > UBA9160 > UBA9160 > UBA4427 > UBA4427. The sequence continues at coordinate 6,567 of CBFDDD010000142.1, forward strand.
ATTGCGGCGATCGTCTTGATGGTGATTCACCTTGTGCTTGTCCGTCGGTTCGTTGTCGGTGTCGATCCATTGGTTTGGATCCCGCCGGCGATGTTGCTTTTCTATTTTGGTATTCCTATTGCGATCGATCTGATTCCTGGACCAACGGGTCTCGTCTACGATGCTTGGGACATGGGGCTCGCTCGAAATTCCGAGCGTGGTTTCGGTTTGGCTCTGCTCACCATGGTCGCCTTCATTTGGGGACTCCACCTTCGCCCGATCCGGAACCTAAGGTCCTTGGAGGCCGCAGCCCTCCCGCCGTCGACGGATGCGTTGGCAGTGGCTGGGCTGATGGTGGCTCTCGGGGGGCTGCTGATGGTATTCCTTGGGATCGCGATCCTCGGGCCAAGCGTGGCTTTCGCGTCCTACGGTGACGTATTCGCGAGCCGCCGATCCGGCTTTGACTTTAGGTTCTTCGACCTTGGCCCGATCTTTGCGCGCTGCGGCGTCCTCGCGATACTCGCGAGTCATCGAAAAGATCGCCGGCTCGTGACAACGATGGGCTTGGGTATTGCTGCGTTAATTTTTGTGTTCCAGGCGATGACTGGCGATCGTGGTGGTCTGGTTTCATTCGGGCTCGCAGTCGGCTGGCTCTATACCCTTCGGATTCGACCGCTTCGCCCAGTGGTGATTGTTGCTGCGGCCTTTCTCGTGTTCCTTGCGCTCCCCGCCATCAAGGAATTTCGGGTGTACGGTGATCTGCGAGACACCCAAGAGACGTCGGTCTCAATGCTAGTGAGTCAGCAGGTGTACGAGATGGGGACCTCGACGCTGGTATTCGGACATACGCTCGATTGGATTCCTCGGACAAAGAACTACGACTATGGTCTCAGCTTTGTCCGGTCGGTTGCGCACCTGATTCCCAATATCGGGTTTACCGCCGGTAAGAACTTCCTGCCCGATCCGCTTCAACACAGTCCCAGTCACTGGTTGACGAGCTCCATCAATCCGAACAAATACGATGCAGGCGGTGGATATGGCTACGCGGTCGGAGCAGAGTGGTATTTCAATTTCGGCGTAGTCGGCGTGTTATTCGGCATGACGTTTATGGGGTACCTCGTCGGATATGCACGGAGTCGCGCGCTTGAAGGTGAAATGCCGCTGTTGCTTTCGGCGCTCTTCTTTACGATGGTCGTCGTTTCGATTCGAAACATCTTGGGAGCGCCACTTAAGGCGGTGGTCTGGCCGATGGTCGGGATTCTATTACTGCGTGCGGTTGTGACCCAATTTATCGGGACCCCTCGCCGGAATTTGCGACCGGACGATTCGAATCCGCGGACGATCGATGGGCCACTGTGACCGAGAGATGGTTGCCGACCGAAGATCGATCATTCTGGGCAGGTTGCGTTAATGGATAGGCCCAGGTTTTTCATCGCGGGGGCGCCCAAATGTGGGACATCTGCATTGGCTTCGTACTTAAGAGCGCATCCTGAAATATTCATGACTTGGCCTAAGGAGCCGCTCTTCTTTTGTGACGATTTCGATGGAGCGCGAGTGGTTCGGTCGTTCGAAGACTATCTGGATCTATACAAGGAGATTCCGGCGGAAGTCAACGCCGTCGGCGAAGCCTCCGCGATGTATTTGTACTCGGCGACCGCGCTCGATCATATCAAGGTGTTTGCACCAGAGGCCAAGATTATTGCGATGGTGCGCAATCCGATCGATCTAGCTCAGGCCTTTCACGCACAACTGCTGTTTTCCCTGACAGAAGACGAGCCCGATTTCGAGGTTGCGTGGTCGCTACAGGACGAGCGGCGTACGGGGCGACGCATTCCGGCTGGATGTAGTGAACCCGAATTTCTGCAGTACAGACGGGTGGCCTCGCTGGGTGAGCAGATTGGTCGGCTTCGATCGACCTTCCCAGAGGATCAGATCCACGTGATTTGTTTCGAAGATTTCGCACGGGATACGCGGGGCGTTTATCAAGGTGTTCTGCGATTTTTGGGCGTGGAAGATGACGGACGGGAAAATTTTGAACGCGTCAACGCGACTCCGACGCACAAGTCTCGAGCGTTGAGCCATCTGACTCAGAGACCCCCCCAGTGGCTGGTAAAGTCAGCACGCGTTGTCAAGAGAAGCCTTGGTCTAGAGAAACTCAGTTTCTTGGATTGGCTACGCAGAACGAACTCGACGACAGCCAAGAGGCCAACGCTTTCGGCAGCAATGCGTGCCGAAATGGCTGACAGCTTCCGGCCTGACGTCGAGCAGTTGTCCCTGCTTTTGGGCCGTGATCTATCGAGCTGGCTGAGGAATGAGTGAGCCGCCGCCCGGCGTTCGGGCGTGCGCATCGACTATTGATGTGGTGGGAGTAATCGATGACGAATCCGATTGAGAGCCTTCGTAATTTTCTGAATGTCGATAACGTACCGCTCAGCAAGCGCGCCTATCAGGTTGGGAATGCACTCCTCACTCCGATCGTGTGTCAACGCTGGCGGGTCTGTCACGTTGTTGAGTTTCCAAAATGTGGTGGGAGCTGGATTTCGAACATGGTCCGTTCTTATGTCGGCGTTGATTTTAACGAGGGCGATCGGATGCTTGAAAGGAATGACGTCGTTCAAAAACATTGTCTCTACCGACCAGAAATGGCTTGGCCGATCGTAGTCGTCCGTGATCCCCGGGACATGTATGTATCCTGCTACTACCATGAGACTCAGTTCGACGGGCGCGAGAAGAAGCTAACAATCGAGCGTTATTTCAAGCGCGATCCTGATTCCCCGGTTCGGGAAGACTTCGCGCGTTACCTCGAAGCGAAGCTAACTCACATGACTCATCCACGGTTCTTCTATTCGCAGTTCCTCGACTCATGGCTCGCCCGGCCCGGCGTGTGCGTGATTCGATACGAAGACTGTCTCGAAGCGCCCGAAGCGGCCTTGATTCGGATGGTCCGATTTTCGAAGCGGGATGTGGATGAAGCGAAGATTAGGGAAGCCGTCGAAGTGAACTCATTTAGGGCCGTAACGAAGAAGTTGTACGGAGACGAACGAGAGCCGGGGGAGGGCGACAACACGCGCTTTGTAAGGAAGGGAAAGTCGGGCGATTGGAAGAATCACTTCAATCTCGAGTCCTGCAGAATGTTGGAGCGCTTCGATGGGTACACACTTCGACGTCTTGGCTACGAGAGCGACTCGAAGTGGATTGATGCATTCATAGAGTCCGGTGACGCCGGGAGTTGATCCGAGAGTGAGTTTCGAGCCCGGGAGGAGAAAGATGTGGTGATCGAGTCGCTTGCAGCGGATGTCGCCAATTATCGCTGCGTCCACGTTATCGGAGCTCTTGCTGCCGGTGGAGCGGAACGTTTCGTCGTAGATCTCGTGAGAGAGTTGAAGGGGCGAGGTCGCGACGTCGAACTTCTGATCCTTAGTAGTCGCCGCGACGAAGCAGGCGAGGATATGGCCCGCTGTCTTGAGGTTGAAGGGATCCAATTTGAGGCCGGACCGACGGCGCGCATCCATCTTCGGACAATCTGGTGGTACGTCTGCGCACTTAGGCGTCGCCCTGATTCGATCGTTCATCTTCATACGACGAATACAGAATTGATCCACTATCTCGCATCTGCCGTAGTCGGTGATCGATTTATAGTCGTTCGCACGATTCATAACACGGTGCTACCTGAGACCGGGCTCTCTGGATTGGCATTTCGGCGTCTTCCCGCTGAGGTGTCGATCGCATGTGGGGACACTGCGATGGACCGTCATGGGCGCGCGCTCCGTGGCCGTGTTCAGGCGATATCCAACGGCGTTCGCTTCGATTGGCCTATTCGGGGAGGTGTTGCCTCGCAGAGGGCGCGTGAATCACTCGGCCTCGATTCTTCGACTCTCGACTTTTTGAGTGTGGCCCGAATGACTGGTGCATCAATGGCGGAATCGCAGAAGGCGCACGATGTTCTGATTCGCGCGTGGCAGCAAAGCGCGGTCGGAGACCGGGCAACGCTTCATCTGCTTGGGGACGGCGGGCTGCGAACTGAGCTCGAGGGCTTGGCTGATGGCGACGAATCAATTCAGTTTCATGGAGTGCGTAAAGACGTGCGGAGCTGGTTCTTGGCTGCTGACGCGTTCGTGATGGCGAGTCGCTGGGAGGGGCTTCCGATTGCTGGAATCGAGGCAGTCGGAAGCGGATTGCCCTGCTTGTTCAGTGATATCCCTTCGCTGCGTGAGATGAATGCGCCGGTCACGCTACTGAGTGATCCAGGGGATTCAGACGAGCTCGCACAAAATTTTCGATCCTTCGTCGATTCCCCCGTGTTTCCGAGCGACGAAGCGGTTGCGACCTTTCGACGTCATTACAGCATCGAGCGCGCCGCTTCGGAGTACGACGGTGTATACCGATCTCTCGATGACCAGAATTGATTAGTCTTGCGCCCTGGAATCGAACAGGGAGTCGAATGTAGAGTCGGAGTACCATGCTCCGAGAGGCCGATCGATCAGTTGTTCGAGGACTTCAATGTCGGGGCGGAAAATGTTTTGAAGTCTTTGACGCGTTTCGCGGGACATCGGTGGGTACTTGATATGTCGCCGGTTTCGTTTGAGAACATAGGTAACTAACGATCGCTTAATGTGAAATGGGACGAGTTTTCCGAGCCGATGCCGAACCCGGTTCGGGCGGCGAATAAAATTCTGCAGGAGTCGGGATCGGGGCTCGCTGGCTTGATTCGACCGTACGCCGGGCTCAGCGGAAAAAGGGGGTACGGAAGTGTCGACACCCAGAAATTTCAGCCCCCAGAATGTGCCCAGTGGCTGAGAGGGCGTT
>CBFDDD010000143.1:0-11339 GCA_965603475.1 uncultured Myxococcales bacterium
GGCATTCGTCGACCCCCTCTCCGAGGATCGCGACCTGTTCTTCGTGCCGGCCGCTCTTCTCGAGGACCTGGGCAAGCTGTAATCGAGCGGCCACAGAACAAGGCCGAAGGTCGAGAGCGATGCGGGTAGCGGCCTCTGATTCCTCGAGGTGTCCTTGCGCTTCCTCACTCCTGGCCAGCATGGTGTACGCCTTCACGTGTTCTGGGTCGGTTTCGATGGCTCTGTGAAGAATCGCCACTGCATCGGAGTGACGTTCGAGCTGAATCAATGAATACGCGAGAGACGTGAGAAGTTGAAGGCGTTTCGGATGACGCTCGACCAGCCCCTCGAAAATGGAATGGGCATCGGCGTACTTGGCTATGGACGCATACTGCCAGCCAGCGCCGTACTCCTTCACGTCCTCGAATAGATCGTCGGGGTCCGGGCCGTTTGGCTCGAGGGTGGCGAGTTCGTCATCGAGATTGGCCGAAGGGACGGCTCCGGTATAACCCAATGCCTGGAGCTGGAGGAGGGTTGCTTCATCCACGGGCACGCGTGCATCGTCGGGGCTCGCTGGTGCATTTCGAATTTCGTCACGCAGTACCTGATAGAGTTCTGCGACTTTCTCCGGGTGTTGTCTCGCAAGATCGTCGAGTTCCTGCGGATCCTGGACGAGGTCGTAGAGCGCAGGACGAAGCTTGTGAATATACTTCCAGCGATCCTGACGAATCGTGCGAAGAATCGAGCTCCCAAACATGGAATGAAGCTCCATTGATTCAGCGTAACCCGTGAGCTGAAGATCGTGGCGCTCTCCCGTCATCAACGGCACGAGCGATCTTCCCTGCGCCTCTTCCAGTGGCAGGAGTCCGAGAAGATCGAGAATAGTGGGGGCGATGTCGATGGTGCGAACCATCGAGTTCACCTCCCAATCCTTTGGAATCGCCTCCGCTCCCCAGAAGATGAGCGGGACATGCATGGTCGTTTCGAAAAGAAACGACGAATGGGTTTCCTCACCGTGTTCCATCAGACTTTCGCCGTGGTCAGAGGTGACGACGACCAGGGTTCGCCCCTGGAGGCGAAGGACTTCGAGATTGCGGATCAGTCGGCCGATCTGGCTATCGACATAACGAACTTCTGCGTGATAGGGGCTATCTGGAATCAGGTTGCCGTATTCTGATGGTGCGGTGTAGTGGGCGTGGGGATCGAAATAGTGGAGCCACAGAAAAAACGGATCATTCTGATTCTCGCGAAGGAATTCGATGCCGAAATCAGTGATGTCGGACGCCGTTCGTTCGTCGAGTTCGACGGTTCTTCTCGATCCATCGGCCAGAAGTACTGAGCTGGATTTCTTGACGATGTCTCCGGAACTCAGGTCGCGATACTGATCGAAGCCCTGGTTGAGTTGGGTAAAGTGGCTGATGACCGGCGCGGCAGTCTCTGCGCCAGTGCGGTATGCGGCCCGTCGAAGGGCTTCGGCGAGAGTCTCGTTTTCCGCGGGCAGGATGTAGCCCGCATTGGCCCGGGCCCCATGGGCGTTCGGATGTTTGGCGGTCATGATGGATGCATGGGACGGAAGGGTGCTCGGCGCCGAGGCCATCGCATGCAGGAAAATGACGCCCTCCCGTGCGAGCCGATCGAGATTCGGTGACGTGAATCGCTTCTGGCCGTATGCGCCGAGGGCATCTGCGCGCAGCGTATCGACGGTGATCAGAATGACGTTGAGACGTGGATCATCGGAAGGTTTCGACGAATCCGCCGGGGTTGTCGTCGCCGAGGGGGACCGATCGGTCCCGGATAAGGCGTCGCGGTCATTGTCACAGCCCGACCCGGATCCCAGGAAAGCGAGCGCGAAAATCAGGATGCTCATTCGTTTCATCGAGGGCCAGAATAGCCATCGAGTCGGTCGCCGCGAATCGTCAATCCATTCTTGTTCCACAGGCCGCTTTGAGCGTTGCTCGACGGCGTTCAGTCTCTGGAGTCCGTGGCGTTGGGATCTTCCGTCTGGATCGAGAACGACCCACCTCGGGCTTGTTCATCCACGCCCTCGCGTTCGACGATGTCTCGCCCGTATGCTCCAATGTCGGGAATTTCATCGTCCGAGAGCGGGGGCATGAAGTCCTTCCGTTCTAGCGCCTTTTTGATGTATGGCGCCAACTCGGCCTGCTTTTTTCGCTCTCGCTCCTCCTCGCCGCTCTTGAACACCGGCATCACCTTCTCGGCGAAGAGTTCGAGGGACTCGCAGATGTGTTTGTGGCGATTTTGTCCGCCCTGTTGAATGAAGATGACCTGATCGACGCCGGCGTCAGCGAAGCCCTGCAGGTGGTCGCGCAGTTCATCGGGTGTCCCGATCCCCCGATTTCCGCCTTCTTGCGGAATGCTCTCACGAGCTTGCTCGAAAGCCTACCAGATGTTCGTACGACCGGGCTTGTGATTGCCGAAGAGGTAGTGGTGCCCGAGGGCGAAGCCGAAAAATCGGAATCCGTCCATGCCTCGTCGCTTGGCTTCTTCGGCATCTTCATGGCAGGAAAAGCCGGTGACCATGGCGACATTCGCATTGACCGAGTGCCCGATCGGCACGCAGTCGTTCTTGATGATGTCGTAGTACTCATCCACCCATTTCTTGGCTTCGCCCTGGTCGACGAAAGAGAAGGTGAGGGCGCCCATTCCATTCTTCGCGGCTTCATGAATCGTTTCGCGATTCGAGCACGCGAGCCAAAGCGGTGGATGCGGGCGCTGGGCCGGCTTGGGCACGACGTTTCGACACGGCATCGAAAAATATTGGCCGTGGTGTCCCGGATAAGGGTCCATCACGAGCATGTTCGCGACCTGCTCCGTCGCCTCTCGCCACATCTCGCGCTTGGTCTCGGCCGTCCACTCGATGTTGAAGCCTTCGAGTTCAGCACGTGATGCCGATTCGCCCGTACCAAATTCGACGCGTCCGTTCGAGACCAGGTCGAGGGTGGCGATTCGCTCCGCGATTCGCGCGGGATGATTGTACCCGGGCAACATCAGGACGATGCCGTGGCCTAGTCTGATTCGTTTGGTGCGTTGGGAACAAGCGGCCAGGAAGACCTCGGGTGCCGAGGAGTGGGAATATTCATCGAGGAAGTGGTGTTCGACCTCCCACGCATAGTCGATGCCGAGTCGGTCGGCGAGTTCGACCTGATCGAGCGCTTCTTGAAAGAGGTTCTGTTCTGAGCCTTCATTCCAGGGACGAGGCAGTTGGTGTTCGTAGAAAATGCCGAACTTCATCTGATGACTCTCTTTCTGTCCTGATTGATCACGGATGCGGCGTCAAAGATAGATCCCAAACAGCGATGTCGAACCGAACTGTTTCAAAGTCACGCAATTCGTGTGCCGATTTCCAGAATGCTCGGAGCGGCGTGAGCTCTCGATGGGACTGACCTTTCGAGGTGAACTCATTTACGAGAGACTTTCTGCCACGAAGCGGGAGGCAGGATGTCCTATGGGGACACATGTCCATTCGGCATTCGTGCCGCGACTCTCGAACATCTGGAGGGGGGCCCGCCAGCCGGCTCCGGGGCTGTTAAGCTGCCGGAATGACAGCCGGGAAACTCAAATTCTGGGGATGGGGGCGTGAGGGCGAAGGCCCGGATGGGGTGGCGACCCAGAAAATTGCTGCCGCACTGGCCCGGCGGTTCGGAATGGGAGAAATTGAAGTCATCTCCCCTCCGCGCATAGAGGAACTCGATCTGCGGGCTCCGCGTGTCGAGCGACCCGAAACACTACGATCGATGCTCACTGACGACGCGAGGGAGCGTGCGCGCCATACTTATGGGCGATCGTATAGCGACCTCGTGCGTGCGTATCGTCGTGACTTCCGAGAGCCGCCGGATTGGGTGGCCTTCCCGCAGAACGAGCAGGCGGTTGTCGATCTACTCGATTGGTGTGGAAGCAAGAACATCGCGGCCATTCCTTTTGGCGGCGGCTCGAGCGTTGTCGGCGGTGTCGAATGTAACGTCGGCGACGAGTATGCCGGTGTCGTCTCGATCGACCTAACCCAGTTGAATCAAGTCGTCGAGATCGATCGAGTCTCTCGTGCCGCACGAATTCAGGCGGGCATATACGGCCCCGCACTCGAAGATGCGCTGCGACCGCAAGGTTTGACGCTGCGCCACTTCCCTCAGTCCTTCGAATTTTCCACGCTCGGCGGCTGGCTGGCGACTCGCGCCGGGGGGCATTTCGCGACTCGCTATACCCACATCGATGACTTTGCGGAGTCACTACGCGTCGTGACACCCAGTGGCATCATCGAATCGCGCCGACTTCCGGGTTCCGGGGCGGGCCCCAGTCCAGACCGCCTCTTCCTGGGCTCGGAAGGGAGCTTTGGTGTCATCACCGAAGCCTGGATGAGACTGCAAGATCGCCCGTCGAACCGGGCGAACGCGAGCGTCTGGTTCCCCAGCTTCGAGCGAGCGATCGATGCGACCCGGGCCATTTCACAGAGTGGGCTCGAGCCATCGAATTGTCGGCTGCTCGACCCGGCCGAAGCCGAGTCCTCGGCTGGTGGCTCGGGAACTGCCGCACTACTCGTGCTGGCCTTCGAGTCCGCGGATCACGAACTCGATGCCTGGATGGCGAGGGCATTGGAAATCTGTCGCGAGCATGGAGGGGACATACCCGACGACGCCGTGCAGACTCGAACGGATGCCGGCGCATCGCGTGAGGGAGCCGGAGGTGCCTGGCGCAATAGTTTCGTGAGTGCACCCTACGCCCGCGACGCGCTCGTCGCAGCAAGCGTCATCTCCGAAACCTTCGAGACCGCAATCACCTGGGATCGATTCGCGGAGTTCGACGCCAGCCTGCGCGAGGCCGTGGAGCCAGCGATCGCGCGAGTCTGCGGCGGCGGCACACTGTCCTGCCGATTTACCCACGTCTATCCCGACGGGCCGGCTCCCTACTACACGATCATCGCCCCGAGCCGACCCGGTGCCGAACTCGAACACTGGGCTGAAATCAAGCGAATCGCTTCAGATGCCGTCATCGCTGGCGGCGGGACCATCACACATCATCACGCTGTCGGACGAGATCACCGCCCCTGGTACGATCGTCAGCGTCCGCCACTCTTCGGCGAAGCACTTCGTTCGGTCAAGACCGTGCTCGACCCATCGGGTATCATGAACCCCGGGGTATTGATCGACCCGGTCCGCTGTTAGTTTCATAGATGAATCGGCTTGCAAGAAAGAGGAGATCGATATGCGATTCGGGGTTTTCTACGAGCTTCAGCTCCCCAGGCCCTGGAAAGAGGATTCGGAATTTCGACTCGTTCAGGAAGCGATCGAGCAGGTCCAGCTAGCCGATCGGATTGGTATCGACCATGCCTGGGCGGTCGAACACCATTTCCTGGAGGAGTATTCGCACTGCTCTGCGTCCGAAGTGTTTCTGTCCGCACTCGCGGCAAAGACCGAGCAAATTCGAATTGGATTCGGCATTCGCCAGGTCATTCCGAACTACAACCACCCGTCGCGGACGGCCGAGGCAGTCAGCATGCTCGATCTGATCTCGAACGGGCGAGTCGACTTCGGGATCGGCGAGGGTGCAACGCGACTCGAGCTCCACGGCTACGGCATTCCGGCCAAGCGCAAGCAGGCGCTTTCATTCGAAGCCGCTGAACAGATCGCCAATATGATGGTGATGGACCCATATCCGGGCTTCGAGGGTGAGGGCTTCTCGATGCCTTGTCGGAATGTGCTCCCCAAGCCTGTTCAGAAACCGCATCCGCCCATGTGGCTTGCATGTACCAATCGCAGGACGATCGAAACCGCGGCTCGCAATGGGCTCGGTGCGCTGGCCTTTACCTTCGTCGACCCCGAGGAAGCCAAGAGCTGGGCGGATACGTACTACTCGATCATCAAATCTGACGAATGCGTGCCGATTGGACACACGGTCAATGCCAACATCGCGGTCGTGGCGGGCTTTTCGCTTCACAACGATCCCGAGGAAGGACGTCGTCGTGGCGCAGACGGGTTTGCCTTCTTCCGCTACGCGATCAATGCGCTCGTCGCGAACGATGCGAAGCCCGGCCGAAGTACGTTATGGGAGGAGTATGAGGCGCTGCGCGATCGAGACCTGCCAACGATTGGAAGCCCTGGTATCGGGACGCCCGCCGACTTCAGCCGCTTCGTTCACGAGTTCGAGGATGCCGGCGTCGATCAGATCATCTTTCTGCAGCAGGGCGGTCGGAATCGGCATGAGCATATCTGTGAGAGCCTCGAGCTCTTCGGATCCGCGGTACTCCCCGAATTCATCCCCGGAAGGACCGAGCGAGAGGCAGAGAAGGCCCGGGAACTGGCCCCCTATATCGAGAAGGCGCTGCAGCGAAAGAAATTCATGCGGCCACTCTCGGACGACGAAATCCCGATCGTGGAGGCGTCACGCGAGCGAGAGAGCTTCTATCGCAAGTAGAACGCGTGGGATCTGAAGGTCGGCTCGAGTCCACCATCACGCGAGCTCATTCGACTGCGTCCGCTGCCGCCAGGTCGGGCATGGCCAGCACTTCTTCGAATCCCGATTTGAGGCATTCGACGAGCAGCTTCGGTTGTGAAACCGCCGCGGGATCCATGTTGATGCCGACGTGCATCGCGCCGTCGTAGCTGAAGGTGGTCACATTGACGCTGGCGCCGGCCATCGGACCAAAGGGCATGAAACTCTCGATGCGTGCACCGCTCATCCAGGTCGTGCGACGGGGGCCGGGGACGTTGCTGGTCGTGAAGTCAGTGGTTTTCTGCATCGCTCCGAAGAGATTGTTGGTGAGCGCCGAGGGCAAGGCCCCCAGTACGTTCGTGATCTCCTCGAGCCAGGGCAACGCTGGCTCGTCTCGCTGGACGCGGCAGAGCTTGCCAATGGCGATCGTACGTTCAGCTGGGCTGTCTATTCCCACCGGTATCTCGAATCGGGCCGGGGCGAACTGATTGCCGACGACATCGGCTTTCTCGCCTCCACGCACGTTGACGGGCATCAGCATGCGGAGCGATTCCACAGGGGCACCGAGGGCGGCGTGGTAACGGGCCAGGCCGCCTGCGACGCTGGCCACGAAGGCATCATTGATGGTGCCACCGACCGCTTTGCTGGCACGTTTGATTTCTGCCAGTGGGACCGACAGATAGTCGAATCGAACGACTGTCGAGCGCTCGCGCATGATTGGCGAGAGCGGCTCGGAGGCTGGTGCGAGCACGCGGCCCGCCGATGCGAGGGTATCGCCAAGTTCGTTGGCCGAGTCGATGGGGTGGCTCAAAGTGGACGCCGCGTTCCGTGCAACGGCGGCCCCGAAGTTGCGCCATCGGTCGGTGCCCGTGCGAACGCGGTGTGCGAGTGCGCGAGTCACGCTGTTCCACACGCTGGGCTCGGAGATCGCCGTGGCCGCCTCGATGGTCGGCAACGGCATCGAATCGGTCTCGTCATCCGGCCCGCGCTCGATCAAACACTCTGTCATCTTCACGAGGCCGACGCCGTCGGAGATCGCGTGGTGAAGCTTCATGATGACCGCATAGCGCCCCCCCTCGAGTCCCTCGATCAGGTGAAGCTCCCACAGCGGGCGGTCCTTGTCGAATGCTTGCATGGCGAGGGGTTCGGCCAGGTCGAGGAGATCCCGGACGGTTCCCTGGCCGGGGAGGGCGGTTCGACGAAGATGGAAGCGAAGGTCGAAATACGGATCTTCCTCCCATTTGGGTGGAGCGATTCCTAGGGGATCGGCGACGACATGTTGGCGTAGGCGAGGAATGATTCGGGTGGCGCGCTCGGCCTTGGCCTCGAATCGCGCGAAGTCAGGCTGGCGATCGAGGATCCAGGTACTGAGGATCGTTGAGCGGAGGATGGGGTCGCTCTCGAGATGCCACATCAGGGCATCGGCTTGACTCATGTGATCGTCGAAGCGCATTGCATGGGGGGGCTGCTTTGCGTCAGGCATTGCTCTACTCCTCGGGGATGGGGGATTCACCGCCTGCTGGTCGTCGTGACGGTAGACTCTCTTTGCTGATGATGAATTTGTCAGTCGTCAATCATAGAGCATTGAATGCCCGGAGATCCGCTCAAGCGGAGGAAACCTCGCCGGTCGGGGTCAGCTGCTCCCAGAACTCTCGTGCCGCTTCGTGCGGGTCTCTCAGCACATTGCGCCGTGTGCCGAGGCTCATGGTGTAACTCTGTTGGTGCTCGTAGGCTGGCCACTCGGAATCGTCGCCCAGATCGGGTTTCCCCGCGCGCGCGAAGGAGGACCATGCCTTTTGCATCGAATCGGACAACGGTCCGATCGTGCGATCCGCAAGCAACCCGGCACGCATCACGCCTGCTCGCAGGGTGCCGAAAACGAAGGGAATCTCCAGGCCATGGCAGGCCCCGAGTGCTCTGCCAAGCAGCGGCAGGCGCCACTCGAAGAGATAGCTGTAGGTATTCGGTTGATGAACGGACTGGGCGTCGGCGAGACGTGTGGCCGGATAGTGGAAGATCCGGTCACTCTGGAGTGTCACCCAGCGCTGATTGGCACCCGGGTCGCGCTCGCCCGTTCTCGTGCCATAGGTTCCCATCAGTCGCTCGACGATGCGATCCTCGTCGGCGCCGGCTCTGTGCGCGATTCTGCGCACTCGCTCGACGAACTGCGAATCGTCCATTCGATTTCGGTCGGCGAAGGTAAAGAGCTTGAACTCGTCGCGGTTGGTCCCGATCAGGACCGGAATATCGGCGACGTCGCCCCGGTCGATCGCGAGGAGTGGTTGTTCAGGAATCAGATCGCCGTCGACGCATGGCTGCCAGGCCATCATCCCATCGTCGAGTCCAATGCGAATCGACGTGCGCGCCTGCGCTTGCATCAACCGGGTGACGGGCAGGTCGACGAGCCTCTCGGGAGTGGGGTCGTCGAGTTCGAGCGACTCGATGAAAGACTCCGCGACTCGTGCGGACTTTTCCTCGGTCGAGATGTTATGTGCCGCGCCACTCTGTAGAATCGCCTTGTGGAAAAGGCCCCGCGCCGACGGCACGCCGAGCAACGTGCCGATACTCATGGCGCCAGCGGACTCGCCAAAGACGGTGACGTTACCGGGATCCCCTCCGAATGCCTCGATGTTGTCGCGCACCCATGCGAGCGCTGCGATCTGATCTCGAATACCGAGATTCGTGGGGGGGAGATCCTCTCGATCACAGATGGACTGCCAGTTCAGGAAACTGAGAGCGCCGAGGCGATAGTTGATCGTGACGACGACGACGTCCCCCTGCTTGGCCAGTCGCTCGCCAGCGTAGATGGAGGTGGCTCCAGAGCCGAGGATGAACGCGCCTCCGTGGATCCAGACCATGACAGGACGGCGGGCGTTGTCAGAGCGGGGCGTCCAGACGTTCAAGTAGAGACAATCCTGGCTCTGCCGGCTTCCGGCGGCGCCAATGATGCTTCGGATGACTCGATTCACGGGACCGATCTGGGGTGCCGCGGATCCAAAGGTGCTTGCCTCTCGAACACCACTCCAGGAGGTCGGGGGCTCGGGCGCTTGAAAGCGAAGTGGGCCGATCGGCGGACGAGCAAATGGGATTCCCGTGAACCGCTCGCCCCTTCGATGCGTCTCGCCTTTCAACTTTCCCTGCTGCGTCGAGACGATGCTTGCCAATTTTTCCCCATTCTGAATGACACGAGCGGATGCAGCTTACTCCACGTCGGCCGGTTGGACGACCGGGTCAGGTTCGCGAAGTCGGGATTCGCGCTCGTCGCGGGCCTCGGCGAGTTTCTCTCTCTGCCCTTCGCGGAAGGAGATGAAGATCGCTTCGGCTTCGGCGCATAGCACGCCGTTCGCCTCGAGCCGTGCGCTAGTGAAGATCTTTCGGCCCTCGACGCGCTCGAGCCTTGCTTCGAAGAGCAGCGGCGTATGGAGCGGCGTGGGGCTGCGGTAGATCACTTTGAGGGTCCCGGTCATGCCTGGAAATCCGGAGAGCGATTGGACGTAGCCCAGGACTTCGTCGAAGGCAGCGGCGACGAACCCGCCATGGACCGAACCAGGCGGGCCCTCGTACGCCGACCCGAAAACACCCGTCGCATGAGCATGTCGGTCATCCTTGCGCCCGACCGTGAGCGGCGGTGCGAGAGGGTTGGCAAGGCCGATCAACGGGCTCTGATCGAAGAATGCGCCGACATCACCGGCATTCGCAGACTCCGCAATGAGCCGCGCATCTTTCAAGCGAGGATGATCCTTCAGCGCCTCGGCATACCGTTCCAGTCCATCGGCCGCGCGCTTCAGCTCATCGACCGGCGCATTACTCGGAACCAGCCTTTCGATGACGAGGCGCATCGCGGTCGCAAGTCGCCGCTTCTCGCTCCACATCTCGGACTGGCTGAGTTTGGTGGCGTCCCAGTGTGGTTGGATCTCCGGCTTTTCAGGTTCAGTCATGGGCTTCTCCTCTGGGATCTGCCCAAGATGGAAAAATGATGCTTCACCTTGAGTATAGTCCGCCTTGCTACCCGGGAGGCACGAATGTCGAATCATGTAGAAGGGAAAGTCATCATCATTACGGGCGCGGCGAGTGGCTTCGGACGCCTTGTTTCGCAGAAAACGGCGGCGCTCGGTGCTCGAGTCATCGCATCCGACGTGAATCAGGCCGAACTGAAGCTCACGGTCGATTCCGTCCTTGCCGAGGGAGGCCAGATCGAGTCCGTCGTCGCGGATGTCCGCGATCGGGAAGAGATGACGAAGCTCGCCGCCCGCGCCGTCGAGTGTTTCGGTGCGATCGATGTCATGGTCAACAACGCGGGCGTAATGCCGCTTGCCTTCTATGCGGACCACGCGGAGGCCGCACCCGCATGGGATCGCTGCATCGACATCAATCTAAAGGGCGTCCTCAACGGCATCATTGCCGTCTACGACACAATGATCGAACAGGGCCGTGGTCAGATCGTCAACATTTCATCGATCTACGGAAACTACCCCGTCGCCGGGGCAGCGGTCTACGGAGCGACAAAGGTCGCCGTCAACGCGCTTTCCGAGGCTTTGCGCCAGGAATCCCAGGGACGCATCAAGGTTACGACGATCCGACCGACAGGGGTCCCGACTACCGGTCTGGGCGCGGGGGTAATCAATCCTGCGGCTGTCGGCGGCATCCTCGGCGGGAAAGAAGCGAGCTTCATGGAAACCATCGGAACCCTTCTAGGCGAGAATCCGCCACAGGAGCTGACCGATCCAGAGAGCATGGGCTACTTCGCGCTGGCGCCGGAACTGCTGGCCGACCAGATCGTCTTCGCCATCAATCAGCCTTGGGGTATCTCGATCAGTGATCTCACGGTGCGCGCATCGGGAGATTCGTACATGATCTGAGACGTGGACTCGAGAATGGGTCCGATTGAGACAAAGTCCCCTCGATCAAGGCGTCTG
>CBFDDD010000144.1:0-10832 GCA_965603475.1 uncultured Myxococcales bacterium
CCCAATCCAAAGGGGGTCTGGAATCTGGCCTGGGATTGGCCCGGAATTCAATCGTCTCGGTTCGTCGAGAAGCATCTCAGGTGGACGAGGCACCTCGATGCTCGCTCGCTGGCGCAATCTACAGGGTGCTTTCCTGAGGGTCGAGATCGAGCCAGTAGTCCACAGGCTTCCTTGGAGAACAATCAGACGGGATCGGCGTCCGCGAGTCGCAGCGCTTCTTGATCGTACTCGATCACGTATTCATTCCGGACGTCGCTCGGCGAAGCAGTCTCGAAGTCTTTGCGCTGGTATCCCATAGCCGCGTAGCCCCGAAGTCGTTTCTCGAACATTCTCGCCAACATCGGAACCTGCGCATCGACATAGTCAAAGATCCGCACATCCGTCTTGCCATGGTGATTGCGATGCAAACGGCCGGCGTATTGCACGAGCGTTCCCTTCCACGAGATCGGCATCGTCAGGAAGAGAGTATCGAGTCGCGCATCGTCGAATCCCTCGCCGATGAATCGTCCAGTGGAGAGCACCAGCCGTTCCTCGGTGTCCGGAATGGATGTGAGCTGCTCTAATGCGCCGCGTCTTTTCTTTGCGCCCATTCCGCCCCGCAGCGCGATGAGGTTCCGCGCCACTGGGGCCAGCATCTCTTCCAGGAAGTCCATGTGCTCCCTTCGCTCGGTCAGCACCAGTGGGGACCGCCCATCTTCGAGGGCGCGTATGATGTCCCGGAACGGTGCGATTACGCCTCATTCGAAGCGTAGTTGTCAGAACAGTATTTACCGGTGGTGCTGAAAACGCAGCTTAAACTTCCTACACGCGACTATATGACTACGTATGGATGTTGATTCCAGTTCCTGAAGCACCAGCGGGCGAGTTATTCCGCGTGCGCCTGGTGACTGTCCGCAGAGGGCATTAAGGAGCCCGGCGGTCCCTCCTCGTCGTGCATCCGGTGTTAGCTCAATTTTTGTAGCTTCTTGACACAAATGCTCATCAACGTGGTACTAGAAGGGGAGGCACACAGCATCCGCAGTTCAACCGGGGTTCGGGATCCGTCGTGGCGGAGCATCGTTCTCCAGGAGATTCAGGTTGCTTGAGGATTCGTCACACTTCTCCAGCTGCCTGTTTCGCCTGCCCTCCCGAGGCTGGTGGGCGCTCACCCTGCTCGTACTCTCCGTATTTGCCGCTTCTCCAACATCCGCCGATCCGGAACTAACCATCGAATCCGCCCCCCTGGGCGACGGCCTCACCGGATGGAATGTCGGGATTGCATTCGACGACGGGGAGGCGCTGTCGACCTTCGTCGACGTCACCTTCGAGGGCCACTTCAACCATCTGTTGTACGATGGCGTGGCGGTAGACACGGATGTGGAGGCGGCGAGCTTCGACGGCCTCCTGGGCTACGAGGCCGCGCTCGACAGCTACTTCACCACTTCAGTTTGGCCCGATGTCGTCCTCCTCGAGGGGGGCGAAGTGATGAGCGTAATTTATGAACTCGCAGCCGGAAGTGGCGCGGGCAACCCGGTCGAAGACTTCATCGAGCTCGCGTATCTGGTGCTACCCGAGGGCGAGTCGTTCACCTACTACGCCATCGTCTCTCGACAGGGTGTGAACTACACGCTCGTGCCCGAGCCGAGCCCGAGCCTTCTCGCGCTGGTCGCCATCGGAACACTCGCCGCTTTGCGTCGTCAGCAAGGCAAGCTCAGGGACCGCGTCCGGTCGACGATGGAAACACGCCGCTCACCGCGGCGACGGCGCGATCACCTCGCGCTTTTCGCACTGCTGGCCGCAGCGGTTTTCGTAGCGTGCGGCGAGTCCAGCACCGAGAGTCTCGATTCCGTCTCACCGATCGCCGCCACGCCCGTCTCTTCGACTTCGGAGATGCTTCCCGCCCAATCAGTCTCTGGGTCTTCGAATACCAGTCAGCCCGCCAGCGTGCCCGGCGCAGTGGACCCAGAGGAATACGCAGATCTGACGGAGGCGTCCGCGCAGCAGGCAGTCACCGACGTCAATGACGTCCTCGACAAGAATTTCACGACCTGGAAGGAGAACTACCTCCGGACTGTCGACCCAGGGACCCTCGGCGACCACAATCTGGATGGGAGAGTCGATGGTGCCGACTACACGATCTGGGCGGATGCCGGCATCGAGAGCCTGGTGTGCCCGAACTACTTCCCCAACGGCGTCGCCGCAGGAGATGTCGATCAGTCTTCGGTCGTGCTGTGGACGCGAGCCGCCTCTGGAGGAAAAGTCAGGTTCGAATGGGGCCGGGATCCCGATTTCTCCGGACTCCCTGACGGAGTACAGATACGCGACGTCGTGGTCGACGCCGACGAATCGGACAAGCCCGTCACCATTCCGACCAAGGTCGACGTTTCCGGATTGCTCCCGGGAACGCGATACTACTACCGCGCCTGCCGTGGCAGCGCGTGTCAGACTTCAGCGCCACCCGGATGCGAAGTACGTGGCAGCTTTCGCACCCCCTTTGCAAGCGACTACCATGGGTTGCATTTCGGCGTGTCTTCGTGCTTTCGTGGCAACCTGAAGCCCTACGTATCCATCAAGAACGTCCCCGATCTCGATCTCGACTTTTTCGTCGCCCTGGGTGACACCGCCTACGCCGACAGTAGTGATTCTGGCGGTCAGGCCAAAACCCTTTTTGAATTTCGCGCAAAGCACGAACTCGGGTATAGCCAACTGAATACGCCGGAAGAAAACCGAGCACTCACTGGCTCACCGATCGATGACAACTATTTCGCATTGGCCCGCGCCTCGACGGCATTCTTTGCCAACATCGACGATCACGAGGTGGTGGACAATTTTGCGGGCGGCGCGCTTCCCATTACTCACAAACAATCCGTGGCATGTAAACTCATCATCGCATCGGACACTGACCCTTTTCTGAAGAGCCGCTGCCTGAGTATCTGCGACCCCGCGAACGACCCGAATAATAACTGTGGTCGTCAGTTCATCAATGAGACCGACCTGTTCAAATACGGGTTGCAGGCATGGTACGAGTACAATCCCGTTCGCAAAAAAAGATACGGCGCAACCGGAGATGGTCGCACTCGAGGCAAGAGCAAACTCTACCGTCATCGAACGTTTGGAAAAGATGCGGCTCTGATCATGCTCGATGCGCGGTCCTTTCGCGACAAGGAGCAATTCGTACTGGGCGTGGACCCAACCCGTACCATGCTTGGGAAGGCCCAGCTCACAGACTTGAAGAAGGATCTGCAAGCTGCTGAGAACAACGGGATCACCTGGAAGCTCGTCCTGATACCCGAGCCGATCCAGAACCTGGACCCGCTTACCGCACTGGATCGCTTCGAAGGCTACGACCACGAGCGCCAGGAGATCCTCGACTTCATCGAAGACAAGTGCATTTCCAACGTCGTCTTCATCTCCGGTGACATTCATGGAACCGTCGTCAACAACCTGTCCTACAAGAAGCCTCCCCTGTTTCTACGTCGATTCGGCTCCAGTTGGGATATCAGCACCGGCCCCGTCGCCTATGCCGAACCCCTTGGACGCACGGTCACGAAGACCGCAACGAATGTGACAGATCGCAACTTACTCGACGAACTGTTTCAACTCGCATTGGATGCAGAGTTCTACACTCTAAGCCTCCCCAAGACGGGGTTGGATCCTGAACAGCCTCAAGACTTTTTGATTGAGCCCCTCCTGTGGCAGTACCGTGCAGAAGTCGACGCGACCCTCTTGCAGGGAAGTTACGTCTCCGCACACACCTACGGCTGGACCGAGTTCGAGAT
Organism: uncultured Myxococcales bacterium; assembly: GCA_965603475.1. GTDB lineage: Bacteria > Myxococcota_A > UBA9160 > UBA9160 > UBA4427 > UBA4427. The sequence goes on from CBFDDD010000144.1 coordinate 3,759, forward strand.
TGACGCCACGACTCAGAAGCTCGTGGTGACAACGCATGGCATCGACTGGTATGAGGACAACAGTGATTTGAACGACCTCCTGTCCCGGGAACCGTTCATCGCGAGCCAGTTTGAGATCGAACCCAAGTTCGGGTGTCAGGGCGGCATGCCGAACGGCAACCTGTGCAGTGACGACACGATGTGCCAAAGCAGGCTCTGCAATGTAGGAATCTGCACCTCGCCTCAGCCCAACGGAAACGTATGCGTGCGGGACGAGGGCTGTATCAGTGGACTGTGTAATGCAGGGATCTGCACCGATCCGCAACCCAATGGAAACGTATGCGTGCGGGACGAGGGCTGTATCAGCGGACTGTGCAATGCAGGATTCTGTACCGAGCCTCAGCCCAATGGAAACGCATGCGTGCAAGACGAGGGCTGTATTAGCGGACTATGCAATGCAGGAATCTGCACCTCGCCCCAGCCCAATGGAAATCTATGTACGCGAGACGAGGGCTGCATAAGCGGATTGTGCAATGCGGGAATCTGCACCGAGCCTCAACCCAACGGATACATATGCGTGCGGGACGATGTCTGCCAGAGTGGAATCTGCAATGCAGGAATCTGCACCTCGCTTCAACCCAATGGAAACGTATGCGTGCGGGACGACGGCTGTCAGAGCGGACTGTGCAATGCAGGATTCTGCACCGAGCCCCAGCCTGATGGAAACGTATGCGTGCAGGATGAGGGTTGCATCAGCGGACTGTGCAATGCCGGAATCTGCACGTCGCCTCAGCCCAATGGAAACGGTTGTCTGCGGGACGAGGGCTGTATCAGCGGACTGTGTAATGCGGGAATCTGCACCTCGCTTCAACCCAACGGAAACGTGTGTGTGCGGGACGATGGCTGTCAGAGCGGACTTTGCAATGCAGGGATCTGCACCGCGCTTCAACCCAATGGAAATCTATGCGTGCGGGACGATGGCTGTCAGAGCGGACTTTGTAATGTAGGAATCTGCATGTCGCCCCAGGCCAATGGCAGCGCTTGCGTGCGGGACGTGGCCTGTCAGAGCGGACTCTGCAACGCAGGAACCTGCACATCCCCTCAGGCCAATGGCTCGATCTGTATACGGCATGACGGCTGTCGGAGCGGGCTCTGCGATCTCGGGTTCTGCACGGCGCCCAATTCGAAATCCTTCCTCACGCCGTGTGGAAGCGGGAGGGCGTGCATAAGCGGCACCTGTCGAACGGGTTTATGCCGACTATGAGTGGAATGCGTGGACTGGTGTTGGACACGCGCCTGATGAAGTGTCGCCGGTCAGGAACAGAGCTACTTCATCACATTCGCGAAGTTGCGAATAGGCAAAATAGGCCGCGTTTTCCGCACCACCGATATTAGACATTCTGACAACTACGCTCCCGGCGGGGCTACCGGGCTGATTCCGGACGAATAGCTTTCGCAAATGTCAGATTGCATTGGGTCGGCCGACGCCCTGAGGCCACCCGAAATGCGATCGGGACTACGTTGTGCATAGCGAGAGACCAGAATGTCGTGAGACGCAGCTGGGGTGCAGATCGGCGATCGCAACGTCCGGACCAGATTCCACCCTCCGAGCGCTTGCCGAAGGGTCGGCCGAATCTCGAATGGAAATCCTTGCGTTGGGACGTGGAGTGCCGCGAATTCGGAAGATCGCTCAGCCGATTCGAGAAGCCGAGCCATGGATACTTCAATGCTATTGTGAGGCTCTGCCCAAGGTAGAGAGGTTCGGCGATGTCGGAGAGTCATGTTCTGCTCGAATATTACGACCAAAGGTCAGCGGTGATCCGTGGGCTGCTCGCGTCCCTGTTCGGTGAGTCCGAGATCGACGCGGTCGCGGTCGAGGCGCGCCGCGAGTTCGAAGCGCTCATTCCGGATGCGCCATACGCGGACCAGCCATTCCACGCGATGTTCGAATCGTCCTTCGGGACGCTGCAGTTGCTTGCGGCATACAACGCCGCTCGAAAGCGGGGCTGCGACGTACACGAGTTTGGCCGCGCCGCGCTGGCGGCAATCCCGATTGAACATGCCGCGCCCATACCGATGGAGGCGCTGGCCAAACTGCGAGAGGACGCCGCGGCCTCTCAGCAAAGTGGCGCGCCCAATGAGTTCGTGTTTGAAATCGTAGAAGGCGACGCCGCGGGCGATGCCGACTTCGGGTTGAATATTCTGTCATGCGCGGTGTGCCACGCTTATTCGAAACACGACGCGATGGACCTCGTGCCTTATATGTGCGCAAGCGACGACGTTGTGAGCGACGCGGGAGGTCAGGGACTTCGCCGCACGGGCACGATTGGACTCGGCGCGCATCAATGCGACTTCCGCTTCAAGGCGGGCGGTAATCCTCTTCGGCTTGTCGAGCAATACCCCGATCGCATCACGTCCGACTGAACGGCTCAGCCGACTCCGCAGCTCGCCGCGCGGCTCGATATTCCGACGTCTCGTCGCGCTTGACGAATAGCGTGGCGATCGAAGCCGTTCGTGCAGTAGCCGATCGAGATGCCGGTCGCCGGGTCCGCCCAGCCGATCTGGCCCCCGGCGCCACCGTGGCCGAAGGACGATTCGGAATTGGTATGGCCGAATCCGCGATAGGTCCGGTCCTTGTCCCCCGCAATCATCAGGCCCAGACCGCGGTTAGCGCGCTTCCGAAAGACGATGTCCGTTAGTTCTGGATTTCGGATCTCGCGAACCATCGCCAGCGTCTCGGGTTTCCAGATTGGCGCGCCGTCCGCAGTCTTTCCACCGGAAAGGAGCCCTTGGTAGAAGAGCGCCAGGGTATGCGCGTTCGTGAAAGCACCACCGCCGGGGATTCCCGCGCGCCGCACTTCGGGCCGATTGAAACCCTGAACCGCGTCTTCCGTGACTTCGGTCACCGGAGGCTTCGGAATCCCCAACTCTGCATACTCTTCGTCGGTGAGTTCCGCACCCCGGTGCTCGATATCGGCAGCCCGCGAATGCTCTTCGTCGGGCAAGCCCACGAAGAGATCGGGTAAGCCGAGAGGCTCGGCGATCCGCTGTTTCACGAAATCATGAAATGGAATGCCCGATCGAAGTTCGATGATGTCGGCGATGACGTACATGCTCGAAGAAGGGTGGTAGATGAAGCGACTGCCCGGCTCGTAGTTCAGCCGCCAGCGGGCGAAGTACTCGAGTCGCTTTTCTCGATCGAGAAAGGCCCTCGGATCGAAAGGGGCGGTCGGAAAGCCCGCGGTATGCGTGAAGAGCTGTTCGACGCGAATCGCGTCTTTACCGTGAGTCCCGAATTCGGGGATGATGGCGGAGACCTGCTCGTCGACCGAGAGCTTCCCCTCCTGGATCAGCAGCCAGGCGGCGGCGGATGTGATCGCCTTCGTGCAAGAAAAGATGCAGTAGAGCGAATCATCGTCCGCATCTGCTTCGCGGCCACCAAAGGTCGCTCGGCCGAAAGTCCGCATTCCGGCGATCTTGCCTTCGCGAGCGATGGCGATCTGCACGGAAGGCAGAGTTTCTTCGAGAACTTCTTTTTCCGCGCGTTCAAAGAGCGCGTTCAGGGCATCCGGGTCGATGCCGACACTTTCGGGGGAACTAGCGTAGAAGCTGGAGTCAATCATCTCTTCATTTTACCCGAAAATCGGGACCGAAGGACGGCAATTCCTACGTGCCGATCCTAGGCGAGTCGCGCGAATTGAAGCCTCCCCAGGCTAGAAGAGCACCACCGGTCGATAGCGGGGCAAAGTCGAGAATTCGATGTAGGGGTGCGCGGCCGCCTTCTTCATCAGGAACGCGAGAGTAAGATCCGCGCCCTCAGCCAGAAAAGCCGCGATGCGCACGGGGCCTGTAAAGGGTCCCTCGATGGGTCCCGTCAGGGAGTCCCAATGGACAGGGATTACGCGCCGGGGTGTCGTGGCGTCGACGGTTTCGCGCCAATAGGTCTCACGATACTCCTCCGATTGGGTGCCGAGTCCGCCCGTGCCGAGAAACACGATGTCGACGTCCGCGTCCGCCAGACCCTCCGGTATGAAACCCGCGCTGCCCTGCACGAGGAGCGAACCGCGGGGATGCCTCACCTCGACCGCAAGCGGCGTGCCCACTTTATATTCGAAGGCGCCGACGGGTGGGATGAGCGGTGCCGTGATCTCCGGATCGCCGAGCGCGCGCTCGCGGACGGCGGAGTCGGGGAACTCGAAGTGCCGCGTCTCGTGGATCACCACTTCGAAATTTCCAAAGCGCATGAGATCACCATCGCGGCGTCATCCACGCCTTTGCGTGCGAGACCTCGCTCGATCGCGGCCAAGTCGGGCTCGATCGTCCCGCTGACGAGCGACAGCGGACCCGGGCGCGAGAGGACGGTCTCGAAGTTCATGTCGTCGCCCCGCCAGACGCATCGCCCGAAAGGCCGTCAGGGCGCCGCGGGCCGTCGCCGGTGCCGCTCTGTGCCGCTACCTGCAGCCCCTTGCAAGCCCGCAACTGTAACTACGCGTCCTTCTTGCGCCGTCGACCAAGGTGCATGATCGGGGATCTGGGTGACGTCAGCGGCGATTCGGCTCCAGATGCTTCCAGGCAGCCGGCAACGAGATGTCGCGATTCGGGTTCTTCGGCGGGAAGTTGACCGTGCTCGGCCGGTCCCAATCCATGGCTCTCATGGTCTGCCCGATATGCGTCATGTTCAGCATGTCGTGGCTATAGCAGAAGAGGCCATCGCCGGCGTAGTAGAGAATCGAAAGGCCGGCGACGAACCAGTCGGTGCCGTCTTCCTTTCTTCCGAGCACCTGATCCCATTGGCCGATGACGCGCGGGCCCTGGGCCATCACCCAATTCTCGGGCGTCGACCAACCATGGCCGGTGAGTCCCGCCATCGAGTCCTCGAAGAACTGGCGAATCGCTTCGCGGCCCTCGATACGCCCCCAGGCCGGATCGATATAGGCGGCGTCTTCGGTGAAGAAATCAGCTAGATCCGACCAGCGTCGGGTCCCGGCGTCGACTTCATCACGTCCCGCCACGAAGCGCCGGTAGGTTGCGAGTGCCTCTTCTGCGACTGTCGCCTGACTCATTCTTCTCCCCATTTCACGCATTCGCGCACGCATAAGATGGCACGATCCACTTCGTCTTCGCACGCGGGGACCACGTCGAGAAGATCGTCGTTCTCGTCGCCGTGTGCAGAGCCCGTTTCCTCGGGTACGCCGTTACTCTTCGCACCTTCTGCCCCTATGCGAACCGTCGTCGTCGGGTGCCGATGACGGCGGCAATCACGCTGCGCGGAGCTTTCGCTTTCTCTGCCAGCGTCCGAGCGTGCCGTAGCTCTCGGGTAATCTCCGGGTCGATCGCAGAACGAGGCAGACAACGTGGTGACGGTGGCCGAAGCGGATAGGGAATTCAAGCTGTGTTTTCGGCGCCACCGATCTGTAGCCTTCTGACAAGTAGGCCCCGACGAGGCTACAAGGCAGCTTCCCGGGGAATCGAGCCTGAGAGTCGGCGAGCGGAAAAGATCACATGGCCTCTTGACGCAGGGGAAGAGGATCGACAAACCTTTGAGGCTGCCGATTCGCCAAGGAGAGAACCCATGGCTCAGACCGACCTGCACCGCCCGATCACCCACAGCGAGCTGATCGTGAACTCGCTGCGCCGCTGGCCCAATCGCGAGGCGTTCCGGCAGGACGGTGTCAGCTGGACCTATCGTGAGACCGAGGCGAGACTGGCTCGCTTCGTGCGTGTCCTGCGCGCGAAAGCGCTCGGTCGCGGACAGGGCGTGGGCGTCCTGTCGCCAAACCGGCCCGAGGTCTGGCTTTCGCAGGCGGGCGCGGGGCTCGCGGGCGGTCGCTACACGGCGCTTCATCCGCTCGGTTCGTTCGGCGATCACGAGTACGCCTGCAATGAGGCCGAGCTGCGTATCCTGCTCGTCGATCCAAAATTCGCCGAGCGTGCGGGTGAGTTGCTTGAGGCGTGTCCAGCAATCGAGACGGTGCTCACCTTTGGTCCGGCGGACGTCGGCGAGGACGTGATTGCGCTCGCCGAGCAGATCGGGGCCGCGACTCTCGACGCTGGACCGAACGGCCCCGACGATACGAGCTGGCTGCTCTACACGGGCGGCACGACCGGGGTTCCCAAGGCGGCGCAGCTTCAGGAGGCGGCGGTCGCACAAATGGCCTTTTCGGTCTCGAACGGCTGGGACCTGCCGAAGGAACGCCGCTACCTCGCCTGCGCGCCGATCACCCATGCAGCCGGCATGCTGATCACGCCGACACTGATGGCGGGAGGCACGATCGTGCTCCAGAGCGGGTTCGACCCGGATCGTTGGCTGTCGGCCATCGAGACGGAGCAGGCGAGCGTTGGGCTTCTCGTGCCGACGATGATCTATGCGGTGCTCGACCATCCGAAGCTCGAAGCGACCGATTTCTCGCGACTCGAGACGATCATGTACGGCGCTTCGCCTATGTCGCCGGCGCGGCTCGTCGAAGGAATCGAGCGGATCGGGCCGGTCTTCGCGCAGCTCTATGGGCAGACCGAATGCGGCGGGGTCGCGACGAGCCTCTGGCGAGAACACCATGATGTGACGAGGATGGAGCGTCTCTCGAGCTGCGGCATCACGATGCCCGGGGCGAGGGTCGAGGTGCTCGGCGAGGAGGGGCAGCCCGTGCCCGACGGCGAGGCGGGAGAGATCTGCGTGCAGGGGCCGAGTGTAATGCGCGGCTACTTCAAGCAGCCCGAGCTCACCGCTGAGACGCTCGTCGGCGGCTGGCTACGGACCGGCGACATCGCGGTTCGGGACGAAGAGGGCTTCTTCACCATCGTCGATCGCAAGAAGGAGATGATCGTGTCGGGCGGGTTCAACGTCTTCCCGCGTGAGATCGAGGACGTGCTCTCGACGCATCCGAGCGTCTCCGCGGCTGCGGTGATCGGCGTGCCCGATGACAAGTGGGGCGAGGCCGTCAAGGCGATCGTCGTGGCGCGGCCGGGAGAGACGGTCGATGGAGATGCGCTCATCAACCTCGTGAAGGAGCAGAAGGGGCCCGTCTACGCACCGAAATCCGTCGATGTCGTCCAGGCGCTCCCGCTCACGGCGGTCGGCAAACCGGACAAGAAGGT
>CBFDDD010000145.1:0-10809 GCA_965603475.1 uncultured Myxococcales bacterium
TAGAGCTTGAACATCGAGGTCTCGGCGCCGGGCCCGATCCCAGCGCGGGCCTGATCGCGACTCCGCTCGAGAGTCGCGCCATAACAAAGGCGATCCATCTGCAGCTGCGAAAGCTCGTCACGCAGCACCGGGTCGTTCAGCGGTCCCTCCGGCGATTGGAGGGATTCGCGGGCAACGTCGACGAGCGTCTTCTTCTGGGTCGGTCGTGCGCCGGCGGTCGATTCCGAGAGCATCTCTCGTTCGTGCTGAAGGAGTCGCTTGGCGATCGACCAGCCGCCATCCTGCTTACCGATCAGGTGACGTGCCGGCACCCGGACGTCGTCAAAAAAGGTCTGGCAAAACGGCGAGGCGCCACTGATGAGCGGAATCGGCGAAACCGAGACGCCTTTGCTCTCCATGTCGAAGAGCAGGAACGAGATACCATCATGCTTGGGCACCTCGGTGTTTGTCCGCACCAGGCAGAAGATCCAGTCGGAGACGTCGGCATCCGAGGTCCAGATCTTCTGACCGGTGACGACGAAGTCGTCGCCGTCCCGGACCGCGCGACACTGGAGGCCGGCGAGATCGGATCCCGCGCCGGGCTCGCTATAGCCCTGGCACCAGCGGATCTCACCGCGGGCGATGGGCGGAAGATGCTCCGCTTTCTGCTCATCGGTTCCGTATTCGAGGAGCACGGGCGCGAGCATCAAAAGACCGTAATTGAAGAGCGGACCGCGGCAATGCAGCGCCTTCATCTCGTCTCTCAGTACTCTGGACTCTTCGCGCGAGAGGCCCGCGCCGCCATAGACGGTCGGCCATTCGGGCGCGGTGAAGCCTTTTTCGGCGCAGCGCTCGAGCCAGAGACGTGCGTCGTCGTTCGGGAATGTCGGGCGGCGGCCACCCCAGACGGTGTCCATCTTTTCAGGCGGCGTTCTCATCGAGGCTGGACAATTCTTCTCGAGCCAGTTTCGTGTTTCGGAGCGGAATGCGTCGAGATCAGACATGGCGAGGGGATGACTCCTGGAGGGAGCGGCCGCGATTGCGGACGGGTCAGGTTCGGGGAGAGGCTGCAAAAAAGATTGATACGCGGTTCAATTTTACACGCCAAGCCGCAGTTCTCAACCGCTAGAGGACCTGAAACCGCAATTGCTTGAGACAGGGGAGATCGAGGCAGTTCGACGCTGGCATCAACGTCAGCCAACCTGTTTCCGCCGGGATTTCTAGCGTGATCCGACCCCTCCGATCTGCTTTACCCCAAAGGGAGGGCACCTCTGGTCCGAATGCTCCGGCTCTCGCCGACACGACTCATTTCGAGTCGTGGAGATACTTCTCGAGCATTGCGCGTGTGTCCGGGAGCGCCACGGATTCAAGGGTTCTCACGGTCGCATGCTTCACGTCGGGAGTCACCTCGTCGATCGAGATCTGGCCCAGGGTCCAGGCGATGATGATGCCCCAGCGCTGCATCACGAGGTGGCGCGCCAGCTGCGCGGTGTCGATGCCGCTCTCGATCTGGCCAAGTAGAATGGCCATCTCGAGCTCGGCTCGCGTGTGATTGATCGGGAATTCGACCAGGCTCGGGATCAGCATCTTGGCCGGCGAAGGGCCGAAGAGGGCACGCGAAATCGCTTCCGTATAGAGCGGTGTACGCACGACCTCTTCGCAGACTGCGTCGTTGCCTTTGAGAATGATGTCGATCCCTGGACTGGGTTCGAGATCCATAGTCCGATCGAAAACATCAGCGCGAACGTCGTTCACGGCTGCGAAGATCAGTTCGTCCTTGCCGCCGTAAATGTTATAGAGCGTGCCCTTGGCGACGCCGGCCAGCTCGGCCACGTCGCGAACCGTCGTTCCATCGTATCCGTGCTTGCTGAGCAGATCGCGGGTGGCCTCGAGGATCGAAGCGCGGCGAGCCAGCTGGCGCGGTGAGTCGTAGGTCTGTTTTCGGATAGGCAAGTTCTGCTCCTTCGAGTGTGCACCGCTCGAGGCCAGCGGGTGTAGGAGAAGGGTCACAAACGTTTAGCCAATTTCAGAGGCGTCCAGCAAGTCTGCTGGTCAATTGCCGCCTAATTTCGATCCGACTCGTAGTCAATACTAGGTGCCGTCGCTGATTAGGTGGCATTGCGTCACAGGGTCGGCATGAATTCCAGTACCACGGCCTGCCTCTGGGAAAGCCCAGCCCGTTTTTGATTCGTTTTCCGTCAGGGGCGCTGCCGGAGGGATCCGAATCCCCGCTGGGCCCGCTGACCCGCGCTATTCCGATTGCTTGACCCTCGAACCGGACCGAGAGAACCCTACCTCGACCATCATCCAGCGATGAGGTCGAGCGTTGGACGAAGGTATTCGACGAAGGCCTCCGGGTTTTCCGACATCGGGAAGTGTCCGACACCGATCATCTCTGTGAAGGTGGAACCCTCGATTGCCGCGTGGGCCGCTCGGCCCATCTCGAGGGTCGAGCTGTAGTCGTACTCGCCGGAAAAAATGTGGACGCCGATCTTGTTCGTGTCGATCGATCCGGCCTTGTCTCGTAGATCGTATTCCTCGAGGTAGTAGTAGAGATCGCCCAGGAACGCAGGCGGCCATCCGCTCGCGTAGACGAAGCTCGTCTCCTTCCGATAGGCTGTCGGAGAGATCGGTGCCATGAGTCCGTCCATCAGGCGCGCCTTGTATTCGTTGCTGACCTGCGGGTGCCAGAGGGAAGCGAGCTGTTCAAGGGAACCACCTACGTGGAGGGCACCTTCAAGCGAGATCACGGATCGGAAGTGGTCGGGATGATGTAGGGCCAGGTCCAGGGCGAGTAGCCCGCCTACGGAACATCCCATGAAGACAGGGCGTTCGAGTCCGAGGGCGTCACTCAGGCCTAGCGGGATCGAGCGAAGGAACTCGCCCTTAAGGTGATAGGTCTCTGCCCACCAGGCCTTCGAGGTCGGCGGGATCGACTTGCCGTGGTAGGGGAGGTCGTAGGCGATCAGGCGGAATCGGTCGGTGATCTCCGGGACCTCGAAGAGGTGTCGCCACTGGCTGCCGTGACAGCCGGCAGTGTGTTGGAGCAGAATCGGGATACCCTGGCCGGCTTCTTCGAAATAAACCCGGTGATCGTGTCCCTGGAGATCGAGATGTACATAACGGCCGACGGGCGCATCGAAGCGACCGGTCGTGCCTTGATCGTGGGCGAGCGGCAAACCGTGCGTCGCCTCGGGGCGCAGAAGTTCGATCGCCCGCATGGCGGCCGCATAGTATTGCGCGTGTGCCAGGGGATCGCCTTCGAGCGCGAGTCCCTTTCCCGCCGAGACGTTGGACATCGCGTCGTTATAGAAGCGTTCCGGGCGCGCCTCGAGAACTTGTTTCCAGACACCTGAATCGCCGCCGAAAGCGACAACGCCCGGTCCCGGGGCCGGAACGCCGCCCGTGAGAACGCCGTCCTCCAGGCACAGGCCGATCTCGTCGCTTCCGACCCGGAGTCGCAGGCCGCCAGTCCAATAACGCTTCGCGAGCTGGAATTCACCGTCGCGTGTGCAGCGGCTCGCCCATTCGTCTGAAGTCGGCAGGTTCATATCATTCTCCATTATCCCAATCCGAGATCGGGCGCTTGCACGGAAGGGTCGCTGGCTTGTCGATGGGGTCGACTGGGAGACGTCAACGATGAATACTCCGGGTTGCGTCAAAGACATACCAGAGTCCAATTCGGACCGCTGGAGTTTTCCTTTCACTGGAGTTCCCCATGGCCACTCGCATCATCATTACTGGAACCATCGATATGCCGCCCGAAAATACCCTACGCGCGATCGAGTCCGCACGCCCCCTGATCGAGGGTGCGCTCACGGAAGAAGGCTGCCTCGACTACGATTGGTGTCCGAATCCGCTCGTGCCAGGCCGTATTCGCATCCTCGAACGTTGGGAATCCGAGGAGGCGCTCGCGGCGCATTTCAAGACTGAATGGTACTTGAAGATGCGGGAGCATATCGGCGCCTTTGGTCTGACCAGCGCCGAAACCGCAAAGTACCGCATTGACGTCGAGGAGCCGGTCTACGATGAGACGATGACGCCGCGAGCTGATTTCTTTACCGATTCGGATTAGGGCTGCCATGAGCTGGCTTGCGGGGCATGACGACCTGGCGAACACCGGGGGGCTCGAGCGGGTGCTCGGCCTGCGCCCGGATCTGTTGGAGCACTACCGCGCGTTCTACGGGGCATTGTGGGATGAGGCAGTTCTGCCTACGCGACTCCTCGAGCTCTGTCGGCTACGCATAGCGGGACTCAATCGCTGTGAGGCGGAGAGCGCGATCGCGCATGCCGACTCCGGGGTGACGATCGCAGAGCGCGTGGGTCTCGGATGTCGCGAGCTCCCGAACTCGGTCACAGATCTCGAACGGCGCGTCCTCGACCTGGCTTCGAAAGTGCCCTTCGAAATCCACGGCGTCGAGGACGACGAGATCGCGGTGCTCCGCGACGAACTCGGTGATGCTGGACTTGTGGCATTGATGATCGCCTTGCCGCTCTTCGATATGAACTGCCGCCTTCGCCTCGTGCTCGAAATCGACCCAGAAGCGCGCGAGGTCGAGCGACCCGCATCGCGTCACGGCACCCTGTACTAACCCCATTCCGAGGTCTCTGCTATGTCGACGAATCCCCGAGTCTCCTCCGCGATCCCTGGACGCCCTGCCGAGTTCGGAAGCGTATTGGCCCATCAGCCCGAGATCGCCTCGCGCTTTGCAGATCTTTATGCGCGTTTCTGGCAACAGGGCGAAGTCAGTCAACGCATCAAGGAAGTCACGCGAATCAGAAACGCTCGAATCACGGATTGCGGCTTTTGAAGGAACGTGCGGTTCGCCGGTGCGCGAGCCGAGGGGTTGGGGGAGTCCGAGGTCGATTCGATCCGGGACGACTACGAAGGGTCCATGCTCGGCGGGCCGGAAATCGCAGCCCTGCAGCTGACCGACGCAATGATCGGGCCGCCGCGCGAGCTCACGAACGATGAGAAAAAGGCCCTGCGTACTCATTTCGACGACGCGCAGATCGTCGAACTTTCGATCGGGGTGGGTCTATTCCTTGCGCTTTCGAAAACCTTGATCGGTCTCGGCCTCGAGCCGGAATCGATGCCGGTATCGGTTGTGCCGACTCCGGGGCAGGGCGGCGCAGAGTAGGATTGAATCTACTCTCCGGGGAGAGCATGATCCTCTGAAAAAGGAATCGCTCTCCGCTGCACTCTATCTAGAGCAGCTCGAACGCGTTGAGTTCATCGAGCGCCGCGAGGGAGTTGCCGAGCAGCGTCCGCGCGAGATCGATCCCGCGTTCGTTTCGGAGGTCGAGCGTCCCCGCGATCGTGACGGCATAACAGAGCAGGTAGAGTGCCGAAACGCGGAAGCGTTCTCTGCATATTTCGATGTCGTACTCGATGCCATGTCGCGCGAGCTCTGCGTGGTAGAAGGCGAGTAGATCCTCGCGGGCGAGAACGCTTCGTGGGACGCTCTGCGTGAGGAAGTAGGCCAGATCCTGCTCGGGCGCCGATGTGCAGACTGATTGCCAGTCGACGAGCGCAACTTCGATCCCGCCAGCCGGTGCGTCGTCGAAGAAAATATTGTCGAGCCGCAAGTCGGCGTGCGTGAGGCAGATGGGGTCCACGCACATCGTTTCGAGGAGCCTGGCCACCGCGCCCGGCATGAGCTTGCCGACTTCGCGAGCACTGTCCGGAATGACGTCGCTGAAGCGACTCGATACGACCGGCCAGCCCCCCTCGAAGCCGGCGATCATCCCCTGGATTTGTTTTTCATTGTTTTGTGAAACCATCGCGGGGAGGTTCTGCGCTTGCCATGAGCTGGCATTGAGGCCGGCCAGCGCGCGCAGAACGGCGTGCGCTTCTTCCAGGGAGCAACCCGCAACCTGGTCGCCGATTCGTAGATGCCCGAGATCGTCGAGGAGCAGGACGAAATCAGCTGACGTTGGTTCGATTTCGGCGTGGAGGCATTGCGGCGTGCGGATAGAAACATGCGGCTCGATGTCACGGTAGAAGCCGACCTCGCGTTGATACATGTCGAAGGACGACGCGACCGCCCGGTTCTCGGGGGATGGCGAAGGGAACTTCGCGATCACGCTCGCCGCGCCACCGTCTTCGCTGACGAGCAAGAGGCGCATCACCCAAGCCAGCAGTCCTGCGCCTTCGCCCAGGTACTCGACCGTGAAGTCGCTGATGGGACGCCCGAGTGCGGACGAAAGCCAAGCCGTGGAGAGGTGGTCTGGATGCGTGGGAAAATTGCTCATGGGGGCTCTGTCCTCCGCTCTCGAAACGTGTGCGGTCACGAATTCCGGTAGCTTCTTTGTCGTTTTCAGGTGCGAGATCCAGGGTGTCGCCAGGTGCTAGGTCTGTCCCCGTTTCGGCCGCCGCCCCGCTATGTAGTCGTTGATCAGCTCGTGGTAACGGCCCACTCGACTCTCCTGGCCGGAGAGGTATGGACCCTTGAATCCACGAGACCGGAATCCCTTCTGCTGCTGGATGAACACGGCCATGTCCTGGTCGATGGTCGGGCCCATGGATTTTTCCCCGTGCTCGAATATCTCGTGATTCACTTCGATATTCCGATCGAGAACGCCAACCATTGTCGCGACCGGGGCCGTCTCGAGTGCGGGCTGGCTTGCGTACCACCAGTTGTCGAAAACACACTTCTCAGGATCGCGGCGGTGCGGCCGAGCTCGAAGGAAATGAAAGCCGTCGGCCCAGATCGAAACGGCGAAGTTCGGAAACAAGGTGTAGTGGAACGCGTCGGTGAACTGCTCGAGGGGAACCTTCGCATAGTGCGTGTAGCCGCGTCCCGGGCCGATTCGACGCTTGGCTTGCTGAAGTGCCAGGCGGGTGTCCTCGAGTCGACCTTTGAAATCGGACGGATCGAGTTCCCATCCACGAAGCTCGCTGGCAAGGGGCTCTATGATGTTGCCATCTTCGTCGTGGGAGCCGACCGCGTAGCCACCCCGCATGATCATCCGATTGTGACCCTCGTCCGATAGATCGAAGCGTGTTTCGTGATAATGGGTATTGATACTGCCTCGGATCTTCTTTCGATCCGTTTCTGGTGTGGCACGCATGTGGACGGTGGGCACGTGGTAGGACTCGTTGAAGTTGTCGAGCACGACCTTCCAGTTGCACGGCAGAGTGGTCGTCAAGCCTACGTAGCGCTTCCAGGTCTCGAGATCGTATCGACTCCAGTCATCCCAGATGGGCCCCAGAAACTCCCGAAGGCCGACGCAATCGGGATCCATGTTGACCCACACAAATCCTGCGAAGGTCTCGCAAGCGAGCTCTTCGAGACGAATTTTTCCGCAGGGATTGCCTCTGGGAAAGTCCTCGGCATCCGGAGCGAACTTGAGCTCACCATCGGGTGCGAAGACCCAGCTGTGATATTTGCAGAGGAATCGGGGTGACTGTCCCGTTTCTTTTGCGACCAGAGGATTGCCGCGGTGCGGGCACACATTGTAGAACGCCTTCACGCTGTCGTCGGTCTGGCGAACCATCAGAATGGACTCGGGTCCGACCTCTTCGCACTGCCAATCGCCGGGTGTGGGCAGCTCGGATTCGCGGCCAAGCAACAACCACACCTTCGTCCACATTCCCTCCCATTCTTGTTGGAAGAATTCGGCGGAGGTGTACCGTGAGCCCTGGATGGGGTCGCCGCGGAGTCGCTGTGACGGCCAGCTCTCGATTTCTTGCGATGTCGACGACGTCGTCATGATCGTGCCTCCCAATCAGTAAATGAAGACGGCAGCCGCCCGCAGACTCGGCCGTGACGTGCCGTGATGAGCGTACACGTTCTTCATGATGCCTTGCATCCCGTTGGCGGAGGGCTCTACTCGATTCGCGGAACCTGGCTGAAGAGACTCATTCCCAAGACGAGTAGCCCCATCGTGCAGGCCCCGATCAAGAATGTGCCACCGAGCCCGACCTGGGAGACGGCGAAGCCCGAGGCGAGCGTGCCGATCGGGCCCCCTCCCATGAAGCCCAGTTGATAGGCGGCCAACACCCGCCCTCGGAAGGCTGGTGGCGCGTGTTCCTGGAAGATGGTTCGGCTGCCGTTGATGAAAACGGCTCCGCCCAGTCCCCAGCCGTAGGCCGCAATGGAAAAAGCCCAGAACGGCAGTCCCGCCCCAAGGCAAGCCTCGAGGATGGCGGCGGCCAGGAGCGCCAGCAGCATGGCTCGTCCTTTGCGCCGGAGGCCGAAGCGCCGCAGAACCAGTGAACCGCTGATCGTGCCGAGAGGGAAGAGGGAGAAGGCAATGGCCAGCTGATCGACCCCGCCGCCATAGACGTCTCGGATCATGAGCGGGAGCACGACGCTGAAGGGGCCAACGAAGAATACGCCGACCGCGAACACCGCGAGTAGACTGCCGCGAAGCTCCGGGGTGCGAGCGACGATCGCGAGACCTTCGCGCATGCCGCCCAGGGCGATTCGCAGGCTCGCGGGGGCCGGATGCTCGGATGCCGGAGCCGAAGTGGGCCTCAAGGGGACTTTTTTGGCAAACAGGGCTCCGCTGAGCAGAACGCATGCGTGAATGCACAACGCGGTCGGGCTGCCGATCACCCGCGCAAGGCCCGCCGCCAACGAGCCGGTCGCCTGGCTGGCGAACTGGACTGCGGTCATACCCGAGACTGCGCCCATCAGGTCCGCACCGGCAACGCGCGCAAGCAAGGCATCCCGGGCGGGATTTCCGAAAGCCGTCAGCGTCCCCATGGAGAGGGCGAAGGCGAGCACAAGGGGGATGGAGAGGGCATCCGCAAAGGCGGCCGCGGCCAGCACGAGGACAGGAAGCGGTGCGAGTATGTGGAGGGCGATCAGCAGACGGCGCGGATCGAAGTGATCGGCCGTCGCCCCGCCGATCATCAAGAGGAACAGGCTCGGGATCATGGTTGCGGTCTGTGCGATACCGACCCACTCGCTCTCCGCGTTGAGTTCGCCGACCAGGATCCACGCGAAGAGCACGCCCTGCATTCCGAAGGCGCCGAACCAACTTCCGACTGCCGCGGTGAACCATCGATAGCCTACGCCGTCTCCCTCCGAAGTTCCGGGCAGGCGTGATCCGGCATCCAGGGTCGGTTCTGCTGGGGTCTGCTGTCGCGCCACGATTCGAGCGTAACTCCCTTTTTCTGTGCCACACGTTTGTGTCGCTAGACCAATGCGCCCTCTGCGCGGCTTGCGAGCCTCCGAGGCTACGACTAGGGTCGTGTCGGGCATGGGAGGCAAATCAAATCGAGAATGGAGGACAGGCCAGACTGAAGCGTGTCCTGACGTTCTGGGACGTGTTCTTCATTGCGCTCGGGCAAATCATTGGCGCCGGTGTCATCGCCCTGACGGGTGTCGCAATCGGAATGACCGGGCCGTCCGTGGTTCTCGCCTATTTGCTGGCCGCCGGTCTCGTGATCATGGTGTCGGTCCTGGTCGTCTTTGCCGGCGCAACGGTGCCCACCATCGGCGCTTTCTATGTCTGGCCGGCCCGACTTTGTGGTGGCTGGATCGGCTCGATCGTATTGCTGCTGATCGCCTTGGCGAGCATTTCCTTGAGCCTCTTTGGCAGTGCGGTTGGACTCTATCTCAACCCGATCTTTCCGGTCCTGTCCGTCAATATGTGGGGTGTGGTCACGATCGTTGCGATTTTCGCAACCAACCTCCTTGGTCTCGAGATCGCATCGCGACTTCAGATGGCTCTGGTGCTCGTCCTGCTCTCGGCTCTCGGTGTCTATGCAGGGTTTGCCATGCCCCATCTCGACACAGCCAATCTTTCGCCGCCGTTTCCGAAGGGCCTGGTTGGCTTTCTCACAGCGGTCTTCCTGGTGAAATTTGCGACCGGCGGTGGCGCCTTGATCGTCGGCCTGGCGGGTGAGATGATCAACCCCAGACGTACGATTCCGCTCGTTATTTTCGGCGCGACCATGCTCGTGGGCGTGGTCTACGGACTCGTGGCGCTGGCCAGTGTTGGCGTCGTCGGTTGGGAGCCGATGGTCAATCAGCCCCTGACCGTTGCTGGCAAGGCATTCTTGCCGAGGTGGGCATTCGGGTACTTCATTGTTGCGGGTGCCGGGCTCGCGATCTGTACCACGCTCAATGCACAGTTCATCCAGCTGCCGAGAAATTTCATCGTCGCCAGTTGGGACAACCTGATTCCCGTCTGGGTGGGACGCGTGAACGGTCATGGCGCGCCCTACATCATCCTGTCTGCGATGTTGGTCATTGGCGTCCTGCCGCTGGTCTTCGGTCTGAATATCGAAGCGATCGCCCGGGCGGCCACGATTTCCGCGAGCCTGCCGTCCTTTTTCCTGTTCTGGGCTGCCACGCGTATCCCCGAACGATTCCCTCGCGCATACGAACAATCGCTGTTCAAGCTCGACCGGACCTGGATCTGGGTGTTCTTCGTGTTGTCACAGCTCAGCACTCTCGTGGGCGTCATCTTGTTGGCGCAGAATCTGTCTGGCGTCGTGTTGGGGACCCTGGCCGGCTGGATCGTCATTGCGATCGTCTACTACCCGATCAGACGTTGGTTCTTGAGCCGGAGCGGCTTCGATCTGGATGCTTCGACGAGCGATGTTGCGCTCCTGAGCCCGTCGGACTAGACGAGGACCCCGATCGCGTTGGAAGTGGGCAATCTGCTTGTGGTGAATTCGACCTTCCACCGAGCGAATCACCTCTCGCTGAATGAATGACCGTGCGCCCAGTCCGAGTTGGTGTCAGAATGCAGGCCGACAAACGCGACCCTACGTCAGCAAAAGGAATTGAAATGCATCGTTTGATTGTCTGTGCCCTGATCGTGCTCTTTGCCGGAACGGCCCATGCCGACGCGGCCTTTCAGTTCACC
>CBFDDD010000146.1:0-10606 GCA_965603475.1 uncultured Myxococcales bacterium
CCGCGCGTCGCGCTGGTCCAGGGCGCGAGTCGCGGGATCGGGCTCGCACTCGTCGAAGCCCTGCTCGCACGACCCGACGTCGACCGGGTCGTCGCCACCTCTCGCCGACCCGAAGAGAGCGCGGGGCTGACACGCATCAAGGCCGAGCACGGGAGCCTGCTCTCCACCCTCCCGCTCGACGTCACCGAAGAGTCGAGCATCGCCCGAGCCGCCGAGGACCTCGCGCAGAACGGCGTAGAGCGGATCCACTGGCTCTTCAACTGCGCCGGTGTTCTCCACGACGAGACGGGCCTTGCCCCAGAAAAGAAGCTCGAGGATCTCCGGCCCGAGGCGTTGGAACACGCGTTCCGTGTGAACGCGTTCGGACCGCTGCTCGTCGCTAAGCACTTCCTTCCGCTATTGCGTCACCAAGAGCGCGCGATTCTCGCCAATCTCTCGGCCCGGGTCGGGAGTATCGAAGACAACCGACTCGGCGGATGGTACGGCTACAGGGCCTCGAAGGCGGCCCAAAACATGTTGACTCGCACACTCGCCATCGAGCTAGGGCGTCGCGCCCGCAACGTCATCTGCGTGGCGCTTCATCCGGGGACCGTCGACACAGAACTTTCGCGCCCCTTCCAACAGAACGTGCCCGAAGCGAAGCTCTTCGATCCTCGACGTGCCGCGGCGCAGCTGCTTCGAGTCGCCGATGATTGTACGTCCGAGCAGAATGGGTGCTTCCTGGCCTGGGACGGCCAGCCGATTCCCTGGTAGCCGATGGAAGGCGAAAGTGATTGGGGCCACGATATCGAGCACGATCTCGCACGCCGACTCGCACATAGATAGGGGGAGTCGTGCGGGAGTAGGAAGAATAAGCCTCGTTTTCCGCACCACCGATGCTAGGCACTCCGACAACTAAGCCCCGGCAGGGCTACCGGGCTGATTCCGGGAATATCCCCCCCTCACCCTACCGGGACCGCCAGGAAGCCGCTCACGCATAGGCACGCATACCGCGTGAACGATGTGGAGAATTCTTCCACGACGCTCAGAATCGTTCAGTGAAGTCGGAGGCTTTCGAACAGGAACTCGACATCTTCTTCGAAGGTGGGGCGGAGCTGCGCTCGGTCCATCGGGAAACGTTCGGAGATATGCACGCTCACAAACTTACGGGTGCCGGGGTGGATGCACAGGTAGTCGCGAGCATGCGTGATAAATGGTTCGCCCTTGTGACCCGGGACGAGGCGGTCTTCGCTTACAGTGTGCCGAAACTTCGGCCGACCGTCTACGCGGCCCTCCTTTCGTAGTAGTTGAGAACTCCCTGCAGGCTGGCAACGGCGGTGGGCGAGGGATTTCGGCTCGAGAGCGAGCCCGGCATTCGAATCACCACATCGACGCTTCAACCCGAGGAAGCCGAACGCCTTGCCGACGACCTGGCAGAGATTCTCTTTTCTGGCGTGATGCCGTCTCCGGCCTGAGGCTCGGCGAAGGCGACGCCGACAGAAATCAGAGATCGACCCCGGTGAGCTTCACGCTCGCGTTCCACAAGTCTTCGGACAATTGGAGATCCTGATTCTTGAGCGGTTGATCACGTCGCTTCCGCGACCGCCAGTAGCCCCCCGTGGACGTGGTGAGCTCAGGATCCGACGCGATCAACAAGCAGGTCCGTGCAGCCTTCGCCGGGCTGGGAAAGAGGTACCGGATCATCGGCTTCGCCAGGGAATAGAGAATGCCCGGATTGTTTGCGGCGATATTCGAAGCAACGGGGCCCGGGTCTACGGCATTGGCCGTGACTCCGCTGCCCTCGATTCTCCGCGCCAGCTCCAGGGTAAAATGGACGATGGCCAGCTTCGAACGACCGTAGGCCTGGCTGACCGAGTAGCCCTTTTCCAGCTGCAGGTTGTCGAGCTCGATCTTCGCAATCTTGTAGCTGTCCGACGAAATGTTGACGATGCGCGCAGGCGCAGATTCCTTCATCCGCTCGAAGAGCCGAAGCGTGAGTTGGAACATCGATAGATAGTTGACCGCGAATGTCTGTTCGAGACCCTCATCGTTCAACTTGCGGTGCAGATTGACGAGCCCGGCGTTGTTCACCAGCAGGTGCAGGGGTCGCCCACCTGCTAGATAGCCGTCAGCGGCCCGATCGACATCCGTGCGATTCATCAAATCGCATAATAAGACGTCGGGCTTGCGGCCAGTACGATCAGCGATTTCGCGCTGAACGGCTTCGCACTTTTCGGGATCGCGGCCGAGTAACACAAGCTCCGCGCCGGCGGATGCGAGCGCTTCTGCAACGGCCCGACCGTGGCCGTCCGTGGCACCCGTGACTAGACAGACACGTCCCGTCATGTCGTTGCCGGGCTGGGTCATTCTCCCTCCTGAGTGATTCCATAGTAGTCACGGTAGGTCGCGAAGTCGCGGTCGAGCTGATCGGAGTCGAGGCCAAAATCCTCGGGGCGATATCGATGGACGCCGCGTTTGTCCTTCGGGTTCGCTCGTCGAAAGCCGTCCATCTTCTCGAGTGTCTCTTTTTCGAGCTCAAAGCCGAGAAAGTCGTAGATTCGACGAATCTCCGCCATCGGGTCCGCCATCAGATCCGTGTAGTGGATGTCGATGAACGAGCTCCGCGGCAGTTCTTTCCGTGCCTGCATGGCGTCCTGCACGCCTTTCAGCTGCTTGGCGTGGAACTGCCTTCCGATGTCGGCGAGGTTGACATCGTCACTGAAGAGCCGGCGGCCGTGTGCCATCATGCTGCAGAAGGACGGGACGACCCTGGCTGGATCGCGGTGGGTCACGATGACCTTCGCGTCGGGAAAGACCTCGAGAAGGACCGACAGGTTCTCGATATGATGCGGCGTCTTCCCGAGGTAGTGCTGCTTGCGCTCGGGGTAAGCACCCGGACGCTGCCACAACAACAGCTGCACGAGACGGCGGAAGTAGTGGTACATCGGTCGCTGGTCGACCTCGTGAAGCCAGGCGCTGTAACGTGGCACGGGCATCGTCGAGTCGATGGTTGGACTCATGAAGCTGCCGTCCTGGAGCAGCACGTCTTCCTCATACCCGTCGGCTTCGACGGGGTGGATGGCAAAGAACTCCGGCGCCATGTAGCGAAGAGCGCGTTCGGCCAACTGAGCACGTTTCACCCTTGGATCGGGCTGGCCGGGCTCCGCAGCCCTTCCGGCTGCGGGGGCGGGCGAAAGGCCTTCCCACGAGAGCAACGGACGCAGGCGCGACTCGCAGCCTAACAGGCGGTGAAGCAGGGTGGTTCCCGTGCGCGCCAGACCCGCGATGAAGACCGGCGACTCGACGGCCATCGCGGGAATCTCGGGATGCTCCTTCGAGAGCTGCTCGAGCCGCAGTCGCGTTTCGATTAGACCCACGAGCGATTCGCGGATCACGGCTCGACCTAGGGGGTGTAGCCGGGCTTCGTCTTCGAGTGACTCTAGAAGACGCGTCAGGGCTTCCTGTGTGGCCGGGGTCTCGAAATCCTCACCCAGGTCTTCGAGCTTCGATCGTTTCTGGGCTGCATGCACCAGCGAAGTTTGCGAAAGAGAAGGCTTCGCGAGGCCCATGCGCTGCAGGCTGGCCCAACCTGCGTTGAGTGCGCGGATCGGTCTGCGATTTCCGGGAACGCGGAACGCCCCGTTCCTAGTCAAGATCGGACACTTTCACGACCCGGCATCGGGGCTCCGGATGTTCATCCGCTCGAATCCAGCGGAAGCACATCGTGCCCTGCGCGTGGCCCGTCGTCTCGATCCAGTTCGGGTGTCCAGGGTCGCTATGCGCGACGATGATACGCACCGATCCATCGGGCTCGTAGACGGCGGTGTGCTTATTGATCGCGACCCGGTAATAGCGATAGTCCAGCGACTCCATCCAGTGGTTGTCGAGCTGAAAGTTCCACGACCGACACTCGGGCGGCGTGACCTCGATGACGAGTGCTTCTTTGGGTCCGAGCTGCCAATAGCTGTGGTAGTAGCAGATATTCGGATCGCCCCCGGCGCCCATGGAAACTGAGTCGTCAAATTTGGGCAACGAGTTGGTATGCGATTGGAAGCCCTTCGCCCAACCAGCGAAAAGGTTCACACAACCGATCACCAGGCCAGCCGCCTGACCAAGCCCCCGATCGACCCGCTCGGCGGTCACCGGTGCCGGCCGTTTCTCGCCACCAATTCGCTCGATGCGCAGATCGGCAGGCGTTTCCGTTTCGCGGTCGAGATAGGTCTGCCGCACGATCAACTGGGTGGTCTCGGGCACCATGCGCAGCCAATTGCCGGGCTGCTCCCTACAGGAAAGGATGATCTCGAAGCTGCCGTCGTCGGCGACCTCGATATCCGCCGAGTCCAGGTGGCCGCTTTGTTGAGAGTCGCCACTGCTGGCGACGCCAGCGGTCTGGGTGGCGAAGTCCAGGTAGTGGATCGTGTTGCGGTGACCAAAAATCTTGTAGTCGTAGGCGCCGGAGACCTGGGCGTTCTGGTAGTAGTTGTCCGGATTGTCCGCACCGATCTTTGCCGTCTCGTGAACCGGCCGGTGCAGTTCCGGTGCGGCCGCGTCGGCGTATTCGAGAAAGGACTCGAGACCAGCACGCGTCAAGCGGCTCAAGTAGCGGAAGCCCTCGGCGCGGTTGAGGTCATCCTCCGGCGCGCCTTCGGCGAGGATCGTCTGGCCCGCGGCCTTGAGAGTGTCGCAAAATTCATCCCAGGACTTTCCGGTTCGGATTCGCTCGGCGGGGTTGTCTTCGCTCATGCTTCTTCCTTGCTAATTCCCTGGTTCACCGAGGCCCGCCTCGGCCGCTTTCTTCAGACCCAGACCGCAGTCGCGGAATCCCCGCTGCATTGCCTTTCCGAAGAGTCCCAACACGATGGGACGCAACCATCCGGTGAAGCAGTCCTCGGTCATGTAATGTGTCCGGCTCTCGCCGAGCGGAGTCAGCACCTGGACGCGCTCGGCATAGAGCAGCGCACGAATGCCCATCTTCATGTCCCAGCCCAGGGTGTAGGGCTCATTGCGGGTGACCGTCTCGACGCGATTGATCGTGCGGTTTCCGACGAGTCGGACACAGAGATGGATCGGGTCACCGATCTCGAGCGTGGTCTCCACCTTCGGCGTGAAGGGATTCCAGTCGCCGTAGCCTTCGATGTTCGTGAGGACGCGCCAGACCCGATCGATCGGGGCATCGATCTCGACCTCTGCACGAACGCATTTCGGGGTGTGAGCCACACGAGCAGGCTATCACCGCGCCGCACTCCGGCCCACCCCCTTCGTCCGAAGAAGCCTAGGCCCAGGACCAGGCGCGCAGCCGCCGAGACACGAAAGCCATTCGCGGAGGTCCATGCGTTTATAGATTGCCCTGCTGCGTCTCAGAACATTCTGGACTCGAAGCGTTGCAACTGCAACGCCTTGAAAGCACAGGGCATTCTCGAGCCGTCCCAGCCTCCGAAAGCATCTGCCGATACATGCCGAATGGCTCTGCTCGGAGCAATTGTTGGCTTGCTGATCGCGATGCTACGGGCTTCGAAGCTCCAGCTCGATTACGAGAGACTTCCAGTTGGTGCCGAGCCGAGGCTGGATGCGATCTCGATGACCAGACAAGCTACCCACGAGTTGTGCCTACTCGCTTAACACCTGATGAAGTCGAAAAGATGCGAAAGTTGGTCGAGAGTGACGATCACCGGCACATGTCGCTGAGAGCGCTGGCTCTCCACGCTCAGCGAATCGGAAAGATCATCGCTTCGCCATCGACGTGGTATCGGTTGGTCAAGAACCCGGGTTGGCGGCGCCCTCGCAATCGCATCTACCCGGCCAAACCCAAGATCGGGATCCGAGCCAAGGCCCCCGGCGAACTCCTTCATCTGGACGTGACGATTATCAAATTGCTCGATCGAGGCTTTCTGGCGATCCTTGAAACACGCGTGGCTTTACCTCCATACGCTCGACAGTCTTGCTGCCCTTCGTCGACTCATCGAGTTTTACGTCGCCGCCACAACGGGAGGAAGCCAAGCTTCCGAGTAATGCCGCACTCCGCATTCGAGGGGCAGACCCCGAACGAAATGTTCTTTGGAACGGGCGAAGAAGTCACTCAAGAGCTTGCCGCCGCGCGCAAGATCGCTCGTAAGGAACGGATGGAGACAAATCGGGCTGCGCGACGCGGTGTATGCGTCGGGGAGACCGAATCTGGGGCATTGTTATTGCAACGGGCGCGCTCCAGAATGTCGTGAGACGCAGCAGTCATCGCTTTACTAGAGAATCCACATCAACACCGCCTCGAGACCTCTTCCTGCGAAGCCGAGCGAGAGTAGGCTTAGGAAAGCCGCGGCGATACCAAGCAGTCCTTCCTCGACGCTCAGCGACGGTGCGCGCTCGTTCGAAACGCAATGCGGTTCGATTTCGTGCAGACAAAGTGCCACGGATGGTTTTCGTCGAATCGGGAATCTGGAACGCCGCAGAGGCACCTCGACCCAGACGCGAAGTTCAAACGCTGTGGCGGCGCCGTGGCCGAATTTCAGACTCGGCTCGCTCCATGTCATTGCGGCTGAGTGTTCCATCTCTAGCCTCCATCCCATCTCCTGCGACGGGCGCGAGAAAGAAAACGATGGCCTGGAGATCAGACGAGGGGCGCTCGCGTGTCCACGAAGCACGTATGGCAGCATGGATCCGAATCCACTCCGCGCCGATCCCTGTCGCTACTTCTGCCCTCGGCCGAACGAGAGTTTCACTTTAGAGCGAATTCCGAAAGATTTCAGAAGCCCATCCAGCGCCCTACGCGCGCAGATCATCGAAGCGGATGTAGCGATCCATTTCGATTGTCCTCGACGATTGCCGCGTTCCGCAGGGATCTGTGCACCTCGCGGGCACCTGGGGCGAGTGGAATCCCGGCGTCCTGATGGGCCGAAACTTGGGCAACATCACGCTGGTCGGGGACTTCCTCTGTATCGCCGAACGCGCGCGGGAGCTTGCGGTCCTCGGCGCGATTGGTCAGACGAAACACAAATACGATGGCGCCGTCGCCAATGCGTCCGGCGTCCAGCACATCATGGGTGAGATCGATGTCAAACTCGCTGCCACGCGAGCCATCCTGAACGACACGACCACTCATCTCGACACGCTCCTTGGGGTCATGCACCCCGGAATGTTTCTCTTAGCCTAGGAGGGACTGGAGTCCACATCCTGCTGACGAGCTACAGCCGGACCTATCAAATGGGGCCGATCACGAGAACGTCGAGCGGTCCGACCGAACGGACAAACACGAGTTCTACCCGTTGCTCACGTGCCGCGACGACGTTGATCTCGAGAAGAAGCTGTCTGCCTGGGTGCGCTTCCACAATTTCGACCGGCCACATGGGGCTCATGGTGGTAGGACGCCATACGAAGCACTACGGGAGAAGCTATCCTGGTGAGTAACGCCCGGCGTGAATCCCAATATCACACCTGTTCGTGTCTCTCCTCTCTCGACTCGAGTCTCGACACCGATCGGAGCCACCCATGACGACCAGTGACCACGAGGCGATCACCCGGAAGTTGTACGAGTACGCTTACGGCATCGACACCCGCGACTGGGATCTCTACCGCAGCATCTTCGCCGATTCCATCACCGCCGATTTCTCGTCCTACAACGGCGATCCGGCCGCAACGCTGCCGGCCGACGACTGGGTGAGCGGGCTCAAACCGCTCTTCACTGGACTCGACGCGACACAGCACTCGATGTCGAACCCGCTGGTCGACATCGACGGCGACTCGGCCCGGTGTCGCGCCTACATGCAGGCCGCCCACTTCCTCGAAGACTGGCCCGCGCCCGAATTCACGATCGGCGGCTACTATGACGACCGCCTCGTCCGCACCTCCGCCGGGTGGCGTATCTCGGCATTCACTCTCACCGTGTGGTGGCGCCGAGGCGACGACGCGCTCATGGCCGAGGCGGCGCAGCGCGGCCAGAAAGCACTGCACAGCGCCTAGGAGCCTGACCGATGAGCAGCGAGACCCGATTCGACAGCATCTTCCGACCCGACCTGTTCGCTGAACAGGTGATCCTCGTGACGGGTGGCGGCTCGGGGATCGGGCGCTGCATCGCCCACGAACTCGCCAGCCTCGGCGCAACGGTCATACTCTCCGGGCGCCGCGAGGAACCGCTTCAGCGGGTCGCCTCCGAGATTGCCGATGCGGGTGGCCGCGCCGATCCCGTTCCGCTCAATATCCGCGACCAGGAAGCTGTCGACACGACGATCGAGAGCATCGTGAAACGCCACGGTCGTCTCGACGGTGTCGTCAACAATGCGGGTGGCCAGTTTCCGGTTTCTGCGGGCGAGTTGAAACCGAGGGGCTGGGCGGCCGTCGTCGATACGAACTTGAACGGCACCTGGTGGGTCTCCCAAGCGGCCTACCAGCACGCCTTTCGTGAGCAAGGTCGCGGCGCGATCGTGAACATCGTGGCCGACGTCTGGATGGGCGTTCCCGGCATGGTCCACACGGGCGCCGCGCGCGCCGGCGTGATGAACATGACGATCACGCTCGCGGCCGAGTGGGCAAGGGAGGGTGTGCGTGTGAATGCCGTCGCGCCAGGGCCGATTCTCTCGAGTGGCCTCGCCGAGTACCCGGAAGAGATCCAGCAGCGAACCCTGAACGAAGTCCAGGTGACTCCTCCGGCTCGTCTGGGGACGGAGAGTGAAGTGTCCTGCGCCGTCGTGTTCCTGCTGTCGCCGGCGGCAACCTACGTGAGCGGTGAGACGATGAAGGTCGACGGCGCGACGTCGGTGTTCAAGAACCACCTCGTGCCGATCGGCCATCATGCCGGCACGCCGAAATGGGACGGTTTCCATCTCCGAGCACAGCTCGGCGGCCTCTATGCCGAGAAGCGCGACGCGGAAGAGACTCGCGATGGAACGCTGTAGAGTTCTCCGACCACCGCGCGGGTCGACATGAAGAGATATCGATGAGAAGGCAGTGGCAGACGCGATACACGATGGTGAGCTTATGCGCCTTCGCCACGTTCATCTGTTATATAGATCGCGTCAACATTTCGATCGCGATCATTCCGATGGCGGAGGAGTTCGGGTGGGATCAGGCCACCCGGGGTCTCATCATGTCTTCGTTCTTCGTCGGCTACCTGCTGACTCAGATCGTCGGCGGTTGGTTGGCGGATCGCTTTGGCGGCAAATTGGTTCTGGGTTTCGGCGTGCTGTTCTGGTCAGCGTTTACGATCATTACGCCGGTGGCCGCGTTTGCCGGGTTGCCGCTCCTGCTGCTCTCGCGTGTGGGCATGGGTCTCGGCGAGGCCGTGACCTTTCCTTCGATCTACAGTCTGTTTTCACGTTGGTTGCCCGTCACTGAACGAACGCGCGCGATCGGCCTCAACGCGAGCGCGATTCCGCTGGGCACAGTGTTCGCACTGGTGCTCACGCCGATCATCGTCTTGTCTCTCGGCTGGGAGTGGGCGTTCTATCTCTTCGGCGCCATCGGCGTTTTCTGGTTCGCGTTGTGGCATTGGCTTGCCGCGACCGAACCCGATGATCATCCGCGTGTGTCCGCCGAGGAACTTTCCGTCATCCGTTCGGGTCAACCCCTCGATTCGTTGACCCAGCCACCACCGATACGCGCGATGCTCCGTTCGAAGGCTGTCTGGGCGATCATCGTCAGCCACTTCTGCTCGAATTGGAGTGGATACGTATTGATTTCATGGCTGCCCCTCTATTTCGTCGAGGGTCTTGGAGTCGACTTCTCAGCGGTTGGCGTCGTCACGATGATTCCCGCAGTCGCGTCCTTTCTCTTCCTGAATATTGCAGGGCTCATCACGGACAAGGTGATCGCAGCGGGGCACAACCTCACGTTTGTCCGCAAGCTCATGCAGACCATCGGCTTTGGCGGAGGCGCGGCCGTGCTCGCCGTCGTCGGCTATCTCGAGTCGGTCGGTTGGGCGATCGCGCTCATGTCCCTGGGCAATATCCTTGGCGCGTTCGGCCTCGGTGGCTGGGGCAGCAACCACATGGACATCGCACCCAAACATGCCGGGACCTTGATGGGCATCACCAATACGGCGGGCACGTTGCCAGGCATCATCGGGGTATTCGTCAGCGGTTTGATCTTGCAGTGGACGGGGTCATGGGTACTGGTCTTCCAGGTCGCCGCCGCAATCAATGTATTCGGCCTCGTCTTCTATCTCCTCTTCGCGCAGACGGAGAAGGAGTTCGACTGAGGAGATCATGCTCGACCTGGCCGCTCGACAGATGCAACTCTAAAGGTGCCACTCGAGGGGAGAGCTGACGATCAGACGTCCTGACGCGTCTTTGTTTGAAGGCGTTTACGCAGCAGCCAGATGGCTGATCCCACGAGGGTCGCGATCTGCAAGGTGACGTCATCGATCATGCCGAGTTCTCCTCGACGTCAGTATCGGTCGGGATCAGTTCGCGCGAATGACCAGGATGGGCCAATCCCATGACCGAAACGGGCTTCGTGCGGCGAATCGACCAATTCCATTTCGGACACCAGGGGCTAGATCGTTCTACCGCCACTCCTTTCCGCTCGTCCGTCCCGCCCTACTCGACCTGACTCAGGAACTCCGAAAGCCCATAACCAACCCGATCGCCACAGCGCCACTCGGTCATGCCCTCGCCGATGTGTGTGACCATTCCGTCCCGGC
>CBFDDD010000147.1:0-10596 GCA_965603475.1 uncultured Myxococcales bacterium
CGATGTCGGCGTAGACGCCCGCAGTCGCGTTTGATTCACGATGTCGGCGTAGACGTCCGCAGTCGCGTTTGATTCACGATGTCGGCGTAGACGTCCGCAGTCGCGTTTGATTCACGATGTCGGCGTAGACGTCCGCAGTCGCGGCGGCAATTTTCGGCCATGACAGGTTCTCGACGACTCGCTCTCGGCCGCGTTTGGCCATCAGCGCGCGTGTCTCGGTATTCTGCAAAAGTGATTGAATTGCCTGTGCGATCGAGAGCGGGTTGTCGCGCTCCGCCAGAATCCCCCCGCCCGTCAGATCGAGAACCTCGGGCAGTGCGCCCGATCGCGCCGCCACCACAGGCGTTCCGCAGGCCATGGCCTCGACGGCCGGGAGTCCGAATCCCTCGTATCGCGAAGGGACGACGACCACCGCGGCTCTTCGGTACAGATCTACGAGTTCTTTTGATGCGACGCGTCCCGTGA
Source organism: uncultured Myxococcales bacterium (assembly GCA_965603475.1). Taxonomy (GTDB): domain Bacteria; phylum Myxococcota_A; class UBA9160; order UBA9160; family UBA4427; genus UBA4427. The sequence goes on from CBFDDD010000147.1 coordinate 466, forward strand.
GGCGTAGGCGATCCAGAACGCCCGCATCGCGGGCCCATCGGCGGACTTGATTGTCCGGGCTGTCGTCGTCCACCAACGTCAATGTCACGTGGTCGGGCAAATGGCCGAGCGCCTCGATGAGTGTGGCGATTCCCTTGTTCGGATCCGTAGAACGGCCCACGCAGAGTAGTTCATTCTCACTCTTCTCGACGCTCGCGTCGGGCGAGAAGAGGTTTGTGTCGAGGCCGTTTCGAACGTTGCGAATTCGTTGGGGCTGGACGCCGTAATCCCGCACGATCTGACGCGCGCTGATCTCGGAGGAAGTCAGGACGCAGTCGAGGTGACGCGCGACGAAGGCCTGCATGCCGATCGGATAGAATTTGGCCGTACCAATTGCATCGCGGGTGCTCTGGTCTCTAACGAAGGAGGCGCGACGATCCACGCTCAACGGATGATGCACGGTCGTGACGACGGGAAGCCCCAGAGCCCGAAGGCCGAGTAGCCCATAGCCGAGACACTGGACGTCATGGACGAGGTCGAAGTGGCCGTCGTTTCGAAGATGATGCGTGAGGCGTCCGAAGGCACGCAGGCTGAACGCAAAGGGCTCGGGCAGGAAGCCGATTCGACTAGCGGCCAGCTCGTAGAAATTGAGCGGCTGCAGGACCTGCAGCGGATTCTGTCTCGGGACGATTTGATCTTTCTGGTCGAGGACCCATTTCGCCCAGAACTGTTGGTTCGGGAGCTCCTCCACCTTCGCGAAGGGCATCGGGTCAGGATAGGGTGGACCGACGAAGACCTGGACTTCGTGTCCGAGGCGGGCCATTTCACGGGCCAGAAACCACAGGTAGATTCCCTGGCCACCGGAATTCATGTTGCCTCTGTAGGCGACGTAGGCGATGCGCAAGGGCCGCGCCATCTCAGGCGGCCGCCACCGCTCCGGCCGGGACGGACGTCGCTGCCGAGGTCGACGTCGAGGTCGAAACGGTTGATTTGGTAACCCGTTTTTCGCCGTAGAGAATGATGCTCTTGGGGCAGACGTAGTTGAGAACGCCCTCGAGGCGATCCATCCATTTCGAGGCCGTCGCCCGGATGAGAAATTCGCGATAGCCCCGAACGAGTCGGCTGTCGTCAGCGTTGGGAAGATGCATGGCAGAGCGGAGTACCCAGTAGGGCGTATGCAGGCCGTGTGCGAAGCCGCAACCGATCGTGTCGAAACCCGCCGCCGCGAGTCCCTCGGCGAGATCGCGCGGTCGAAAGATTCGGATGTGGCCGCCGGGACTCTCGAAATACTCGTCCCCCAGTCGGAGGTAGAGATGTTCGCTCGTCGCGGTGGGAATCGTCACGGCGACGCGTGCCCCTGGCTTCGCGACCCGGGCAAGTTCACGAACGGCACCACGATAGTCGTGGACGTGCTCCATGACTTCCGAACAGATTATGCGGTCGAAACTCTCGTCGGCGAAGGGGAGATGGAAGGCGTCCCCCTGGAGCATGGCGCCCATCCGATTCTGTTCTTCACCGCGTTTGCGCAGGTTTTTCGATGGCTCGCGCATCGAGTCGAAATCGAGATCGAGTCCGACGACCGTCGCACCGCGCGCCATGGCGCCGAAGCAATGTCGTCCTTCGCCGCAGCCGGCATCGAGCAGCCGGTGCCCCGGCTGGACGTCAAGCCGCTCGAGATCGACGGTCAGCAGCATGAATCACCTCCTCGAAGACATCGACCAGTTGCGCCGCGGCCTGGTCCCACTGGAAAACGCGTTCGACGCGCTCGCGAGCCGCGCGCCCCATACGCGTCGTCTCTTCCGGATCGCGCAGGACCTCCCACATCGCATCGGCCATTGCGCGTGGATTTCTTTGCGGCACGAGGCGGCCGGTTCGACCATCTGTTCCGACGACCTCGGGCAGAGCACCCGCTGCATTCGCGATCACAGCGAGCCCGCAGGCCATCGCCTCGCTCGCCGGGAATCCAAAGCCCTCGAAAAACGACGGAACGAGTGCGACCCGAGCGGTCGAATACTGTTCGACCAGTTCCGGTACGGTCAGCATGCGATCGACGATCTGGACTCGCTTCTCAAGCCCGAACTGCCTGATCAACCGAGGGACGAGTCCATGACTTGGGATGCGACCATCGACGATCTTGAGCGTCACGTGGTCCGGCAGCAGGGACAATGCTTCGAACATCGTGCCGATGCCCTTTTTGCGATCCTCGGTTCTTCCTACAAACAGGAGATCGCTGTCTTTTTCGACTTCCGGGATTGGGCGAAAGATCTCTGTGTCGGTTCCGTTGTAGACGATCGAGACGTCCTTCTCCGGGATCTTGAAATACTTTTCGATGGCAGCCCGGGAAGCCTCCGAGACTGTCACGATCTTGGCGAGTCGCGACGCGACCGTCTCCTGCATCATGAGCGGGAAATAGAGAGTCCGGCTCACGCGCTTGCGAAGCGATGAATCGATTGCAAAGTCGGCCTCGCGATCGATATGAAGTGGATGATGAATGACCGAGACGACGGGGACGCCCATGGCCTGGATGCCGAGCAATCCCCATGACAGGCACTGGTTGTCGAAGACGACGTCGAAGTGATACCGGCGTTGCAATTCGCCCCAGCGTCGCATCAGTCGGATTCCGAATGTCTGCATCTCTGGGAAAACGCCGAAGCGCGACACGCCGAGCTCCCATAGCGACATCGGCTTGAGCATCGAAAACGGGTCGGAGGGATCGAGCGCTTCGCGTGTCGTCTGCCCGAATACGTTGTCGTTGGGAATCTCGTGCAGAGGGATTCCATCCTCGAGTTCCGGAAAGGGCGGACCGGCAAACACGTGCACGTCGTGTCCGGCACGCTTCCATTCCCGGGCGAGGTAGGCCGCATAGATGCCTTGTCCGCCGCAGAACATGTTGCCGCGATAGGTCAGTAGAGCAATACGCACGAACCGGGTCTCCCTACGCCGCGTCCTCGGCTGCTGCGGTCGCGCCTGCAGCTTCGGGTTCGTCGGTCGCAAGGATCTCCGGGCCGGCATCCGCGTCGACTTGAATCGTCGCGATCGTGTAGCCGACCCAAGCGACGAGACCGAGAGCAAAGAAGGTGACGATGGCGACGGGGATTGCGAGCGCCCAGTAGCTGCCGTTCAGAATGCCGACCAGGAAGAGCAGGGCAGCGACGCCGGCGCCGCCACAGATGGCCCAACCCTGGTTGCGGGAGGTTTCGTTCATGGTTCCCTCATGGATTCAGCGGGTGTTGAAGATGAATCGACGAACTGTCGACGGGTCTGGCCGACGATGAGCCTCTGATCTGGCGAGAACGTCGACCTGGACCATGAGCCGATCGGCCGAGTGCCCCGAACGGGGCTCGATCCATGGCCGTCAGCGGGGGCATTATCGTGAATTCCCCTTGCCTGTCAATGTGTTGCGCGACTCGTTTGGGGTGGTTTCGGGCCCTCCGTGGGCGAAACGCGCCTCTTCCGTGGACTTCGGCATTCGGAGTCGTTACAAAACGAGACCACCCCAACGTCTCTCGTCTTGCAAATGATCCGAATTCCGACTCAACGTAAAGCGCACGTCCGGCCGATCTTTCACCCCACCAGCTTTGTAGCGTACGAGGAGTGAACGAATGAGCCAGGCCGCGCGCCTCTACGGACTGGCATTTTTTTCGGGCGCGGCGGCGCTTGCCTATGAGGTGAGCTGGACAAAATGGCTCTCGCTCAGCTTCGGGAGCAGCACGCTGGGAGCCAGCACGGCGGTCGCTGGCTTCATGGGCGGAATGGGCATCGGCGCTTGGGGCTACCACCGCGTTCAGTCGAGGGTTTCAAGTCCGCTTCGTCTCTATGCCGCTCTCGAATTGGCAATCGCGGTCAGCGCGATCGGTCTCACGTTCGTGCTGGAGCGACTTCCTCCAGTGTTCGCAATCTTGCTGAAATCTCTCCCCGAATCGGGTGAAGGCGTCGCGGTCCTCGTTCGAATCCTGGGTGCCCTCGCGATTCTGCTGCTGCCCACCGCGCTCATGGGAGCGACCTATCCTGCGCTCTGCAGCGTTGCCATCTCGAACCGCGATGGACTCGATCGTCATCTCGGCTCTCTCTATGGCTGGAATACGATCGGCGCCGCGGTGGGCGGGCTCGTCGCTGGGATTCTGCTCATCCCCGCACTGGGCTTGAACGGTGCCATCGGAATCGGTGTTGGACTCAACCTGGCCGTGGGCGCCGCCGCGCTGGCGCTCGATGCGCGTCGACCTGTTGTGGCCGCGCCAGCGACGGAGCCTGAGGGCGTCGAAGCTGAACAGGTGTTGCAGAGTCGTCTTCCCGTTGGCGTAACCGGCGCGGTACTCTTCTTGTCTGGATTGACAACGCTGGCCTACGAAATCGTATGGTTTCGGGCCTATCGACCGATCGCTGGAAATAGCACCTTCGCCTTTACCATCGTCCTCGTCACGTTCTTGTTGGGACTCGGCTTCGGGGCGCTTGCGCTTCGCCGCGTGGTCGCTCGGGGAAACCCGGAGCGAATGCTGGCCCTGGTCCAATTCGGTATCGCGCTCGCCGCTGCGATTGCGATCGCAAGCCTGGCGCATCTCCTGTCGACGCCGACCGGCAAGTCCTATTCGATCATGGATCCCGGCGTCCGGGCCATGACCTGGCCGCTGAGGCTGCTGGTGCACGGGGGGATGGCCCTCGCGTTGATGCTGCCAGCCACGTTGCTGATGGGGCTCTCATTTCCGCTCGCGAGCAGATTGTACGTCGGCGATGTATCGCGGGTCGGAAAGCGCGTAGGCGGCGCTGTGCTCCTCGCCAATCTGGGGAGCATCCTTGGATCGATTGGTGCGGCGACCGTGCTCTTGCCATGGTTTGGCAGCATGGGCAGCACACGGCTACTCGTAGGCGTCAACGTACTGCTGGCTTGTGTCGTGGCCCACTACGCCGCCGGTTCGCGCATCCAACGACTGCGCTGGGTCGGACCTGCGGTGGCCGCTGTTGCCCTCGTTGTGGCGCTGATCCCGAACACGACACCCTATCCATGGAAGCCGCTCGGCGGTCTCGAGGCACGCGTGATCTTTCAGGAGGAGGGCGAACTGGCGACGGTTCAGGTCGCCCAGGCGGTGGATTATCCGGCCATCCGAGGCATGAGCATCGATGGGACCATGATTGGCGTGACGAGGGGATGGCACTTCTCGGTGTACAGCAAGCAGGTCTTGCTCGCTCATCTGCCGATGTGGCTCGAACCTCGGACTCGGAATGTGCTTCAGATCGGACTCGGCTCGGCGTCCACCCTCGAGACACTCACGCGCTACCCATCGCTCGAGCGGATCGACTCCGTCGAGATCAATGCTGCGGTCGTGCGCGGCGCCGAGTTCTTCGACGAGTCTCGCGCGTTGTCGGATCCTCGCGTGACCGTGCATGTCGAGGATGCGATCCACTACCTTCTGAGCACCGAAACGACCTATGACCTGATCATTGCCGACGGCAAGCAGAACTCCGACTTCTCGGGCAACGGGAAGATGCTCAGCCTGGAGCTTTACCAGCTCGCACGTGACCGGCTCAGCGAGAACGGTCTATTCGTACAGTGGATCGGGACGACTTCACTGCCAGAGAACTACAAGGTGATCGCTCGTACGGCAGCATCCGCTTTTCCCTACCTCAACGTCTTCTACGAGATCCCGAGCTCGACCATCCTGGTCGGTTCAATGAAGCCGCTGCAGGGTCGGCCGCACATGACTCGAGAGCATGTTCCGGAAGGAGCCCTGGAGAATCTTCGCGGCATCGGATTGGACCAGCTCGATTTCATCGGGTTCGCATGGATGGCGGACCGCAGCGCGATCCTGGAAGCCATCGGACCCGGGCCAATCAATTCATGGTCCGACTCGATCATTGATTTTGCGGCCTATCGTGCGACTGCAGCAGACAGGACGGGTTCGCAGAGTGCCCAGAATATCCGACTGCTGCTGAAAGCCCGAAACCTTGCCCTCAATAGCGGGGTGTCGGGCTTTGTCGCGGCCGATCCGAACAGGCGCGAGGCGCATCGATTGATCCGGGTCGCGTTTATCGAGCGGAGCCTCAATAACAAGCAGGATGCCATCGCGATACTCGATCGGGCGCTGACCCTCGCGCCAGGAGATCCCCTCGTGCTTCGTGCGCGCGAGAGAGCTGTGCGCCGCTAGCGTGCACGCATTCCTTCGCGATTCATACTGATCAGCCTGGGTTCGACGATGTTGGGCGCGAACGGGCTCACCGGGAGGCGCGCGGGCTCACTCGATATAACCCAGAGAGCGAAGTTGCTCTTCTCGTGAAGCATCAATCTGGACCTCGCTCGAAGCTTCCGAATCGCCCTTGTCAAACCCTTCGGCCGTGTACGATGCGACGTTATCGGGCGCCGTGTCTTCCGCAGGACAAATCGACGTCGAACTGCTGCCAGGCATATCGTCGGCCAGTGGCGCACCAATACATTGCAGCACCGTCGGAACGAGATCCAGAATCGAAAGTTCGTGGGGCTCCGGGTCGTAGGCCACTTCTGGCCCTGCTGCGATCCAGATGCCTTCCATGCGATGGGTTCCCTCGTTCTTTTCGACGAGCGGTGCTGCGCCATGGTCACTCACGACGAACACCAGGGTGTCTTCAGGCAGCGCGGCGAGGACCTTGCCCAGCAGCTCATCGGAAACCCGATAGGCCTCCTCGATCGGGTTTCTGCCTTCGAGTCCGGGGTGCGGGTTCGAATCGGGGCCGAATGCCGAGGGGTCGTGGAGTCGCCAGAAGGGATGTTGGATTCGATCGGTCAAGGTGATGACATAGGCTAGTAGCGCCGGCGTGTGTTCTTCGATGAGAGCAAGCGCGGCGTCGGCGTGAACTCGCTCGACGTCCGAAAGAATTTCGGGCAGCAACGCCGAGACCCGCGGATCCAGGTGGAGGCGCCAACCGACGCCTTCGACGATGTAGGGAGAGGCGAGCTTGGCAAGAGCGGAGCCTGTTGACCCGAGGCGAAAGGGAAAGCGAGCCTGCTCTGGGTCTTGAAAGGCGGGCGTCAGGTACATTCGGAATCGACCCGCCGCCGCTTCGAGGACGTGAACACGCAGGTAGACATAGCCGTCCGAGATTTCGACTCGTAGCCAGTCCGACCAGGCCCCGACGGGCAACGCAACGGGTGCGTCGAGCGCATCGCTGACCAGCTCTATTGAACCATCGGCGACCCTCGCCTGCGCGATCAGACGATCACTCGTCATCAACATCAGCCCGTCTTGCGCCAGACCATCGATCAAAGGGTGCGTCACGCCTGCGAGCTTCGGCTGCACGTGGGGTGTCGCGATCGCGATGTCAAATAGGAATCGGCCTTGGCTGTCCATGTGGGCCCGCTCCGTAGTGACTGCGCCTCGCTCGCCGGGCACACTGCTCACGATGCTGCCCATCAGCTGGCCGCGCCCTCCCGAGATGATGGAGGGAATCGGAAAACCGGCGAGTACCGTACCGTTCGAGATCGGAGCGGGCGGCCATGTCCCCGGCACGTTGACGACGAGAGAGGAATTGCCGTGGACGCCGAAAATATCCCACAGCATCGGGACGCGGCGATTTCGATTGTCCGAGGTCGCCCAGCTGTGCAATCCGTGCACCTCGGCGGGTTGTCCGGAAAAAATGGTGGTCCAGGCAACCGGTGAGAGCGTGGGCTTGAGGGAGCGGAGAACGCCATGCTGTCCGCGGGCCATCAAGCCTGCGAAATGAGGTAATTCGGAACGCTCGATCATCGGCATTGCGATCGAGAAATCGGCACCGTCGACACCGATGATTGCGATGGACGCATCCGGAAATGAATCGACCTCGCGAACGCTCACGAAGTCCGCCTTTTTATCACGTTCGTCCAGAAACCACGTATTCGCCGAGATCGATCCCAGGGCAATCAACGCGAGCGCCACACCGCCCGACCATCCACGTCGCCCGAGCTCGAGCCCGAGTACACCCGCAATCGCCATCGCGACGAGAATGATCGAAATACCCTGCATGCCGCTGAGCGAACCGAGCGTATAGGGTGAGACGACGAACACGGGGCCGACGAAGAGCACGCCCACGATCCCGAGAAGGATGGAGCCTGTCCCTCGCCAGCGGCTGGACACGAGTGGAGCGATCCGCTGTAGCGCGACGCCAAAGACTGCATGACTCGTCACCAACACCCAAAGCGAATAGGCGCTGGGCGAATACAGAGACCACCACAGGAATCCCATCAGGGCCCCAGTGCAGGATCCCAGCAGCCAGGCTGTCAAAGGTTGTCTGGTCATTTAGAAGCGGTCTCCGCACGATCTTAGTGGGATGGATATGGCGCTCTATCAGAAATGGGATGCACGGGTGCCCTGATTGCTGCACCGATAGCAACGGATCACAGTCCATCCATGCTACAGGCTCTTATCGGTGGATTTCACTTCCACCGGAGCTTGCTGCTGTCGGATCCGAACACGATTTCGAGGAAGTATGGCCTCCAGTCCCGCTGGAATGATTACAGCGCGCCTCCATTCGGCGATCAAGAGTGGTCGTCGGGGCGTGCATGATCGTGGCTTCGGTCTAAGCTCCCGACATGTGGGTAGTAGGCCTGATGTCGGGTACCTCAGCAGATGCGATCGATGTCGCGCTGGTCGAATGGCCGGACAGTGTCGACGCTCGTCCATTCAGGTTGATCGCCTTTCGTGAGTTCGCGCATCCGCAAGCTCTTCAGAGCGAGATTCATCGACTTGCAGCGGGCGAACTCGAAGCGACCGCAATGCTCGAGGAGTTGATCCGGCTCGATCGGGTGTTGGCAGACGGATTTGCGGAGGCCGTGCTCGCGCTGTTGGACGAAGCCGGAGTGGAGACGAGCCGCGTGGCCGGGATCGCTTCGCACGGGCAGACGGTTGCCCATCACCCCGAGCACGGTGGGAGCCTTCAGATTGGTTGCCCGGCCCGACTCGCCGAGCGCTTGCGACGTCCGGTCATTGCCGATTTTCGACGGCGTGATCTGGCGATGGACGGGGAGGGCGCGCCCCTGGCTCCGTTCTTCCATCATGCGGTCTTCGCGGACACCTCCGAAACCCGCGGCGTCCTCAATCTGGGCGGTATCGCCAATCTGACCTGGATGCCCGCCGGTGGGCGTTCCGAGGATGTGACGGCCTTCGATGTCGGGCCCGCGAACACCCTGCTCGATGGCGTCGTGTCGCTCGCGACCGACGGGCGAGATCGGTTCGATCGAGACGGCGCGCTGGCCCGATCGGGAACACCCGTATCGGCCTGGCTCGATGAACTCCTGTCCGATCCCTACCTCCAACGACCCCCGCCCAAATCGACCGGACGCGAACGTTATGGGTCGGCCGAGGCGCGACAATGGTTGGATCGCTCGGCGCGCGACGGAGTCGCTCTCGAGGATTTGCTCGCGACGCTCGCTCACGCGTCGACACGCGCGGTCGCGATGGCCTGGGAATCGCTGGCCGAAGCTGCGCCAATCGAGGGCCAGGCAAGGCTGTTCGTTGGCGGCGGCGGCGTACGCAACGGTTTCGTGATGGAATTGCTCGCACAATCGCTCGACGATGTGGTCGTAGAGAGCATGGACGCAGCGGGCGTACCTGCGGACGCCGCAGAAGCGATGGCGTTCTCATTGATGGGACGAAATACGCTATGCGAAATTCCGAACCAACTTCCCCAATGCACCGGCGTAGAGCAGGCCCGAATCCTGGGTGTGATTCATGGCGGGGACTTTCGTTGAAGTGAGTGCCAGGTGGCTCGGGGGTGAAGTCCTTTCGCTAGCCGGTCGGCTCGGGCGGGCGGTTCGGCATGATGCATCGAGGCGTCCCGGTACCGCCGTCGCCTCCAGGCGAGCGAAACGACTCCACCCCCGAGCCACTCGGTCTGTTTGCGCTAAGGGTCCTCGCCCCGGTTTGTTTTGCGTGGCGGACGGATCTGCTTCTGCGGCCGCTGCAAATTGGAATCGACTGCCACGACGTTGAAGATCCCCACAACCCAGCAACACCCTCGACTTCGATTTCTGCACCGGATCGCCGGAAACGCTCGGCATCCACCCGCTCAAACGGCTCAATACCTAGAATTCGCGCAGCAGAAGCGTCCCGAGTGGTCCGGGTGGGCGGGGTTTCGCTCGCCTGGAGGTGAAGGCGGTACCCGGACGCCTCGATGCATCATGCCGAACCGCCCGCCCGAGCCGACCGGCGT
>CBFDDD010000148.1:0-10093 GCA_965603475.1 uncultured Myxococcales bacterium
TGGAGAGCGGAGAGGTTGCCGCGGTAGATCCCCAGCGTATCGGCGCGCTGCTGGACGTCTCGCACCGCCTCCTTCATGGCCTTTAGAATGCTCCCGGGAACCGGCTTCCCCGGGAAGGCCTCCTGGAAGAGACGGGCCGTCTGTTGCTCCACCAGATCCGCCCTGCGCGATTGCAGGGCGATGAGGGCGGCGGGGACCGGGCCCTGATTGAGCGCAGCACCGGGTCGGAGCAGCGCGGACGTTCTGGAACAAAAAACAGTTTACGGCTTGTTGGGCGCGCCGGCCAGCGTCTGGCAACCAGCGAAACGCCAATCGATCAACGTCACTGTCGAATTCGGCCGCGAGGGGGCGCCTTCAAGCCCCGAGCGCCGCCAGGGTCACGCGTTCGCGCCTGGCAAGGATATCCGCCTCGGATTCCTCGACGACGGTCTCATCGGGTTCAATTTCGAACATGACCTGTCCGGCCTGGACGACCGAGCCGTCGGCATCCGTCATAAGGCTCTTCGTCAGCGTACCCGCGAAGGGCGCGAGGATCTTGTTGAACATCTTCATGACTTCGATGATGAAGAGGGGTTGCCCCTCGTCGAAATGTTCTCCCTCACTGATGAGCAGTGGGAGATGCGGTGCCTCGCGTGCGTAGAAACTTCCACCCGACGGGGTCACGATCTCGTTCGCGCTTGCCTTCGGCGGCGGGGCGAGGCTACGCCGCAGCTCCGCCGCGCGGTCCTCGTCCATGAATGTCTTGGGGAAGATCGGCTGGAGGTTGTCGTCGATCTCGATATCGAGAAACTCCGATTGCATTCCGATTCGTGGAATCATGAGTAGAAGCTCGGCTCCAATCTGAAAGCCACGATGGCTGGCCTGGCAGGCCTTCCAGAGCGCCGCGTCTTCTCCGACCAGTGCCGCGTCGAGTGGGCCCTCCAGCCGTGCCGAGAGTTGGCCCCAATCCCGAGCACCGAAGGCTTCGGCAGCGCTTTCGTAGAAATCGAGCGCATTCCCGAGCAGGACGGCGTCGTGATCCCAGATCATGTCGCAGGCGGGCTTGCCCGGTGTTGGATCCATGTTCAAGTAGTGATAGAGCTCTCGCAGGAAAACCATTGGATTCTCGGAGAATTCGACTTCGTCTCCGTCGCGCTGCCAGAGTCGCCCTTCATGCAGGCCGAGGAAACCAGCAAGCGCGTGCGCGTCGGAAAACAACTTTTCGAGCGGCCGGAGCAGCAGCGTCTCCTGCGTTGCGAGGGCCTTCTTCGCGGATACGTTCGACAGTCGTGCCAGCAGATTCCCCGCTGCGACCGGGAGGTCGACATCGCGCGCCAGCGTCTCGAGGGCACCGACAGCGGCGAGGTAGGGCGTCATGAAGCGGGTATTCGGCTTCATCATCGGTTCGATGCCCAGCGTCCAGTTTACGAGTCCATAGTGGAGCGGCACGCTCGTTTCGACGTTGTCGCCACGCACCTCCATCCGGCGAAGAATTTCCGACAGACGTTCGAGATTGTTGCGTCGGCTCGAGCCGTCGCACAGCACGAGTGCGATATTGGAGTCGTAAGCGCCCGCAAGATTGTAGTAGGGAAATGAGCCTGTATCCGGGTTGCGGGTTCCGATTCCCTGATCATCGCGATGTTCGAAGGGCAGGGGGCTGGACCAGCCGCGAATCACTCCGCCGGCATGCGGTTGGAGTGCCGCGTTGACGGCGTTGACTCGAACTTCGGCACCCGAGATGGCTTGTAGAATCCGGTCCGGTTTCGGCAGGCGGGGGCCATGCAATTCGAGCAGTACCATGGCTTCGATCAGCCGCTCCACGTCGAAGAAGTCGGTCGGGTCATCGGGGTTCGTGAATCGCATTTTGTAGGCGAGCTCACTGCAGCCGTGCTCGACCTGGATGCGTGTATTCATTTCCATGAAGAAATGGTCGGACCCTTCGACGATGCACTCGAAGGTCGAAACGTTGTCGAGGCCAACACCTTCGGCGAAGCGCGTGCCATCGAGTTCCATGGCCGCCAGCGTCTCGCGCTCCTTCATCAAATTGTCACGATGGGCGGGGTTTTTGGTCTCCTCGGCGGCACCCGCCAGAAGCTCGTCGGTCAGCGAGAATTCGAGCTGCTTCTGCTCGAACATCTGGATGGAGCAATCGCGTCCACCGAGACTGATCGACCAATCGCCGTTGCCGATGACCTGGATCTCGTTGTGCCGGGTCGTTTCGAGATTGAGCTCGATCAAGAAGTTCCGGTTGGATCCCGGCTCGAGGACCTTTTGTTCCGCCAGGATATCCATGACTGCGGCGGAAGTTTCCGACGCGCCAGATACGACCCGCTGGCCCTTGCCGCCACCGCCGCCGATGCATTTGTAGCGAATGCGTTTGCCCGGATATTGTTCCCAGATCGTATGCGACTCGCGTTCAGCGGTTTTTTGCAGCTCTTCGATCGTGACGAGCTCGATCGATCTGGCATAGCCAGCCAGCAGGAGCTGTTCCGCGTTGTCGACGAGCTCGACCTTCGAATTCCATTTGAACTCGAGGTCGAACTTCTTGGCGAGCTTCTCGAGGGCCTTCTTGTCAATGGCACGTTCGATGAGCGCGAGCGCCGAGACGTTGTCGATACCGGGAACGACGGCATTTCCGAGGGATCGTGCGAGTTTCTTGGCTTCGTCCTTCGCGCCGGCGCGGCGAATCACCGCGGAAGAGGGCCCGATGAAACGGACGCTCGAGGTCTCGATGGCTTCGACGAAATCGGCATCTTCGGCCATGAAGCCATAGCCGGCGAAGATATGCGTGTATCCGTTCTGTTCGGCGATCTCGATGATCTCGCCGATGCGTTCGAGTTTTTCTTCCTGGCCCGCGCCCATGTAGTCTGTGACGCGATGGACGTTGCTGGGGAAATCGAGATCACGCAATTCGGGGGCGAGACAACGTGGATAGACGACCGAGTCTTTCTCCGAAAGCAGCATTCCGTACTCGCGAACGCCGATTTCGCGGAAGACGTTGAAGGCTTCTTTGCGGACAGGGCCGCGGCACACCACGAGACATTTGACGTCGGAGACGTCGAAACTGCGTGTCCATGCCGAGTCGCTAGCGCTTGCCTGGATCTTTTCACCGTTGCGGTTCAGCATGGCTCTATTCGTGCTCCCGCTGCGGTCCGCCCATTGGCGCCGCTTCGTATTTTCGCATCAAGAAGTCGAGGTTGCGAGCGAGAACGCGCCGGCTCTCGCCTGGCATGACAAGCCGGCTCACACTGCCGAGGGAGAGTGCTTCCTTGGGGTTCATCAGCTGCTCTTCGTAGCGTGACGTGAGAATGGCGAGGGCCTCGTCCCGTTCGTGATTTGCATCGGATTGAGTTGCCCCGCCAGCGAGTGCTTTCTTGTGTTTCGCCGCAATCGAGCGCATTTCGTCTTTGAACACGAAGTCCTTGCCCGCGGCGCCCATCACAGCCACTCGGGCCATTGGCATCGCAAATACGAGATCGGCACCCACAAAATGGGAATTGTACGCCGCGTAGGCGCCGCCAAAGGCGTTACGAATGATCATCGTCATGCGCGGTGTACGAATGTCGATGATCGAGTCGAGCAGTTTGCGACCCGCCTGGATGATGCCGCGATGCTCCTGCTCCGTACCGGGCAGGAAGCCCGTTGTATCCTCGATGAAGATGAGAGGGATGTTGTAAAGGTTGCAGAAGCGGATGAAGCGAGTGGCCTTGAGCGCGGCATCGATGTCGATTTGCCCCGAGGAGACGGCAGAATTGTTGGCAACGAATCCGGCGACCCAACCGCCGAGCCGCCCGAACGCGGTCACCATGTTTCGGGCACGCTGGGGTTGAAGCTCGAAGAATTCACCGTAATCGCAGATCTGCTGCAGATAGAGGGTGATGTCCATCGGAGCGTTCATTCCGGCGGGCGAGTTGAACGTGCGTTGAAAGAGCCGATGCTCGTCATCAGTGTGTCGGTCGGCCGGGTCTGATGTCTCGTGAAAGGGCGCAATCGATCGATTGTTGTCGGGCAGGTAGCGGAGTAGTCGCAGTGCAGTGCGAAGAGACGCCAGCTCGTCGCTCGTCACGAGGTCGGCGACGCCGCTCTGTCCGTGTACGCCGGGACCGCCCAATTCCTCGGCGGTCACGTCTTCGCCGAGTACGCTCTTGACCACACCGGGTCCAGTGAGTCCGATGAACGTATCATCACACTGAATCATGAACGAGCCCTGGCGCGGGAGATACGCACCGCCGCCGGCGTTGTAACCAAACATCAGACTGATCGAAGGGACGAGGCCGCTTATCTTTCGGAGCGCCGTGAAGGCTTCGCTATAGCCGTCGAGGCCGCCGACGCCGGCGGGCACGAAGGCCCCGGCCGAGTCGTTCATACCGATCAGCGGAATGCCTTTCTCACCGGCCATGTAGATCAGTCGCGCCAGCTTGGCGCCATTGGTGGCATCCATCGAACCGGCGCGTACGGTGAAGTCGTGGCCATAAACGGCGACATCGCGGCCATCGATGTCGAGGATGCCGGTGACGATCGAGGCACCGTCGAGTTCTGGTCCCCAGTTGCGCCAGAGGATCATTGGCTCACGGTCGGTCAGTGCCCGGATGCGCTCCCAGACAGTCATCCGATGCTTCGAGTGTTGGACCCGCACGCGGCTCGGTCCACCGCCGATCAGGGGACGCTCCAGGAGCTCGTCCGCCATTTCGAGCGCCGCTTCGTAGACGCTCGGTGAGCCGGACGGGACGCCGTTCGAGCCGGTGGTCACGCGGGATGAGGGTTGCGGTTCACGTGCGGAAAGTGGGTTGGTCAGGGAGTGCTCGGTTTCGGGCATATTTCTCACGGTCGTGGACTCTCTTGGTCCGATGGGGTGTTCGAGTCGCGTCTTCAGGATGGACCTGACAAGACGTGGAATGATCGTACGATGCGCTTCGGTAGTCGGGACCCCGCTGGGGCCTCATGGGTTGGCCGGTGCCGACCAGAGGGCGCAGTGTACCGACTCAGACGCGGAGGAGCGAGACGGCAGTTCCAACAGGCATTCTCCTGCGGGGACAATCGGCCCGCCTCGTCGTTGGGGCGCTGTCACGAGCTTCGAGCCCCAGGTCGGCTTCTAGCTCGAGATTCGGAGGCCCAGTAGCAGGGCGGCAATGCCGAGAATGGTATTCGCGAGGAGCACGACGGCGACCTTGACCCGATCGCCACTCCGGGCGAGGCCGATGGCATCCGCACACAACGTGGAGAAGGTCGTGACTGCTCCGCAGAGGCCGGTGACCCAGAAGGCCAGCGCGGGGTCACTCGCGCCCGAGGTCGGATTGGGAAGCGTGCCCACGATCAATCCAAGCACGAGCGATCCCATCAAGTTGACGATCAATGTCGCTCGCGCCGCTCCGAACTGCGTCAGCGGGCCATGGTTTCCCATTGGGCTCCAGCGTTCGATGAAGCGGAAGATCAGACCGCGAAGCATTGCCCCGGCAGCGCCCCCCGTCCCTACGGCGAGCCACAAGGAGATCTCATTCATCGTCGCGCCCCCGTCCCCGGCCACGCTCCGCGACCCAATCACCCATGGCGAAGGCCGCGAGGCCAAGCACGATGGATCCTGCGAGATGGGCGGCGGCCAGCACCTCGCCGGCCTCGACCGCGATTCCCCGGTTGTCGAGCGCCAGGGCAGAGAACGTCGTGAACGATCCAAAGACGCCAACGGTGAGAAACGGTCGCAGCAGGGGATGGGCCTTTCCCGATTCGAGGTGGCCCACGATGAGGCCTAGAAGGAAGGATCCGATGATGTTGGCGCCCCCAGCGGCAAGAGCACTGTGCAGGTGGGTCGCGCCAATCAGGAGCGAGACCGCGAAGCGCAGACAGGCTCCGATCGCACCGCCTATTGCGATCGCGGTCATCTCGGCACCGAACGGCGCGAGCTCTATTTCGCCGGAAGCAGACATCGCGGAGCAGCATAACGGTTCGGATCAAGAGCCTGGTATCGATGGCTGTACAGGCGACGCCGAGAAACCCGGTCAGGCTGCGGCGAAGCGCTGCGTGATCAGCGACTGGTGTTTTGGTCTCGAGGCATGTCCCTGGGGGCATCAATGAGTCCAGTCGAACGACTGGGCACAGATTTTTTGGCTTTGGGTGTACGAGGGGCATTCTCGACCGAGGGGGTCTTTGGAATCGTATCTACCCGTGGTGGCGAGACTTTTTCTTCAAAACGAAGCGAACGCCCTAGGCTCAATCGTGAATCAGGGCTTGCCACGGACCGGGGAAGGTGTGCTAAGCGGATAGGCCGTTGGGGCAAGGCGGGTTCATTGGCTCAAGAAATTCGGAGCTGGGTCCGATCCCCGCAATACCCTGGTGTGAACCGAACGGAAATGCCTACCCCCCGGCGTCACCGTTCACAGCGGAAATGAGCTCTCGAGGCAGCATGGGGAAATCGCTCGTCATCGTAGAATCGCCTGCCAAGGCGCGGACCATCAACAAGTATCTCGGTCGAGATTACGTGGTGAAGTCCAGCGTGGGGCATATCCGTGATCTGCCGGTTAGCGGGTCCGGCAAGAAGGTCGATCCCAAAGCCAGGGCCAAGGCCGCGGCG
This sequence comes from uncultured Myxococcales bacterium, assembly GCA_965603475.1. Taxonomy (GTDB): domain Bacteria; phylum Myxococcota_A; class UBA9160; order UBA9160; family UBA4427; genus UBA4427. The sequence continues at coordinate 6,545 of CBFDDD010000148.1, forward strand.
ATCACGCGGAAGATGCCGCCTGGCAAACGCGAGAAGCATAAGAAGGCGCAAGCCCAGAAGGCGCTCTTCGCTCGCATGGGCATCAATCCCGAAAAGGATTGGGACGCCACGTATCAGATTCTACCAGGCAAGGAAAAGGTCGTGAGCGACCTGCAAAAGCTCGCTAAAGATGCCGATACCATCTACCTGGCGACGGATCTCGATCGCGAAGGGGAGGCGATCGCCTGGCATCTGCGCGAAGTGATTGGCGGTGACGACAGCCGCTTCAAACGCGTCGTCTTCAACGAGATCACGAAGACCGCAATCCAGCAAGCCTTCGAAGATCCGGGCGAACTCGATATCGCTCGGGTCAACGCACAGCAAGCGCGGCGATTTCTAGACCGTGTCGTCGGTTACATGCTTTCGCCGCTGCTCTGGGCCAAGTTGGCCCGCGGGCTTTCAGCAGGGCGTGTCCAATCGGTGGCCGTACGACTGATCGCCGAGCGCGAGAAGGAAATTCGCGCCTTCGTCCCAGAGGAGTTCTGGGAGATTCACGCGGATACGCGGACGAAGGCCAAAGAGCCACTGCGTCTCGAGGTCGCAAAGCAGAACGGTCAGAATTTCAGACCCACGAGTGAGGAGGAGACGAACACAGCCGTTCGCCTGCTCGAGCTCGCGGATTTCGAGGTGGCTGAGCGCAAGGACAAGCCGACGAAGACGCGGCCTGGCGCGCCCTATATCACTTCGACGCTTCAGCAGGCCGCCAGCACACGCCTCGGATTCAGCGTAAAAAAGACGATGATGCTGGCCCAGAGGCTCTACGAAGCGGGACACATCACATACATGCGAACCGATTCGACGAATCTCTCGAAAGACGCAGTCGAAGCGTGTCGAGCATTGATCGGTAGCGACTTCGGTGAGAGATATCTGCCCGACACGCCCAATTCCTATTCGAGCAAGGAAGGCGCGCAAGAAGCCCATGAAGCGATTCGGCCGTCGAGCGTGGATCTCAAACCCACTGCACTTCAGGGTCTCGAGCGCGATCAGGAGCGACTCTACGACCTGATCTGGCGCCAGTTCGTGGCGTGTCAGATGACGCGTGCCGAGTACCTTTCGAGCAGCCTGATGATTCGCGCTGGAGATTTCGAGCTCAAGACGCGGGGCCGCATCCTCGTCTTCGAAGGGTATACCGCTGTACAACCGCCGTCTGGCAAGTCGAGTGAGACCAATGTGACTCTGCCCGACGTCGAGGTTGGAGACCGCGTCGATTTGGAGAAGCTCGACCCGCGTCAACATTTCACGAAGCCGCCGCCGCGATTCGGCGAGGCGAGCCTCGTCAAGGAATTGGAAAAGCGCGGAATCGGTCGCCCTTCGACCTACGCATCGATCATTTCGACGATTCAGGATCGCGGTTATGTGCGCCTCGACAGTCGACGTTTCTACGCCGAAAAGATGGGCGAGATCGTGACAGAGAGACTCGTCGAAAATTTCGAAGATCTGATGGATTACGGATTCACAGCCAGCCTCGAAGAAGCGCTCGATGAAGTCGCGGTGGGCAAGAAGAAGTGGAAAAAGGTACTCGGCGATTTTTACAAGGATTTCCGCTCCAAGCTCACTGCAGCCGAAAATCAGGTCAAGGGCATGAGAGCGAACTCGCCCACGGATACAGATATTGCGTGTCCTCAATGCGGGCGACCCATGCAGATTCGAACCGCGAGTACCGGCGTATTTCTCGGTTGTTCGGGCTACGCGCTTCCTCCGAAGGAGCGTTGCAAGAGCACGATCAACCTGATTTCGGGGGACGACGTCGAGTCGGTCGACGACTCAGATGAGAACGGCGAGGGCGAGGCGCGTCTGCTCCTCAGCAAGCGCCATTGCGCGACCTGCGGAACCGCAATGGACAGCTATCTCATCGACGAGGGTCGCAAGCTTCACGTTTGCGGAAACAACCCGGATTGTCCCGGATTCGAAGTCGAGACCGGAACATTCCAGATCAAGGGCTACGACGGTCCCGTCCTCGAATGCGATCGATGCGGCGAGGACATGCAGCTGAAATCCGGCCGTTTTGGAAAATACTTTGGATGTACCGCGGAAGAATGCAAGAACACGCGAAAGCTGTTGCGAAGCGGCGAACCAGCGCCACCCAAGGTCGATCCGATTCCGATGCCGCATCTGCTCTGCGAGAAATGTGATGATTTCTATCTGCTACGCGACGGTGCGGCCGGAATCTTCCTGGCGGCGAGCCAGTTCCCAAAACATCGCGAGACGCGTGCACCGACTGTGAGCGAAATCGTCGAGGTCAAGGATCAGCTCGACCCCAAATATCGCTTCCTGGCAGACGCGCCTGCGAAGGATCACAAGGGCCGTCCCACGATCGTACGATTCGCCCGCAAGACGAAGGAGCAGTACGTCACGTCAGAGGTGGATCGAAAAACGACTGGCTGGCGAGCGCACTACCGTGATGGCAAATGGGTCGAAGAGATTCCGGCGCCGAAGCCGAAGAAGCGCAAAGCTGCCAAAGTGAAGGGCGCGGGTCGGAAGAAGGCCGCCGCTCGCAAACCGGCGGCTCGCAAGAAGGCTGCAAAGAAGAAGTCCGCACGAAAGAAGGCTGCGCCGGCGTAGTTGCGGAGTAGCTGGCGCGATGTCCAAGACGAGAGTATCGCAATGGACACAGTCAGAATACGCTCGCAGCGCGGTCCAAATGGGTGAAGGCTGAAACACCCGTGCGAAGAGGATTGCTCGCGTTGTGGCCTTCTGGCGAGCGTTGGGTCGATCGAGTATTCTGAAAGAGCCGAAAAACGTAGACGCTGCCCGATTCCCCCTCCGAGTTCCACCCGTATCCAGTTCGAGTCGAATTCGAGTCTATCGGTGACCTGATGGTCGTCTATAGCGAGTCTATGAATGGTAGGTCGATGGTCGTGGTTGATGGTCGTAGTTGATGATTGTCGTTGATGTTTGTCGATGAGTGTCGACGAAAGTGGACGATGCAAATGGACGACGATCGATGGAAGTAGCGGCCAACCCGACGAACCGGATGGAAAGTCGGATGAGTGGTCGGTCAGGGTACGTTTGACGGTGCGCCGTATTCCATGATGGAGTGCGCGGAGAATACATTGGTCCGTTAGTCGAGTTTGGGCCCTGGTTCGATGAAGTCTGATGACTTCGAGTGACGAGGGTTGCATCGATGGGCGATTCGGGGACTGCAGCCTCGACGTTCGACGACTGACATGTGGACCGAGCATTGCGCCCTATGGAAGATTTGACGTCTTTCCTTCGGGCACGGAGTGAGTTCGTGAAGAAGATTTATGTTGGCAACCTCCCTTGGAGCACGACGGACGAAGATCTAAAAGAGCTCTTCGCAACCTACGGTACGGTCGAGTCCTCAGCAGTCGTGAATGATCGCGAGACTGGTCGATCCCGTGGATTCGGCTTCGTCGAGATGGCTCCGGCTGATGCCGACAAGGCGATCGGCGAGCTGGACGGCCGTGACTACGGCAATCGCGCACTGCGTGTCAACGAGGCGCTCGACAAGCGCAGCGGTGGCGGCGGTGGCGGCGGTGGCGGCGGCGG
>CBFDDD010000149.1:0-9717 GCA_965603475.1 uncultured Myxococcales bacterium
AGGCCGGCGGCAACGTGCTCGACAACACGCTCATTTTGGGCACCTCGGAGCACGCAAACGCGAACGCCCACAACTTCAAAGACCACCCCTTCGTGTTGGTCGGGAAGGCGTGCGGCAACATCCGCGCCGGCATGCACCACCGGCATCCTGGCGGAGATTCGAACGCGGACGCTCCCGACGTCATGCTCACCGCGGTGAGAGCCGCCGGCGTCCCCCTCGAGCAGCTTGGGCAGACCGACGCTGGATTCGAGCGCTGGACCCGCGACACCGTCAGCGAGATCGAGACCTGAGCGCGACGTTTTCAGGGAGAAAACGGAAACGCGGGATGCGCAGGCCCTCCATATCGCGCCTCATGCGTCGCGCGCCTAAGAGTCACCGACGCTGTTGTCTATGCATCGAAAGTGCCTCAACGTTTATACCCGCGTCCCTCAAGTGATCAATCCTACGGAGGACGTTCGCATCGCTTTGAGGCAGCGTTGCGAGAGCACTGCCTAGGCCACGGTGCAGCCACAAGGCGAGGTGGCGCCGAACACTCCAAAGCCTCGGACGAATCTCCCTTTCCTGCTCACGAGGCAAGCCGAAGAGATGGGGATTACCGCGTCCCAGTTGAAAGGCTCTTTGGTATATCCAGTCCGTCGTCATAGTCCTTTCCTCGATCCGGTGATACACCTTAGGAAAGGGTGAATAGAGCGCGGGAAAGCCATCACGAGCAAGTTCCAGCAGGAACAACGTTTCATCGCCGAGCATGCCGCTCACTGTATGAACATCAACGTCGGGGTTGAATCTCCGGTTCGCAACCACCTCCCTTCTAACCCAGAAGTTTGGCCCGAATGGTACAACGGGGCTTTCGTAAGGAACCTCCGACTCACTATATCGATGTTCCGAATATCCGAAACTGCGAACGTACTTGGAGTCAACCCACCCAGGCAACCGTGGCACTGGCCACGCGACCTCAATCATACCTCCGAATACTGAGTAGCCCGGCCATCGAGCCACGACATCGGCTATGTTCGACAGCCATTGAACGTCAACGTTTACATCGTCATCGGTAAAAACGACAATGTCACCAAGGTCTTGGTAGTTCAAACCACGGTTCAGCGCCTGGTTTTTTCCCTGCTTCCGTTCAAAGAGCGGGACAAGGGGTAGACGATTGCGAAACGAGTCGAGGACCTGCTGCGTCTGGTCCGTAGAGTTATTGTCGACTACCAAAATCTGGACATCAATGCCGCGAAGATCCAGCTGCATACAACTTTCAAGGGTTCGCCGAAGGACGGACGACCGATTGTATGTAGGCATGATTACGGACAATCGTAGCATCGTATGGAATCCGTCCCGGATGCGGCACTGGCACGATTGAGCATAGCACCGTTGGTGCCTGCAGACTCAGAGGTCGGGGGCCAATATCACCCGCCGTCTTTACAATATCCGACAGCCGCTCATGAGGCAAACGAGGTCGTAAGATCGCTCATCAGTTCGCGCCTAGACTTCACGATCCAACGGGCCAGTTCCGCGTAGCCCAGACCTCGATCGGACACTGGAATCGGAGCCCTGTTGAGGGACCGCGCGAATTCCAACAGGTGGCGCCAATTCGGCAATGTCGTTCTTCCTGCCAACTCAGGCGCAAACCAGCTGCCGCGTTCTCTCAGAGGCAAGGTTCTGATTGACCTTGATTTGTGCTCGCGTGATTGAAACAGCGCTTCTGGAAGCACCTCGATAGTTCCATGCAGCGCCACTTCTGCAAGCAGGTTTCGGTCCGATCCAATGTACGGTGCGATGAGCGGCGTCTTCGCTAGCACTTGAGTTCGGTAAACACCGAACACATCAAAGCACCAGTGCCTGAGCGACGCCATGTCTCCGAACCTCTGTGCGGGTCGCCCGGATAGACGGCTCAATCCCGACTCATATGCTCGGATCGGCCTGCCAAGTTCGTCGATCATTTCAACGGTGCAGTGACACAATACGCAACCACTATCCGCTCGGAGTACTCGTAATGTTTGTTTCAGGTAATCGGGAGCGATTCGATCGTCATGAGCCATCCACTTGAAGTACTCGTGCTTATCGCTAGCTAGTGCGAAGCCAGCGTTGAAGTTCCTAGCAGCACCGATGTTGGTATCGTGTCGCCAGTATCGCAGACGACTGTCTTCTGCGACGAACTGCCTGCAAATTTCCTCTGTGGAATCAACGGAGGCGTTATCGAGGATGTACAGGGTGAAGTCGCCGAACGACTGGGCCAACACAGATGATATCGCTTCTGCAACAAAGGCGGCGCCGTTATAGACCGGTAACGCGATGGCAACGGGTGACGTGTCGACGCTCATCTCAACAAACCTACGTGACCACTCCCATGTCTTGAAGACAATAGCCGATCCGAAGCCCTTCGTCTCCGCGCAGACAGGCGACGTGAGGTGAGTCAGCGTACGACATCGAAAATGTCCCTGATCCCCGGTGTAGCGCAACCACCTGGAATCAAAGGCTGATTTTTTCCGCCCGAGCGCTGCGGATAGACGAAGACCTACGGTCTAAGTCACCACAGATAGGCCATCCCCCTCGAGGTACCGATCTACGCTTGAACCTTCCTTCCATGGAAGCGTGTTCAAACGGCCCATTCCCCGCCGGGAAAGGGGTGCCGAGGGACATGATTCACGTGCGTTACGGTGAGTCAACCTCGCCCGAAGATCAGCGGTACCGCATCCCTGCCGATTGTCTCCTGACCAGATGGAAGCTACTCTTTCGTTCTATGCGTATTGCGATCCTTGCACAGCCTCAGGATCGCATTCCATCGAGCGGCTCACTCGCTGTATGGACCAGCGCAGTCGCCACCCGGCTGTCGAAGAATCACGACGTCACAGTCTATACGCGGGCATTTCCCGGGATGGATGATGTCGCTGAGCTCGATGGAGTTCGCTTCGTTCGCCTCGACACACGGATCGACGACGCACTGGAAAGACGCATCCGATCCGTGGAGCGCTTCCTGTCACGGCTGCTCCGGAGGCCCGTCGACCTCTACCATCGTTACTACTACTTCGGCGCTCATTATGCCCCCGGTTTCGTTCGGGCCGCTGGACGCGCGATGCGCCGGAACGGCGAGGATGTCGCCATCGTTGGGAATATCTCTCAATTCCTACCCATCTTGAGGCGCTTATGTCCAAAGACCAGGCTCGCGCTGATGATGCACTGTGACTGGCTTATCGAGTTGCCCGCTAAGACCGTAGCGAATCGCCTGAAAGCCGCCGATCTCGTGATGGGATGCAGCAGCTACATCAGCGAAGGGGTTCGTACGAAGTTCCCACGCCTGCAAGCCCCAGCCGAGGCACTCCACAACGGGAGCAGCCCCGACTCACTATTGCAAGATCTCGATGGTCGCCTCGGCGCGGCGGAGGAACTCGAGTCGTCACGGGACAAGATCGTGCTCTTCGTTGGCCGAATCACCCCGGAGAAGGGGGTTCACATTTTGATAGGTGCAATGCGGACGGTGCTCGACCGAGTCCCCAACGCGCGCCTCGTGATCGCGGGAGGCTTCTGGCCGAATCCGCCGAGTCCTCTCATCTACCGCACGGGTCACGGTCGAGCGCACGACTTCGAGTTGCAAAAACCTGGCTACGCCGAGTCTCTGGAGTCTCTTGCACTGCCCTTCGGAGACCGAGTGCGATTCTTGTCAGACATTCCGCACGGGCAGCTGGGGACCTGGTACGACGCGGCCGATGTTTTTGTCCACCCGGCCCTTTGGGACGAGCCATTCGGCATGATCCTCACGGAAGCGATGGCCTTCGGTTGCCCGGTTGTGAGCACCCGATCGGGTGGAATTCCAGAGATCGTCGCCGACGGAACGACAGGCCTACTTGTGGAGCCAGGAGACGAGCAAGCCCTGGGCGAGGCGATCGCACGCGTGCTCAGCGAGCCAGACCTTGCCGCAAGAATGGGCGACGCGGGACGAGCTCGTTTGGCGAGCACCTTCACGTGGGACCGTACAGCCGCTCGTCTCGATGAATTGCTCTCTTCGATCGCCCAGTAGATTCGCCCTTCGCCAAAGGCCCGCCCGTCGGGACGTGGTCGATCGCGACTCTTGCGCTCGAACGACGCCCAGGCTCCTTAGGAGCTCGCCTTCATTGTGCGCTGGCATCGGAAGGTCGAGGCAGATACCCCTTCTCGAGGAGCTTTGTATACAGCGCGGTCGCCGCCCATTTGTTTCCGGTCCGCGTGTAATGGGTTTGGCCGGGTTGTCCAACCGGAATGAAATAGGAGTCCAAGAGTTCCGGCGGAACCTTGCGAAGATCGTCGGCCAGGTTGATGAACGGGAGATCCAGATCCTCCATTGTCTCAGAGGTCATGCTCTCCAATATATTCGGCCCCTTGAAGTCATCTTTGGTTGGCAAGAAGACGACGACGGACTTTGCTCCGCGCTCCGTCGCGCCCTCGTTTGCTCGCGTGAAAATCGCTTTGGCGATGGGCGCCACTGCCGCAACACGCTCAGGTCCGCTCACCGGTACACCAAGTGGCACCAGCGATTTGGCCCTTCGGACTATCCGTTTGGCCAATTCGACGGCGCGAAGAGAAGCTGTCAGTTTACGAGAAGTTCTGGAAATCCAATTGCTCAACTGAGGCACGGGAACGTTCTCGACGACGAGTTTTTCGTCATCAATGCGCAGCGTCGGTCGCCCATAGCCATGGTGTGAGGGCTGCGTCGTCCGAAGGATGTCGGGACCGATCAGCGCAAACAGATGCACGGTGTGTTCGAGATCACCCGCCTGCTGCTCGTACCGGAGCAAGGCCTGGCCGATGCTGTATCCGGGAAGTCCCATGTTCACCGATTCGAGATCAGGATCGAGGTTCGCAAGCCAATCGCACCAAGTTTCACCGTCTGCCACACCGGATCCAAAAGTGAACGAGTCTCCAGAACAGATGACGCGGTTCGTCCTGGGCATTGAGGTCTCAAAGTCGACCGGGCTGCGAAAACCCTTCGAATTGGTATGCACGGATACCCCTTCGCCATAGACGTCGACGAGCTCCAGATTTGCACGAGCGGTCCAGCCCAACGACGCGTCATACTGATTCGTCGTCGGACCGTCTCCGGCGAACCCGTCGATGGCGACGAGAACCCAACTGGCCGTTCCCTCGATCAGGATCAAGATCGAGCCAATCATCAGGATGCTAACTGCAGTGACACCGAATGCCCGCAAGGCCCGCTTCGACGTGGATTGATCGGTAGCCATCACGCGACCGCCAATGCCGCGTAGAGCAGCACTTCCGTGTGGGCCAGCATCCATCCATCGACACAGACGGTACGGCCTGTGCGGAAGTCCTCCTGCGTTCGGGTCGCGATTCGACTTTGCAGCTCGCTGCGCTGCAGCGATCGCACATCCCTGCCGAGTGCGGATTTCAGTCGACCCTCGATATCTCGCGTCCCAAGCCTACTGTCATCAGCGCGCGCGCGCGCTTCGGCGAACCCGGCCACCGCTCCTAGACAAGCGAAGCCGAGGCCACGCGCGTTCTGTGCGCGAGGCATCGCGTCGCGGAGCACCTCGAGAAGGTCCACCGCTTCACCTCCGCTGTCTGACCGAGCGTCCAGACTAGTCAGATACGCCGGAAGGCCGCCCGCGATTAGGGCCAGAAGAGAGGCCCCACCCCGCATGAAGGCACGTCTATCGGGCCCAGTTACGTACTTCACGACTCAAACCTCGCTCGGATGTGGTCCGCCAGGCGCAGAGTAAGCGCCAGTAGACAAAGGGTAGGATTGGCCTGCCCCGCGGTCGAGAAGACCGACGAGCCCGCCACATAGAGGTTCGCGAGCCCGTGGACTCGACAGTCCGAGTTGACGACGCCGAGCTTGGGGTCCGCGCTCATGCGCGTCGTCCCCATCTGGTGAAACGAACCGACGACATCCGGCACCCAGGCGTCTCCCTCGGCATCAATCTCCATGCGAACCCGCCCGACGCCCATGCGCCCCGCCTCCTCCGCGAGCAGGGCCAGAGCGCGGCGGATCGTAGCCCCCTCGAGATCCGGCGTGAGCCGCCAATCGAGGTCGATGCGCAGCATGCCGAGCGCGTCTCGATCTTCGGCCAGCTTCACCCGGCTAGACGGGTTCGGAGCAGGCTCCACATCGTGCCAGACCTCGAGTGAGACCGGGTGGCCTGTGGCGCTTTCGGACCCGGAGTGCGGCGGAGCATCCGCTCCACCACGCCAACGGTCCCAGCTCTCCGCGACGAGATCGTCGAGATCTTGCAGAACCAGCCATACATCGCCCGCGAGGTCGTCGGGAATTTCGCCCTCCTTCAGCGAGTCGCGGATTCGGCGGAGTGCCGCTCTCGCGCCATCGACTTCGGGCACCTCGAGCGATCTCAACCCCCGCAGATGAACCGATGAGTTGAGCACCCGCTCACGGGTCTGCCATTCAGGCGACGTGCCCAGGTAGCCATTGACCCCCATCGCACCGATCCGGTCCTGCTTGAAGAAGGGCGAGACACTCTCTGGATTCGTCGGGACGAGTACTCCCGAGCGACAGTTGACCCGTTCCATGAAGTAGCGCCCGACAGCATCGTGGTGATTCCCCACACCGTTCTCGTGGACCGAACGGGACACGAGCAGCAGGCGTGCATTCTCGATCGCGCCCGTCGCGACGATGAAGACAACGGCCCGGACGGAGAAACGCGTTCCCTCGAAGGTCGCGACTCGAACCGACTCGATCAGCCTTCCCTCCGGGTTCGCCACGATCTCTACGACATTCGCGCCAAGAAGTGTTCTGAGGCGCTGAGCACCCTCGAGATCAGCGCGGTAGCGAGTACCAAAGCGCGTGGGGGGGCTGAATTGTGCAATCCGCGGAATCAGGTCGCCGCCGCGAATCGGGAACGGCGGCTTCCCACGCCGTGGCGCCCAGTACTCCTCCGAATAGGTAACCGGGCCGATTTCACACACTTCGTGAGCACGGGTGATGAAGCCATCGAGCGAAGCGTGATCGATGGGCCAGCCGCTGTGCGGGACCCAATCGCGGGGCTCGAAATCGATGGGGTCGAACGGGATTGACATTCCTCCCCAGTGGTTCGTGGTCCCACCAAGGTAGCGCAGCCTCGATGAATGGAGCGGGTAGTAGGCATGGCCGATGTTCTTGCCACGATAGATCGCCTGAGACTGTGCGGAGAACATCTCCCCGCCGCCTTCCAGTAGGAGCACGCGAAATGGGGAGTTTCGAAACTCCCGCGCGAGTGTGATGCCCGCGGCCCCGGCTCCGATGATGCAGACTTCCGTCTCGAGGGTAGCGCCATCACTGACGTTACGCGCGTCGTCGATCATGCAAGCCACCTTGAAGGTTCAATCGGAAAGAACACGCACAAGCCTTCGCAAGCAACTCAGCTGGAATCGGTCTCCGTGCCCGGTCCGTGCAGCCCTGAATGTTGGAAACCGTGCTCATATTGTCAGATCTGTGGATCATAGTGGACGCGAGGGCCACCCTCGGCGAGGCAGATCTCTTTGCGCGTGCCGCATTGAGTGTACGGGTCAGTGGCAGCGCCGCAAGGTGCCCCGGGGTTGCGCTCGTACGCGATGAACGCCCGCTGCGCTTCGCAAGTGTTGGGGCTAGGGGAGAAGGGCCCTGAAGACCGTGTCGCTCCCGGTCCCCGTCATGTAGACTTCTCCGTTTGGACCGATCGCGACCGCATCGTCGGCCGGATTGTCGAAGGGCGCGACGCCGTCGCCGAAGATCGTGATGATCTGCGTGGCGGTCCCGCTATCCCATTCGAATGCGTTGTCGCTTTCGTACGCCGTCACGTAGACCTTGCCGTCCGCAGTCGCTTTTAGGCCGGTCGGATTGTCGAGCAGGTTGCCCACTCCGTCGCCGCTGATGTCCATGATTTGAGTGATCGTGCCGTTTGGCTCAATGCGAAACACGTTGTCCGACGTATTTCCCGCTACATAGACGTTGCCTGCAGCATCGCACCCCACGCCGTGCGGTCCTAACAGCGGGTTCGTGCCGTCGCCCGACGCGTCGATGACCTCGGAGACGAGTCCAGCGGGCGTAATCTTGAAGACGTTGTCGCTCTCGTTCGCAGCCACGAACACGTTGCCGAAGGGGTCTGCAACGATTTCAAAAGAACCGAAGAACGAATTACCCATCCCATCGCCGCTCGAATCCAGCACGAGGGACTTATTCCCCTCGGGAGTGATCTTGTGCACAGTGTCCGAGGAGAATGCGCTGACGTAAACGTCTCCCGTGTTGCTGACGGCCACGCCGATCGGTCCCAACAAGCTGTTGGGAGAGCCTGCTCCCGAGGAGTCGAGGATCTGGGTGACTTCTCCAGTCGGAGTGACCTTGAATACGTTGTCCGACAAGAAGGCGACGACATAGACATTGTCGGACGAATCGATGTCGACCCCCACGCCACAGTCGAAGGGATGGACTCCGTCTCCAGTCGAGTCGATCAGTCGCGTCACGCTTCCACCAGGGGTGATCTTGAACAAGCCGGTGCTCGCGGCGCTCAGGCCGCAAGCCGCGACGTAGACGTTGCCGGCGGAATCCACGGCGATTCCATCGGGGTAGATCATCGAGCCCGGCGTGCCCGCCCCTGAGCGGTCGAGGATGAGCGTGACTTGCCAGGCGCCAGGAATCGGCTCGAGTAGATCGCCGGCGCTCCAATTGTCGATCGAGCTGGAGGCCGTGGAGTTACCGGTGAACGAGCGGATCCCCACCCCTCGACCGTCGTCGACGTCGACGCTCGGATCGAGCTGCATCTGGCAGTCGGGCAGTCCCCAGTTTGGCACCGGGTCCGGGTCGCCCGGATCGGGGTCTGCGTCCCAGCGCCAGACCGACACCTTCGTGTTGGCGCCAGTTCCTTCGATGCCGACACCGAGCCAGTCTAAAGGAGCCGGAGGCTGGCCCCCGAAACATGAGCCGACCTGCCCGACTAAGTCGGGGTTGTACAGGGCCCAGTTCCAGGTTCCATTCGAGAGAAGCAGTACCTCGTAATGGTAGCCTGAGCTGTCGCCGAATCGCAGGATGAAGCCCCAGGAGCGCACCCCGAGGTCCTCGAGCTGGAGTTTCCCAAATTGGTCCAGCGTATCGGTGAGGCCACCTTCCCAGAGGAGCTGGGTATTGGTGAAGACACTGCCCCCGGCCTCAATGAGGGTACCCCCACCCACGGAGAATGAGCCGCTGAGCTCCGTCCAGTCCGGATCGAGCTCGGCACCATTGAAGTCATCCGAAAAGAGCTGGCCGCTCGTGCAGCCGCCCATTCCGTCAGGGAACTCGCCCATACTCGTATCGCACTGGCAGTTGATGCCTTCGAACGGCACCAAGCAGGAGTTGCAGTTGTCGTCCGGGTCGAAGCCCGCGACGCAGGTGCAGGTGTATGCGTCAGGACCGGTCACGGTACAGAATGGGCCATTGTCGCCCTCGACCCCGCAGGGATCGGCCGCACACGCGTCGATGATGCACTCGCCCGGAGCCATCGGATTGTCGAGGTAACCGGCGTCACAGCTCTCGCAATCCATCCCGGTGTAGCCCGCGACGCAGTCGCAGGAGTAGTCGCCGCCACCCTCGTCTACGCACTTGCTCGCGCCAATGGGGTTACAGGGCCCGATGCCGCCGTCGCAGGGATCGATCGAGCCGCCTGTGCCGCCCATGCCGCCTGTGCCGCCCATGCCGCCGCCGTCGCCTCCGATGCCGCCGCCGCCCACGCCGCCGTCGCCTCCGATGCCGCCGCCGCCCACGCCGCCGTCGCCTCCGATGCC
>CBFDDD010000150.1:0-9245 GCA_965603475.1 uncultured Myxococcales bacterium
TGTTTTCCCGATCAGATCGGGATCTCGAGCTGGGTCTCGCGCTGCTATTGGGGCCAGATTGCGACGCGTGCGATCGAAAGATGTCATGCGCATTGCGCGGTCTATGCGATGTGACCGGAAGAGGCCCTCAGATGCCTTGATTCAGGCAACTGTGTCTCAATCGGACCCATTCTTGAGTCCACGTCACATTAATATCCCGGCGACGGGTTCGAGAGGCTCAGGAATTTCGCTCTCGCCCAGCTGTTCACGAAGATCGATCTCGATCGTTCGGCATAACGCAGTCATCGGCGTATCGTTGACTCTGTTCGCAAAAGGCGTCTTCAGATCGGCACCGAGTCGCTCCGTCAGGAGAAAGGAGAGCATCAGAAACGGCGTCACGATCATGTCGATCAGATCGATCTGGTTGTCGGCCTCGAGTACAACGATGGGGATGGTGATGGCGAGACCCCAGGCCGTGAATCGGGAGAAATAGGCGACGCGATCCGGGAAGGCGGTGTGCTTGATCTTTTCACAGCCACCCTGGTGATGGGTCAGGTTCGACAGCGTTTCTTCGAGCACCAGACGACCGAATGGATCGAGCGCTCCCGCGGCCTGAAGCTCTTTGAGGTCCTGGGCCTGTTGCTGCATCAACTGCGTTGCGCGGTTCTTCGCTCGATCGAGACTTGCGAGCTCGCCTTCGGAGATGAAAGGGGCAATGCTCTGTTTGTCGTCCTCTCCGCGTAGGGAATGGCGAAGTCCGTTGAGCCAGGCGAGATGTCGATGCACCAATCGAGTATGTGCAGGCTCGTCCGAGACGAGACTAGTGATCTGGCGCGCGAAGCTTCGACTGTCATTGACGATGAGCCCCCAATGGCCTCGGGCTTCCCACCAACGCGCGTACGCTTCGCCAACACGGAAGACGAGAAAGATCGACAGCGCTGTTACGACCAGGCCAACGGAGGCCAGCGACAGGTTTCGTCGCTCGTAGTCGACATAATCGTTGCTGATCTCCACGCCGACCATCACGACGACGACCGCGACCAGATACATCCAATAGCCGCGGATGAAGCGGATGATGTTGGTGCTATCCGCGACGACCATTCATGCTCTCCTCAGCCAAAGTCGATCGATTCGCGCAAGGAGCGGCGAGCGACGGCCGCACGACCCACTCGCTGGATCGCCAGTACGAAGGCGGCCGTGCGAAGATCGATGTCCTTCTCGCGGGCGACATTACGAACGGCCTCGTAGGCGAGGCGCATCCTTCTTTCGAGCTCAGCGTTCACGCGATCCAGCTCCCAGCGAAATTGCTGGATGTTCTGCGCCCACTCGAAATAGCTCACCGTCACACCGCCTGCGTTGGCGAGAATATCCGGAACGATCACGACACCCTTGTTGTGCAGAATGGTATCCGCTGCCGGTGTCGTGGGTGCGTTCGCCGCCTCTACGATGATCTGCGCCTGGACCTTGTCGGCATTCTCTTCGTCGATCGCGTCCTCGAGGGCGGCGGGGATCAACACGTCCGCGGGCCAGGTGATGATCTCGGATCCGTCGAATGCCTCACCGCCGGCGAAGCCGGCCACGGTTCGATGCTCGGTCGCCCAGGCCACCAGATCCGTGATATCAAGACCCTTCTCATTCGCCACGCCTCCCATGTGATCCGCCACGGCGACGATTTTTCCGCCGCGCTCGGCAATCAGACGCGCGGCGTTACTTCCCACGTTGCCGAAGCCCTGAAGCGCGATCGTCGTCCCCGAAAGTTCCTGACCGCGATCACGCAGCGCCTCTTCGAGGGCATACATGACGCCACGCCCAGTGGCCTCCTCACGCCCTTCGGAACCGAAGAGATGCAGGGGCTTGCCCGTCACGACGGCAGGCGAGAACCCGCAATGGCGAGAATATTCGTCCATGATCCACGCCATCACGTCGGCATTCGTATTGACGTCAGGCGCCGGGATGTCGATGGTGGGCCCGATCATCTCTTTGCACTGTTCGACGAATCGTCGGGTCACCCGCTCGAGCTCGAAGCGGCTCATCTGACTCGGATCGCAGTTGATGCCTCCCTTCGCGCCACCGAAGGGCACGTCGACGATGGCGGTCTTCCACGTCATCAGGCTCGCCAATGCGGACGCGTGGTCTTCGTCCATCGTGGGGTGGTAACGCAGGCCCCCTTTGCAGGGCCCTCGGGTGTTGTTGTGTTGGACCCGAAAGCCGATGTAGTGCATCAGCTGTCCGTCGTCGGCCTCCTCCGCGATCTCCACTTTGATGATCCGACTCGGGGTCAGCAATATCTCTCGAACTTTGGGCGCCAGATTCAGCACGTCGGCGGCCCGGTGGAAGTAGCGCTGACTGGCTTCTAGCATTTCATTTCTCCGTGGGTGAGAGACGGAGTTGCCAACCTCCAGCCCCCGCCGAATAAGGTTGTTGCCGACTCTTGATGTCCGCACCAACGATACCTCGCCTTCGCACCGCAGGCGATCAGCCTCTCGCTCAGGCAAAAGCAGCCCGGGTTCCGGGCAGCGAAGGCGAAGAAAGAGGCCGTTCGCCGCTTTCCCGCTTTTTCGATTGGTTGGCACCGCCTAGCGTGCCAATGCTATCCACGCGTTCTGAAACGCTACAACCCAGGAGTCAGCATGAATACCAATAGACAGGAACGTGGTCGATTTACCGGGCTGTTGCTCGCGCAGCTCCTATTCATCTTCATGATGCCCTTCGTTTCGGAGTCCACCCTAGGAACGGTCTTCCGCTACCTGGGTCTGTTCGCGATTTTGGCGGCCGGACTCTACGCGGCGAGCAGGGATCGCACCGAGCTGGGGATTTCGATGGCGATCCTGATTCCGGTTCTCCTAGCATGGCTCGGGCCCGATCTTATGCCCAAGCCCGTCGACGAGGTTCTGAGATATCTAACGCCTGCAATCTGCTTCGGATTCACGGCCTACGTCGTGATCCGTGACGTCTACCGACACGAGAGCGTGACGACGGATACGATCCTCGGCGCAATCAACGTGTATTTGTTGATCTCCTTCGCGTTCATGTTTCTGCACGCAGCCGTTCTCATGGTTCGCCCGGATGCCTACCTGTTCGCCGGAGAACCCATCCTCGAACATTTCCGGAGCACACCGGATTCCCGCGGTTTCTCGACGATGCTCTATTTCAGCTTCACGACGCTCACAACCCTCGGCTATGGTGATATCGTGCCCTCGGCGGCATTCGCCAGATTGGTCACGAGCGCGGAGTCGGTGATCGGCCAGCTCTTCGTGGCCATCATCATCGGACGCCTCGTCGGTCTCGAGGTCAGTGCGCGAGCGCACATGTCGCGAAGCCCGATTCCCGACGCCGACACCGTTCTACGAGCGCCGTCAGCCTGATGCCACCTGGCAGTCGCTGCCGGTGTTTCCAAGGGATCGCTTCTGCTCGGCCTCAGCTCAGCGTCGGCGGCCACGTCACGATTGCCATTCGAGTCCGACGAGTCGTGTTGGTTGAGTTGCCTCAGAGTCGGGGTTTCGTGAGGCCCGCTTCGTAGAGTTCGATCACCTTCGGGTCGACACCCGATTCGTGCGCCTCCTCGACGAGCGGCAACATCGCGTCGATCGCCTCGTTGTAATCCTGCTGTGCACGTTTCTGATTCCCGGAGAGCGCATCCCTTTCGGCCCCGTCGACCTTTCGAAATTCGCCGCGCGCGAAATCTGCGTTGGCGTCCTCGAGTTTCTTCTGGGCCGCGATCGCAGTCTTGCGAGCGGCCGTGAGGCGCGCTTTCAACTCGCCCGAAGTGTTCGGCCCTCCAACCGTGACGGCAGTCAAGGGCGCCGCTGGGGCCGCTTTCGTAGCCGCATCAGCACTCGTCGGTACGCGATGCTCGGGCGGGTTGGGATTCCGGCCACTCGCCTCGACGTTGCGGTCGACGGCTGAGACTCGAATACCCCAGTGCTTTCCCGGCTCGGCTTCCTTGCTCTTGTCGACGTCCAGGTGTGTTCTGTGATCGTATTTACCCCGAACGCGAATGACCTCGCCCTTCGTTGGCTCGCCGATCTCGCGGAGCAGATGGTTGGGAATCACCACGAGAATCTGCTCCCCCGACCCGTCCTGCATCGTGAAGAATCGCGATCGACTGACCGAGACGACGCGTCCCTCGAGCGTGACCACGTCCCCTTCCCGTGCCTCGGAACGGATTCGATCGACCCCCCACGAAGGTCCGAGACGCGGCGCGCCGGCGTGTGCGGTGAACGCAAGCAGGGCCAGAACCGACGCGGACAGAATGATCGAGAAGTAGAAATCGCGAGAAGGCAGGTGTCGAATCGACATGGCTTGGCTCCATTGGGTACGGGCCCTGCCCCGGAGTGCAAGGCAGCGGCAATTGAGATGTCAATCGGAGCACCGGGGATCTGCCTTGAGCCCGATCTGCTCCGCATCTGGGCACCGGTCCTCGCCCAGCGGGCTGTGGCGTCGACGTCTCATCTAACCGAGACTCCGCTCGTAACACCTGCTCCAAGACCACTCGTCAACCCGCCTAGACCCGGAGTTCATACATGCGTCTGACCAAGCGGATCACTCTCATCCTCGCTGTCCTCGCCCTGCTCAGCGCTTTCGGCTGTGCGCCAAAGAGAACGGGCGCCACCTACGATCCCTTTGTGGCCTTTCCCGCGACGGCACAATGGGCGTGGGACGAAGGCTTGAACCGGCTTCCCACGGACCCGTCGATGGCGGAGTTGAACATCCGTACGATCGTGCGAGACACCATCACGGAAGGCCTGGCCAAGCGCGGCTACAGCATGGCGCCAGAGGGCGAAGAGGCGGATTTTCTGGCGCACTATCAGGTCGGCATCGGGAAGAGAATCGACCGGAGTTCCGTCAAGGGATTCGGCTCGCTGTCCCTGACCCTCGTCGACCCAGCGACGAGTCGGGATGTCTGGGTGGGATTCGTCAAGACCGAATCCGATGTCTCGCTCTCGGAGGCCGACCGGCGCAAGCGGCTGCAGAGAAACGTCGACAAGATGCTGGGGAAGTTTCCGCCCTCTCAGTAGAAATGCACTCTGTGGTCATGCCGACCTGCAGATCCAGCTGCACCGCGCTGTCTCGTTCAGTGGGCCGGTCACCCCGAGCGTCGCGACGGGCCGATCATCGAGCTTCTTCGACGATCCCTTCAGCCCCTTCAGCAAGATGTTCGATGAGAATGCGTCGTATCTCTTCGATGACGAGGGGGTTCGACTGGGAAGAGTGACCGCTCTGGACGACCAGCTCTGAATCGACGTCGTCGAGATGCGCGCTCTGGTAGGAAACGACGCCGTCTCCGCCTTCTTCGATCGGCCCCTTCTTCACGCCCATGATCGAGTGAGAGGAAATGCCGGGCGCGATGGGCAGAGAGGCGAGCAGTTGAATGAATTCGCTATCCGGGCTCATGTTTCTGACCGAACCCGTAGATTCCCTGATCGAGCGCTGCGCCTCGGTTGCGGGGTCATTCCGTCCAAGCTCGCGCAGGGCAGCCACGACGTTTGCGGGCGACCGCACGAGACCTCCGAAGAATCGCGCAAGCCCGACGTCCGCCAGGTCACTGCCGCGATGAGGCGTCGAGAGGAACACCACATTCGTGACAAAGGGCGAGGGCTCAATGAGCAGGCTGCCCTCGAGAAGCGCTCTAGGCTCGGGTTCGAGGTCGATCTCGTCGGGCGACTTGTGGATCACGAGATCCCAGAGTTGCTCCTCGGCGTCGACGACCAACAATTTTGCCAGAAGCCCACCCTGGCTATGCCCGATCACGACCTGATCGCGCAGCGCGGGATCCTGCTCCTCTGGGTCGAGCGACTCGACGAGATTCGCGATCGCTTCGCGCAAAAGCCAACCGGAGTAGGGGATCGGGCTGCCGGTGTTGTACGAGAAGAACCACACTTGATACCGCCCTCGCAGAGCCGGATCGTTCTCCAGGTCGTTCAAGAGGTCGGCCCATCGCCCGGGGCTCGACGCGGTTCCATGCACGAGCACAATCGGTATGCGACCCCGCTGGTACGGTGACAGGGTCACGATTCCCAACCGTCCCTCGTCCAGGTCTCCCTGGAAGAAACCCTTGAGTTCTCTCTTCCACGGCGGATCCTCCGTGAGTTGGAGTGCGAGCGCGGCCGTCGGTTCGATCTCGAGCGGGACGATCTGATTTTCGATCTCGACGCTATCCTGTGTCGCGTAGTCGAGTACCGACAAGGCAGCGTAATACAGGCCCTCCTCCAGGTTCGCCTCGGGAATCCCCAATCGAAGCAATGCTGTGACCGGTACACGAACAGAGTCCAGGACCGCATCCTGGCCGTCCGCCGAATCTTGCCCTGGTGTCGAGACGCGAGCCCCGAGCGGCGCACCAAGACCCGATAGCCGATAGCGATTATTGAGACCCTTCACTCGAAGATCGGCGAGGGAATCAAAGCCGGTCAGCACCCGGTTTCCCCAGAGAAGACTCTCCTCATCGAAATCGACTCGCAGCGTGCCAAAGGGAAGCGGATAATCACCGTCTCGCAGTACGACTTCGCCGGATTCCAGATCCGTCAAGGCGTGTGTCAGGCCCCGGTTGTAGAGATCCGCCGAGAGCCGAAAACCCCGCCCGAATGGATCCGGCGCAGCACTCGCATCTCCCGGGAAGAGATAGATCCAGGCATACATCGCCGCCGCCAGGTAGTAGCGCCTGTCCTTCGTCTCGACCGCATGAGCAAAGGCCAGTTCAGCGAGCGCATCCAAGGCTTGAATTCGTCGTTGGACACTGAGCACGTTGGCCGGCTCGGAGATCATCAACTCGTGCAAGAATGCGAGCACCGAGGCCGGATCGGTTTTCCAATCCTGTTCCTGGTTCGTACGACGAAGCAGGATCCGCGCTTCCTCGCTGAGTTTCCCATCCGAGAGTACGCTGCGGGTGAGATCCCGCTGGGCGCGATGCGAAGGTATTTTCTGGACCCCGATCGGTGCAGCACAGGCAGAGAGCACGACGAACCCGAGGACGGCAAACACGAGCGTGGAAGGCTCCTGCGCCCGACTCTTCGAGGAAATTCTTCGGCTCGTCCTGCGCTTCATGCGCGCTTCCCTTCCACCGCGTGACGGAATCAGCGATGATAGAACCACTGTCGATCGATTCAATCTGAAGGGCGGAACATTGAAATACGCGTTGTCGATCCCGGTTTTCTTGATGCTGACGGTCTGGAGCGCGGCCTGTCTCTGGTTCGATGGACCGCAGTCGCGCCTGGTCGCCGGGTTCCTATCGGCTGGCTTCGTGCTCGCCGCTCTTCTCGTGACCAGCTTGATCCGACCGCTCTGGCGGAGTTGGCTGGCGTTCTTCGTGCTCTTTTGCACCGCGCAGGTCTGGTGGCTGGGAATCGAGGCCAGCAACGACCGCGAGTGGCTTCCCGACGTTGCACGGCCCCCGGTGGCGACTTTCGAAGGTGACATCTTCACGCTCGAGAATGTCCGCAACTTCCACTACCGAAGCGAAGACGACTTCGACGAGATCTGGGAAACGCGAACCTACGACCTCTCGAAACTCCGTGGAGCCGATATGTTTCTCTCCTATTGGGGCTCCCCCATGATCGCGCATACGATCGTGAGCTGGGAGTTCGAGGATGGCCAGCACCTCGCGATCTCGATCGAAACGAGGAAAGAGGTCGGCGAATCCTATTCAGCCGTGCTCGGCTTCTTTCGGCAATACGAGCTCTACTACGTGGCATCCGACGAGCGCGACGTGATCGGTGTGCGCACGAACCATCGCGGAGAAGAGGTCAACGTCTACCGACTTCGAACGCCGCTGCCCAGGGCGCGTGCCATTCTCGTCGATTATTTGCGAGCCATGAATGAACTCGCGACCGAAGCGAGCTGGTACAACGCCTTGACGACCAATTGCACGACGACGATTCGCCGGCATTCACAGCACGTCGCACCCAATAATCCCTTCAGCTGGAAGATCATCGTCAACGGCTTCATCGACGAACTCGGATACGACCGCGGTACGATCGACACCAGCCTCCCCTTCGAGGAGCTGAAACGGGTCAGCGACATCACGCAGAAGGCCCAGGCCGCCGGAGACGATCCGGACTTTTCCCGGTTGATTCGTGAGGGTCTTCCCGGAATGGATCGCCCTTCGTCGAGCTGAGGGGTTCTTTCGATACTCAACTGCCAGGCAATGGCTGTGCGATCGGACGGGCCCCGGCTAACATGGGAGTGATTCGACTATCGCCGAGCGCGCGAGCGCGTTACGGCGGGGAGAGGACCGATCAGCATGAGTGAGACGAATAATCCGCCGAGCGGGAGCACAGCGACCGCTGCGTCTTCTGCCGATTCGACCCGAACCGCGATCGAGGTGTTCATTCGACTCGGGATGATTATTCTCATCCTGGGTTGGTGCCTGCAAATCGTCGCACCCTTCGTGGGCATCGTCGTCTGGGCAACAATCATCGCCATCGCGGCGGACTCGCCGTTCAACCGACTCTGTGCCTGGTGCGGCGGACGCCGTGGCCTGGCTGCAACGCTCGCCGTGGCTCTCACGCTGGTCGCCTTTGCGGTCCCAACTGTTCTGCTGTCCGAGACCCTCGTATCAGGCGCACAAACCTATGCCGATGATCTGGCGAGCGGAAATGTCAAGGTTCCCGCACCAGCCGCCTCGGTCCAGGATTGGCCGGTGATCGGAGAGCGTGTCTTCGGTCTCTGGCAGCTCGCTTCGCAGAACCTCGAGGAAGCACTCTCGCGTCTCCGTCCGCAGCTGGAGGCGATTTCGAAATGGCTACTCCACGCGGCGGGTAGCGCTGGCGCCGGTATTCTGCAGCTGATTGCGTCTCTCTTCATCGCGGGTGTGATGTTGGCCCGCAGCGAGGGCCGGCAGAAAGCAATCCTTCGATTCGCCACCCGTATGGCCGGGGAAGCGCGCGGGCCGGAATTTGCCAAGCTCGCCAATGCGACGGTGCAGAGCGTCGTTCAAGGCATTCTTGGCGTAGCGCTGATCCAGACCGCCTTCGCAGCGCTGGGATTCGTGGTGGCCGGTATTCCGGCCGCCGGGCTATGGGCGTTGTTGGTACTCGTTTCGGCGATCGTCCAGCTCCCCGTAGCGCTGGTCATGTTGGCGCCGATCGCCCTCGCATTCTCTTCGATGAGCACTGTAGGGGCCGTGGCTTTCACCGTCTGGTGCGTAGTCGTAGCACTGCTCGACAACGTCCTGAAGCCGATGTTGTTCGGCCGTGGAGTCGAAGTTCCGATGCTGGTGATCTTCCTCGGCGCCATCGGCGGAATGCTCAGCATGGGAATCGTCGGCCTCT
>CBFDDD010000151.1:0-8837 GCA_965603475.1 uncultured Myxococcales bacterium
CTCGAAGCGGGAACCGTCGACGATGCGTCCGATGACATCACGAATCTCGACGGGTCGGCGCAAGTCCGGACTGACGATTCCCAGGAGTTCGTCGGGATCGAGGACCGGCTCGTCCGCACGAAGGCTTCGAGGCGCACCGGTTTTTCGCCAGTTGAGATGCGACATCACTTCGCGACACATTCGCAGCGCGTCGGGCTCATCCTCCGCGAGGTATTCGCCGAGACCCGAAACCTCGGCGTGCATCTGGGCCCCGCCCAGGGTTTCGTCGTCCGAAGTCTCGCCCGTCGCCATCTTGACCAGTGGCGGGCCGGCCAGGAAGATCTTCGATTGTTGCTTGATGACAACGTTGTAATCGGACATGCCGGGTTGATAGGCGCCGCCCGCAGTCGAAGAGCCGAACACGACGCAGATCGTCGGGATCTCGAGCTTCGACAGTTCGATCATCTCGTAGAAGAAACGACCGGACTCGGCGAAATGGTTCGTTTTGGCGGGCCGTCGCTTCTTCTTGCCGTCCTTCGAGTCCGAATCGCCTTCCATGCGGAGGTCGGCGCCGGCAGACTCGACGAAACTCACGTACGGAATTCCGTTGTCGCGGGCGATCTCGAGGGCGCGCATCCATTTCTTCGCGACGTAGGGTGTCAGTGCGCCACCGAGGACCGTCGGGTCGTTCGCGAAGATCACGCATTCGACCCCGGCGATGACGCCAATGCCGAGAACGCCTCCGCCGCCGGTCACGTAGTCGGAGTTGTATCCCGCGAGGGAGCTGATCTCGAGAAAGGGACTGTCCGGATCGAGCGCCAGCGCAATCCGCTCGCGCACGGGCAGCTTTCCGCGCTTCAGGAGGCGAGCATGGGCTTCAGGGCCGCCTCCGGCCTCGGCTTCGTCGAGCAGACCGTCGATTTCGGCGAGTCGCTCGAGCATGACGCGCTGGTTTTCGGCGTATTCCTCGGTTCTCGTGTCCAGATTCGATCGGACCGGGGGTGCGAGCAGGGCGGGCTGCATGGCCTCTCCATCGATGTGTTGGCTATGTGTTGACACCTTCGTAACAGGTCTGGTAACAAGAATCAACAAATATTACCGATGCTCTTTGCCAACCCCGGCAGGTTGAAACCGGGCGGTCGCGTTGGGCCGAATCGCAGAGGTTTTCAATCATGGACCAGTCATGGACATAGTATGGACGTAGTCAAAATCGAGGTTTCGCGGGGTGTATTGACCGCGACACTTGCTGATGTCGAGAATCGAAACGCGCTTGGTGGCGAATTGCTCGAGGGCCTTCGCGGCGCGATTCGACAAGCCAACGACGACGCGTCGATTCGTGCGGTGGTCATCACGAACGAAGGCTCGACGTTTTGTGCCGGTGCGAACCTGAAGCAACAGTCGGGTCAGACGAAGCCTGCCAAGGGTGGCGGTGGATTCGTCGAGTTGCTCGAGGAGATCCAGTCCTCGGCCAAGCCGATCGTCGGTCGGATCGATGGTCACGTGGTCGGGGGCGGCAATGGTCTGGCTTCTGCGCTCGACATCTCGATCGCACGCGAGGATGTGAAGTTCGGATTCACCGAAGTCCGGCTCGGAGTCATACCGGCGATCATCTCTGTCGTCTGCTTGCCGAAGATGCGGCAAGGCGAGGCGATGGAAGCCTTCTTGCGTGGCAATCGTTTTCCAGCGACGCGGGCCGCGGAGCTCGGCTTGATCAATCGAGCAGTGCCGGGCGACCAACTCGACAGCGCCGTAGAAGAGGTGCTTGCGGATCTTCGCAAGGGCGGCCCCGTTGCACTCGGACTCGCCAAGAACCTGGTCTACGAGGTGCCAAAACGAACCCAGGCGGATGCCGTCAAATGGACCGCGGAGCTTTCCGGCCGGCTCTTCAGAGAAGACGAAGCAAAGGAAGGCATGCGAGCGTTTCTAGAAAAGCGTCCAGCGAGCTGGGCAAAGACGGACGACGACTGAAAACCCCCTAACGCGAAGAACAAGCGCGAAAACCAGAAGGATGGGTGAATCCATGAAGATCGACGCAGGATTGATGAGTACGGCCGACCTCTCGAAGGTGCCGGAGAATGTGCGAACACTCGAGGCCCAGGGCTATGACGGGCTGATCACGGCGGAGATGAGTGGTGATCCCTTTTTCCCCCTCCTGCTCGCAGCAGAACACAGCGAGCGGATCGAGCTGATGACCTCGATTGCCGTGGCCTTCGCGCGGAACCCGATGATCGTGGCGGGCCTATCGAATGATCTGCAGGCCTTTTCGAAGGGTCGCTTCATTCTCGGACTCGGCTCCCAGATCAAGCCGCATATCGAGAAGCGTTTCAGCCAGCCCTGGTCGAAGCCAGCGGCCCGCATGCGTGAGTTCATTCTCGCGATGCGCGCGATCTGGGATTGCTGGTACGAGGGCGAGAAACTCGACTTCCGCGGCGAATTCTATTCGCACACGTTGATGACGCCGATGTTTACGCCCGTGAACAATCCGCACGGGGCTCCGCGCGTCGTGCTGGCCGCCGTCGGTCCGAAGATGACAGAGGTGGCCGGCGAGGTCGCGGACGGCATGATCGTTCACTCGTTCACGACCGCGCGCTATTTGCATGACGTGACGTTTCCGGCGATCGAGAAGGGACTCGAGAAATCCGGTCGAAAGCGTTCCAACTTCGAAGTCTGCTACCCGACCTTCGTCGTGACGGGCAATGATGAACAAGAATGGGAACAGGCGCGAACGGCCGTGACGAGGCAGCTCGGCTTCTACGGCTCGACCCCCGCGTATCGTGGCGTACTCGAGGCACACGGCTGGGGCGAGCTTCAGACGGAACTGAACGTGCTTTCGAAGCGTGGCGAATGGGTCGCGATGGGCGAACGGATTACGGACGAAATACTCGAGGAGTTTGCGGTCGTTGCGGAGCCGGCGAAGCTGGCCGGCGCAGTCAAGGCTCGCTTCGCGGGCATGGTGGACCGTGTGGTCTGTAGTGCGCCCTTCTCGAGCGATGCCGACCGCGCTGCGTTCATGGAAGAGCTGCGTTCGAGCTGAGCGTGATGAGCAAGCGAGCTCTGCGATGAGTCCGCGATGAGCCAGAAATGAGAAGGGAACTCAATGACGTTGCAGATCTGTGAGGATCTTCGTGCGGAGACGGACGAACTCTATGCGTTTTTGAAGACGCTCGACGAGAAGGACTGGGAGACGCCGACGCTCTTCATGGATTGGACACCGTGGGACATCGTGGCGCATCTCCACTACTTCGACGAAGTCTCCCTGGCTTCGCTGGCCGGAAAGGATGAGTTTGCTGCCAGTCAGAAGGCGTTGATGGAGGGGATGAAGGCCGGGTTGAGCGGGCAGCAACAGGCAAAGCGGGCGCTTGGCGAATACGATGCTCCGGCACTACTCGCACGCTGGAAGTCCTTCGACGACGACATGGCCTCGAAACTGGGCGAATCCGATCCCAAGCGCCGTCTGCCCTGGTTCGGACCGGACATGGGCGTGCAGATGTTCACGACCGCGCGTTACATGGAGACGTGGTCCCATGCCCAGGCGATCTACGACCTGAAGAAGGTCGAACGCAAACATACGGATCGCATCAAGAACATCGTGGCGATCGGAGTCAAGACCTTCGGTTGGACCTTCGTGAATCGAAAACTCGACGTGCCGGGTCCGGCACCCTACGTACGGCTGACCGCGCCCTCCGGCGAACTCTGGGAATACAATGATCCGAGCGACACAGAACGAATCGAGGGGACGGCGGTCGATTTCTGTCTGACGGTGACCCAGGTTCGAAATGTCAAGGATACGGATCTTCGAGTCTCTGGCGACGTTGCAGAACAGTGGATGGAAATTGCCCAGTGCTTCGCGGGCGGCCCCGTCGATCCGCCCAAGCCGGGTTATCGCCTCGGCAACTAACACCACTGTGTGACGAGTAGGCGAGAGACCTGTCGAGGAGGAAAGGATCCAATGGATCTCGAGTACGGTGAACGATACGAGGCATTCCGCAAGGAAGTGCGTGCATTTCTCGACGAGCACAAGCCCAGTCGGCCTGAAGGATCATTTTCCGAAGCCGAGCCATCGGTGATTACGGATTGGCTCTCGCTTCAGATCGAACACGGTTATTGGGCGCGGACGATTCCGAAGGAATACGGCGGCTACGGTGCCGAGCCCGACCTGCTCGAGACCGTCATCATGGATGAAGAGTTCAACCGCGCACATGCGGCGCGTGGGTTCAATGCCCAGGGACCGGCGATGCTCGTGCCGACGCTGCTCGCACATGGGACCGAAGAGCAGAAGAAACGCTGGATTGCGCCGACTCTCCGCCGCGAAACAGTCTGGTGTCAGGGCTATTCCGAGCCGGGTGCGGGCAGCGACCTGGCGAGTCTAACGACGAAGGCGTCGGAGGATGGTGACGATTTCCTGATCAACGGGCACAAGATCTGGACGAGCACGGCGGATGCGTCCCAGATGATGTTCATTCTCGTGCGCACCGAGCCGGATGCGCCCAAGCATGCCGGGATCAGTTACGTCCTGCTGCCCATGGATACGCCCGGGATCGATGTCCAGCCCTTGCGGACGATGTCCGGAGACATCGGCGACAACTCCTTCAACCAGGTCTTTTTCACCGACGTACGCGTGCCGAAGGCCAACGTGGTGGGTTCACGAGGCGAGGGATGGAAGATCGCCAACACGACCCTCAAGCACGAGCGGAACTCCTTGAACTCGAACGGGGAGGGGACGTTCCTGCGTCTGGTGCGTCTGATGAACCGCGAGAAGGTGAATGGCGTTTCGCTGATGGCGAGTCCCGTCTTTCGCGACCGATTGATGAAGCTTCAGGGACGCATGCTCACGATGAAACATCATGGAATGCGCATGCTGACCTGCACCTTGAAGGGCGAAAACCCGGGAGTCGCCGGGCTGATCGTGAAGCTCCAGAATTGCCAACTCAACTTCGACATGGCGTCGCTCGCAATCGATGTCATGGGCGAGCTCGGCGCGCTCTACGACCACACGAAATACGAACGTGAAAGGGGCTACTGGCAGGCCCATTCCTTCTTCTCGCTCGGACTGATCATCGGGGGTGGCACGGCCCAGATCCAGAAGAACATCATCGCCGAGCGAGGCCTCGGACTGCCGCGTGAACCAAAGCCGGCCAAGGCCTAACAGAATAGAGAGAAGGGGAGCGAGAAGATGGATTTTGGACTCTCGGAAGATCAAGTCCTGCTCGAACAGACGATTCGCGCCTTCTTGGCGGACACCGTTCCGATCGAGCGAATTCGCGAGCTGCGCGATGAGAGCTGTCCCAACGATCGCGGAATCTGGCAGGCCCTGGCCGAGCTCGGGGGCACGGGCGTCCTGGTGTCCGAGGATGGGGGTGGGAGCGCGCTCTCGCTGCTCGATGCGGCGCTGATCTCGCAATCGCTTGGCCACGCTGTCACGCCAACCGCGTTTCTGTCCTCCGCCGTGATCGCCCCCATCGTGCTCGGCGCGATCGAGAGCCCGAAGACCAACGCCTGGTTGAGCGGGATCGCTACGGGCGAGCTCGTGATGGGCGTTGCCCTGACAGAACTCTTCTCCGTTCGAGAAGGGGCGGGCGTTCGTCTTGAAGAAAACGGCCTGCATGGAAAGGCGATGATGGCGCTCGACGCCTGCGGAGCCGATCGGATCCTCGTGGCGATCGACTCCAACAAACTGGCTGTCGTCGATCGGAACGCGAAGGGCCTCGAGGTCGAACGGCTCGTGACGACGGATCAGACTCGCTGTACAGCAGAGCTGGTCTTTTCCGGTGTCGAATCAGAAGCGGTCTTCGAGAACGCGGGCTCGGCGATCGAGCGCGGCCTCGACGCGGGGCGAATCGCTCTTGCGGCTGATGTCCTGGGTGCGTGTGAGTCGATGATCGAGCAATCTGTGCTCTATGCCGGCCAACGCAAGCAGTTCAACCGTCTGATCGGATCGTTCCAGGCCGTGAAGCACATGTGTGCCGAGATGATCGCCGAGCTCGAGCCCGCCCGATCGCTCCTCTGGTACGCCGCGCATAGTTTTGATGCGTTTCCCGAAGAGACTCCACTTCTGGCGAGTCATGCTCTCGCGCATATTTCGGAGATCGGTCGCGAGATCGCCTCGGTTTCGACCCAGGTTCATGGCGGCATCGGCTGGACCGACGAGCAGAACCTGCATTTCTGGTTCAAGCGGATTGGCGTCGCGCGGCATTTGCTGGGAGGGCCGGAGTTTCTGCGCGAGCGGGCGGCGAGTTTGCAGGCGTTCGACGTCGCGTCCTGATTTCCTGATCGCTACCAACCCTGCGATCCCGGCTCCCCCTTGAACGGTCCGACGATTTCCGGCGTAACCCAACCGCCATAGAAACCCCCTGGTTGGGGCTGGACTTCCAACCCTCCGACCCGGCACGACAGGAGCGCGGGATAGAACGACAGGTATCCGCGAATGGCTTCGAACTCCGGGAACGGATCGTCGTAGGACCAGGTGCCGTCCTCGATCCGTCGGCCCGACGTCACCACACTCCAGTAGCTCGCTTCGCCCTTCCATTCACAGCGGGACCGACCCGGTCGCGCCTCGAGAAACCCGCTATCGACGTCGTTCGGAGGAAGATAGAAGGTCGGAGGCCCGGCGGTTTCAAGCACTCGACAGGCGGCATGCGTGCGGGCGATCAAGTTCGACCCGAGATGGACCGTCACCTCTCGATCGTCCGGGTCGAGGCACGGAGGCCGCGGATAGTCCCAGACCGATTCCTGCCCGGGCTTCGGTTCGACCGCAAAAGGCGGCCGACTCCGTCCGGTATTCTTCCAGCCAGCGCGACCTTGCTTTGCCCAGTCCGGAATCGAGCCCATGGCGATCCGCCCTGCATACGCTGTCGTGTTCGGAAAACAGACTCCGGATGAGGCATTCTCGCCGGGGCCGATTCATTCTAGAATAGTCTGCATCCAACGATCGAACAGTGGGCTCTGCGGTGTCGAATAGCTGGACCGATCGCTTTCGACAGGGGGGAATATGGCAAAAAGGGGCTTGATCATCGTTGGCGTCGTGGTTTTCGTCGGAGCCGCATTCCTGCTGCTGCGAACCGCTCCAACCTCACCGCCGCCACCTCCCGCCGCGTCGGATTCGCCAGTCGAGCGGCCAGAGCCTCGACCCGAACCACCTTCTGCTCTGCACGACCCTTCACACGACTCGAAAATCGGCGATGGCCAGAGCGAGGAGGCCATTCCGGTCGATCCGTTGCCGGCCGTGATCTTGCCGCCCTTCGGTGAGAGCGACGCCTTCGTCCGAGAGCAGATCGAGCCCTTCTCACTCCCAGCAGAGTGGGTCGCACAGGATCATCTGCTGAGGCGTCTCGCCGTGTTCGTTGACAACGCCGAGCGTGGCGATCTGTCTCGGCGTCAATTCGAATTCGCGAAGCCCGAAGGACGATTTCGGGTGATCGAGAAGGACGGGAAACTCTACGCCGATCCGAACAATGTGCGTCGCTTCGATCCTTATCTCGACCGACTCGAATCCGTCGATCCCGCAACACTGGCAAAGCTACTTGGAACGCTCGGGCCGCTGATCGACGACGCACTCGAGGAACTCGGAAGCACGATGCGCACGAGCGATGCACTTCGTGCCGCGATCGATCGAATCCTCGAGGTGCCCGTACAAATGGAAGCGCTAGAGCTCATTCAGCCCAAGGTGCTCTACGAGTACGCTGATCCGGATTTCGAGTCTCTTCCGCCGCTCGACAAGCAGCTGCTCCGACTGGGGCCGATGAATTTGGCGCGACTCAAGATCTATTTGCGCCAGCTTCGAACTGGGCTCTGAGGGGCAGGGGGACTCCACTAGATCGAGGTCGGGAATCAACGCAGCACTTCGATATCGCTATTCTTGGCAGCGGAGGCCAATCCGTTGAAAACGATCAAGCAAGTCAACATCCATGGACCGGGCGATGTTCGAGTGGACGACGCTTCGATGCCTGTTCCGGGACCGCGGGACGCCGTCGTTCGAGTTTCGGCTTGTGGGATCTGCGGTAGCGATGTCGGGTATGCCGCGCTCGGGGGCGTTGCGGGGCCGACCTCTCAGCCCATGCCGATCGGCCACGAACTCGCTGGAATCGTCGAGTTCGTGGGCGAGGAGGTGACGGGCGTTCAGGCGGGTGCACGTGTCGTCGTGAATCCGCTCGGCGCCGGCAATCAGATTGGCAACGGCGGATCCGAGGGAGGCTTTACATCCCATCTGCTCGTTCGCAATGCCGCCGACGGCGACTGCCTCATTCCCGTTCCGGACTCGCTCTCCTTTGAATTGGCAGCACTCGCCGAACCACTCGGGGTTGGCATGCAGGCGGTGAATCGAGCCGCGGTGGCCGAGGGAGATCGTGTCGTCGTATTTGGCGCTGGTCCCATCGGGCTCGCCGCGATCGCGACGATGAATTATCGCGGGGTCGATGATGTCGTCGCTGTGGATTTCTCGGAAGCGCGTCTCGCGCTTGCTCGAAAAATGGGCGCTCGGGAGACCGTGAATCCGGCCGACGGGTCGCTCTGGAAGCAGATTCGTGAGCTGCACGGCAGCTCGCCCGTACTAGGCGCTCCGATGGCCGGAACCGACGTCTACATCGAGGCGACCGGTGCGTCCTCCGTCATCGGGGAAGTGCTGGCTTCTGCGAAGACGAAGGCGCGACTTTCTGTTGTGGGCCTGCATCGCGGCGAGGTCCCGGTGAATTTCATGCTCGTCATGTTGAAACAGATGACCATCGTCGGGTCGATGGCTCAGCCAGCCGACTGGAACGACATGATCGAGTTGTTGGGCGACTCGGATCTGTCAGCGATGATTACGCATCACTTCCCGCTCGATCGATTCGATGAGGGTCTCGCCGTTGCCCAGAACCCGGACG
>CBFDDD010000152.1:0-8814 GCA_965603475.1 uncultured Myxococcales bacterium
GATGTGCGAGAACCGCGAAGAGACTCGACGTCAGGAGTAAGAAGGTGTTGGTCGCACCGAAAACCACGTTCGTGTTGGCTGCATGGTCCGCCCACGCGCCATGTGCGATCCGGTGCATGATGTAGGCCCCGAGCAGGCCTCCGAATATCACGATCTCCGACGCGATGACCCACCATATTGCCAACCGCGGCGTGGGCATGCCGGATGCGCTTCGCGTCGTTGCAATCGGTCTCGCGGACATCGTCGACTCCATTCCTGGGATTCCTGGGTGGTCTATTCGCTAGATCCACCCGAACAAAAAACACTCTGCTAGCTCGCGCTAGCGCTTTCCAGCCTCACCTCGGCCTTGGACGACCTCTCTGGTCTCTTCGTCGGTTCAGGCAGGCTCGTTCTGCGGCCAGTAGTCCTCTTCACGATCCGGGTGACTGTATTCGTAGGGACCGCGATAGCAGGTCGGCAGACCCTCGGGCCAGTTTCCATGCGGAGGAGGCGAAGCAGTCGTCCATTCGAGCGTATTCGACTTCCAGGGATTCTTGCCAGCCGGGGGACCGGACATCCAGGCCGTAATGATGTTGTAGAAGAAAATCAGCTGGGCTCCGAGCATCACGCAAAGTGAGACGGTCGCCAGCACGCGCAAGTCTTGCATCCACGGAAGCGAGAGTTCCGGGAAGTTGGTGTAGTCGAAGATGCGCCGATGCTGTCCGGCCGCACCCAGGACAAAGAGCGGAAGGAAGATCAAATTGAACGGGATGATCGTCAGCCAGAAATGCAGCTTCCCGAGCCCCTCGTTCAACATCTTCCCGAACATTTTCGGGAACCAGAACGTGAAGCCTGCATAGGTTCCGATGATCGCGATTGGATAGAAGGTGTAGTGGAAATGCGCGAGCACGAAATACGTGTCGTGCATGTAGATGTCATTTCCGCTCGCACCCAGGAAGATGCCCGTGATGCCGCCGATCAGGAACTCGAAGATGAAGGCCATGGCCCAGAGCATCGGGGTCGAGAGCGTAATCGAACCGCCGTAGAGCGTCGCGATATAGACGAACATCATCTCCGCGATCGGAACCGAAATGAGAAGCGTCGTCACCGTAAAGACGTTCGCCATTCGCGGATCGATTCCCGCGATGAACTGATGATGCGCCCAGACCGTGAAGGAGAGAACGCCCGTCCCGATCGCGGTGTAGAGAACAGTCTTGTATCCAAAGAGCTTCTTGCGGGAGAACACCGTCATGACATCGGCCACGATGCCCACCGCGGGCAGGAGCACGACGTAGACCTCAGGATGTCCGAAGAACCAGAAGAGATGCTGCCAGAGAATCGGATCCCCGCCCTGATCGGGATCGAAAAAGGCCGTACCCAGCTGTTGGTCGAAAATCATCATGATGCCGCCGGCCAGGAGCGGCCCGACGGAAAGCATGAAGAGAATGCTCGCGATGACGATCATCCAGACGACCATCGGGATGTCCCACATCTTCATGCCAGGGGCGCGGCTATTCATCGCTGTCGTAATGAAGTTGATGCCACCCAGCAGGAAGGCGACGAATTCGAGCGCCACAGCGACGATCCATAAGGTCGAGCCAAGCGGCGTCAAGCTGTACTCGGCCTTCGTCGAGAGCGGTGGATAGGCCGTCCACGCGCCACCAAAAGCGCCACCTTCTACGAAGAACGCAGCGAGAATGATGATCGCCGAGAGCAGGAAGATCTGATAGCTGAGCCGATTGATCTTCGGAAAGACCATGTCATCCGCGCCGATCATCAGCGGGATCAGATAGTTGCCGAAGGCGGCGATCAGAACCGGCATGGCAACCCAGAAAATCATGATCGTGCCGTGATTCGTGACCAGGGAGTTGTAGTCGGCCGGCGAGACCTGTCCCCATCCAGGTACATCCAGGCCCGGGAAGGCCAACTGCATTCGAAAGGCGTAGGCGAAGAAGCCGCCAATCAGCGCCATGAACATGCCCGTGAACATGTACTGCAGCGAAATCATCTTGTGATCGAGCGGGAAGATGTACTTCTCGCTGAAGGTCTGCTCATGATGGCCGTCGTGACCTGCAAGACCGTCGGCGTGCTCGACGGGAATCGACTCAGCCATGTTTCTCTCCTCGGGATCCGAATCTGGGCGTGGGCGCCAATCTTCGGCCGGCCTTGCTTGGCCTTGTCTTCCGACTCTCGTTCAGAACTCGGTCAGCTCTCTACCGTGCAGCCAGCTGGTCGATCTGTGTTTCTAACCTGTCGTTCGGTACTGCGCCCGATGCGGCCACAGCCAGCGGTGAATTCTCCGCGACCCAGGTCGCATGCTGTGCCGGGCTCTCGATGTGGATGCGGGCCGGCATCAAGCCGTGGCCGATGCCGCAGATCTCCGCACATTGGATATCGAACTCGCCGGTCATCGTCGGCTCGAACCAACCCGTGATCACACGGCCTGGAATCGCGTCCTGCTTGAGCCGGAACGCGGGCACCGAAAAATTGTGCAGGACGTCGCGCGCTTCGAGCTTGTAGTGATACAGCGCGTCGGTCGAGACGTGGAGTTCGTTGATCGTGGTGATGTCGTCGGCGGTATCGAGAACATTGTCCGGACCTGGATGCACGAAGGTCCATGCCCATTGCTGCGCGATCACACGTACCGTCGAATTGGATTCCGGAAGATCCTGCTTGATGTCGTACCAGACGTTCACCGCCATGACGACAATGATCACATCGAAGGTCAAGATCGGGATGTGCGCCCGATGGATCCACTTCATGTACTGATGTTCAGTACCCGTGATGTACTGGGCCGGTACGCCTTCCTTCTTGCGGAAGCGCATGATGAAACTGAAAAAGAGGAAGCTGGCGATGAGGAATGGAATCCCGACCAGCAGGGTGATCACATCGAAGAGGCGATCGATATCAGCGGCGTAGGTGGATGCCACCGGAAGGAGAGAGTTCAGAATCATGTTGTCTGCCTTCGGCCTCTAGAGAATGATGAACGAGAATACGACTACGATGAAGCCAACCACGCCCGCAATCGAGATTACGAACAGGCGAGTTGCGAGTTCTTCGGCCGATGGATTTTCCGGTTCGACGTGCTCTGAATCGGACATGCGTCTTCTCTCCGCCCAAGGGGTCCCGCAGAGGGAACGCCATCAAGCCATTTTGAAATTCGTGATTCGACCCGTTCTATTTCTTCTCGAGCGATTGGATATGGGCGATCACGTCGAGAATTGCATCGTCATCGGGCAGCGTCGCCACCATGCCGATCATTGCCGGACCGTACACATCCCCCACACCGCTCCCGCGAATTCCGCTCTTGTATTTCTGGATCGAAGAATAGAGGTACCAGTCACTCATGCCTACGAGCGGCGGCGCACCCATTCCGGGATTTCCGCCTGCGTCCGCACCATGACAGGCACTGCAGACCGCGAAATAACCCTGGCCCTTCGCCGCATCGCCCTTGTGGGTGAGTTCTCGATCTGAATCGGTGGGCGGCATGCTTGCGATGTACGCCGAAATAGCCTGACGGTCCGTGTCCTCGCGCAGCCAGAGCGACATCGGGTACATGCGGAGTCCACCGCGGTCGTCCGCATGAAGACCACGAATTCCGCTCTTGAAATTCTTCAACTGCATGTCGACATACCATGCGGGCATTCCAGCAATGGCCGGCGCGAGGAACTGGCTATTGCCACTGCCATTCGCCCCATGGCATTGGCTGCAGAGTTCGAAGAGCTGTTCGCCGCGCGCGAGGTCTGCAGGGGTGTCCTCCGTGGTGCTGTCCGCACTTGCGAGATTCGATAGTCCCGCCGACGCACACACAAAAAGAGCCGTCGTGGTCAGCGTCGTAATCAGTTTGCCGATCAATGTCGTCCCTCTTCTCGAATTCTTACGCGCGACCAACAGATATGGTGTGTCGGAAGACGCTTGTGGAGGTCGCTTTCGATTGCATTTCCAGTTACTAGAGGACCGATGCAACCGCTTGCGATTTAGCCCATTGATTCCTAATTCGTCAAGCTCGACGCGGCGTTTCAGCTTTGCCGAGCGCACCGCACCGGTTGCTTTCGAACACGAATCAATCGTTTCCAGAACGACTGCTCACCCGCAGGGCCTCATCACCCTTCCAACAGATTTCGGATTGGCCATCAGGTATCCCCAGCTCCGAGCATAGCGGCATGGCGGATCGCGTGGCGGAATTTCATCGCAAATCCAACGGTCATGACGCAACGATTTGCTGCACAAACCGGCTCCATTCTAGATCGCAGGCGGATTGAAGGGATAGAGAAGCAGGTAGATCACGACGCCGGTCACCGAGACATAGATCCAGATCGGCCAGCCGATCCGAGCGAGCCGTCGATGGCGCTCTCGGTCATCACGCAGACCGAGTCGAATGAGCGCAATTGCGATGATCGGGACCGTCATCGCAAGCAGAATATGGGATCCGAGCAACACCAGATAGGCGAGCTTGACCCATCCCTCGGCATTGAAGGTCGTGTTCTCGAAGTTTCGCGAGACCTTGTGACTGACATAGAAAAGAAGGAAAAGACTCGAGACGCCGAAGGCGGCGATCATCACGATTCGGTGGCGCTCGACCTCACCCCGGCGTGCCAGTCTACGGCCTGCGACGAGTAACACAGTGGCGATGGCGTTCAGCGTCGCGTTGATCGGCGGTAGTACTGAAAAGTCCATGATGAACGGCACCTTAGCAGCTCACTGGATCGCATCGCGGGCGGCTGGACTCGATGCACTTGGCCTCCGACCAGAGGCTAGAGGTGGTTAGAGGTAGGTCAGCGCCCGCTCGAAGAGCGCGACCGTCGCGGCATGCAGTAAATCCCCAGTCTGTCGATCTGCCCGCCCGGCGCAGGCTCGCGCGTGAGTGCCTTCGAGGATGATGCCCAGCCGATAGCAGGCTAGAACAACGTACCAATCGACCGAATCCGGGCTGCGAGACGAGCGTTCGAGATAGTGCTCGATCAACTCATCCGCAGTCGGCAGACCGCCGAGCTCGCCGAGGGTATTCCCGAGCGGTGTTTTGCCCTCATCGTTCGGCCAACTCGCGACGAGGGCGCCGAGATCGAGAAGTGGATCCCCAACTGTCGAGAGTTCCCAGTCGACGATGGCCGCGAGCTCCGGTCCGTCGAAGGAGAACATCACATTCGCGATGTGGTAGTCGCCGTGCAGGATTCCCGGCTCGAAGCGAGTCGGGCGATTGGCGCTGAGCCAGACCGAAATCCGGTCGACGCCCGGAATCTCGGGGCCGGGATAGCCATCCAGCTCGCCATAACTGTCGAGCTGACGTTGCCAACGCGAAACCTGGCGTTCGAGAAAGCCCTCGGGCCGTCCGAATCCTTCGAGCCCCACCTCGAGATAGTCGACAGCCCCGAGCGCCGCGATCCCGTCCGCCATTGCGAAGCCCATGTCGCGGCGAATATCCGGATCGCCCGCATGGAGTTCGGGAAGTCCGGCGGTCGCATTGAATCCGTCGACGGGCTCCATCAAATAAAAAGCAGCACCCAGCAGCGCCTCATCCGGACAAGCCGCGATCAATCCGGGATGCGGGACATTCGTTCCCTTGAGCGCCCCGAGCACTCGCGCTTCCCGGCGCATCGTCTCGTCGCTATTTGCGCGTTTGTGGATGGGTGGACGGCGCAACACATAATGGCGTCCCCCGCGTTCGAAGCGGAGAAGAATATTCTGAGTGCCCCCTGTGAGCTTGTCGACGACGCCGATCTCACCGGCGGGCAAATCCTGTTCATCCATCCAGGCATCGAGGATCTCCAGATCGACCCCTTCGAATTCGTCTACCCGAGCCGCTGCCATTGTCTTCCCTTCGCTCTGCTTGGCTACGACGTTACCACCAACACGTCGGCTGCCGCATTCCGGCTTCATTCCACGTCCGATCTCATCGCCCGCTTTCCTATTTCGGACGCAAGAGACGCTACGCTGCGCGACCCATGACAGCCCAGAGCCCCATGACAGCCCCTTCAGCGCTCGACGCCTCGAACCGCGTCGCTCCCTGGCGTCGATCGATTCTCGAACGACTGGACGCGAGCGGTCGATACCCGAAGTGGGTGCTCTTTGCGGCGCTAGCCGGAATGTTCTCGACCACGTTTCCGATTACGATTCTGGCGGTCTCGCTGGCTCCGATTGCCGACGAATTTGGCGCAGCGGAGACGACCATGGCATGGGTCATCTCCGGCCCGATGCTGCTCTCGGCGGTGACGTTTCCGCTACTCGGAAAACTCGGTGACCTCCGAGGTCATCGAACGATCTTTCTACTCGGCTTCGTCGGCGCGACGATTGTCGCCGTCCTCACCGCCTTTGCCTGGGACGCCAGTTCGCTGATCGGTTTCCGCACGCTTGCCGCGATCCTTGGCGGCGCAACACAGCCAACAGCGATGGCGTTGATCTTCAGCGTCTACCCACCTGACGAGCGCGTCCGTGCGATGGGTTGGTGGACGATGACGACCGCCGCTGCACCAGCGCTCGGTCTTGTAGCCGGAGGCCCGCTCGTCGATCTATTCGGATGGAGGATCGTGTTCTTCATCCAGGCTGGGTTGAGCGCAGTCGCACTCGTACTCGCCTACATCGTACTTCGAGAGACACCGCGCAAATACGTTCGCTTTGATCTGGCGGGCTCGACCGCGCTCGCGATTGGCGTCGGCGGTTGCATGTACGCCGTCGCCAGCCTGCGAACCCTTGAGTCCGATTCGACTCCGTTCCTCGCGAGCCTCCTGATCGGAACTCTCGGGATCGCGAGCTTTGTCGCGATCGAGCGGCAGGTCCGTGACCCGCTCCTCCCACTCGAGTTCTTCCGGTCCAGAAATTTCGGTGCCACCCTCGTTACGAATGCCTTTACGAGCGCCGGCTATATGGGCGCCTTCATCATCGCTCCGATATTCCTCTACGACCTTGGATATTCCGCAACATCGGTTTCCTTCATCGTCCTCGTCCGAACCGCAACGCTCATGTTGGCGTCTCCCTTCGGCGGACTACTAGGCGATCGGATGGGCGAACGCTGGGCCTCCCTCTTTGGATGTACGCTCATGACCGTCGGACTCGTGTTGGTTTCGTGGGCCGCATACGAACAAAGTATCGTCGGCTTCATGTTGGGCTTGATCGGACAGGGCGCAGGTCATGGCCTCAGCCAGCCTTCGATCACCGCGGCGATCGCACATTCAGTCTCGGAATCCGACCTTGGCATTGCTGCCGGCGTGAACCGATTGATGGGCCAGGGCGGTGCTGCCTTCGGAATTACGATCCTGACCCTCGCCTATGGTGGAGTCAAATCTCCCGACGCCTTTGCGCTGGCGTTCGGCGCCGGTGCCGTGCTGTCAGTCGCCTCGATCGCGACCGCCCTCTTCATGGGTGCCCAACGCATCGTTCTGCACCGAGATGCGACGACCGCATAGGAGCGCATGACAGGCGATAGGGGGGCTAGGGGGCCTAGGAGCCTCCGCGTAGCGGCCGGTCGATCTCGAACCCGCGGTATCCCATGCGAAACCCCGCGCGCCCAAAGGCATCAGCCAGCCCCGACGACCGCGCCTTCTCGCCATCGATCTCTTCGATCGAGAGACGCTTTGTTCCGAGTCTCCCAATCCCGGCAACCAGAGCACGAAGCGCACGCTCGAGTCGCTGATCGCCCTCCTCCGTCGTCTCGTTGGAAAAGGTCAGTACACGCTGCCCTCCGCCATCGATGAAGAGGGCCGGCAATCCGTCGACGAGTACGACGCTCGCACCCACCGCTCGCCGAGGTCGACCGACGCGTCGACTCGTTTCGGGCCATTCGAGCAATACGCCATAGGGTTGGGCGGGATCCGTCGCCGTCAGCAAGTTGGCCCTCGAACCTTTGTCTGCACGATCTACACGTCGGAGCGAACGAAGTCGATCGACCGCTCCCGTCGCCGCAAATTGAGCACTCGTCATCCCGAGGGCAAAATGTCCGCGTCGAACTCGGCCGGCATCTTCCATCTCTCGCAACACCGGATAGATCGCCGAAAACCCGCCGTCTTGCGCCTCGATGGTCATCGATTCCCTCGAAACGATCCCGTGGCGCCCGAGCACGAGCAGTGCCCGCGCATGCAGACGCTCCGTCGGCGTGGGTGGATCGACGAGAAGGTTGGCCACGAGTGACCAACGGCCTGCAGTCGCGGACGCAGGCGCCCGACGCCCGCGACGACGACTCGGCGGCGGGCGAAGCCCCAGGGCACGGATCGGCGCGAAAGTGTCGTTCGTGACGAGTCCGCGCCAGACGAGTTCCCAGAGCGCATCGAAGAGACTCTCTGTCGGATCCGATTCGACGTTCTGCGCGAGTTCCGTGAAGAACGACGCGCCTCGCTCTGCGAGGAACTCGAGAATCGCGCGTTGAACGGGCCCGAGATCTTCCGGTTCGGCCGGAAGATCGAGCAGAGCCGCGATTCGCTCTCGACGGTAGAGCGCAACGCGCCCGTCCTTCTCGCCAATCGCGCGGCACCCGACCCAGACGATCTGACCCTGGGCACCACGCTCATCGAGCATTCTCGCGTCGAAACCCGCAATCCGAGCCGGCAGGATCGACCGTTCCAGTTCGGCGAAGGAAAGCGGCAGACCCTCGAGAAGATCGATCGCTTCATCGAGACGTGATTCGCCCTTGCGGCCGGCTCCGATTCCGTGCCAATCCACCAGGAATCGACATAACACGTCTGCGGGGGCCGGAGAAATTTCGTCTCGCAAGCGATCGAGCGTTCCGCGCTTGATGCGTCGAAGTACAGCCTTCTCGCACCACTCCGGACCGCTCCCACGAGGATCGAATTCGCCGCTGATCAACCGGCCGCGGGTCGCAAGAAGAGCCAGGATCGGCTCCGCCTG
>CBFDDD010000153.1:0-8784 GCA_965603475.1 uncultured Myxococcales bacterium
GGCGGATTTCGAAAGACCGATCCACAACTCGGAATGTCAATCGGCTGGCTGGCCTGTCGATGGGCCAGTAGGCGATCGATTTCGCTCTGGACCTTCGCCTGTTCACTCTCTTCGACCTGGAGTCGGGCGGCGACGATGATCGAGCCTGGCTCGAGACCCCGGAGTGCGCGATAGCGAAAGTCGAGCTGGTGCCTTGCGATCTGGCGCTCGTGCTTGCCGGTCCGATCGAGAACCTCGATGTCGAAGACGACGTCCTTCATTTCACGAACGCCGATTCCGGCATTCATGGCGAGCCAACCGCCGAGCGTTCCCGGAATTCCGGCCGCGAACTCCAGGCCGGTCAATGCATGTTCGACGCAGTAGCGGGTGATCGTCGCGTGCGAGGCGCCGGCTTCGACCGAAATCAGGGTCGCTCCGACGCGGTCGATCCGACGCAGCTTCTTGAGGCGAAGAACTACGCCCCGGATGCCTCCTTCACGGACGAGTAGATTGAATCCGGCGCCAAACACCATCGTGGGCAGCGTGTGTTCCGCGCAGATTTCGAGCACCGCTCTGAGTTCGGCGCGATCCGCTGGCGTCGCGATGGCATCCGCCGGCCCACCGATTCGAAGCGACGTATGGCGTGCCAGGGGGACGTCGAATTCGATTCGGTCGCCCAGACGTGCTTCCAACGCCCGGCGTGCGGAGGCTTCGATCATGAGAGACCTCCGTGCCGAGTTTCGATTGCAGCCAGTAGCTTCGGTCCGAGGCTCACGACGTCTCCGGCGCCGAGGGTCAGTACGAGTTCGCCGGACTCGAATCGATCTGGCCAGGTCTCTTCGATCTCGGCAAGCGAGCCGCCGAAGAAAGCTTGTGCATGTCCTGCGCCTCGGATCGCGCTCGCGAGTGCCTCCCCGGTGACATCGGGGAGCGGAGCTTCGCTCGCTGCATAGATTTCGCAGATGATGACTCGATCGGCGTCCGCGAATGCGTCGAGAAATTCATTCCAGCAGTCGCGTGTCCGGGTATAGCGGTGGGGTTGGAAGATGGCCGTGATCGGGCCATTGTAGAGACTCCGTGCGCCCGAGAGCGTGGCGCGAACCTCTGCGGGGTGATGTGCGTAGTCGTCGACGACGTCGATGCCGCACGACCGACCCTTTCGTTCGAAACGTCGAGCGACGCCGGGAAAGCTGGGAAATGCCTCTGCGAGGATTGCCGGTGTGACGCCTTGCTCCAACGCGACCGCGATGGCCGCCAGCGCATTCGAGATATTATGTCGACCCGGCATCGGAAGGTCGAAGGAAAAACCATCGCCCGAGGCGAGTCGGACATGACATCTCTGTCCGTCCGCGATCTGCTCGACCGATTCTGCGCGGATGTCGGCGTCCGCGTCGAAGCCGAAGCGAATTTGTCGAGCCGTGATTCGCGGGGCGATTTCCAAGATTCCCGGATGATCGATCCCGAGGATGGCAGCCCCCCAGAAGGGCACGCTGTTGGCGAATTCGATGAAGGCTTCGAGGAGTGCTTCTCGGGTTCCGTAGTGGTCCAGGTGCTCAGGGTCCGCATTCGTGATCACGGCCAGAATGGGTCTCGTGAGTAGAAAGGAGCCGTCGCTTTCGTCGACCTCGGCGACGAGCAGATCACCCTGCCCAAGCTTGACCGGACTCGCGAAACCGCCAGGCCGAGGTACGCGACCGCCGATCAAGGCTGTCGGGTCGAGGCCCGCCGCGTCGAGTAGATGCGCGCTCATTGCGGACGTCGTCGTCTTTCCGTGAGATCCGGCAATCGCGATCGCATCCTTGGTTCGCATCACCTCGGCGAGCAGGGCACCCCGACCCACGATCGGGATATTTGCCAGCCGGGCCGCTTCGAGTTCAGGATTGTCGTCGGGGATCGCTGACGATCGAACGACGGTCTCTGCGCCATCGATACTCGTCCGGTCGTGTCCAATATCGATGCGAACTCCCAGTTCGCGTAGACGTTCGATGGTCGCGCCGAGGACCACGTCCGAACCCGAAACCTCGAACCCCTGGGCGTGCAGCAATTCGGCAAGGGCGGCCATGCCGATTCCGCCGATTCCGACAAAGTGGAGGTGACTCAGCTTTCGTTGCACGAGGCCACCTCCGTAGTGGGTGGAATTTCGCGCGATGAACCGTTCAAACGGGCAACGCAATGATCGATGATCGCTTCTGCGGCGTTTGGGCGCGCTAGTCGTGCCGCCGCTTCCCGCATCAAAACCAGCCGACCGGGCGAGGTGACGAATTCGGCAACGGATTGGGCGAGCGCGGTCAGGTCGAGGGGGCGTGCTTCGAGGCAACGAGCGGCACCTGCCGCTTCCAGCGCCCGCGCATTGGCGGCCTGGTGGTCGTCTGCCGCGAAGGGGTAGGGAACGAGAAGGGCGGGCATTCCGGCGAGCGCCAGTTCCGCCACGGTCAGAGCACCCGCGCGGCAGATCGCGAGATCGGCCCATCGATACCGCTTCGGCATGTCCACTTCGAATCCCACGACCTCGGCTGAGATTCCGAGCTCCGCATAACGCCTGGATACGGACTCTCGATCGGATTCCCCCGTCTGATGAAAGACTTCGATGGTGTTCGCTGCGAGGCGTGCAAGCGCGTCCGGAACGTTTTCGTTCAGTTGCCGTGCGCCCTGACTACCGCCGAATATCAGCAATCGCAGGGGTGTCGCGGGCAAGCCGGATTTCCCGCTACCGGCGAAGGCTTTGTAGAGCGCACGCCGTAGCGGGACGCCGACGCAAAGGCTCTCCGTGCGGGCCGGGAGGCCGAGACGAGTACCTTCGAATCCAGCGAAGACAGTACGGGCGAAACGTGCAGTCAACTTATTGACACGCCCGGGGATCGCATTGGGCTCGACGAGGAAGAGGGGGCGGCGGCTTGCCCAGGCCGCCAACGCAGCGGGCATGGCGGCGTATCCTCCGACGGATACGACGGCGTCGGCCTTGAATCTACGCAGGATGCGATAGGCGGAACCGACGCTTCGCAGAATCGAAAGTCCGCCGCGCACACGTCCCCAGAGATTTCGACCCATGACCTGCTCGCTTGGAAGCATTTCGAGCCGAAAACCCGCGGCAGGCACGAGCCGTGATTCCAGGCCGCGCGAAGATCCGATGAAGAGGACCTCGTCACCACGCGCAGCAATCGCTTCGCCTAGCGCCAGCGCTGGCGTAACGTGTCCCCCAGTGCCGCCACCGGCAATCACCCAGCGCCTTGCCATTTGGCCTCCCTTTGCGCCGTGGTCGACTGCGGTGGGTGCCGTCGTGCCACGCCAAGCAGAATGCCGAGCGCGATACAGCTGATGACGAGAGACGTTCGGCCATAGGACAGGAATGGCAGGGTGAGTCCCTTGGTGGGGACGAGTCCCATGACGACGGCGCCATTCAGAAAGGCAGGGACGGTCAACAAAGTAACCATGCCGAATGCACACAGCATGTCGAAGCGGTCACGTGCGCGCCGGGCGACCCGCATGCCGGTTACCCAGAGTGCCGCGAAGGCGCCGATCACGAAGAGAACGCCGATCAGTCCGAGCTCCTCGGCAATCAACGCGAGAACGAAATCCGTGTGGACCTCTGGCAGGTAATCGAGTTTCTGGCGTCCATTTCCGAGCCCCTGGCCGAACAATCCGCCGTGGCCGAAAGCGACGTAGGATTGAACGAGTTGCCAGCCGGCTCCTTGTCGCTCGCGAAAGGGGTCAAGGAAGCCCAGTACACGCCGCCAGGCATACTCGTTCGACACGACGTAGGCGCTCACGAGGACGATCCCCGCAATGCCGGGTAGGACGAAACGCGGCCAGGGCGTTCCTGCAATGAAGAGCAGGAAGGCGGCAAGCGACACGAGCACGACCGCGTTTCCGAGATCGGGCTGCAAGAGCAGGAGGCCGGCGGGGAGAAGTGCGATGCCCGCGGCCTCGACGGAGCGTCGTGTCGACAGATCTCGACGATCGTCCTTGCGTGACAACCAGGCCGCAACCGCGATCAGTGTTGCACACTTTGCGAGCTCACCCGGCTGGAAGCGAAGACCGACTGCTGGAAACTCGAGCCAGCGCTGGGCGCCGTTGACTTCGATGCCGAATGCGAGGGTGATAGCGAGCATCACGACCGTACACAGCCAGATTGGCATGGCCAACCTTCGCAGGGCCAGAGCGGGTAGGGCGTAGGCGCCCGCCGCGGCCGCGAGGCCGATTATCAGTCCGATCAAATGGTCGGAGAAGAGCGGGGGAACTTTCGTGTCGAGCGCGAGTGCGGCCGTGGCGCTGTAGCTCATGACGACACCCATGGAAATGAGTAGTGCCGTCGAGATCGAAATGCCGGGGTCAACGCTATTCGTTGGGGGCTGCGGAGAAACTGTGGTCATTGAGATCCTTCTCGCGGCTCGAGCGCGGCGACGGCTGCCTGGAATTGGCGCCCTCGATCTTCGAAGTTCTCGAATTGATCGAAGCTCGCGCAGGCGGGTGCGAGTAGGACGGTGTCTCCCGGCTGTGCGATCGAGGCTGCACGTTCGACCGCCTTTTTCAGATCTTCGACGCGCTCGCATGCGATTTCGCTGCCGAGGGCATTTTCGAACTCGCCGGCGGCTTCGCCAATCAGAAGCGCGAGACGTACGCCCGCGGCCGCACTCCTACGTAGCGGAGACAGGTCCCCTCCCTTGTGTCGGCCACCGGCAATCCAGACGATGGGCCCCGAAATGGACTCGAGGGCCTGTGCGGCTGCACCCAGATTGGTCGCTTTGGAATCGTCGATGTACTCCACTCCACGAATGCTTGCGACATGCTCACGAC
Organism: uncultured Myxococcales bacterium; assembly: GCA_965603475.1. GTDB lineage: Bacteria > Myxococcota_A > UBA9160 > UBA9160 > UBA4427 > UBA4427. The sequence continues at coordinate 4,774 of CBFDDD010000153.1, forward strand.
GATGGGGCAATCCTTCGAATCCGATGAGCGCCTGGGTAGCGGCTTCGAGGTCCACGTCGAAGGTCGAGAGTGCGAGCAATGCGGCGACGATATTATCGGTTTGCTGAGCGACCTCTCCGCTGACTTCGCCCAGCCGAACGACTTGCTGCGCTCCAGCTCGACGCACGATCGCGTTTCGACCATCCATCCATGCACCGGCGTTGACGGGTTGATGACGGCGAAACTCGAGGCGCTCGACATCGTCGGGCAGGGTCAGCTCGCGAAGTCGTGGATCGTCCCCATTCAAGATTGCGACATCCCCCGCACCCTGGCGGGCAAAGATCCGAGCCTTTGCAGCGAGGTAGCCATTCATGTCGAGGTGCCGATCGAGATGATCGGGGCTGATGTTGAGCAGGACAGCAGTGCGAGGGCGAAAGGCCTCCACGCTCTCGAGCTGAAAGGAAGAGACTTCGAGGATCGCGAGGTCGAGCGGCTCGCCGACGAGTTCGAGCGCCGGGACGCCGAGATTGCCCGCCGCTCTCGCCCGCAGGCCCGCGGCTCGCGCCATCGCTTCGATGAGTCGCACGACGGTCGACTTTCCGTTCGTACCCGTGACCGCAATGATCGGGATCGGGAGCGATCGGTAGCAGAGTTCGATGTCGCCCCAGGCTCGTCGCGCGCGGTCTTTCCAGCGGGCCGCAGGGATTCCGGGGCTCGGTACGACGAGGTCATAGTCCGCGAGGTCTGGGAAGGACGCACCCAGGCGGCAGTCGATGGTTTTCGGCAACTCGTCGATTCCGCTGATCGATTCTGCTGATCGTTCATCGACCGCCACCACGCGCGCTCCGCGCTCCTCACAGAATCGTGCTGCCGAGCATCCAGACAGCCCGAGGCCTAGCACAAGGACACTCTGTCCTTCGAACTCCATCAATATTTCTCCGCCGCCGCGCCGAGCGCGGCGTATGTCAGCGCAGCTTCAACGAAGACAGGGCGACCAGACCGAGGATGATCGAGATGATCCAGAAACGGACGACGATCTTCTGTTCGGGCCAACCAAGCTGCTCAAAATGATGGTGGATGGGCGCCATGCGAAAGACGCGCTTTCCGGTGAGCTTGAATCCAATCACCTGGATGATCACCGACAGCGTCTCGATCACGAAGATTCCGCCTACGACCGCGAGCAGGATTTCCTGCCGGATCAAGACGGCGATCGTGCCGAGTGCGCCACCCAATGCAAGCGATCCGACATCGCCCATGAAGAGCTCCGCCGGAGACGCGTTGAACCAGAGAAAACCGAGACCGCCGCCAACGAGCGCGCCGCAGAAGATCGCCAGCTGTCCCGAGCCGGGGACGTTCTTGATCTGGAGATAATCGGAGATGCCAGCGTGACCTGCGGCGTAGGCAAGAAGCAGGAAGGTCCCCGCGGAAATCATCACGGGTCCGATCGCGAGTCCGTCCAGCCCATCGGTCAGATTCACGCCGTTCGATGCGGCGACGATGATGAAGGTGGCGAGCGGAACGTAGAGCCAACCGATATTCGGTGTGAAGTTCTTGAAGAAGGGCACCGCCAGTTCCTGATCGAAGGCCGGATTCGTGTAGATCGCGATCGCGACACCGAAGGCCATCAGGAACTGCCAGAAAAGTTTGGTCCGCGCAGAGATGCCGTCGCTGTTGCGACGCACGACCTTGTTGTAGTCGTCGATGAATCCGAGAACGCCGTACCCCGTCGTCAAGCCGAGCACGATCCAGACGAAGGAGTTCGTCAAGTCCGTCCAGAGCAGCACGGAAATGATCAGGGACAACAATATGAGTAGTCCGCCCATGGTCGGTGTGCCGGCCTTGGCGGCGTGGTCCGGACCGATCTCGCGGATCGGCTGCCCGACCCGCATCGCGCCCAGTCGGCGAATCAGCCAGGGGCCGACGATGAAGGAGATGAAGAGCGCTGTCAGAGTGGCAGCCGCCGTTCGGAAGGTGATGTAGCGGACGACGTTGAGCCCGCCGAAGGTGTCTGCCAGCGGATAGAGCCAGTGGTACAGCACTAGTGGCTCCCCCTTTCGAGTGCTTCTTCGAGCGTTTCGATGATGCGTTCCATGCGTGCCGCGCGTGAACCCTTGACGAGAAGCCGGTCTCCTTTCGCAAGGCATGTGCGAAGCGATCGTGCGAGCGAATCGTGATCGCGGAAGACGTGGATGCGGCCGTCGGGGAGGCCGGCTTCGCGGGCGCCCTCGGCAACGAGTTCCGCCATCGGGTCGATCAGGAAGAGTTCGTCGAGTCCGAGTGAGCCTGCGAGCCGGCCGGCATCGCGATGCGCCTCCTCGCCCTCGTCTCCCAGCTCGCCCATCTGCCCGAGCGCGGCCAGGCGTCGGCCGCTCGTTTCGAGCCGCGCCAGCGTCTCCAAGGCATTCCGCATCGACTGCGGATTGGCGTTGTATGAGTCATCGATCACGAGCACATCGCCGGGTAGCAGGTGCGGTTGCATGCGGCCCGGTACGCCTCGATGGTTCGCAAGGCCGCTCGCAACGGCTTCGAACGAGGCCCCCGCCGCCAGCGCGCCGCCCGCCGCTGCCAGTGCATTCTCGACGATCGTCTCCGATAGTCCCGGTACTCGAATCTCACCCCTTCCGAAGGGTGTCTCCAGCATGAAAATGAATGTCCCGTCGTCGATAAAGCGAACGGCGCTTGCACGAAGATCAGCGTCAGCGCTGCGACCGAAACTGAGTAGCGAGGCCTTCGTTCGCTTGGACTGTGCAAAGGCGGTGGGTTCGTCGCGGCCGATGACGGCTGTACCGCCCGCCGGCAGAGAAGCCAGTAGATCGCCTTTTTCTTCCGCGATCGCTTCCCGACTTCCCAGGAACTCGATGTGCGCGCTGCCAACGTTGGTGAGTATGCCGATCGTCGGCTGTGCGATCGCCGCCAGCGTCGCGATCTCACCTCGGTGGTTCATACCCATTTCGATGATGGCGTAGACATCCGAATCGCATCGACGAAGCAGCGTCAGAGGAACCCCGAAGTTGTTATTGAGATTGCCGCGCGTGGCGAGTGTCGGCCCGACGCTGTCGAGGATTCCGGCGCAGAGTTCCTTGGTGGTGGTTTTGCCATTGCTGCCCGTGATCGCGATGAGTGGGCCGTCGAATGTCTGTCGATGTCCTTTGGCAAGATCGGCGAGGGCGAGGGTCGTGTCCTCGACTCGAATGATGAAGCCCTCACCTCGATCGGGCGGGTCTTCGATTCGATCGTTCTGGATGAGGATGCCCGCCGCGCCCTTCGAGAGGACCTCGCCCGCGAATCGATGTGCGTCATGATTGGGTCCGACGATTGCGACGAAGAGATCTCCGGCCCCCGCCTCGCGACTGTCAATCACGGTCGCTGAGAAAATCTGGTCGGGACGGCCGCGAAGTAGAGTGCCACGCGTCCACTGACAGACGCTCTCGGCGGTGGCGGGAACGCTCATCGAGCCTCCCGTTCGAGTAGCGCGCGCCGTGCTTCGTCTCGGTCGTCGAACGGGAATTTCTCGTGTCCGATGATCTGGTAGTCCTCGTGGCCCTTGCCCGCGAGCACGACAGTGTCAGAAGCCGTGGCCTCTGCCAGGGCCAGATTGATTGCCTGTCGACGATCGACGAGAACGGCATAACGACCTGCCGGTTTGGCTTCGGGCGAGAAGAGGACATCGGCTTCTACGCGTTCGAGGTCGCGGAGGCCCGCTTCGACGTCCGAGAGAATCTGGGTGGGATCCTCGGTTCGCGGATTGTCGCTCGTGGCGATCGCAAGATCTGCATTGCGTGCGACGGCCTCTGCCATGAGCGGGCGTTTCGCGCGATCGCGGTCGCCACCGCAGCCGAAAACCGCGATCAGGCGGCCCTGGCAGAGCGGGCGTACGGCGCACAAGAGCTTCTCCACCGCGTCGGGTGTATGTGCGTAGTCGACGAGCACGGTCGGCTCGTTTCGACCGGGTCCCTGGACACGCTCGAGGCGTCCGGGACCCTGCGGACAGCCCGCGATGCCGCGGGCGATCAGATCGGAGTCGATTCCCAA
>CBFDDD010000154.1:0-8733 GCA_965603475.1 uncultured Myxococcales bacterium
GCACGCTTCGCCAGCGGTAGAGCACGCGACCTTCTCGCGACAACACCAGCACGCCGGGTTGGAAGTAGCCCTTGGGATGAGTGGGTTCGAAGCCGGGCGAGGACTGCCGGAGGAAATCGAGCCGCGTCTGCACGAAAATCTCGAGCCAGCCCCGCTCGCTCGCGGTCTCGGGAATCTCTTGATGCGGGTCGCCCACGCATTCGAAGCCGAGCTCCCATTCGGTTTGCGCGCGATCGGCCAGGCGCTGGGGTTCACTGGTGACGCCGTAGACTTCGCCGCCCGCTGCACGAATCTGGTCGAGGACGCCGCTGCTCACATAGCTCCGCAACTCGGAGCGACAAGGCGGTCACCAGAACCCGCGATAGAAGAGGATGATCGTGAAGTCGTGGCGGTCGAGGGTGCGATCGAGCCAGCTGCGGCGCGGGCCGGGCGGCGGATCGAGTTCGGCCTGGAGCTCGGCTTCGCCGGCGACCGGGGCCTCGTCTTCGAGAAAACCGACGTCGCGACCCGCGGCACCCTTTGCAACGCGGAACGAGCGCTGCTCACAGCGATCCCCACCGCAAAGGACGAGCTTCAAGTCACGCGGCGCATCGCTCGCGAGCGCGGCATCGGGGTCGAGGATCCCGGTGACCTCGAATGGGATCGCCTGATCGCGATTGAACCATTCGAGTGCCGCATCGACGTCCGGCTGCAAGGGCACAGGAATGGTCTCGCTGACAGTCGACATGAATCGTCCTCCGATGGCGCCCGGTCAGCATCGCAAATCGGAAGGCCGCGATCTAGGCCTTCTTGTGCGGTGTCTGGACAGTCCCCTGGGCGGGGGAATGCGACTACCCGCCTGATATCGCATTGGTCGTAGCCTTTCGAGATCATCCGGGCCTGGCGCCACTTGTTCGGGCGCCGCTATCTGGCATGCTGTCCAGACCAGAATCGATGGGCGAAACGCCCCGGGAGCGCCAATGTCCGCCGCCGCTACGACGACTGAGTATCAAAACGCATTCGACACGATCCGCGTGCGTCCGCTAACTCCGACCATCGGTGCGGAGATCGGCGGTCTTCGCATGAGCGGAGCGGTCCCCGACGAGCAGATCGCGGAAATTCGACAGGCACTCCTCGATTGGAAGGTGATCTTCTTTCGGGATCAGGACGTGGCGATCGAAGAGCATGTCGCCTTCGGTCGAAAATTCGGCGAGCTCGAGGTCCACCCCTTCACTCCCAATCGGGAGGATCATCCCGAAGTCGTCGTGATCCACCATGATGAACGTTCGACGTCAGGTCAGAACGATTGGCATAGCGACGTCACCTGGCGGCTCGAACCTTCGCTGGGCTCGATCTTGCGAGGACGCATGATTCCAGCAGTCGGAGGAGACACGCTCTTCTCCGATATGTACGCGGCCTACGAAGGACTTCCCGACGACGTGAAGGAAACGATCGAGGGAAAAACCGCAAAGCACAGCTTCGTTCACAGTTTCGGCAAACGGATGGACGAAGAAAAGCGAGCGGCATTTCTCGAACAGTATCCGGAACCCCATCACCCCGTCGTTCGGACCCATCCCGAGACCGGACGTCGCGGCCTCTACGTGAACGCCGCGTTCACCGTATCGATCGATGACATGGACCCGGACGAGAGTGCCAGGCTCCTGCGCTTCCTCTACCGACAGGCCTCCGTGCCCGAGTACCAGTGTCGGTTCAGATGGGAGGAGAACTCAGTCGCATTCTGGGACAACCGTTCGGTCCAGCACTATGCCGCATTCGACTACCATCCGAATGTCCGCCGCGTGGAACGCGTGACCGTGATCGGTGACAAGCCCGTCTAGGTTTCCATCCTGACGTTGCGGACTCCTCGCAACTGGATTTGAATCCAGTCGTCATGAGTCAACCTGGTCGGCCGGTTACATGTTGGCCTGAGGTCGACACTTGGCGATTATCTGATTGCGTACACACCGCCGTCGGTTTCGGTGGCGATGAATACGCTGCGGTGAGAACGAATAAGGAGGTTGTTGTGATCGATGAGACGAGCGTTTCATGTGAGAGGATCTCCATCGACGCGCCCGCCGAAATGGTCTGGAGTGTCATCGTCGACTTCGATCGCTACGGCGAGTGGAACGAATTCTGCCCGCAGATCGAGGGCGAGCCGAAGCTCGGAGCTGCTCTCACGATGAAGGTTGATCTCGGGCGCGGCCTGCAGGAGCAAGTCGAGTACATCACCTCCATTGACGCTCCCCGAAAGATCGTGTGGTCCATGCAGAATCGGGCAGGCGACCCAATTCATGCGAACCGCTCCCAGTTGATCGAGTCCGTCGACGAGAGCCACTGCACCTATTGGTCGATCGATGAGTTTCAAGGCGATGCCGTTGCTGCCATGATGAAGGCGTTGGCGAAATCTGTCGAACATGGATTCGAACTTTGCGCGCGTGGCCTGAAGCGAGAAGCTGAAAGGCGGTACCGCGAATCAGCATGAACAGCGGATAGAAATTTCCAGCTGCGTTTTCCGCACCACCGAGACTAGGCATTCGGACAACTAAGCCCCGGCGGGGCTACCGGGCTGATTCCGGGGTCAGGCAGTCGATCATGATCTGCGGGAGCGCCTCGGGTTGCTCGAGGAGCGTCGAGTGCCCGGCCTCCGCGATAGGGTAGAACTCGACGTCGCTGCAGGTCATCGGGGTCGCGACGGCAGCTGGTGCTTCGTGGTGCATAGCTTGTAACGCTGATTCTCCATGTAGCGCCAACCCATCCACCACTCGAACATTCCGACCTTCCCATTATTCCGGATCCCCGACGGCGATCCGAGATCGCGAAGGCATGGAGTCCGAGGTAGAATGGAGCCAACGTGCGCGCCGCGGGCCCGAGCAGGTCCTTCTGCAGGGAGGCCGGATCCCGATGTTTCGACCCACCGGAAGCATCCTGCAGCCATGCAGAATCGGCGTGGCCGCCGTAGGGGTGCTGCTCACGGTTGTGTACGGACCGCGTGTCTCGAGCGGGTCGGAAAGCGCGCCGACAGTGCGCAGCGGCGGGTCCATCGCGCTTCCCGCACCGCGAGTCGAGGGAGAGCTGTCGGTCGAGCAGGCACTCGTGCGGCGCCGGTCATTGCGGAAGTTCGCGCACGCACCCCTCCCTCTATCCGCCGTTTCGCAGCTTCTCTGGGCGGCCCAGGGGATCACGCATCCAGACGGAATGCGAACGGCTCCGTCTGCTGGCGCGCTTTACCCGCTCGAGGTCTACCTCGTCGCCGGCGCGGTGATCGGACTCGAACCGGGCGTGTACCACTACCAGCCGAGCCAGCATCGGCTCGTTCTCGTTACCGAAGGCGACGTGAGAGTGGGTGTCGCGCGAGCTGCTCTCGGCCAGGACTGGATTTCCGAGGCCCCGGCGATCCTCGTTCTGGGCGCCGTCTACGAGCGCACCGAACGCAAGTACCGCCAGCGAACGGCACGCTACGTCCATATCGAGTCGGGGCATGCGGCCCAGAACGTCTACTTGCAGGCGGAGGCGCTCGGGCTCGGAACGACGATCGTCGGGGCCTTCGATGAGGGCGACCTCACCCGCGTTGTCGGATTGTCCGGACAGGTCAAGCCGCTCGCGTTGCTGCCGGTGGGACGACCTCGGTGAGCTGGAGTGCGTCCAGGTCGACGAACTGCAGCGGGTCGCAATTCGCAGAGGCACACAGCAGCATCAGCCGGTCACTTCACGAGCGGCCGAACGCCGGGTGATGTAGCGAGTGTTAGGAAATTCGGTGCTTCAGCCATTCGTGTGGGTTGATTGAGATAGTCTCGGGGTGTTGATGTCCTCGGCCTCGAAGATCATGTCCCCGGAATGGAGACGAAACGCTTGGTGACTCGATGAAGCCCGACTATTTGATCGTAGGCAGCGGCCTGTCCGCGCTTTCGTTCGCTGCACTGATGGCGAAATCCGGAAAGCGCGTGACCGTGCTCGAGACGCACTATGTGCCGGGCGGATACGGTCATACGTTCAGCTACACCCACGCCGGTGACGTCTATCGTTTCAATGCGCAGTTCCACTACGTCTGGAACTGCGGCCCCGAGCAAACGGTTGGGCGCTTCTTGCGGAAGTTGGATCTCGACCAGGAGGTCACCTTCGAGCGGCTCGACAGCGACGGATTCGATCGGATGCGAATGCCGGGGTACGCGCTGGACATCCCGAATGATTGGTCGCTGCTGTCGTCGCGGATGGAGACTTTGTTCCCAAAGCACGCAGATGCCTGTAGGAGATTTCTTGCCGAGGTCCAGTCTGTAGAGCAAGAGATCGGCCTGGTTCCCGGCGGTGGTGGCATGCTTCGGATGCTCCCCAGACTCCACCGCATGCGCCGACTGATTCGCTATCGCAATGCCACGCTACAGGATGCGTTCGATGCGTTCGGGCTTCCCCTCGAAGCGCAGACGCTACTTGCACTCCAATGGCCCGACTTCCTGTTGCCGCCGGAAAAGCTCTCGTTCTTTGCGTGGGTCATGCTCTTCTCGGGCTACATGGGCGGTGCCTACTACCCGACACACCACTTCGAACACGTCATTGAAAGTCTTGTCGATACGATTCGAAATTGCGGTGGCGAGGTACGGCTGAACTGTCGAGTCACGGAGTTCTTGTTTGCGGGAGACCGCGTCAGTGGTGTCATCGCGGAAGAGGTCGACGACGATGGTGTTGCGAGTGGAATCGTCCATGAGATTCACGGCGCAGACGTCGTGGCCAATATGGACCCGCGCAGAGTGGGCGAGATGTTGGGAGCCGAGCGCTTCTCGCGTCGGGTTCGCGACCAGCTCGCGTATGAGTACTCCCCTTCGAACTTCATGGCCTATTGCGTCGTCGAGGGCTTGGATCTGCGAGAATTCGGCTTCGGGCGATCCAACTTGTTTCACACCGACCAAGCCGATCTGAATGCCGCATTTCGATCGATGCTCGAACGAGGAGATTACACGCGGCCCAGTTTTGCGGTCACGGTTCCGACCCTGCTGACGGACGACAGATCCGATTGTCCAGCGGGAAAGCAGATCATCGAGTTCCTCACCGTGGCCGACTACGAACGCTTCAGGCATCTGCGGTTTTCGAAGCAGCGCGAGTACGGGGCCGCGAAACGTCAGATCTTCGATGCGATCCTCGATGTCGTTGAACGTGACTACGTCCCGAACTTGCGGAAGCACATCGTATTCAAGATGCTCGGGAGCCCCACGACGAATGAGCGCTACGTGAATAATCCCCGGGGCAATTCGTATGGCTCGAATATGACGCCCGCCAACATGGGTGCCTCGAGACTCGGCTCGAAAAGTTCGGTACCCGGCCTGCATTTCTGCAGTGCATCTTCCGGCTACGCGGGTTTTGCAGGAACGATCTGGACCGGCTCGAATCTCTACGAGCAAATCACCGGCGACGACTTTCTGTGAGCGTTGCGATCTCTGAGCGTCCCGATGCTCCCTCTCGAAGTCGCGTCTAGATCGATGCGCCTCCCAGCCGCCGCGAAACAGCATCGGCGGAGGTGACCGCACCCTCTTGAAGGCCATCGCCGAGCCAGGCGCCGACGTGATACGTGTGATTCTCGCCATTGGAGGCGGTGACCTCGTGGTGCCAACGATGCGCCTGAACGGTGTAGTTGGGCGTGTGGTGCTCTTGGCGAAGGATTCGTTTCTCCGGCGCAATCCAGTCGTCGATGCCGAATGCAAGTCCGAATGCCCGCTTGTCATCGGCTGGCACGCCACAGATCGTATTCAGGTAGCAGTTGTACCCACCCGCTCCTGCCGCGGTTTCGATCACATCGAACTCAGTCATGACCTCTACATTTCGCCGGGTGTACAAATTCGAGTCTTGGTGTACCAGGGTATGGATGTGGTTCCCGTTCCAATCTGTGAAGCGACGGCGTTCGGCATCCGTTGGATCATCGAGCATGGTCAGCGTTTGATCAGGCGGGGCGGCGAATATGATCTTGTCGAAGGAGCAAACGTCTCCGTTGTTCATTCGCACCTTCACACCGTTTCGATTTCGCTCGACTGAAGCCACTCGAGCATCCGTGTGCAGCTCGCCCGAGAATCGCTCGACGATGCGACCGAGATAGTCCCACGATCCCCCTTCGAGACTCACCCAACCCTCGGCACGCTCGAAGGCCCGCAATGTGGGAATCGTAAGGCCGGCTGGCATTTCGAGTACGCGCTCGTAAGGAATCGAGTAGGCGTACGTGGCGAGCAGTGCCGCCCAGCGGTCTCCGTCGGATTGGCCGAGAAGGTCTCCCAACTTGTGCTGCTCGAGGGTGTCTTCGGGCAGATTGGTTCGGGCATTGAAGCGCAGCTCCTGTACTTGAAGTTCGAGTAGATCGATCAGCTGCCGCAGTCGTGTCAACAGAGATGCCTTTTCGCGTCGAATCGATCCGGGTGAGAGATGGTGCACGCCGTCACGGGTCCAGAACGTCGTGGTACCTGGGACAGGCCGTTGTTTGCAGCCGAGCGAATCAAATAGCCGAAACAGGGTGGGGAAATTGCGCTTCTCGAACTCAATGACACCCGCGTCGAGAATCAACTCCGGATCAAGATCGCAGGCGACGTTGCGATTGAGGGTTCGGACGTGTCCGCCCAGAATCGGCTCTCTCTCAAAGAGCGTGACTTCGTGAACGCCATCCAATAAATGGGCCGTGACGAGCCCAGCGCTTCCGCCGCCGATAATTGCAATTCGCATGCGCTTCCTCGGGAATCAGTTGGAGGAAAGGGTACACGTGATCGATGAGACGGAGACAAAACGGCCGTCGATCAACGCCGCTCAGAGCTCGTCGAGAGCGAGCGCGATCTTCGCCTTCAGGTCGCGATTGAACTCTTCGAGCCCCTTGTTGATGGTGTTGAGCCATTGCCGGGTCGCGGCTCCCTGGGTGTGGAGTTGGATGGCACCGTGTGCCTCCTCGCCTTCTCGGAATTCGCCGAGATCTGTTTTGATCCGAACCCGCATGTCGAAATCGAGCGCCAGCGCCCAGAAACCCGGTGTCATCCATGCCCAAAGCTGTTGGATCTCGGCCTCGATCGGCTTGGCCGAATCCCATTGGGGGTGCTCACGACTCACGACGCTCAATCCAGACTCGCGAAAAGCCCGAACAATTGCCTCGTCGGTCAGCTGCTGTACCGTTCGTCCTTCTGGCAGCAGGATGTCGCCGAGCGCCTTCCCATAGCTATTTCGCTTGCGGGCGATTGCACGAGATGTGATTGCAGGGTCGTCGATCTCACATCCAAGTGACGGGACCACCTTTGCCACCCACCGTCATCCACGCGATGGCGAATCCGAACATCCATACCACCACAACTGAGCGAACGGTGTGGTCGACTTCGCGGACGCAACCCTTCAGATCCATCGAGGTGATCGCCGACCACGTATGGGTCGATGGAGGACGGAACGCGGCCACCCATCGCGGTCCGCGAGGGCGACCGCGCCGAACGGTCAAGCTGGCATGAGACCGGGAGCCTGCAATTTTCAAATGCGAGTGGACCAATCGGGACCAAACTGCTGCCCTGCCTCCCGCCCGATCCGACCTATATAGTCTCGGTCGATAGGAGATGAACGCCGCCGCGCCCGGACCGAAGAAGGCCACGTCCTGGGGTGAATTTTCCCATTTGGGGCTATTTGCCCCTTCGCCAGAATGCCGATGCACGGCAAGGGCGGCACGTAGCCAAGCCTCACAGAGCACAGCAGGTGGCACATCGATTGCAACTACTTCTCCCGAGTCGCGGTGTCCAGGCACCGCGCAGGGTGCCAAGGGCGATGCTCGTTCTTGAGTAAGGCCAAATCTAATGATGCGGAGACAGCTGTGTCTAACATTCCGATGATGAAGAGATTTACCCGGGTAGCAATGATCGCTGCAGTCGTGTTCGGCGTCGCCGGATTGAGTGGCAGTGCAGACGCTGCGCGGAAAGTTTGCGACGATGGAACATTTCCACCCTGCGACGGTGGCGGCGGTGATGGTGGTGTGGCCCCGGATTTTGGGGACCTGATCTTCCTCTTGCGCGACGACAACGGTGTGCCCATCCCCTCCCCTGAAACTCAGGTACCGGATCCCGAGACCGGCTTACTGATCGACGGCGGACTGTGTTGGCAGCCCATCGCCTTCAATGTTGACGACCCACTTTTGTGCCCAGCGGAATGCGTGGTAGCAACCGACCCCGCAACCGTTTCCGTGAACCAGTTCAACTGTGCCGTCGGTGCCATTGACGAAGACACCGGGCTGACCATTAGCTGCGCGAACTGCACGCAGGAGGTCGATTTCGGTCGCGTCAACGCGGCGCGCTCGCCGGATGATGTGTTTGACAGACAGCTGGAGGACGTGGTCGTCAACCTGGCCATCGCCGACTGCACCACCCTGGATCCTGCCGGACGGCTGGTCGCCAGCACAGTCGCAGCTGACGAAACGGTCACGACGAACACCATCGACTCGCCGCTACAGAACCTGGCAATCTACCGGCAACTCATGTTGACCGGTTTCCTGGGGGCTGAAGCAAATCCGATTGAGCTGCCGGGTGATACACTCGACACCGCGGCCAGGGGACTGGGTGTCAGCTCCGACAAGACCGGCGAGGTCAACGTGGACCTGGTGGCCTACCCCAACTCCATCATGGGCCTGGACGACGTGCCGACTATCCTTGGCAAGCTATGCGAGACGTACAGGGAAGAGGTGCAGGGCACAATCCAGCTGGTGGAGAAGTGCTTCCTGAATTACGGGCCGGATACATCCGATATCCCACCAACCCCAGTAACACC
>CBFDDD010000155.1:0-8547 GCA_965603475.1 uncultured Myxococcales bacterium
CGAGCGCACACAACATGGCCGTGGCGATAATCAAATCAGAGGGCCTGAATCGGCGTTGGCGCCGACGATCCACGGTCAAAGGACCGAGCAGATGCGAAGCGATCACCCCTTCGCCCAGCCGAGTGTTGCCGTCGCGTCGTCGTACCCACCAGCCGCAGACCAGAAGAAGCGGGAGCGTCAGCAGCCAGACCGGCCGGAGAAAGCGAAACATTTCGAGCGCATCGACAAAATCGCTCATGCTGGCGACCTCGCCAGATCACGAATCGCCATCAAGGCGTAGAAGAGAAGCGCGAGCAGAGCGAGGCCGGCCGCGGGCCAATGCACGAGAGAATGCCTGGGGCGATAGGACTCTAAATTCGCCTCTCTTGGGACGAGTCGATCGATTTCCGCGTAGACCGCGGCCAACGCTCGCACGTCGCCAGCCTCGAAAAAACGTCCACCCCCGATCGCTGAGATGGTCTTCAAAGTTTCGAAGTCGACCTGGTCATCGCCGCCCGCCGAAGCGTCGCCGACACCGATCGTATAGATCGTGACGCCGTGCCGGCGGGCCACTTCGGCTGCATTGCGTGGCGTCATCCGGCTCCCGGTATCGCTGCCATCCGTGAGAAGAACCAGAAGTCGCTTCTCGACATCACTCGCTTCGAAACCGCGAATGGCGAGACCGATCGCGTCGCCGATCGCGGTATTCGGTCCGGCCATATTGACTTCGGAGGCGTCGAGCAGCGCCCGCGCCATCTCGAGATCCTGTGTGAAGGGAACTTGTACGTAGGCCTTCGTACCGAATACGATCAGACCGATGCGATCGCCTTCTCGTTCGGAAATGAACTGACCCACAACCCCTTTCACCGCTTCCAATCGTTGAACGGGGGATCCATCGCTGCTTCGAAAGTCGTGCTCATCCATCGACCCCGACAGATCGACGGCGAGCATCACATCCCGCGAAGCCTCGACCCGCTCGATCGGCTCTCCAACCCATTCCGGCTTTGCCACTGCGGCGACGAGCACGATCCACGCCAGCACGGAAAAGACCCACTGCAACGCTGTGCGTCGACGTACGACGGAACCCTCGCCTGCCTCCAAGCCGAGAATCTCCGCGATCATCCCGAAGAACGGCAGGCGCACCGCGCTGACTTGTTCACGGTGCACGGGCATCAGCAGCCAGACGAAGGCGGGCGCGACGAGCAACCAGAAGACCCACGGGTAGGCAAACTCAAGCATGATGTCGTCGTACCCAGCTTCGCGCACAGCCGATGAGTTCCATTCGATCATCGCTGTATTCACCGCTTCGGTCGCGCGCGGGCGGGGTCTGCGGGGCATACGCTACGTCGATGAGAAGGCGAGCCGCACTCTCCGTGAATACCGAATGGCGGACATGGCTATTCAGGAAGCCGAGCCAGTTCTCGCCCGTGAGCGAGGCCACACGCTCACGCGGCGCGATGTGAAGCGCCACACGGCGAAGCATGACGGCCACGGCCACGATTGCCCCGTGGTCTCCTGTGCGCAGCCTTTTCTCGATCTCGGCCAGCTCTGCCAGTGCCTCGCGGCGATAACGATTCGATCGCCAGCGTCGGATCAATAAGAATGCCAGAAGGAAGACCAGCCCGAGCAGCACGATGCCGAGCACCCACCAGGCGATCGTCTGCGGCACCCAGCTCACGGGGGGCGGCTCAACGATGCCTTCCAGCCGAGTCAACAACTCCGAGAGCGTTGCCCCAGTCTCATCACTCATCGGATACGACGCCTCCGATCGACACCCATCAGACGGTTCAGCTGCGCCACCGTGTCTTCCCCCGAACTCACGGAAAGAACTGCAGCGCCCGTCTCGACCTGCCAATCGAGCAAGCGTTGGAGCCGATCGTCACTCCGTGTCTCGAGGCTCTCCCGAACGCGGCGGTTGCCGAGTTCCAGGCTCAGCTGTCGCCGCCCGTCTCCCACGACCATCGTTCCGCCTTCGGGCATCTTTCGGGCCATCGGATCATGCACGAGTACCAGGACCACGTCGTTATGCCGCGCGAGGCGAGCAACACTCTTGCGCAACGCCTCGTCCGCTCCGTCGAAGTCGCTGATCAACACCAACAGCGTGTCATGGCTGATGATTCTCGCGGCCGCCTGTAGCGCTCGAGCGAGCATTTGCGGCGCGGGTTCGAGGGTGTCCGCAGCATGAAGCGCCAGATTGGCGTGACTCACCTTCTCGAGAAGTCGATGGACGGATCGACGACTGCGATGCGGGCGGTGCTCGGTCCAACCGGAGTCGTCGAATACAATCCCACCTACGCGATCGCCCTGTGCCAACACGCGCCAGGCCGTCAATGCAGCCAATTCGGCGGCGGTCACCGACTTCATGTTGTGTCGCGAGCCGAAGAACATCGAGAGCCGTTGATCGACGACGATGAAAGCAGGTCGATCCCGCTCTTCGGTCAGAACGCGGACGTGGGGTTCACCGGTACGGGCCGTGACCTTCCAATCGATCGCGCGAACGTCATCACCTGGCAGATAGTGTCGAATCTCTTCGAAATTGAGACCGCGACCTCGGATCCGCGATGCATGACGCCCGTTCAGTGCGCTATTCGCGGGCTGCCTCGGAAGGAACGAGAATCCACGCGCTCGATGTTCGAGACCACGCAAATGGGCCAGGGTCGAATAGACCCGTTCGTCAACGACCTGGTCAGCCATTCTACCCTGCCCCCCGACTACCTCTCAGGAGAAAAATCACCCGCAACGAGATCACTCGAAGCAACATCGCTCAAGGCAATGCCACACGCTCGATGATTCCGTCGATCACCTGGTCCGCCGTCATTTCACTCCCCTGTGCCTCGTACGAAAGAATCAAGCGATGACGAAGAACATCATGCGCGATTGCCGTGACGTTGGCGGGGGAAACGAATTCCTCACCACGGAGCCAGGCGTGGACCCGCGCACATTTATCGAGCGCGATCGAAGCTCGCGGGCTGGCCCCGACATCGATCCACGAATTGAGCTCGTCCGAATAGCGCTCAGGCGTGCGTGTCGCGTAGACCAGGTCTGCGATATATCGCTCGATCGATTCGGAAATATGCATGACCGCAATTTCGCGCCGGGCGGCGAACACGGCGTCCTGCCCTATCCGTCGGGACGCAGGCTTCCCGGCACGATCATCGGTCCCACCGTCCGCAGAACGATCCTTGGAACCGTTCTCAACAGCTTCTGAAGCACGCTCTTCCTCTGCCCGAACCAGCCGCACGACCTCCACCTCGTCCTCGACGGTTGGGTAGTCGATCCGCACGTGCATCAGGAAGCGGTCCATCTGTGCTTCGGGAAGTGGATAGGTGCCCTCCTGCTCGATGGGATTCTGGGTCGCCATCACCATGAACAACCGCGGCATCGGATGAGTCGTACCAGCCACCGTCACCTGGCGCTCTTCCATCGCCTCGAGCAGTGCCGATTGGACCTTCGCCGGCGCGCGATTGATTTCATCCGCGAGTACGATGTTGGCGAATAGGGGACCGGGTTCGAAGCGAAACTCGCCCTGACCCTCCGCCGAATAATAGACCTCGGTGCCAGTCACATCTGCGGGCAGTAGGTCTGGCGTAAACTGAACACGGCCGAAATCCGCGTCCAGATTCTCGGCCAGCGCTTTGACCGCCCGGGTCTTGGCTAGGCCGGGCAACCCCTCGATCAGCAGGTTTCCATTCGCAAGCAGCCCGATCAACAGGCGTTCGACCACGGCTTCCTGGCCGATGATCGAACTGCCCATCAAGGACTTCAGCTCGAGAATCTCGTCGCGCGCGGTCAAATCACCCTCCGAACATCGCTAGCGCACACTACTTCTTTTTCATGAAGCGATCCGTCAACTGGTCGATCGACCACGAATCGGGAGTCTGGCTCGGCGGGTACTCGGCGAAGGTTTGAAGAAACTGCGCCGTCGTCGCGAGCGCTCGGTAGCCCTGTGGCGCCTTGTCGATCATCCAATCCCAGTAGGTATTCGAGTTGTGGTCGGCTCGCTCGAAGGGATCGCGACGAAGATTCAAGATCTTGAACATGCGAAGCGTGATAAAGGGCTCCGCCCAGAGCGCCATCGTCTTGGCGCGATTCTCGGCATAGACGATCTTCCAGTCCCCGACTCGAATCCCGACCGGCATCCCTTCGTCGTTCAAGTAGTGAAAGACACGGCGTGGTCCCGTCTCCGCCTTCCCCGTCAGGTAGGGCAAAAAGTTGTGCCCATCGAGGTGGAGCTTCGCCTTCTTCTTTCCAATCCGGGTTCCCTCGAGCATCTCTTTCTTGAGATTCGCATCTCCCGCTGCCGCAGCCAGCGTCGGCATCCAGTCCAGGTGCGACATGATTTCGTTGGAGACGACATTCGCAGGAATCTTCCCTGGCCATCGCACCATCGCCGGAACACGATAGGCGCCCTCCCAGTTGGTATTCTTTTCGCTGCGAAAGGGCGTTATTCCAGCGTCGGGCCAGGTATTGAAATGGACACCGTTGTCCGTCGAGTAGAATACGATCGTGTTGTCGGCAATACCCAGTTCGTCGAGCTGGTTCAGCATCTCCCCGATCAGCTCATCGTGCGCCACCATCACGTCGTTGTAGGGACCCTGGCCTGATTTGCCGATATTCTTTGCGGCCGGATGCGTTCGGAAATGCATCCCCGTCGTGTTGAGCCATACGAAAAAGGGCTTCTTGGCCTCGACCGAACGTCCAATGAAACCCTTGGCCGCGACTATGAATTCCTCATCCGCGGTCTCCATCCGTTTTCGCGTCAGCGGTCCGGTGTCTTCGATCTTCCCATCAGCGAAGGAATGGATCACGCCGCGAGGCCCGAACCGCTTTGCGAATGCAGGATCCTTCGGGTAATCGGGATCCTCGGGCTCTTCCTCCGCGTTCAAGTGATAGAGATTGCCCAGGAACTCGTCAAAACCGTGGTTCGTCGGTAGAAATTCGTCCTTGTCGCCCAGATGATTCTTGCCGAACTGGCCGGTCGAATAGCCCTGGGCCTTGAGCACCTCGGCAATCGTCACGTCACGATCTTGCAAACCCAGTTCGGCGCCGGGTAGTCCCACCTTCGTGAGCCCTGTGCGCAAGCCTGCCTGCCCCGTGATGAAGGTCGACCGCCCGGCCGTACAACTCTGGTCACCGTAGTAGTCGGTGAAGCGCATCCCTTCGTCTGCGATTCGGTCGATATTCGGCGTTCTGTAGCCCATGATCCCGTCGCTGTAGGCACTGATATTCGTGATGCCGATGTCATCGCCCCAGAGAACCAGGATATTCGGTTTGTCCGCAGCGAGCGCAACCGTCGTGGCAAAGACAGTGACGATTCCGACAACAATGGCTCGGGCGATCCGGGCGAGGCTCATAGGTTTCTCCTTCAGAGATCAAGAAAATGCGGCGCGCAGACTACAGCAGACGGCGGCCAAATCTCAACGCACTGGTGGCGGATAGAATAGGCGGGGCCATTTAGCCTCGAACCCTTCGGGGGCAGATCTACAGGTTGCGGTGTATCGCGCCGATAACGCCTCGAACTCCCAACTGATTTTCCGCCATGGAGGCGTTCGTGGAACATCGATCTTCCATCTTCTCACAGAGTCTCGATCGCATCGCCTTCACCGCGTATTTCCTCGGCGCGATCGTGCCGCTCGTCGCGCTCTGGGTCGTAGTCGAGCGCTTCGTGCTGCCCGGAATCGACGATCGTCTGGTCAGTAGTGGGTTGATCGCGGTCGTGAGCTCGATCGCCGTTCTCTCGTTGGCTTCGTTCCTGACGTTGCGGCGCAGCACTCGCCGATCGCTCGCGCGTATGGATCGCGACAACCGCCATCTGATGGCGCTACTCGACGCCGCCGGCAACCTCGCCTCGGTTCAGCACATCGACGACGCCGCCGAGGTCGCCGCCCAGAACGGGATGGTGCTGAGCAACGCCGATGCCTGCTTCGTCTTTTCACGCAGCGATCCGAACGAACCGCTGACGCGAATCGGGGTGGCTGGCGCCAATGCAGACAAGCTCGAGCAAGACATCGCCGAGCCGCTCTCCTCATTGATCGACCTCGTCATGAGCCAGGGTCGCCCGGCCGTACGGGCCGCCGACGGCGAGTGCCCTGCACTCGCAGCGGTACCCATCGCTGGAGAAACGACCTCCGTCGGCGCGATTGTCACCGTTGCCCATCCCGTCGCGAAGAGTGTCGCGTCGGAAGAGCTTGGCGCCCTCAGTACTCTCGGCAGTCTGACGTCCGTCGCAATGAGCAACGGCAATCTCCAGGACGCTCAGCGAAACTTTTTCACCCACGTGACCGACATGTTGGTTTCCGCTTTGGATTCACATCTCGGCTACCACGCCGGGCATGGCAACCGCGTCGCACAACTTGCCAATCGCATCGGGCGCGGGATGGGACTCGATGAGCATCGAATGGAACGACTGCATTTTGCATCGCTGCTGCATGACATCGGCCTGTTGAAGATCGACCGCGAACTGCAGATGGACCGGCGTACCGCCTCCGCGCACGCCGCAATTGGCGCCCGCATGCTCGGCCGCATCCGACTCTGGAAGGATCTCGCTCCCTTCGTTCAACATCATCACGAGCGTTGGGACGGGGGCGGCTACCCCGACGGCATCGCGGGCGAAGCCATTCCGCTCGAAGCGCGCATCATCGCCGTCTGCGAGGTCTTCGACACGATTTCGAGCAAATCAAGCTACAAGGAAGCCATGCCCTTCGAAGAAGCGGTACACGAAATCGAGGTCCATTCGGGCCAACAATTCGATCCGGGCGTCGTTGACGTTTTCCTGGGGCTCGTGCGCGAAGGCCATATCCAGCCCGAGACCGATTAGGACATCGCGGCCGCCTTAGTCTTACAGGCAAGCCCCAAGCGACGCGACAGCGGTCCCGTTCTGCTGGGCGAGACAGCCGTTGTCGTAATCCTGGCCGTCACAACCACAGACAGGATCGATGACCGTCGAGCAGGCGAGTGGTTCGGGCACACATTGACCTTCGTCCGTCGCAGCGCAACTCCCGATCGGGCGACGGCAGACCTCGCCCTCCAGGCATTGGATCTCGGCCGCGCCCCCACACTCGAGGCCAGAATTACACAAGCCCGCATAGGCTACTGCGACACCGCGCCTCAGTGCTCGACAGGCATTCTCGTAGGTGATGTCGTCACAGCCGCAAACCAGATCCATGACGTCGGGGCATACGGCCGGCGTATCGACACAGCTTCCCGATGCGAAGAGATCGCAGGTCTGGCCTTCGATCAGACAGGATTTGCCCACGGCGCATTGAACGGAATCTAGCCCTCCGCAGTAATCGGAAGGCAAACAAGCGCCCTCGGATTCCACGACCGCGCCCTCTTTCGCCGCCTCGCAACGGTTCGAGTAGGTTTCGCCGTCACAACCACAGACCCGCTTCACAGCATCCGAACATTCCGCGGGCTCCCTCTGACAGACACCTTCCGGCATGTCGCCACAGAGACCATCCGGGATCACGCAGATCGTGCCACCCGGACAGAGCAGTCCTTGCGAACCACCGCACGAAACGATCCCACCCTCGCAGGCACCTTCGCTGGCAACCGAAGCCCCACGCGCATTGGCTTCGCATTCGTTGTCATAGGTCACGCCATTACAACCGCATACCGGGTCGAATATTTGCGAACAGATCCGCGGTGCGGCCTCGCATAACCCCAACTCTTCACAGGCCTCGACCTCTTTCGAACAGAACTGTCCAAACGGACATTCGGCGCTGTCCAGACAATCGATCGGAAAGGCGATGATCTCGTCGGCAATGAAGCAACCGCCTACGCCCTCGAAGGCGCCATAGACGCTGGCGCGCAGTCCCGGCGTCAGGTCGTCGAAGTCGCCCTCCTCACTGCTCCCACCGGAATCATTGGCGCGGACCAGGAAGATCCCGGCTTCCTCAGGCACATAAACACATTCGGAACCACCTTGGACCCCGAGCAGTAGCCTTCGGGTCTTTTCATTGGCGGTCAGGATCTCGCCGCGAAGAAGATCTGCAGAGCCGATCTCCAGATCAAGGACCAACAATGCCGTCTTGTAGAACGTGCCCGCGGAGTCGACCGCGAACACGCCATCGATCTTGGCGCCCGTGTCGGGGATGATCTCGTCCTCGTCGATCTCGAATCCCGCCCTGCTGAATATCCGAGTGCCGTCCTGGAGCAGCGCAGTCACGACACTCGCGTCACCGTAGCCCTGCCCACGAGAGATTTCGAAATCGAATTCATCCAAGGCGTCGACTTCCGACTCGATAATGCCTTTCAGATGAAGAAAGGTTCCGGGCGGCCCGACCTCGACCACGTAGGCCAGAAAGACGACCTCGTGCTGCGGCCGGTCTCCCCGATCGGATTCCCCGTCCCGACCCGAATCGGTATCGTCGTCGTCGCGATCGCGATCGCTGCCATTGCCATCGTTGTCGTCTTCGTCGTCCTTGTCCTGCTTGTCCTTCTTGCCTCTCTTTTTCTTCAGCAGATCCTTGAGCAACCCATGGTGCTTGCCATGCTTGGGTTTCGTGCCCTTGTCTTTGATCTCAGCGTAGCCCGCAGTCGAGTCGGCGAGTGCGGTCTGCTCGGCCA
>CBFDDD010000156.1:0-8273 GCA_965603475.1 uncultured Myxococcales bacterium
GCCACGCTGACTAACACAGAGCTGACTCTGCGGACCTATTCGCATCTCATGCCGAGGGCTGACGACGACCTGGATTCTCATTCGAGATCTCGACCGGACCAGACCGGACCAACGCACCCCAAAAGCAGCAAGCGCCCCCCCGTAAATGGGCGAGAGCGCTTGCGTTTTAGTGAAGCACGAGACCAGATTCGAACTGACATTCCCTTCGAGGTCTGGGACCGCTCATACTCGTCGCTCGCTGATCGCTCGTACTCGCGGCCTAGCGGCCGCTCTCCCCTCTTCCGTTGGCAACGATATCCGGATTTCCAGAATCCCTATGCGTGCCGAGCATTTGCAACTTCATGGTCACGCCACCCTGAGCGTAGACGCGCGTGAGTGCGCGCTGATGCGTTTGAGTGTCTAGCGAGACAAACGGAGCGGAGGACTTCAAGCTGCCTTTTCGGCACCACTGCTAAGTACTCTTCTGACAACTAGGCCCCTGTCGGGGCTACGCGGCCCCTTCCGGGCTTGACATGATGGTCTCAGTTCGAACTTCAGGCAGGCGCCAGCGCGATCTCCACTCCGGTCATCTCGACCGACAGATCCCAGAGTCGGCGTGCGACCTGGGTATCCTGACTCGCCTCGTTTCCCTCGACGAGCACAGGGGGACCCGACATCTCGAGAAGCCCCGCCGGTCCGTAGTACTGCCCGCCTTCGACCTGCGGATCGGTCGCGGCGCGCAGCGTCGGCAGCGCTCCCTGCGGCGGCGGATGTGACAGCAGGCGGAACACGGGAGTCAGCAACTTCATCCACGCCGGCATGTTGCGCGAGAGTTCGGTCTCCGACACGCCGGGGTGGCAAGCGACCGCGATCGTTTCCGCACCGGCGGTGGCCAGACGTCGCTGCAGATCGAAGGTGAAGAGCAGGTTCGCGAGCTTGCTCATGCCGTAGCGCGTCTGCCGGTTGTAGGAGCGCGTCGCATTCACGTCGTCGAATTCAATCTTGCCCCACTTGTGCGCGCCACTGCTGACGTTCACGACGCGCGAGCCAGGCGTCGCGAGCAGCTTTTCGAGCAGCAAACCTGTCAGCGCAAAGTGCCCGAGGTGATTCACACCGAACTGCGACTCGAAGCCGTCCGCCGTCTCCTCGCGTGGCGGAACCATGATGCCGGCGTTGTTGATGAGCAGATCGAGTCGCGCTTCCCGCGACACTTCGTCCGCCGCTTCGCGGACCGACTGCAAATTTCCGAGATCGAGCGACAACAGTTCGACCTTCGCCTTCGGGTGGAGCGCGCAGATCCGCTCGCGCGCGTCGCGCGCCTTTACGGTCGATCGGCAGCCGAGCAGCACCCGCGCCCCGCGACCGGCCAGCACGCGCGCCGCCTCGTAGCCGATTCCCGTGTTCGCACCGGTCACGAGGATGGTTCGACCGGATTGATCCGGAACGGAAGCTTCGTTGAAATCCTGACTCATGGGGTGATTCGTCCTTTTGGGATCACGCGACCCGAGGGCCGCGAGCTGGATCGAGCCGTTTCGAGCGACGGTCCGAAGCGGAAGCGGTTTTCGGCCCGATCGACTCGGTTGGCCGGACGCCACGTTGCCACAGATGGGCAGAAAGGGCCCTTTCGGGGGAGGGGCGTGCCCGAGTGCGGACACTGGACGCAGCAGGACAAGCTGGTAGCGCTGAATCGCGCGATGATCGACTAGCTGGGACGCAATTTCCGTAAGGATGACCGGATGATTCGATCGACTCCCCTCGACGACGCGCAGTACGTGAGCCTTCGGAGCTATCGCAAGAACGGCAGCGCCAGGGACACTCCCGTCTGGGTCGAGCCCCTCGATGGCAAGCTCATGGTCTTCACCCTGGACGATTCCTACAAGGTCAAGCGGATCGCACGCAATCCCGCCGTCGAAGTCGCACGGGGAAGCGACGCGGAGCGGCGGAGATCACTCTTCGAACTTATTCGCACCTGATGCCATCGACCGACAACGAGATGGATTCTCTTTCAAAATCTCGACCGGACCAAACCGGACCAACCGATCCCCCTAACGGAAAGCGCCTCCTCTGTAAGTAGCGGAAGCGCTTAACGTTTAAGTGGAGCACGAGACCAGATTCGAACTGGCATTCCCTTCGCGGTCTGCGACCGCTCATACTCGTCGCTCGCTGATCGCTCGCAGCTCCCCCTTCCGTTGGCAAGGAGATGCTTGCCTTGATTTCATTGAGAAATTTGGATCGGGGCGGTCATATCGATACGTTTCGATCAATAGTGGGGAAGGATCGCGGATAGGCAAAACAAGCCGCCTTTTCCGCACCACTGATACTCGATGTTCTGGCAACTAGGCCCCAACCGGTGCTACGTGGCCCCTTCCGGGGAATTCAGTTACCAACGGAGAAGCCTCAAAAAAATAGGGACATATCTAGCTTCAGTTCAATGGGTTGAGTTCTCGGAACTAAAAAGGACGTGTAATACCGCGTGGCGATCAATTAGGGCAATAAGTTAAAACATATGCAGCGTGTTACCTATCAGTATCGGCGCGTTTTAACATGTCACTTGTGACGTGAAATTACAGTTAGGCACACACTCAAATCCATTCCATTTTGGGGAATGACATGTCAGCAAAGACGGTTGATGAAGAGGCAGCTCAAACAGTATCCCCTCGCCAGGGGATCAGATTAGTTGTGGTGTATCTCCTAATCCCGCTGATTCTATTCATATGCGGTGGGGACCTCGGCTGGTGGCAGGCGTGGCTATATTCCATGCTGATCTTGGCCGCTGGTATTGGTGGGCGCATGTGGGCGGAACAACGACATCCCGGATTAACAGCCGAAAGACAAAATATTGAAAATATCCAAAACGCAAAAGCCTGGGACAAAGTGCTTGCTCCACTGATGGCGGTGAGTATCGGGTTTCCTACGGTCATTGTAGCAGGGCTGGACCACCGCTATAACTGGTCCTCCGAATTTCCGCTATGGCTCATCGTGATTGGCTTCATTTTGATCTCGCTCGGATACGCTTTCGCTGCATGGGCATTGGCAGAGAACCGCTTTTTCTCCAGCGTGGTGCGCATTCAGACGGATCGAGGGCATGTGGTGTGTGACAGTGGCCCGTACCGGTTTGTGCGGCATCCGGGTT
This sequence comes from uncultured Myxococcales bacterium, assembly GCA_965603475.1. Taxonomy (GTDB): domain Bacteria; phylum Myxococcota_A; class UBA9160; order UBA9160; family UBA4427; genus UBA4427. The sequence continues at coordinate 3,113 of CBFDDD010000156.1, forward strand.
ATGCCGGAAATGTTCTTGCACTTTTCGGAATTGTTCTTGCTCTGAGCTCGGTATGGACACTGATTCCTGCGGCGGTAGCATCAATAATCGCGGTGATTAGAACCGTACTTGAAGACAAGACTTTACAGGAAGAGTTGCCGGGCTATCGAGACTATGCACGACGCGTGCACTATCGGTTGATTCCGGGGATATACTGAGAGACCTGAGTGGGGGATGTCCCCGTAGTTTGCCAAAACTCGGCCGACCGTCTAAGCAGCCCTCCGTTTGTAAGAGTTGAGCACCCCGCCCAGCCTTTCGCGTCGCTCAACAGCTGAATTCATATTAGTCACGCCACTGCTCTGCGCCTCGACCAGCCGATTGTCGAGTCCCTGATGATTCCGTTCGATGTGATAGTGCTCGGTGTATTCCTTCACGGCGCGGCGGAGATGCCCCTCTCCTAAGGGAATGATCTGGGCCAGACACTCGGACTTGATCGAGCGAACGAATCTTTCAGCGTAGGCGTTCAGATTGGGACTTGGTGCGGGAAGCTTCACGGTTTCCACATCCGAGGATTTCAGGATCTCGCGAAACGCTCTCGTAAACAGAGGATCACGATCGTGGATGAGATAGCGAGCTTCATTCAGGAATCCCGTTTCACAATCGGTGAGATTTCGCGCGATCTGGCTCATCCACTCGCCATTTGGCCCAGGAAGGATTCCGGCAATCTCGATTCTACGAGTCTTAAGGTCGATCACGAAGAAAACGAAATACCGAATTAGGCCCGACCGCGTGAGCACTTCGACGCTAAAGAAATCGGTCGCCGCGATCGCGCCCCAGTGAGCATTAAGGAACGTCTTCCATGACATTCCCCTCCTCCGAATCGGATCAAATCCGTTCTCAAGCAAGATCCGTTTGATCGTATTTCGACCAATCTCGTGCCCTAGGTTGTACAGCGCCCCTCGGATTCGGGTGTAACCCCAGCGAGGATTCTCGCGGGCCAGGCGGAGGATCAACTCCCCGATTTCGGCTGCGGTTCTCGGACGACCAGGGCTCCGTCCATTGCTCCCGTCATACTTTCTCGCGATCAACTGACGGTGCCACCGGAGCAGAGTATCCGGCGGCACCAGGATCTCTATTTGAAAGAGCCCTTTTCTGCCAACCTTCTTGGCCTTCGCCGCGAGTCGTCGACGCTGCTGATCAGTGAAGCGGAGTCGTTTCCCGCCCAGCTGCTCGCGCAGGGCTCGATTTTCCTCTTGGAGATATTCGATCACGTCCTGCTGGTGTCGATTGACCCAGTCAGCGAAGATCAGCATCAGAAATTGCAGCGGCAAAGCATTCATCGGCCTGAGTTTAGGCCAGCGACGACCGGAGAAATGGGGCGAAATCGCCAATTCGGCGATCGCCTAAGCATTCGAAGTAATACATGTTTTGGTTCGGCTGACTTTTGGCACACTACGACGGCCGTATACGACTGACCCCCAATCCTCATCCCTCTGACGGCTTCACCGATGTCTTTTCAGCCCTTGGCTACCCAGAGACAACTAACCGCTAGCGCTTCGGAATGAGGGACCGGTTCTGATTCGACTTGGTGATGTTTCCAGGAAGGTCCTTCTGGAACAGACGGGCTCCCATCGGTTTGCCGAAGAGGAAGAGTTTTCCGCCGCTGATCAGCCAGTTTTCCGGGTCGGCTTCGACAAGCTCGCCCTTCGAGAGGGCCATGGCGCAGAAATCTCCAAACTGCGGCGCGTAGCGCGCCGGGTCGGACTTGAAAAGTTCGCGATGCTCCGCCTTAGAGAAGCGGTAGCGATGTCCGTCCTTGTCGTATTCGAACTCCGGCAGTCCGTGCATTGGCCGCCCGACGGTGAAATAGGCGACAGGGTCGTAGCCCTTGATCGCTAGCGGGGCACCTAGCGCAGAAAGAACGGCGTGTGCACGCGCCAGATCCGGTCGGGACCGATCGCCATCGCCAGCGATCTCAATCAAGCGGCTGTAGTACCTACGGGCGTCGGCGTTTCGGCCGACTGCCTCCGCGGCCTTTCCGGCTCCGGCGAGGCTGTAGAACCGGTTGGGGGAAATATCGAGGGTTGCTTCGTAGGCCGCGAGCGCCTCGCCGAACTGTTCTTCGCCGAACAACATATCCGCATAGAGGTCTCGTGACGGGAGCACCGCACCTGGCGTGACCGGGTGCTTGTCAAGCGCATCTTCGGCATTTGCAGCTGCCTGCATGGCGATCAGGGCTTCCTGCGTCTGCCCCTCTACATGCTGAATCCACGCTTCAACCGCCAGCTTCTGGACGGCGGTCTGCTTCGCCCAATACGTAATTCCGTCCGCTTCCAGCTTGCGCATTAGCTTATCGAGCCGCGCGGCTGCAACACGCGCTACATCCAGTTGGCCGCTCCTCGCAGCGCCGATGCCCTTCGCAAAATGCGTGAGGGCCTCACAAGAGGGATACGCGTCCCAGGAAATATTGCCCGGCTGGCGTGGTTCTAACATTGCCGCCTGTTTCCAGTCACCGCGCTCCATCTCGACGCGGGCGGGGACAGCCGCGTATGCGTAGGCGGCTACGAAATCGTCCTGAATTCGTGGGGCCTCGATGAGCACCTCGCTCGCCTTACGGGCATCCGCGTCGCGTCCGGCTTGCAGGTAGGCGTACGTCATATAGTCCGAAGCGTGGCCAAACTCTTTGTAGATCGCGCCATCCACGATGAGACTTCGAGAAGCTTCCCGGGACCGGATGTTCCACTCGACACTTTCGACCCACAGGCCCAGTCGCGTGAAGATGTGGCTCGGCATGTGCAGTGCATGCGGGACATCGGGCGCGATATCGCCATAGCTGCGCGCCGCGGCGAGTGCCTTCATCGCAAGCGGCGGATTGTCATACGCGTGGATCAGGTAGTGGACCGCACCGGGGTGTCGAGGTCGGCGGGCTCGCAGCGACTCCAGCAGGGCTCCGGATTCGCGGTTGAAGTGGTACTCGAGATCTTCCTTGGGCGAAGCGGCGATGTGCAGGAGCGCTGCAAGCGCTAGCGCATCGTCGTCGTTCGGGTATTTCTCGCGGACTGTGGTCTGTGCCTGGTCCCAACGGAGGATCCGGCTCCGGTGGTCGACCGTTTCCCAGTCGTCGTAGAAGGCGCCTAACGCCTCGATGTAGGCGGCTTCTCGCGTCGTCTTTTGAAGCGTTCTGGCGCGGGCCAATTCGCCGACGCCTCGTGCAAGAATCTCCTTCGAGGGCTGGCCTGGCCAAACAGGATGGATCAGGGTCATCGCGATTCCCCAGTGCGCCATCGCGCAGGATGGATCGGCCTTCGCTACCTCCGAGAACTCGCGCTCCGCAACTTCGTAAGTCATATGGTGAAGAAGCGCGACGCCCCGATCGAACATCCCCTGGACGCCATCACCTTTGCAAGAAACCAGGAAAGAGACGTCGCCCACGTCGCCGATCACATCCTGGAGCGGAACGGATTCATCTTCTTCCCCTTCATGCGCCACGGAAACGAGAGGAGCGGCGCTTAGCATGAGCACTGCGAAGCATGTTCCGAAGACACGCATCCTCTTTGCAATGGAGCTCGTCATCGCGCGCATCAAAATTCTCCTCGTCGCTGCTCAACTACTCAACGGCGACGATCATGGGCTGCCCTTTCTTCAGGACCCGAAAGACGACCGTCCTGGCTCCGCCTGCGGTGGTACCAACGATATGCCATTCCCCGGGCGGCTGATAGAAACTGTCACCAGCTCTCAGTGTTCCCTCCGGATTGCCGTCAGTCGCGACTGTCACCACCCCTTCGAGAACGAAACCGAACTCCCCACCCGGGTGGTAGTGCTTTGCACTGCTCGACTCCCCGCGTCTCTCGATTAGGCCCATGACAACCTCAAGGTCGCTCGCGTCAGGCACTACGGAGCGATGCAGCTCGGTGAACCCGCCACCGGTCTTGGGCTGTCCGCACGCGACGAGCGCGAGGCTGATGGCCAAGATCCTGAGTAGCGTCGTCAAGTGAGCGCGACTCATCGAAACACCTCTGTCGGTCGACTGTGTAACGCCCAACTTCCTTGCACTTCAGCGGCCGGGATATGGCGGACACGGCAAGCTAGGGAAAGCGAGAACTGCGAGACCAAGAGTACCGCTTCGCGCTTGTACTCGTCTGAAAATTTCCTTCTGCTCGCCATGACACTCCTCCGGCCAAAGTATTGGCCTTTTGGATGTGTCCGCGAAATCAGGGGGAGAACCCCCCTCTGATCTAGCCCTAGAGTGTGATCTACTTCTACCGGCCAGCGACATCCGACGATAAAGTATTCGCCGATGTAAGTGGACCGGAATATCATCAGGAGTGTGACTAGCAGCAACAGGGGTGACAGCCATGAAAGATCCCATCGTCTATTCCGAAGAGCCCGCGAATGCGCACTCGTTTACCGAAGGGCTCGACAAGGCCTACGGTCTAGCCGCCCGCCCCTACGACATCGCTGTCAAGTTCTTGCCCATCTGGAAGACGTGGCTAAAGCAAGCGCTCCCGCATATCAAGGGCCCGCGCGTGCTCGAAGTGTCGTTCGGAACGGGCTTCCTCCTCACGCAATATGCCAACGCCTTCGACACGGATGGAATCGACTACAACGAAAAGATGGTGACCGTCGCAACTGAAAATCTCGAGCGCAAAGGGATTTCGGCCAGACTCCAGCAGGGAAACGTCGAGCACCTCCCCTACCAAGACGACTCCTTCGATTGTGTCGTCAATACCATGGCGTTCAGCGGTTATCCCGACGCACACCGCGCAATGTCCGAGCTGCGCCGGGTGCTGAAGCCAGGTGGACGGCTGGTGATCATCGATATCGAGTATCCCGCCGACCGCAACTGGCCGGGCATGAAGGCCATGCGCCTCTGGAGTGCACTCGGCGATCTCATTCGCGACCTGGGCGGACTGCTTGGTGAATTCGGCTTCGATTACGACGAAGAGGAGATCGGTTGCTTCGGCAGCGTCCATCTCTATGTCGCCACGAAGGCAGTTTTCGCCGATGACCTGCCTGGAGATTTTCGTCCCGTTTGATATCTGTGAGCAACGCTTCAGCAATCAGCTTGGATTCAAGACTCGAGCATCACGTTGCGAACGTGATACTTGGACGACTTCAAAACCGATCGCGGCACGACACTCAATCTGTGGCCACGAGAGCAACCCACCGATCTCAAAGAAAC
>CBFDDD010000157.1:0-8158 GCA_965603475.1 uncultured Myxococcales bacterium
AATCGCCCGATTCCCCTGACAGCGCGATCTGGAGCGAACTCATCGAGCCACCGCCAGTGTTGATCAAAACGCCGGGCATGGACACAGGCGATGCTTTAACGGAGCAAAACGTCGGAGCGCTCGCGCAATCGCTCGAAGCCCTCTTAGATTCGCTTGCGAACCGCGGGTCGGTCGATTAACGGCCCGGAGCAACACCGACCGCCCGTCATCGCCACCCGCACACAGGCTCGTGGCCACCCCGCTTCTTTCGGAGTGCGCGCTCCTCATGGGATTCTTTGTCGCAAGCAATTGGCTGAAATCCGCCGCGACGCTTCCCTCCGAGGCCTACGCGTCGCCCGTAATTGCGGTCGCTTTCGTGGCGCACCTCGCGTCGAACTGGAAGCTGGCGGCTCTCGCCGTGCTGGGCGTCGTCGCGATCGCTTGCAGTCGAGAGCGCCTGTCGGTCGATTGGAACGATCTCGAGCACGGTCAAGGGTTGCGTGCGGTCATCGCAGGCGCCGCGTTCGCTGTCGCCTGGCCCGTCGCGACCGCGGAATACAATTTCTTCGCAGACCAAGCGCATCTCGTGGACCGCATACTCGTCGTCGTCCTGGCGGTTGCGCTCGTCCGAAAACCGCTTGGCACTCTGCCTGTCCTGTTGACTGCTGCACCGATGGTCTTCGAGTTCGCCGCGCCGATTTCAAATTATCCGTGGGCCTTCTTTGGGATGCCCCTGCATGTCCTGACGCTCTTTTGCGTCTGGTTTGTGCTCGGCGGCTTGGTTCGGGCGCGACGTTCCGCCCCATTTCTCTTTGTTGCGACATGCTTGATCGCTGGGCACTACTGGATCCCGGGTTTGCTCAAGCTTCAGTGGGGCTGGATCTTCGACAACGAGCTTTTCTATCTCCTGCCGGCGACCTACTCGAATGGTTGGCTCGCTGGGTTCGATCCGGAAACGATCGGCGCACTGGCGAGCGGAATGGCCTCTCTCAATTTCCCGATGAAAGTCGGAGCGCTCACACTCGAGGGCGGCTGCCTATTCATCCTGGCGGCGAAGCGCGGCGGCCTGATGTTCTTCCTGACGGGGTTCATCGCGTTCCATATCGGTGTTTTCTCGTTCACCGGAATAGCGATGTGGCAGTGGATAATCGTCGAGGCGCTCCTCCTATTCTGCGTCTGGAAGGGCCGGTTAGGATTGACGCCTGCTTTCTTTACGGTCTCGCGTCGCGTCGCGGCGATCGGCTTTGTTGCGGCATCGCCCTACTGGCTCGAAAGCGCGGCGCTCAGCTGGTACGACTCGCCCGTCAACTACGTCTACCGCTTTGAGTCGGTCGGCGCCGCGGGTCAGCGGCATTCGCTCGGACCGGAGTTCTTCGCCCCCTTCGACAAACAATTTTGCTTCAGCTCGTTTCCGTTTCTGGTCGAGCGGCAGGCGCTCTTGCCGATCACCTGGGGTGCCACTAGCAAGGCCGTCGCGCTCGAGCTGCGCCAAGCGGAAACGCCCGAGGAAGTGTTTGACATCGAAGGGCGGCTCGGTCGAATTCTGCATGAACCGGAACGCGCCACGAAGATGCACGATTTTCTGGCGCGCTATGCCGCGAACTACAACCGCGCGCCAACCCGAAAAGATCGCCTGCGGATTCTCGCCGCTCCGCCCGGCATCGTGACCCTGCCGCGCGCCGACGCGCTCCCCCGAAACCAGCGAATCGGGCGCATCGAGGCGACGCAGGTCATGGCTTGGTTCGATGGCGAGGTGTACCACGAGATCCGACGACTGCCAGTCTTGGCGGTGGATGTCCCCTAGGCGCCAGAGGACTTCTCGAGCGCGGTCGACGGCGTGGTATTGCACGACGTTCGCCGGATCCAGGTCGCGGAGCCAGGAGAGCGGATCGAAGCCGTGGTTGCACGCATTGACGTGCAGATTGGTCAGGTCGAGGAGGAGCCCGCAGCCCGAGCGCTCGCAGATCCGGTTGAGGAACTCGGTCTCGGAGATCCGTCCTCTCACTTGGAGGGTGCAGGCTATCAGGCCAAGGGCCACACGATAGAAACCCGAAAAGTTTCCACCGTGTCCCACCATCGAAAACGAGCAACATTAGTACTGGAGAATCAAGTACTTCTGGTCGGGCCGGCGGGACTTGAACCCGCGACCTCTTGACCCCCAGTCAAGCGCGCTACCAGACTGCGCCACGGCCCGACGAGCGGCTAGGTTTAGCCCAGAGCGAGGGGGGCTGTCGATGGCCATGCCGCTCAGAAGTCATCTTCGATCGGCTGCCCCATCCAGTTCTCGCGTCTCTCTTTCTCACCGAGCTCGCTCGGGAGCCCTGCGGCTCCGGATTCTAGAAACGCGGCCGCAAGCATGTGCACGCGCCGCGGTATACCGCCCGAGAGCGCATGGATCTTGCTGATCGTCTCCGGATCCATGCGGACGATTACATCCGCCTGGGGAGCCGCCCACTGCATTCGAGCATGGATGTAGCGCTCGGTTTCCGACTCGCTCATCGCGTCCAGTGGAGGCACCTGACAAGGTCGAAGCGAGTCGAGCGTGGCCAATAAACGACTGGCCTTCGCATCATCGTTCAGCGCCATCAATATCCGTAGCGGAGAATTCTCCTTGGGCAGGCCCTGGGCCAAGATTCGAATGGTTTCGGGCGGCAGCGAATCGGCGTCGTCAAGCAACAGAATGAATGGATCGTCATCGGGCCCGTCGGCCAGGGCAAAAAGAGCCGCCAATGCGGCGACCGGCTGATCCGTCACGTCCGCAACGTTGATCGGGCGGCCGAGCAATCCGTAGATCCACACTGTGAGATCAGTGATCGAAAGACCGGCGTAGGGAAGGTAGAGCGCTCTGCGAGATCGATCGATCCCGGGTGCGGCGTGGGCGAGGCGCGATTCGAATGTGCGAAGTAGAAAAGTCTTGCCCAGGCCTGGCCGCGCCACCAAGGCTGCGACAGTCGACCCTACGCCGTCCTCCCTTGCCCAGGTCTGGAGTTGCGTGAGTACGGATTCTGTGGCGTGACGCGGGACGTAGGCCGCCGGGTCGGCGGTTTCGGAAAAAGCTCGCTGAGCCCGATCCGATGCGGAGCGCGGGTTCAGGCCTGTCGGCATGTTCGCTGCATCCGGACCTACACGGTTTCCTGGAGCACACCCCGTATCGAAACGAGTTCGTTCTGCATCTCGTCGAGTGCGGCGCGAATCGACAGCCAGTCCGCGCTCGACTGGGCGGGCGTCTCCCTTTCGATTTCGGCCGGCTTCTGGAGCAGTGCGAGTGCCTCTTCGACACCGAGTTCCTGGATGCGTTGTCGGGCTCCTGCAATCGTGTAGCGCTCATCCCAGAGCAGACGCTTCAACAGCCACACGAACTCGATATCCCGTCGACGGTAGAGTCTCTGTTTCGAGCGAGATTTCGGAGGCGCCATCCAACGAAACTCCGTCTCCCAATAGCGCAAGACGTGGGCCTTGACGCCCGTCAACTTACTGACTTCGCCAATGCGATAATAGAGTTTGTCAGAGGCCTGAAGTGCCACGAGTGCTTCGTGATCGCCGATCGAATCTCGCGCGCCAGCGGACTGTGCGCCGGACTCGCTCGCTGCGTTTTGTTGATCGGACGAATCCGATTTCTTGGCGCGCTTCGGCATACATTCCCCTGGCGTGTTCTATCCGACCGATCCGATCAATCCCGACCAACCCACAATGCCACGACGCGCTTGCGGATGCACGCAGAACTTCATTCTGCGAGAAATCAGCTAGTCGTCTTGTTCGGCAATGGACGCTTCGGAGTCGGCCTCCGCGGCCCGATCCGCGTCGGTCACATCGGTCTCGTTGAGAACATTCTTCAGAACCAGACTCGGCTTGAAGGTCAGCACCCTCCGCGCATCGAGCAGGATTTCCTGACCGGTCTGCGGGTTTCGCCCCTTGCGCGCGTTCTTCTCGCGCACGACGAAATTTCCGAAGCCTGAGATCTTGACCTTTTCACCCTCCGAGAGGGTTTCCTTCATGATCTCGAAGACCTTCTCGACGAGCTCCGCCGCCTCCTTTTTGGAAAAGCCGACGCGCTCATAGATCTGCTCGACGATCTCCGCTTTTGTCATCGCCCGCTCTCCCCCAAACCCGTAGGCCGAACCTATGCTTCCGCCGCGCGAGCGACGATTGCACTGAAACCCTGCGGATCCTCGAGGGCCAGTTGCGCAAGAACCTTACGATCGATTTCGATGTCCGCGGCCTTCAAACCGGCCATCAAACGGCTATAGGAGATCCCGTTCTGACGAGCGGCCGCGTTGATTCGAGCGATCCACAGCGCGCGAAATTCTCGCTTTCGCTGGCGTCGATCGCGATATGCGTATTTGTCGGCCTTTTCGACCGCCTCTACGGCCACACTGTGGAGCTTGCTGCGTCCACCGAAATAGCCCTTGGCCCGTTTGAGGACCTTTTTCCTTCGTTTGGCGCCCGGAACGCCCCGCTTTACTCTCGGCATCTTCTCATTCTCTTTTCGTTTCGACGGTCACGATTCAATTTCGGACGTCGATCATGCTCGGTAGGCGTGCCTTTTTGCCCACTCGAACTGCTTTTCCCAACCACGGATCCCCTGGAACAGGCCCTGGCGATCGTCTTGTGTCCTACGGCTGCCCTACAGGTAGGGCAACAGTCGTCGCACCCGCGGCGCGTCGACCGCTGACACGAGATCGTGCTGGCGCAACGATCGCTTACGCTTGGTCCGCTTCTTGGTCAGGATGTGTTGTTTGTTGGCCTTGTTCCGCTTCAGTTTGCCCGTACCGGTCAGACTGAAACGCTTGGCCGACCCACTGTGGGTCTTCATCTTCGGCATCTCGAAATACTCCCTTTCTTGGCGCGCTCGCGCGCCTGCGCCTATTCGGACGCCGCCGGACTGACTTCCTCGGGCTTCTCAGCCTGAGTGTCCGACGTGCTCTCTGTCGCCGCGCCCTCTGCGGTCGTGGCCTCTGCAGTCGCGGCTTCCTCCGGTGCCGTCGAGGTCGCCTCCGCGCCCTCCTCCGCCAACCGTTTTGCTTCGGCCACCGCTTCGCGGTCGGCCACCAGAATCATCGACATGAAGCGACCCTCCATCCGAGGCGAACTTTCCATCTTCGCGATCGGACCCAGCTGCTTCACGACTTCATTGAGCTGCTCTCGCCCGCGATAGGTGTGGACCATTTCCCGACCACGGAACATCACCGTGACCTTCACCTTGTCGCCTTCCATCAAGAACTTGCGGGCGTTGTTGAGCTTGAAGTTGAGATCGTGCTGATCGGTCCCCGGGCGTAGTTTGACCTCTTTGAGGGTCGCCGAATGGGACTTCTTGCTCGCATTCTTCTTCTTCTGCTCGTATTTGTACTTGCCGTAATCCATGATCCTGCAGACGGGTGGACGCGAACTGGCCGCCACTTCGACAAGATCGAGGCCTCCTTCGCGGGCAACGACAAGCGCATCTTCGGGCGTCATGACGCCCAATTGCTCGCCGTCGGCACCGATGACACGGACCTCACGGACACGAATTCGTTCGTTTACCCGGGTCGCGTCGCGCTCCGGGGCTACGATTCGGAACTTGGATCGAACAGATATCTGACTTTCCTCCTCAGGCCAACGCGTTCAAGCGACGTTCGGCATTTGCAATCTGAAGCGCGCTAACGAGCGCCTCGGCCGACATCGCATCGATGGCCTGCTTTGATTTTCGTAATCGCGGGGAAACCGTTCCCCGCTCGACTTCTTCGTCTCCGATCACCAGCGTGAGCGGAATCTTCTGTTTCTCGGCATCTCGGATGCGGAACCCTAGAGTCTCGCTCCGATCGTCGACTTCCGCACGCACCTGAACCGAAGAAAGTGCAGTCTGGATCTCATGGGCGCGGGGAGCGTGACGATCCGCGATCGGCAGGGCCAGAACCTGGATCGGCGAGAGCCAGAACGGGAAATCACCGCCCGTATGCTCGATGTAGATCCCGATGAAGCGCTCTAGGGAGCCTAGGATCGCTCTGTGGAGCATCGCCGGCTGATGGAGCTCCCCGTCCCGACCGACGTACCGGAGTCCAAAGCGACCGGGCATGCCGACATCGACCTGAATCGTCGCCAGGGTCCAGGCTCGACCGAGAACGTCCCTGAAATCTGCCTCGACCTTGGGTCCATAGAAAGCGCCATCGCCGGGCTTGATCCTGCATTGAAAGCCCGCCGCTTCGACCGCGTCGATGAGGGTCTTTTCGGCGAGATCCCAATCGGAAGGTTCACCCAGAAAAAGCTCTGGTCGAGTCGATACGGACATCTCCAGGCCCTCGAGGCCGAGCTTCGAATAGACCTCGCTGGTCATTCGGAAAAAACCCTCGATCTCTTCGGGGATCTGCTCGGGCTCGCAGAAGATGTGTGCATCATCCTGGGCGAATGAGCGAACGCGCGTAATTCCATTGAGCGTTCCGCTGCGTTCGTTTCGATGCAGTCGCGAGAATTCGGCCCAGCGAATCGGCAGTTCGCGATAGCTGTGCTTCGTGGTCGAGAAGAGATGACAATGGCCAGGACAGTTCATGGCCTTCACGCCCAGTTCTTCGCCCTCATCGGAGCCCTCGAACCAATACATGTCGTCGTAGAATTTATCGTAGTGGCCCGACGTTCTGAAGACATCCGAACGGAAGAGCTGGGGCGTCAGAATTTCCCGATAGCCATATTTCGGGTAGAGGTCCTGAATGAACCGAACGAGCTCATTATAGAGCGCCATGCCCTTTGGCAGATAGAAGGGGGAGCCGGGCGCGAGCGCGTCCATGTGAAAGAGGCCGAGTTCAGCGCCGACGCGTCGATGATCGCGTTTCTTGGCTTCCTCGATCCGATGCAGGTGAGCCTTGAGTTCCTTGCGATTGGCAAAGGCGGTGCCGTAGATGCGCTGAAGCTTGGGACCCGATTCGTCCCCGCGAAAATAGGTTCCCGAAGATTCGAGGAGCTTGACCGCGCCGACCTGCCCTGTGTGCTGAACATGCGGTCCACGACACAGGTCCGCAAAATCGCCATGTTTGAAGATCGTAATCTCGTCGCCGTCGGGGATGTCTGCCAGACGCAGGAGCTTCAAGTCTTCGCCCTTCGACCGGAAGAGCGTCGCGGCTTCATCGCGGCTCAGGACTTCGCGCTCGAAGACAGCCTTTTCCGACAGGATCGAGTTCATTTCCTTCTCGATCCGCTCGATATCCTCGGGCGTGAAGGGCTCTTCGACGAGAAAATCGTATTGGAATTTTTCGGAGTGATCACTGCGACCGGCATCGACCTGGGCCGACGGAAACAAGCGCTTGACGGCATCGGCCATGACGTGCTCGGCGGAATGGCGAATCACGTCTCCCCCGTCGGCGTCCCGTGTCGTCACGATTTCGAGGACGGTGTCCTCTGCAAGTGGCCTACGCAGATCGACGAGCTTTCCATCGATACGGCCAGCGAGAGCTGCTTTCGCGAGCCCCGGACCAATCTTGCCTGCCACATCGAGGACCGTCGCACCCGAATCGAATTCGAGCGTGTTTCCGTCTGGCAGAGTGACGATGATGCCTGAATCGGCCAACTCGAAACACCTCGATCCGTCGCCTGTTCCGACCATTCGGAATAGGCTCGCCGTGGGTACGACTACTACTTGCACCTGGGGGCTTCCCCAGCTGGTAGGCACGGGCGGAATTGAACCGCCGACCCCCGCCATGTCAAGGCGGTGCTCTAAACCCCTGAGCTACGTGCCTAAACCCAGCTAAGGCGCCGGTTTAATTAGCCTTTTAGAATGAGCGTGTCAATTCTTTTCCAGCCGGATTTTTGGCTGTACTGAAACTGACTGCCCCCTCGGCCGATCCGACCCGGATCTGGCCCGGATTCGTACGCCGATCAGGACGCGGGCGCACCGCCTGATTTAGCGGCTTCCGGGAACCAGCGACCGATCAACCGGATTCGTCGGCCCTCGGAATCGACGCCCACGGGCTCGAGCACCAGACGGGAATCTTTGAGTCCAGCCAACTTTGCCGAGAGTGCACCGGGATCAAAGGGCCCCTCGACTGCGAGGACCTGCCGCTCTCGCGAGAACTCGATCGTGCGAATCCGTGTCGCGCCATACTGCGTTCGCAATGCCCCGACGACGACCTCGAGCGCTTCGTAGCGTGCGAGCCCGATCAATTCCACGACCACGGATTCGCCCCCGCCTTCCGACGTCACCCTGGCGATGAGT
>CBFDDD010000158.1:0-8153 GCA_965603475.1 uncultured Myxococcales bacterium
CGATTCCGCGATCACGACGGCGTCGCTGACCTCCGCCGCTTGCGTCGGCTCCATCGTGTCCTCGACCCCTATCTCTCCCGTTTCCAGTCCGTCCGCCTCGTCGGTTGTTTCCGCGACCTGGACCGGGACGAGCGAGATCGGCGTCCTGTAGCTGTAGCTCTCGACCGATTCGATCAGTCCGCTGCTTTCCTCGAACTTTGCGTATCGACCCGGCATCACGACGGCGAGTCGGGACAGGCTCTTTTCGATCCACACATTGAAAACCCCGGCCGACATCAGTTCGAGGTTTTTCATATGGACGTCGATGGCCTGCTCTTCGAAGGGATACGCCTCTTCTTCGAGTACTTCTTCATACTCCTGCCGATCCGCGGGCCCGAGGTCACTCGGGCGTTCTGATTCGAGCAGTGCACGACTGAATTCGCCGTAGACTTCGGCCATGTAGAACGTTGCGGCCGCGGTGACCTCACCCACTTCGTAGTCGACCAGTCCGGAGAAGGCTGTGAGCGCGGTGTCCATCTGACGCTTCTTCTTCTGGAGGCTCTTCTCGAAGGGTTGAACGAGCGCGATCTCTTCGAAGACGCGGAAGTGCACTTCGGACAAGATCAATGCCGACTTGGCAGCCAGGACGCGCACTCCATCCGTTCGTGCGGCACCTGCTTCGCGGTCCATCATCACGATCTTCCGGAGCTCGGCGTGATGATTCTCCCCATTTCCCATTTGTTCGTACAATTCTGCCATCTTGAACCGTGTAACGACGACCGGCTCGAGCGGGTCTGTGAATTCAGTCACGAAAACCTGGTAGGCACTGAGCGCGCGATCGAGCAGCTCGGCCTTTTCATACAGAGCACCGGCAACCAGCAGGGCTTCTCTGCGTAACTCCGGTTCGTCGGCTTCCTCGGCGACGCGCTCGTACTCCTCGGCCGCACGCAAAAAGTTTTTCTCTTCTCGGTAGACGAACGCCAGTTGTCGGGTCGCCTCACGATGAAGTTCGTGATCTGGATTGGATGCTCGAAAGGATTCGAAGACCTCGACCGCGCCACTGAAATCCTTCAGCTGAATCAGTGCGGCGCCCGCGTCGTACTGGGCGATGGGGCCGATGTTCGAGAGCGGGGCCGCTTCCGAAATCCGCAGGAAGTGGTCTGCGGCAGTTCTGAAATCCTCTGCAGCCTTCGCCTGCTCGCCCTGTTTGTAGATGGCTGCGGCCAGGTTGTTCGTGATGTCTGGAGCGGTGTCGTCATCCGACGCCGTCATTTCGAGTACCCGTGCGTAGGCCTGTTCGGCGGCCTCGAACGACTCGATGTCGAAGGATGAATGTGCGATCACGGTCCAGGCGGCTCGACGAATCGACGTCTCGGAATCCGGATATTGGTCGATCAGCCGTTGTGCGGTCGCGATGGCTGTCTCGAAATCCTCGAGAGCGTAGAGATCATCGACCGCTGCACCCAGGACGGCTGGGGCGTGTTGGTGTTCGGGAAAGCCGTCGACGAATCGAAGGGTGCTGGCAACGACGTTGCGACGGATGGGCTCTTGATCGGTGTCTACGGCCTGCTTCAGATGCTCACGACGTGCGAAGATCGCTGCGTAGCCCGCTGCCGCAGATCTGTCGTGCTGTGGATAGTCGTAGGCAATATGCTCGTACTCCTGGGCGGCCAGGTCGAGATCGTCGTTCTCCAGCAGCAGATCCGCAAACTGGTAGTTGATGCCGGGCGTCTCCGGGTCGTCCGGAAACGACGAGAGATATTCGCGATACCAGCGAGAACTCTCGACGAAATGGGCCGGTTGCTCGTCGGGAATTTCCGGGTTCTGGTAGAGCGCGTGGTAGTGGTTCGCGAGGTCCTTCAGATTGCTCTTCAGGTAGTCGAGCACTTCGGGCGTATCCTCTGCCTGGAAGTGTTGCCAGTACCTGGATTCCAGCCCGTAATCGACAGTGAAAGCCTTCTTGGATTCCAGCACGAGCTTTGGGAAATTGCCGGCCTCGTAGATCTCGACGACCCGCATGCTGAAGTGGGGGGAGGATCGGTGGACAGGATAGAGATCGACAAACGCCTCGTAGGCCATCGCCGCATCGTTGTAGCGGAGCTTTTCGAGATAGAACTCGCCAAGATTGCGGTAGACCCGATTTTCGTAGTCCCGAGGTCCGTTGGCGGTGAAGAAGGAGGCGACGGCTTCCGCGCCGCCGAGGTCGGAGAAACACAGACTGATCACCCGATAGGTGTCTGCAATTCGCTGAGAGTCCGTCTCGTCTTCCGTCTGGTCGAAGTCGTATCCGATCGAAGTCTTGTAGTCGAGGAGGGCGATGTAGTGGAGTACCGCCTCATCGAGAAACATCTGCTTATAAAGGGTCCAACCGAGCTTGTAGAGGGCGAGCTCGTAGTATCCGGTGCCCGGACCATGGGCCACGATCGAGGCGTAGGCCTCCTCTGCATCGAGCATCTTCTTTCGCGTAAAGAAGTACTCTCCGCGTCTGAACTGGAGTTCGTCGAGGTGTCGAGATTCCGGGTACTGGGAAACGAGCAGGGTCGCGACCTCGACCGCCTCGTCCACTCTCCCGAGTTCCTCGTAGGCGCGCGCCTTCTGATACAGAACCTGATCGTTATGCGGATAGTCCGGATAGGCCGCGAGAATTTCGTCGTAGAGCTTGATCGCCTCGAGAGGGCCGGCCGACTCGGCCGCCATGTCAGCGGGGAGTTCAAGGTCAAGCGGTTCGCTCGAGAACGGATCGAGGCTTTCGCTCGCAATCCGTTCTTCGAAATCTCGATCGGATTCCCGTTCGACATCCATGACTGCGGGCGATCGACCGTCGACTTCGGAGACTCGTTCAGTGCGATCGGGTGCAGGAAGTGAAGTCTGTGATTCCTCTGTCGGGCTCACTTCGCCGATGAGTCCATACTCCTTCTCGAGCTTCAGATCGGCCAGGCGCCGCATCGCCTCCGGTGTAAGACTTGATTTCGGTGCTTCCTCGAGAAATTTCCGATAGCCCTCCATCGCCTGATCGATCCCGTGGTCGATCTCGACCTCAGCCAGATCCGGTTCGACGTTGCGGAGCTGCGCGAGCGTTTGGCGATCGCGATTGCCAGTGCACGCGACTGCCAGAATCGTCGCGAAGACAAGTGCGCTGATACGAGGGCGCGGAAATAGGTGGCGAAGACTGCACATCGGTGGTCAGCCTCTACCTAGCCCGCGTCTTTGCAGCGCGGTCGTAACTGTCGGCAAACGCGAAACGGGCCTTGTTCTGATAGGCCAGCAGGCGTCCGCGGCGATGATCCAGCTCACGCGTCGCCACGTTTTCGAGCATCTGCCCCTGTCGCTCCTGAAGGCCGTCGAGTCGATCGATTGAGGACTCTACGCGTCCGCGCAGACCGTCGATCTTAGTTCCGTACCCGACATAGCTGTGCGTCGCCGCTTGACGGGTTCGGACGAACGCATCGTATTGCTCCGTTAGGGCATCGACGTCCGCGTTCAGTTGACGAAGATGATCGTGCGCTTCCGTCAGCCGGTCGTGATATCGCGTTTCGAGCCGCCAGGTCAGTACACCCTTCAACACCTGGATGCGAGCGCGGAGCGACTCGCTGGCTGCGGATTGCACAGTGCCATCGAGTGCCGATTCGAGTCGCTCGAGCGTCGATTGATTCTGGTACTCCTGAGAGGTCGCGAGGAGCTCTGGTTCGGGCGCGATCAACATCTTGTTCAGGCGTTGGTCCAGATGTTTGCGCTGCTCCAGGCGGAGGCGCCTCTGGGCATCGAGCTTTCGAAATTGTTGGTCGACCGCGGGCATTCGCGGTTCGTAGTAGGCCCGCCGAAGTCGAATGACGTCCTGGAATGCATTGAGACTTCTCTTCCAATCCACGAGTTTGCGCCGCATGTCTGTCAGGTCGAGATAATTCTGGAGCGCCGATTGGAAGTCGTTGGAGGCCATCAGTGAGACCAGGTAGAACGTCTCCGGAGCCTCCGGGAGACTGCGGAGTCGCATCACCCAGTCCTTGTCCTTCCGAATTTCCTCGCGTTCGAGTGCCTTCAGAAACTCGCCTTGTTCGATGCTGTCGATCGAAGCGTCTAGCTTCTCCAGCTCGCTGCCGAATGAGCTCGCGGCCCGCTCATAGAGGACAGCCGCGCGTCCGTGCACGTTCAACTTGCTGTAGGCGTAGGGCAGGGCGAGCAATGCTTCCTGGACCGCCGAGTCCGTCGCATCTCGCTCAGCCAGCAGAGACCACGGGACGAGCGCCCGGTCGAATTGTTCGGCGGAGGCTTCTGCCCATCCGGCTCGCAGGAGGGCCTGGTTCGAAAAGGGGCCATCGAGGCGTACGCGTTCGAGAGAACTCTGGGCGCGTCGGTACTCTTCGGCTTCGAAGAGGAGAGTGCCCAGCACGAGATTCGATTTGTCGCGAATCGCATGTGTCTGGCGATTGGAGGCCGCGACGCGACCGGCTCGGTCGAGTTGAATGGCGGCCGCTTCGAGCTCACCGTTCTCGAGCAGGGCAATGCCGAGGTTGTAGGCGGAGAAGCCGACGAGCTCGGACGAATCCTGGAGCTCGTTGAGGACCTCGACGGCGTCCCCTGGACGATGGAGCTCCATCAAGACGTTCGCGCGGAGATATTCGGCGTCATCGCGGACGGCTTCCGGAATCGGACGTTTCATTCCGTCGAGGACGGTCAAGGCATCCTTGGGTTGATTCTTCTCGAAGTGCAGCCTGGCCAATCGGAGCGCGGCGTCTGCGCGCACGGAATCGTCGACCTCGCCGTTGAGGACGGCCTTGATTGCGCGTCCGGCACGCAGGTGCATGCGATAGTAGAGCTCGAAATCACCGACCGAGAATTTCGCATGGTCGAGATGCGGATAGAGAGAATCGAGGTTGGGCTCATCGACTTCATGATGTTGCGCGAGCTCGGAGTCGAGCCTCTCGAGGGCGCCAAAGTAGTCGCCCTGATACGCGTAATAGAGCGCCTCGCCGAAATACGGATCTTCTAGATCCGCACCGGCCACAAGGCGCGATGGAGCGAGCACCAGCGCGCTAAAGAACAGACATTTGATGAGCAGCGGAGACACCGGCTACCACCCCTCGATCGCGATCGTTGGGTCTCCTAAGGATTGACTTGCGAGCCGAATCCCCACGAGCTTTGGATCCACTGCTTTGCTGAAGACGAAAGTCTCGACCGCATCGAAATCCTTGCCGCCACCCTTCTTGCCCGCGATCGACACTTCGATTCGATGTTCGCCAGTGTGGATGTTGCCTGTATAGATTCGCTGGACGCCGCCCTTCTGCAGTGCTTCCAGTTCCTTGAAGCTGTAGATGTGCTGTGAGACGACTTCTCCGTCGATCGAAATCTGCGCGGAGTCGAGCGCGACCTCGTGGCCGTCTTCGATCGACACAAAGACGGCGATCTGGGTGTTCGAGGGATAGAGGAGTTGCTCCTCGAGATTGCTGAGCTCGGCTGCAATTGCCAGTACGTCTGATTTGACTTCCTGGACCTGCTCGTCGAGGCTCTGCATCGAGGCCGACTTCCTGGGCGCCGACTCGGCCGCCACGCCTCCCGTGCTCGAAACCGCGATTCCGATCCCCAGTGATAACGCGAAGATCAAGACCCGAGGAAGGCCTCGGTCGAGAATTGCCAATGCTGCACAGAAAGTGCGGTACAGGTTCGCACGATTTGCGTGTTGATCGCATGAATCGCGTCGCGAACCAAAAATTTTGGGTGTTAGTTCCATGTGTGGTGCCTCCCTCACCCAGACACGTTCGACGCGACGAGTCGTCGGGCTTAGGACATTCGTCACCGAATGATGCGAAGGTGCCAGCAAAAGTGAGGGGCAACACGATGCGTTCGTTCGCGAGCGGCGAAACAGCGGCAACGGAGTGGCAGGGACTCTGGAAATTGGAGACCGCGTTGGAGGCTTGGCCGTGGGTGACGTCAGGCGTCGCCGCCGCCAGCCTCGTCACGGATTGGCGGGCCAATCGGTGCTGTCGCTGCTAGACGTTCTTCAGCGAAGCCCTTGGCAATCAATCCGAACTCCTGGTCCACGTCGGATGTCGACTCGACAAAGAAAATGGAATCGCATGCGGTGGCAAAACCCCGCTCTTCCCGCCGCGGGTTTCACAAAGGATCAAGCATCTCATGTTGACGCGGCGCCGGCGCTTCGTAAACCTCCCGATCCGGAATGACGCCCCTGGCCTTCCACAACTTTCAAGCTGACAGGAAATATGCAATGCGAATGGTCGAGGCTCGTCTCTGTTTCTGGTTTTCCCTTCTCGCCGCGCTGACACTCGCCGCTGGCGTCAATGCCGACACGCTCGAGCTCAAGAGTGGCGACACGCTCGAAAATGTCGTCATCATCGAGCGATCGGAGCGGCGGGTCGTCGTCGAACATCCTGTGCTCGGCCGCCTCGAAATTCCGGCGATCGAGGTCAAACCAGAGGAAGTCGAAACGGTGAAGCCGGGGATCTTCGGCACGGGTTTCATGCGCGGGTGGGATCGATCCGCCGGAGCCGGCTTGTCTGGATCGAGTGGCGTCACTCGAGAGTTCAACTTGAATGCGGAGCTGAACGCCAGTTTCGAGTCGGACGACCACCGCGCAGTCTTCGCGTCGCGGTACTTTCTGTCCGCCTCACGCCAGAACGACAAATACGGAAACACCAACAATGACGTGACGACCAGCTATTTGCACGACTTTCTGATCAGCGACTCGAAATGGTTCTTCTTTGGCAATGGCTCGCACAGGTACGACCAGTTTCAGAGCTGGACGCATCGAGTCCAGGTGGCCGGCGGCCTCGGATACGACTTTCTGCGCAACGATGACTGGACGGTTTCTGCGCGCATTGGGCCTGGCTACACGCGCAAATCCGAGGGTGAGAACAAGGACGAAGCGAACGGCGTGGCCGCCTTCAACGCCACTTGGCGGATCTCGGACGGAAACAGCATCTCGTTCATTACCTCCTACTTTTCCATGCTCAATGACGTCCCCGAGTTTCGCAGTTTGAGCCGTCTCGAATGGAAAATTGCGACCGGCATCATTGATGGCCTGGGCGTCAAGCTCGGAGGCAGCTACGAGTACAACTCGTCGAATGCCGGTGAAAACAACGATCGAAAATACTACGGCACGCTGGTCTACGACTTCTAGCGGTCAGTTTCGAGCGCCCGTGTCTCCAAAATGGCTTTTACGCGATCGGACGCTTGCGAGCAGGCCCAGCATGGCGAGCACAACCCCACTCTGAAGCACGCCGCCGGGTTCGGGCACCGTGATCCCGACGATCGACTCCGCTCCCAGCAGCATGAGTGGCTTTGTCGAGGGCCAGGCGATACCGGCCAGGTCGGCGAATTCGTGGACGTCCCAGTTGATCGAGCCATTGGTTACGTTGATGTCGCCGATGAGATCCAGGGTGAGCGTGGGATCGGGCGCATAGAACACACCCCATTCGACGGGGCCAATTGGCAGCGCAAGCGGAGGTTGCCAGGATGAGGCGTTGAGGGGAATTTCTCCGATCAGGCTGAGCGCCTCCTGCACCTCGTCGCTGTCGTTCTCGGCGAACACAGCGAGCACGATCGCGGATCCGACAGGGTTCCAGGAGAGAAGCGTGGTCGCACTGACGCCAGTCGCTCCGGTCGGCGGGGACAGGCCCGTGGCGGTCGGAAGAAAATCACTGTCGACCAGGCCGCCAGAAGCATTGACCGTGAAGGTTGATGTGCTTGCGTCGGCACCTCCTGTGATCACGATCGTCCAGGTCCCGCTCACTGCGGACTCGAGAGCGGCGAGGGACGTGAAGACGTTATCCTCCGCTTCCTCCCAGATTCCATCGGGTGTCTGCTCCATCTCGACCGATAGCGTTCCCATGGTGACGGCCACATCCGTCACACCGGGTGCATCGATCTCGATCTCGATGAACGTGCCAAACTCGGCCGCCGGGACCAGAAAGTCGTCCAATCGATCTATACTGAAGAGGATGCTGCTCGCAGATGCGGCAGATGGGGCAAGCAATACATACGACACGACAACGACAAACAAACGACTAGCAGATCGAATCATCAATTGATCTCCAAGGGGGGTGTCCAATTGTGAGCAGTGGAGTGGATAGGCGATTCGAGTAGCCTTTTCCACACCGCCGAAAAATGGTGAGTCACCAATCGTGCACGCGGAGAGAATGAATGCCCATGGAAGTCGCCCG
>CBFDDD010000159.1:0-8078 GCA_965603475.1 uncultured Myxococcales bacterium
GGCAGAACATGCCTACGGCGCCGGACGAGGCGTACGGGACATGGTCTACCTGACGATGTCGACGGGGATCGGGGCGGGCCTGATCGCCAATGGCCAGCTGCTGACGGGCGCCTACGGTGGAGCAGGGGAGGCGGGGCATATCCCGGTGGAGTTTCCTGGAATCGCTTGTCGTTGTGGGCTCCGCGGCTGCCTCGAGGCCTACGTCGGGGGCCATGCCTGGCAAGCGCGGCTGCGCAAAGTCGTACCGGAAAACAGCGATGTGCTTTCGCATGCAGGGGGGGATCGGAATGCGATTCGGCCCGAGCATCTGGTTCTGGCGGCGCGTGAAGGTGACGGATTCGCTTGCGAGGAATTCGACCGCTGGCTCGACTATCTGGCGCGCGGCATCGTGCCCTTGATCATGGCGCTCGAACCCGAGCGGATCGTTCTGGGAACCATCGCGACCGCAGCCGGTCAGACGCTGTGTTTCGATCCGCTACGCGAACGGGTCGCGGCCGCGCTCTGGCCGCATCAAAGCCAACGGCTGTCGATCGTACCGGCGGAACTCGGCGATGAGTTGCCACAGCGCGCAGGACTCGCGGTGGCCTTGTCCGGGACGCGCATGGACACGTCCGCGTCATGAGCGAGCTCGGCCACCCAGCTTCGGATCGGCTCGATGCTCGAACCCGATTGACGTGCGTTCTCCAATAGGTGCATCACGGATTCGCTGACCGACTCGCTGGCGCGGGCATGAACGGTCGTCTGTTCTCCGATCGTGCGAACCATGTCGGCGATTTCAGAGATCGCGACGGTCATCTGCCGGCTGGTCCGGCGCTGTTCGTCGGTGGATCGATGAACGTGGCCACAGGTTTCGAGGGCGCGTTCGGCGCTCTCGAGCATCGACTCGCTGGCGCGCCGCTGCTCACGGATGGCCAGACTGATCTGCTGGATCTGCGTTGAAGTCGTCTGTGTCGACTCCGCGACGCCCTTCGAACTACGCGACTGCTCGGCGGTAGCACGGGCGATCTCTCCGACCCGCTCGCTCGCGTCGCGGCACGCCTCCTGAATCGAAACGAGCGCTGTGCCGGCGTCCTGAGAGCGTTCGACGCCCTTGGCCACGGCCTTGATGCCCGCCTCCATGGCGCGCACCGCGCCGGACGATTCGGTTTCGATATCCGCGATCAAGCTCTCGATGTCGTGGGTCGAGCCCGCGGTTCGCTGGGACAGGGTCTTGACGTGGTTGGCCACGACCAGGAATGCCTTGCCCTGTTCGCCGGCCTGGGCCGCGATGATGGCGGCATTGAGGGAGAGGAGCTTGGTCTCGTCGTTGATTTCGTCGATGGCGGCGAGGATGCTCCCGATCTGGGAAATGCGCGAAACGAGGCCGCCCAGACGATCCTTGGCTTCGTTGGTCAGCGAGGAAATCTGCTCGATATCCGTGATCGTGGCGCGAACGGCCTCCGCTCCGGCCGTCGCACCCGCGTGAGCCCGTTCGGTCAGCGAGGACGCTTCGAGCGCATTGGAGGAAACCTCCTGGACGCTGCGGTCCATCTGGACGACGGACGATGCAGTGGATTCCGCCATTTCCTGAACGCTCTCGGCGCCCTGGGCGACCTGACGAATCGAAGCACCCATTTCGTGAACCGAAGAAGTCGAGGCTTCGACGACTTCGTGAAGCGTGGCGGTATTGCTCGCGACCTCATCGATCGAACTACTCATCTGCAGAACGGAGGAGGCGGACGCATCCGAGGACTGGAGCAGGACGTCGACGCGTTCGCCGATCGTCAGCATCGATTGTTTCATGTTCGCCACGAGAGAAGCCGTCTCTTCGACGGCCTCCTCCTGGTTGCTCGTCGCTTCTTCAATCGATCCGAAGGTCGATTCGAGTCGACTCGGCAATCCCCGTACGCGATCCGCAACAGCGGACAGTTCCTGGACCGACGCACATTGCCTGGGCCAGGTCTCGTTCCATTCCGCGATGAACTCGGCGAGGTCGCCCGTCGCGGGAACGTCGAGCGGGGAAGGGTTGGCCTGTTGTATCGAATCGAGAATCGCAGCGAACGTACGCCGTTGGCGTTGGCTGCCTCGAGCGGAGTTCCAGGCGTAGAGCATGGCCAGACCAAGGCCGGCTCCGATCGCGACTCCCGTCCCAAAGCGACTCAATGCGATCGACGCGAGAGCGATTCCGGCGGTGGCCAGAAACGCGCGCAGGGTCGTCACATCGGGGATCGAAATCCCGGCGAAGGCTCCCGTCGCGCGGTTCTCAGATCTTGGGGCGGCTTCTGAAGCGTTTTCCTGTTCGGCCATCGCAGGTTGCATCGGAGGGATGCACAGTTGTCTTGAGGGTCCTTCTGGGACCAGGAGGCGACGACGGAGTCAAATCCGGCGTTCCGCGATCTCTTCGACCTCAGCGTGCAGGGCGGCGAAATTTCCATTCTCGATCGCCTGGCGCGCCCGCGTCAAAAGGTTCAAGTAATACGTGAGGTTATGTAGAGCAGTGAACCGAGGCCCAAGAGTTTCGCCGCTGCGAATCAGATGCCGCAAATAGCCGCGACTGTGATTCCGACACGCTGGGCAGTCGCAGTCGGGATCGATCGGCCCGTCGTCCCGCTCGAACTTGGCGTTGCGCAGGCTCAGGATTCCTCGAGAGGTGAAGAGCAGACCGTGACGACCATTGCGCGTGGGAACGACGCAATCGAAGAGGTCCACACCCGCCGCCACACCGTCGAGCAGGTCGATCGGTCGACCGAGACCCATCAGGTAGCGAGGGCGGTCCGACGGCAGCGCCTGATTGGCGATCTCGACCGCCGCACGTCGTTCTTCTCGCGATTCTCCCAGACCGAGCCCCCCGTGTGCATAGCCATCAAAATCGAGCTGCGCGGTCGCCTCGGCACTCCAGCGACGCAAGGATTCCGAGGCACCCCCCTGAACGATCGCAAACACGGCCTGGGACTCGCTGCGGCGCGCTTTCTGTGATCGCTCGGCCCAGCGCAAGGTGCGCTGCATCGCGCGCTCGAGCTCAGCCGGGTCTGTGCGGCTCGGACTGTCTTCAGAATCCTGGGGTTTTTCCGCGATGGGAATACATTCGTCGAGCACCATCGCGATGTCCGAGCCGAGTGCTTCCTGGATCTGGATCGTTTTCTCCGGCGTGAGGGTTCGACGGCGGCCGTCGATCGGGGATGTGAACGTGACGCCGTTTTCATCGATCTTCGCGCGATCGGAGAGTGACGTGACCTGAAAGCCACCACTGTCCGTCAGCCAGGGCCCCGACCATCCCGTGAATCCATGCAGACCGCCGAGGGCTTCGATGGTCTCCTCCCCAGGCCGCTCATGTAGATGATAGGTATTCGAAAGTAGAATCTGAGCACCCGCACCAGCGAGTTCTTCAGCGCTGATCCCGCGAACCGCCCCGAACGTCGCCACCGGCATGAAGGTCGGTGTCGCAATCTCACCGTGCGGCGTCGCAATTCGCGATCTTCGCGCGAGACCGTCGCTTGCGAGCACCTCTATATTGAAGCCGTCAGCGAGCATTAGAGCCGTCCGTGTTCATCATTCGGAACGAGCAGCATCGCGTCACCGTAGGAGTAGAAACGAAACCCTTGCCGAATCGCGTAGTCATAAGCGGTCAGCAGCGGGCGACGACCGACGAATGCAGCAACGAGTAGCAGGAGCGACGAACGTGGCAGATGAAAATTGGTGAGTAGCGCATCGACGACCTGAAAAGGGCGGGCGCCGGGTCGGATGAAGAGGTCGGTTGTCCCAGTGCCCGGTCGGAGTTGGCCGTCCTCGCCAACCTGGCTCTCGAGAACCCGCGCTGTGGTCGTGCCCACGGCGACGACGCGCCCCCCGGCAGCCCGCGTCTTCGCTATCGCATCGACGGTGCTCAAGGGCAACTCAAAGTTCTCTTGATGAAGCCGTCCTGATCGCATCGCCTTTGCATCGAGCGGGCGAAAAGTCCCCGCACCGACATGCAACACGACTTCGGCGAGACCGACGCCTTGATCGCGCAGCCGATCGAATAGGGCGTCGGTGAAATGCAAACCCGCCGTGGGCGCCGCGATGGCCCCGGGTTCGCGAGCGTAGACGGTTTGATAACGAGCGAGATCGTCTGCCGAAGAGGCATTGCCGTAGCGACGGATATAGGGTGGAAGCGGAGCTTCGCCACGGGTGTACGGATCGACATCGGCCTCGAAGCGCAGTGTGACTTCGCCACGATCGTGGATCGCAACGACTGTTGCCGAAAGATCGAAGTCGTGTCCGAACGACAGGGAGAGGCCGTCGCGGATTCGGCCGGTGCATTTGACAAGGGCGCGATAGTCCGAGGTCTCACACTGTGCGTCGGCGACGGGCTCTGGTCCGAGCAGAAGCGCTTCGGCGGCCCCGCCGCTGGCTTTCCGGCCAACGAGTCGCGCCGGCAGGACTCGTGTTGCGTTCACGACGAGCAGGTCGCCCGCCCGAAGCCATCTCGGCAAATCGCGAATCCGCTGATCCTCGTCGGGGGCCAGGATTCGTCCGCTCGACCGATCGAGCACGAGGAGCCGCGCTGATTCACGTTCTCGCATGGGGGCTTGCGCGATGTTGCTCTCGGGCAGCTCGAAGTCATAGCCGTCGAGGATCGCGAGCGGGTCTTCGTCGTGCGCAGCGGCTTCGGCGCTGTCTGCTTCGAGGCCTTCTTCTTTGATGCCTTCTTTGATGAGAGCGTCCATCATGGCTTCGGAGCAGCCGCGGCCAATGCCTCGAGCAATGCCTCGGACTCGGAGATCGCATCGTCGGAAAAAAGCAATTCGCCGGAGAAGCCGGCCTGGCGTAGAAGCGCGAGCTGGGCGATCGCGCGCGGTGGATTCGCGTCGAAGAGCCAGACGCCCAGCCCGGGCCAGATTCGATCCGCCTGTGCCCAACCAGCGAAGGTTTCGAGCTGGTAGCGGAGCAGCCGATCGTCGAGCGTGTAGACCATCGGGATCGCGAGATCGAGCGCGCCAGATTCCAGCCAGGCACGCCAATCCTGTGCCAGGGAAAGATAGGCCCGATCCACGTAGGGAATGACGGCCGCCGAGATCACCAATCCCGGTCGTGCCGCGCGCGTCTGCCCCGCGATTTCTTCGACCAACGTCGTCACCTGGCGCCGCTGCCACTTATCCCAATCCGTGGAACGTCGAACCAGACCGGGCTTTGCACCTTCGATTGGATCCGGGTTTCCGGTCTCGGCGCGGTAGAGCGCACGGGTTTCCGCCCCGTAACCAAACTCGAGACCCACGCCAAAGCGTGAGCCGGGACTGAACGGAAGGACCCCGGGATGGCGAATATAATCGAGATGCAGACCATCGATCGCGGGATAGCGCATGACGAGATCACGAAAGGTCGCCAGAATCCGCTCGCGGACGGCGGGCGAGGCTGGGTCGAGATAGAGCCCCCGCGTTCCCATTCGATAGAAGCGCCGGTCCGGCTCGGGCAGGTCGAAGTCGGGGTAGTCGAGCAGCGAGCGACCGAGGCGATCGACCAGGATCGCGCTGGGACCCAGATCCCTGATCAGTGTCGCGTCGCGCCGCGTCGACAGCGAGAGCACGTTCACCCACGCGTGGACTCGCAGTCCGCGAAGATGCGCGGCTTCGAGAAGCTGGCCCAGAGCATCGGGTCCGGTCTGGTCGACGGCGGGCGCTCGTTCGACGAATTCGGGGCCCGGATAGAACGCCCGACCACCGCGATAGACCTGGACGAAGAGATCGGTCGCGCCCAATCGGGCCGCACGCTCGAGCAGCGGGTCGATTCGGGAGGCGTCGTCGAGGACGCGATAGCTGCCCTCTGCGAGGATCCAGAGCCCGCGTGCCGGGGGCGGGCGGGGCGGGGGCTCGGCTACAGCGCCCGCACTCTGTTCAGGCGTGAGGGGCGGCTGCCCTTCGGGAAATTCATCTGCGGAGCAAGCCACCAGCCAGGCCGCAAGCGCGATCCCCATGGCCAGACGACACCAGGCGGTTCCGAATTGATTCGTGAGGAGGCGCACAACGCGCACACAGTAACTTCACGTGCCCATTGGCTCAATGGAGGACACTCCCTTGATGACGCTATAATCCCCTCCAGCCGGGTGATCTTTGGTCGATCGAGCCTCTGAAATGCCGATAGACCGCCGATAGACCAATGCAGTTTGACGATTGAGGAATGTCCTTGAAACGGTCCCTTCAGCAGCGCGTGATCTTCATGAGCCTCGTGGGCGGCCTGGGCCTGGCCCTGGCCTCAGGTGCCGCTGGACCCGCACCGGTGGGGGCATCGACCGAGAAACCCGCCGAGCCGCCTCAGGCCGACGAGCCGGCCCCGAGCGAAGTGGCACCGATCGTCGGAGGTCTGCCGACGCCAGCCGCCGATCGGATTCTTCGTGCAAGAAGCGAGGCCATCCTCGATGACCCGGCTGCGCTGCTGCGAGCGGCGGCCAAGGGGATCGAGCAGCAAGACGATTCTCATGCCGATTGGCTCTACGCCCAACTCGCCCAGCGACATCCGATCGTGGGCGACTATGCGGGTCTAAGCCGCGCGCGCCTCCAGCTTTCCAAGGGGCGCTCTCTCGAAGCGCGGGAGATTGCGGCCCAGGTCCTGAAGGACTACCCGGAATCTCCGCTGAGAGCCGAGCTCCACGAGATCCTGGGCGAGGCCCTGATCGCTCAGCGCGACGAAGTCGGCGCGAGAGAAGCCTGGGCGGCGGCGCTGGCCGAGACCTCCGATGATGACCAGCGCGCGGCGCTGCTGCGTCGTGTTGCACGCAGCGAAGAGCGTTCGGGGGAGGATCGGGCAGCCGCCATCACCTGGCGTCTTCTCTGGTACGCCCATCCTGCGAGCGCGGAAGCGGAGCAGGCCAGCCATCGGCTCGACGTGATCGAGGCCTATCTCGGAGAGACAATTCGCCGTGCAAGCGATTGGCGACGCCGAGGCGACAGGCTCTTCCGGCTGCGAATGAATGATGAAGCGCTCGAAGCCTACGATCGAGCGCTGAAGATGGGGCTTTCCAAGTCCGATACGCGTCGAACGCGTAAACAACGGGCGCAGACCCTCTTTCGCATGCGTGTCTACCCGGAAGCCGTCGAAGCGTTCGAGGCGCTCCCGCAATCGGGCGACACCCCGATCTGGCTGGCGCGGTCGATGGCCCGGGCGGATCGGGTTCCCGAGGCGATCGATGCCTTCGAAAAGCTCGCGAGTCGGTCGGGGCCACATCGATCTCGTGCCCACTACCTGGCGGCGCTTTTGCTCGATGGGCGAGACCGAAGCGCAGAAGCACGGAAGCATTTCAAGATTCTCGCGCAGGATCCAGGACAAAACGGTCTTGCGCGAGCGTCGCTCTGGTATCTCGGATGGCGCAACTACCGGGAGGGGCACTTCGAGAAGGCGGCGACGCAATTCGAGTCTTTGGCGACAGCGACAGAAAATGAAATCGATCGACTTCGCCCGCTGTACTGGCAAGCTCGAGCCCTGGCTGCCGCGGACCGGAGCGAAGAGGCCAACGAACTCTTCGAATCGTTGGCCGTCGGTTATCCGCTCTCCTACTACGGTTGGCGCGCACGAGACCGCGCGACGTCTGCCGACTCGGCACCTCTGCCACCGCACGAAATCGCATCGGGTCAGTCGGGGCTGCGACCAAGCGAATTGGCTCGGGTTCGAATCCTGATGGCCGCTGGTCTCGTTGATGCAGGTGCCAAAGAGAGCGGGCTCCTGACCGGAAGCGCGAGGGGTCTCGATGATCGGGTCGCGCTCGCGAGATTGCTGACCTCAGCGGGCGATTACAATCGAGCCCAGCGGGTGGTCGTCGATGCCTACACCACGTCGCTGGCTCGCGGCCCCGTCGCAGGGATGGAAGAACTCTGGTGGTATGCCTGGCCCAGCGCCTTTTCGGGGCTTGTGGATGCGGCGACACAGGGTGATGACGATGTGGAACCGGAACTCGTCTATTCGATCATGCGAGAAGAGAGTGGCTATCGGCCCAAGGTCATCTCTCCGGTTGGTGCGCGTGGGCTCCTGCAGATCATGCGCGAGACGGGCACGCAGCTGGCGGGTCGCGCGGGCCGTGCCGACTTCGACGTCGACGATCTCTTTGATCCGGGGATGAACATCGAACTCGG
>CBFDDD010000160.1:0-8070 GCA_965603475.1 uncultured Myxococcales bacterium
AGCTGAGTCTCTACGAGGACGAACACGACGACATGCAGAGGTTCGAAGTCGTTGATCTGATGCGTTCATTCGTCAGCGTCGATCCTGTCCTGAATGAAATGGAAGGACAACGAAGAAATCAGGATTCGAACTTCAGCACCTTTAGAATCGCATTCAGTCATGAGCGTCCTCGAATTGCGAGGGAAGTTGCGCAGCGAATCGCAAACGACTTCATCAACGCGAATATCACCTCGCGAACCGAAATCACGGCCAAGAGCCTCGAATTCATGAAAGATGAGATCGAGTCATTGACGGGGCAGCTGGCCGTCGTCGAGAAGCAGATAGCAGAGGTGAAGGCTGCGAATGGGGGCAGCCTGCCTGAAGAGATGGATTCGAACCAGCGATTGCTTCAATTCGCGATGAGTGATCTTCGAGATGCGCAGCGTATCTTCGACGCCGCGGAGGGTGACGTCAGCTTCTGGAAGAATCAGGCGCTCACCGCATTTTCGATGAATTCACCAAACGACGCGACGAGTCCGACTCATCGACTACGCGCGTTGGAAATAGAGCGCGGCAATATGTTGGCACGTGGATATACCGAGAAGCACCCCGATATCCTACAGGTCGAGTCGGAGATCGTGATTCTGAACACCCAGATCGCCAACGTTGAACACGATGAGAATTCCCCGCAGTCATTCGGTGAACAGAACGCACGCGCAGAAGAGGGCCGGGCAGAGGGTCGCGCAAAGGCCGCGAGTGAAGATATTGAGCGTTTGCGCGAGGCCATTTCCGTTCTGGAGGCTCGCGTTTCGGCTACGCCGGCGGTTGCCGAACAGCTCGATGCCCTGACACGACAATACGACCACCTCTACACGAGCTACCAGGATTTCAGTGCTCGTCTCCAGCAGGCGGGGGTTCAAGCCGATCTCGAGCGGCGCCAACTCGGTGAGAAGTTCAGGATTCTCGAATCCGCCGAGATTGCACCTGAACACAGCTCACCGAATCGCCTGCTGCTGTTGAGTCTCGGCGCAATTCTGGGTCTCATGCTCGGTGCGGGCAGCGGCGTTCTTGCCGAGCTGACGGACTCGTCAATGCACACGACGAGCGAGTTGCAGTCTGCCTTGGGGATTCCTGTTCTGGTTTCGGTGCCGAAGATCATGCTCGAATCGGATCGCGTGGCCCGGTCGCAACGAATCCTACGGGAGACTCTTGCGGCAGTCGGCGTCGTGGTCTTCGTGCTTTCCGGAGGAATTGCGACCTACTATTTCGTGAATGGAAATTTCGGTGACGAACAGGGTAATAAAGAGGTCGAGCAAGAACTGACGCCTGAGATCGAGGCACGTGTCGGTTTTGAGACCTGGCGCGGGTAGCGGAGTAGGCTGGAGATGTACAACGAGTACTACGGATTGATTCGTGCGCCCTTCGAGATGCTGCCGGACCCCTCGTTTCTGTATCTGGGGGAGGCACATCGCGAGGGATTGGCGACGCTCGTCTACGCCGTGAACTCTGGCAAGGGGTTCGTCATGTTGACCGGCGAGGTCGGAACCGGCAAGACGACGCTGCTGCATGCTCTGCTCGGCCAGCTCGATTCCAAGACGAACTCAGCGTTCATATTCAATCCAAGACTCGACCCGCTCGGGTTCTTTCGGATGCTGTTCGACGAACTCGGTGTCGGACCTCCTTGTGAATCCAAGGCGGAGTATTTGCTGACACTC
This sequence comes from uncultured Myxococcales bacterium, assembly GCA_965603475.1. Taxonomy (GTDB): domain Bacteria; phylum Myxococcota_A; class UBA9160; order UBA9160; family UBA4427; genus UBA4427. The sequence continues at coordinate 1,695 of CBFDDD010000160.1, forward strand.
AACGAATACCTCATAGAAAAACTCGCGGCGAACGAACGCGTTCTATTGATCGTAGACGAGGCGCAAAATCTTTCGACCGAGATGCTCGAGGAAATTCGACTGCTTTCGAATCTCGAAACGCCCACATCCAAGCTCATCCAGATCATGCTGGTCGGGCAACCCGAACTTCAGAGTCTGATCGACCAGCCGGAATTGAGGCAGCTGCGTCAACGAATTGCTCTACGGCATCATCTCCGACCCTTCGATGAGGGGGAGGTCAAAGAGTACGTGAGCGATCGCTTGAGCAAGGCGGGTTACACAGGACGTGGCATCTTCAAGAAGAGAGCGCTGAAAGAACTCTTCAACGTGACCGAAGGAACGCCGCGTCTCATCAACAATATCTGTGACAGCGCGCTTCTGCTTGGCTATGCCCGCCAGGAGACATCTCTAGGCGCCGATGCGATTCGTGAAGTCGCCCATGATCTGGGACTTGTCGCCAAGGATGAGATCGAAGGTGGAAAGTCCAAGGCGGGGGGAGGCGGACCCGTGAAGAAGCGCTCGAGGCGACGACTGCTCAGGTTCCGCCGTTAGGCGTATAGAACGAGAGATTGAGGGAGAAGATAGATGCCCAAACATTACGAAGCGCTGCAGCGCGCGGAACAGGAACGACGCCGAAAGACGTCGGGCGTCGATTCGCCATTGCCCGCTGCCGGTTCCTTCGAAAATGCCGCGGCCCCGACCCGTCCGACCAGGTCACCTGGCTTCTTTGCCCGTCTATTTTCGGGCGGCAAGAGTCAGGCGGTAGAGGGTGCCAATGATGCCAACAAGCGGCGAATCGCATTGCTGCAGCCCGACTCCTATGTCGCGGAGCAATACCGAAGTCTTCGCGGTCGAATTGATGCGCTTGCATCTCAGCGCCCGATCAGGACATTGGCGGTGACCAGCGCCAATTCGGGGGAAGGCAAGTCGACCTGTGCCGTGAATCTTGCGACGGTGACCGCGATGAGTGTGGGCCGGAACGTGCTTCTGATCGACTGCGATCTACGTCGGCCGAAGGTCCATTGGACGCTCGGTCTACAGCCGCAAGTAGGTCTCGCGGAGGTGTTGCTCAATCAAGCGACGGTCACCGACGCGATCCAGACGCTGGATGGCATCAATCTCGACGTTCTTCCTGTACGCACGATTCCGTCCAACCCGTCGGAGCTGCTTGCATCTCCGGAGATGAAACGGCTGCTAGAAGAGGTTTCGGGCCGGTATGATCGAATCATCCTCGATACGCCTGCTTGCCTCGGGCTGCCTGATGCGAAAAGTGTGTCCGAGATCTGCGATGGACTGGTGATGGTCGTGCGCGCAGGTGTGACACCAAAGGAAGAGGTTCAGGCCGCACTCGACATTCTCGATCGTCGACGCGTTGTCGGAATGGTTTTGAACGGGTCCGAGGCGACTCGCGAACAGTACGGGTACTACTAACCGATTGATCCGCCGGGCTAGTGGTTGACCACTCTTCGGTCGTGACGGGCGCCCCTGCCTGGAGATTCCCAGTGTTGGACGAGATTCGAGCTATAGCGATCGTCGTCATTGCGGCGGGTATTTCGACGCTCTCGACACCGCTCGTCATTCGTTTCGCCAGGTCTATCGGTGCGGTCGATCAGCCAAACGAACGGAAAGTGAGCAGGCGATCGTCGATGCCTTTGTTGGGCGGACTCGCGGTCGGAGTGGGTTGTGGCGGAGGCCTGATTGCCGCCCACTTTCTTTGGCTTGGGGGCGGTTTGCCGACTCAGGTCGTCGGCTTCGCACTCGGTGGGACGATCGTTCTGCTGGTCGGCGCATGGGATGATCGATTCACGATGCCGGTCCTTGCCAAATTGTTCTTTCAGACGGGTGCCGCCGTGATCGCGATAAAAGTCGGGTTCAGCTTCGACATATTCGGCGATCCGATCAGCGCGACCAGAATAGCGGTGCCTGCGTGGATTCTCTGGCCGGTTTCCCTCCTGTGGATCGTTGGCGTGACGAATGCCATGAATCTGATCGATGGGCTCGATGGGCTCTCTTCGGGGATCGGCGCGATCATCGCGGCGACACTGACGATCATTTGTTGGCAAGCGGGTCAATGGATTGGTGTCGTGATCGGACTTGCGCTATTCGGCGCACTCATCGGCTACCTGCCTTACAACTTTCCACCCGCTCGAATTTTTCTTGGCGATACGGGATCGTTGCTGATTGGCTATGCACTTGCCTTGATTGCACTCGAGGGATATCGGAAGGCCGCGTTTCTGGCATTCCTCGTGCCGATTTTGGCACTGGCGATCCCGCTTCTCGACACTTCTCTATCCATCTTGCGCCGTCTCCGCAGCGGGCGAGGTGTCTTCTCCCCGGATCGACTGCATATGCATCATCGATTGCTTCATCGCGAGGGCTCGCACAAGAGCGCGGTCTTGATGCTCTATTTTCTGACGGGATGCTTCTGTATGATCGCGGTCTCTTTCTCGCAGATCGATGGTTGGTTGGCATTCGTCTATCTTGCCGCCGTCGTGGCGGTCACGGTCAGACTCCTTCGGAACCTCGACGCCTTCTCTCTGGAGGTCGAGAGCGGTGCGCCGGCAGATCATGGAGAAAAGAGTGGGGCGGTCGAAGAGACGGGCCAGGGAGACGAAGGCGAATGACGAAAAGAGCATTGATTAGTGGCATAACAGGCCAGGATGGGTCGTATCTGGCGGAGCTGCTACTCGAGAAGGGTTATGAGGTTCACGGCATCGTTCGCCGGTCGAGCACCGAAACCTTCGAACGGATCGCACATCTGACGGGCCAGCTCGAGTTGCATCAGGCCGACCTGCTCGATCAAGTTTCTCTTCTGAGTACCATTCAGGCGTGTACGCCCAACGAGATCTACAATCTTGCCGCACAGTCGTTCGTGCCGACGTCGTGGGTGCAGCCATCGCTGACCGGAGAATTTACGGCCCTTGGCGTCACTCGAATGCTCGAAGCGATCCGAGTGGTCGATCCCTCGATCCGCTTCTACCAGGCCTCGAGTTCGGAGATGTATGGGCGCGTCCAACAGACGCCGCAGAGTGAGGAAACGGATTTCTATCCGCGAAGCCCATATGCGGTTGCAAAGCTTTACGGTCACTGGATTACCGTCAACTATCGCGAGAGCTACGATCTCTATGCCGTTTCAGGGATCCTCTTCAATCACGAGTCTCCCCGCCGGGGCCGGGAGTTCGTGACCCGCAAGATCACGGAATCGGTTGCGAAGATCAAGCTCGGTTTGCAGGACGAGCTTCAGCTCGGAAATGTTGAAGCCATGCGCGATTGGGGCTACGCCAAAGAGTACGTTGTGGCGATGTGGTCAATGTTGCAGATGGATCAGCCGACGGACTACGTGATCGGAACAGGCAAACAAAACTCCGTGCGTGATTGTTTCGAGGCAGCATTCGGGTTCGTCGGTCTCGATCCGCAAGATTTCGTACGAACGGATCCAAAGCTCGTACGTCCGGCGGAGGTCGACACGTTGCTCGCGGATCCGGCCAAGGCGAAACGAGAGTTGGGTTGGTCTGCACGTACATCTTTCAGGGAGCTCGTCGAAATCATGGTCGAAGCAGATCTCGAGGCTCAAGAAAAATCGAGTGGACGTCGCCGCGGCGGATCTGGCTCGCGTTGAAGATGAGTGGTCTGGAATGAATATCACGGTGATTGGAACAGGGTACGTAGGTCTGGTCACGGGGGCTTGTTTCTCCGAGTTCGGTGTCCAGGTGACGTGCGTGGATAAACTCGACGACAAGATTGAGTCGCTGAAGCGCGGAGAGATTCCAATCTATGAACCCGGATTGGACGAGATCGTCGCACGAAACGTTCGTGGCGGTCGGCTTTCATTTACCACCGATACCGCCGAGGCCATCGATCAAGCGCTGGTGATATTCATCGCTGTCGGTACCCCGGCGGCGTCTGATGGCAGCACGGACCTCGCGTTCGTCGAGGCAGTGGCACGTGAGATCGGCCAGAGCATCAATGACTACAAGGTCATCGTCACCAAGAGCACCGTGCCAGTCGGAACTTCGGACAAGGTTCGGGACTGGGTTCAAGAAGAGCTGGATCGACGGAAGCAGAAAACGAGCTTCAGCGTCGCTTCCAATCCGGAATTTCTTCGCGAAGGAGCCGCGATCGGAGATTTCATGCGACCCGATCGTGTTGTGATCGGAACGGAAGCAGGCGACGCCCACGCGATCGCAATCATGAAAGATCTGTATCGCCCGCTCTATCTGAACGAGACGCCCTTCGTCGAAACCGGTATCCGGTCTGCTGAGCTTTCGAAATATGCCGCGAACGCCTTTCTTGCAACAAAGATTTCGTTCATCAATGAGATCTCCATATTGTGCGAGGAGGTCGGGGGTGACGTACAAGCGATCGCCCGAGCGATGGGGCTCGATCAACGAATTGGAAAGAAGTTCCTGCATGCCGGGCCGGGCTTCGGAGGCTCCTGCTTTCCGAAGGACACCGCATCCGCAGTCCAATTTGCCCGTGGACTCGGTCAAGAGCTCGCGATCGTCGAAGCCGCTATTGGGGTCAATGAGCGACAGCGACAGCGTATGGTCGAGAAGGTCGTATTGGCGCTGGACGGCGAAGCCGACGGCAGGACCGTCGCGGTGCTGGGACTTTCGTTCAAGCCCGAAACAGATGATATACGTGAATCGCCGGCCATCTCGATCATTCGTGGCCTACTGGATCAGGGCGCTTCGATCCGAGCCTACGATCCAGCCGCGATGGCCGAGGCGGGTCGCATGGTTCCGGAGATGGTCCTCTGCAAGGACGTCTACGAGGCGCTGACCGGCGCGGACGTGATGGTGATCGTCACGGAGTGGAACGAATTCAGGATGATCGATCTGTCGCGTGCACGGGAACTGATGGCGGAGCTGCGGATGGTGGATCTGCGCAATATCTATAACAGGGAACGAATGGAGGAAGCCGGGTTCCAATACTGGGGCGTCGGCAGATAAGAGTGGTATTGGCCCGCTCAGCACCCCAATGGGGTCACTTTCTCCCGCATGGATGCCTTTTCTGTGATATTGGTCACTAAGTGAGGACGGGGTTGAGACGTACGATCCGGGACGAGATGGACGGACTCCCTGGGTCGTGGCGTTCGTTCGATTGAGCGAGTGTCGGATTGCACGAGCCATGATGAATCGTGATCCGCCACAACTCACCTACGACGAGGTTCTTTGATGAATACGATAGGGACGATTCGGAAGGACGTATTGGATTCGCTTCGTGGGATCCCGCTGTTCAGACGGGTTTCCGAGAGCGACCTGGAAGAGCTGGCAACCCACCTGATCGAACGCCGCTTTCCAAAGAACGCGACCGTCGTCGAAGAGGGATTGCCCGGCGACTACATGTATGTGATTCGCGAGGGTCGCGCGAAGGTCACGAAGGCATCCGAAGACGGACGCGAGAAGATCATGAATTTTCTCGAGGCAGGCGCCTTCTTCGGGGATATGGCGCTACTCGGGGATGAGACACGGTCGGCGAGTGTCAAGACTCTCGAAGAGTCCGTGTTGCTGGCCCTCTCGAGACGGGATTTCATTGACCTCCTGCGACAGAGCCCGGATCTTTCGCTCGCCGTAATCGAAGAGCTGGCCAATCGCCTTCGCGAGACGAATGAGCAGGCGCGGTCACTGTCGTTCCAGGGCGTCGAAGAGCGAACGCGCAATCTCTTCGAACGGATCGCACGACAAGAAGAAGGTGGCGGGGGGCGACTGCTGACGCCATCGCTGACTCACCAGCAGATCGCGGACATGGTCGGAACGTCCCGTGAGACCGTGACGCGCTCGATCAAGCAGCTCAAAGAATCTGGCTGGTTGACCCAGGATGGGAAGCGCTACGTGATTCCCCACGGCCACTGAGACCAGCAAGCTCCTGACTTCGAGCTCTCCCGATTCGAGGGTTATCCACTCATGGCTTTGGCGTCCTTTGTGGCGATGGCCAATGGGATGGCGCACTCTCTTGGCCATTCTCGTTCCCTTGGGGTTCTGACCCTTGGCGACCCGTAAAGGATTCATCTGATGTTTTTGGGAGCTAGGCAATTGATTCAATACAGCGCTCTCCTCATAGCGATAGCCGCTGTCTTGTTCCTTGGCGGATGCCAGAGTGACGAAGAGCGAGCTGAGAGCTTCGTCGAGCGTGGCAATCAATACATCGAGGACGAAAAGCCCGAAGAAGCGATTATCGAGTTCAAGAACGTCCTGCAGATCGATCCTGAACATGCGGCCGCCCACGAGGCCCTCTCGCTTGCCTATCTCGAAGTACAGAAGCCGCGCGAAGCCTATTGGGAGATGTCGGAGACGGTTCGTCTCGATCCAGAGAACATCCCTGCGCGCCTCCGATATGGAACCGTGTCCGCAGCAAT
>CBFDDD010000161.1:0-7848 GCA_965603475.1 uncultured Myxococcales bacterium
CGATGCTCATGCCGCAGGCCGCACTCGGAGAAGATGCCTTGCCGGACAGCTTCACGGTGACCAATTCGGGCGGACTGGTGCTCAACTACGACGTGTCGGAGGATGCGGCATGGATGTCGGTGAACCCGACGAGCGGTGTTTCGATCGGCGAGCCCGACACGATCGACGTAGTCTACGACACGACGGGCCTGGACGAGGGCGACTTCTTCGGCACCATCACGGTGACCGACCCGAACGCCGTCAACGACGCCCAGACGATCGACGTGGTTCTGACGATCAGCGGTTCCGCTGGGCTCGGTTTGACCGACGTCATACAAACGAAGAAGGTCAATACCATCCCCGGGATCGTCTTCGACCCTGCCGGAACCTACAAGAAGCCTGCGTTCTCCTTCAACTTGCCCCAGACCGGCATCTCCGGGAACTTTCTCTCCCATGATGGTGGGGCGTTCACGTTCAGTGTGGGCAGCACGTCGTACACGTACGCCGACTGGACCTTCGAGATCCGCAGCACATGTGCCGCCAATAACGACCCCTGCCTGGTGACGACCGACAACGGAGCCGAAGCGCCATGGGCACTGAGGGACGTCGACCCTTCCGCTGGCACCGCTCGGATGGTCTTCACCGATACGGGGGCTCAGGCGTTCAACGACCTGGCCAGTGCTACAGGCCCGGTCCACCAGGTCTTCGTGACGAGCGTGCAATACCGTGGGGACTTTCCTGGTGGGGTTGGGCTTGCCGGCGCCGACGCCTCTTGCACCCTTGCAGCAAACAATGCGGGTCTCGCCGGAGCCTGGACGGCGTGGCTCTCGGACGACACTACGGATGCGCGCGACCGTATCCCCGACGCGGAATACCGGCTCCTCGACGGGACCCTCGTCGCCAACAACCTGGCCGATCTCACGGACGGCACGCTGGACGCTCCCATCCTAGTGGACGAGACCGGAACTACCATATCGTCGAATTCCGACGAGACGTACACCGGAACGGCTGCAGACGGCACCAACTCGGGGTTGGGCACGTGTCTCAACTGGACGTCGATTAGTAACGTGGATACAGGGCAAATCGGCCTTGCATCTTTCACGGACGCAACCTGGACCGACCAGAATTTCGCGGATGACTGCGACATCTTCAACCGGCTCTACTGCTTCTCGAGCCCCCAGTTCCAGGTGGAGGAGACCTTCGCCGACGTGAGCTTCATCCCCGAGCCCTCGACCGCGGCCCTCGCCAGCGCTGCGCTCGCCGCTCTAGGCTTCATCCGGCTGGCATCACGGAGACGGCGTCGCTGAAGCCGGCTGGGGCACCGCCGGTGTACCAGGAAGGTACACCGGCTTGCAAGTCGTTGAGTGTGCTCAGCCCGAAGTCCGTGAAGCCTTCGAATGTGGACTTCGTCTTCTCTGTCTCGGATCTCGTCTACGGCACCAGCCCCAAAGTCTTCGACTTTCCTTCGAGCAAGTCTCGGTCCAGGCCCGAATCGATCGAGTCCATCAATCAAGCACATGGGCATACTGCTCGATATTCACTCACGCAGAAACGTCAAGCATCGATCCGCCGATACTTGATGCGATGCGGCGTATCCGCATCCGCCCCGAGGCGCTTCTTGCGATCCACTTCGTAGTCCTGGTAATTGCCCTCGAACCACTCGACGTGGCTGTCGCCCTCGAAGGCCAGGATATGCGTCGCGATGCGGTCGAGGAACCAGCGGTCATGCGAAATCACGACTGCACAGCCGGGAAAGTCGACGAGCGCGTCTTCGAGCGCACGCAACGTATCGACGTCGAGATCGTTCGTCGGCTCATCGAGAAGCAGCACGTTTCCTCCCGTGCGAAGCAGCAGCGCGAGATTGACACGGTTGCGTTCCCCGCCCGAAAGGTCACCCACGAGCTTCTGCTGATCGGACCCCTTGAAGTTGAACGACGAAACCCAGGCGCGCGAAGGCACCTCTCGATTTCCGATCTGAATCATCTCGTCGCCGCCGCTGATGACTTCCCAGACCGTCTTCCCCGGTTCGAGATCTCGCCGATCCTGGTCGACATAGGAAAGCGAGACTGTCTCTCCCAGTCGCAGCTCTCCGGAATCTGCCTTCTCCTCGCCACTGATGATCTTGAAGAGCGTCGTCTTGCCCGCACCGTTCGCGCCGATGATTCCGACGATGCCACCGGGCGGGAGCTTGAACTCGAGATCCTCGAATAACAGCTTGTCGCCAAAAGCCTTTCTGAGCGCATGCGCTTCGACGACGACGTCACCCAGACGCTGGGGAATGGGGATCGCAATCTCGACCTTCTCGGGGGCCCGATCGACGCCCTCGCGCATGAGGTCTTCGTACGCATTGATTCGCGCCTTGCCCTTGGCCTGGCGTGCGCGCGGGCTCATCTTGATCCAGTCGAGTTCCCGCGCGAGCGTCCGCGCATGCGCGCCAGCCTGTTTCTCCTCGACCGCCAGGCGCTTGTTCTTCTGCTCGAGCCACGAGGAGTAATTGCCCTCCCAGGGAATGCCGCGACCGCGATCGAGTTCCAGAATCCAGCCCGCCACATTATCGAGGAAGTAGCGGTCATGTGTAATCGCCACGACCGTACCCGGGTACTCTTTCAGGAATCGCTCGAGCCAGGCCACACTCTCGGCATCGAGATGGTTTGTCGGCTCGTCGAGCAGCAACATGTCGGGCTTCGAAAGAAGCAGCCGACAAAGCGCGACGCGACGTTTCTCACCTCCCGACAGAGTCGAAACGTCCGCGTCCGCTGCCGGACAGCGCAGCGCCTCCATCGCGACATCGAGGGTCCGATCGATCTCCCATGCATCGGCGGCGTCGATCTGGTCCTGGAGTTTGCCCTGCTTCTCGAGCAAAGCATTCATCTCGTCGTCTTCCATCGGCTCCGCGAATTTTTCGGAGAGCGCGTTGAACTCGTCGAGCAGCGCACGAATCTCGCCGACACCCTCCTCGACATTGCCCAGAACCGTCTTTTCGGGATCGAGCTGAGGTTCCTGGGGCAGGTAACCGACGCGCAGACCCTTGGCGGGCTTCGCCTCGCCCATCACATCGTCATCGACGCCGGCCATGATCCGAAGAAGAGTGCTCTTCCCGGCTCCGTTGGCGCCCAGCACACCGATCTTCGCACCAGGGAAAAAAGACAGCGTAATGCCATCGAGGATCACGCGGTCCCCGATCACCTTGCGCAGATCATGCATCGTGTAGACGAACTCGTGAGCCACCGATCGTTTTCCCCTCGATTCAAACGATCACACCGCACTCGCATGCCGAGCGGAGCGTCTTCGTAGAAAGAGCAGAAAGATTAGCAGGCTGCGACATGTTAGACTGCGTGCCGCCCCCACCCGACCCACGGAAGATCCGCTCGATTGACCTCCACGATGCGCTCGGCACTTCTCGCGAAAGTTTTGCTTGCAGTTCTCTGTGTCCTGTTCACGAACGCCTGTGGATTTGGCGAGCGAGCGGACGTGCTGATCCTCGTTCGTGCCGGCGACCCGGTCTCGGCAGCGATCGGGAGTTACTACGCATCGGCTCGCCACGTGCCTGCCCACCGAATCCTGGAGCTCGAGCTCTCGACCACCGGCGATCGAAACGAGATCGATTTGGCGACTTTCGATTCGGAAATCGCCGCGCCGATCGAGTCCTACCTCGCTACCCAGGACGCCGACGGCGAGATCTCGATTCTCGTGACCACATCGGGAATTCCGCTTCGCATCGGCCATTGCAAGAAGAATCAGCCCCATTACCCACGTGACTGCCGATCGGCCGCGGTCGACGCAGCGCTCGCCGGACTCGGACGCCTTGCACTCGCCCAGGGGCTGCTCGAAGAGAACGCGAATCCGTATTTCGCTGACCCGCGCTCATTCGAACGATTTCGAAGGGATGAGCCGCAGGCCCGACTTCGCTTCCTCGTCGCACGTATCACGGGTCCATCGGCCCCGCTCGGCGAGCAGTCGAGCCTGCCGATCGCACTACGCCAACTCATCGATCGACCGAGCACAGCGAAGACCGAAACGGCGCCCACCTGGCAGATCGTTGCGGATGCGCCGAGCGCCAAGCGGGCCGCGGCCTCAGCTGCCTTGTTCGATCCGATCGGCCAGCGACTCGAACCGATCGGACACCACGTCTGTGATGGCTGTACTGCTTCGCCAGAGGCGGCTGCATCGGCCGCACCGGCCGCACCGGCCGGGATCATCTTGCAGGGTGACCCTGAATCCAGCACGGCCGCCCTGCCCGAGCGACTCGGCTTCCCGGGACTCGTGATCGCGATCGGCGGTACGGAAGACTTCCGCTCCGGCAAGGGTGCCGGCCCGGACGCCTTCCAGGGCTTCGTCGCAAGATGGCTCGAACGAGGCGCACGAGCCATCTCGACCCACATCGGAGATCCAAGCCTCAGCGGCGTCACGCGCCCCGCCGTACAACTTCAGGCTTGGGCGGAGGGCCGATCCGCCGTCGAAGCTCATTTCAAGAGCGTGCCCCATCTCGGCTGGGTCAACGTCTTCGTCGGCGACCCCTTGTTGGCGCTCACCGAATCATCGTCTGCCGACTCCGATGATCTCGATGGAGACGGCGTCCCCGACGAACGGGACAATTGCCTCGATGTCCCCAACCCCCGGCAACGAGACTCGGATGGCGATCAGATCGGCAATCGCTGCGACCCCGATGTCGACAACGACGGTCGGGTCGAGACTTCCTGGGGACAGATCTACCCGGTCGACGCGCGTGGCGATCTCGAAACGATCGCTCTCACGGCGCGCAACGGCCCGTACGATCCCGACCATGATCTGGATGGCGACGGCGCGGTCGACGAAAATGATCTCGCCCTGGCCCAGCTCTGGCTGTTCAGAGCTCCTGGTCCTTCGGGTTACTAGACGAAACTACACGTGACGGTCGCCTAACCCGAGTTCTTCGCGTTCGATTCGTCTCTCAGTGCGACGATCAAGCTCGAGGTATCGAGCCGCCCGCCCCCCTTCGCTTGAAGTCGCGCATAGCGTTCGTCGACCTGCGCAGTCACTGGCAACGGCGCACCACATCGCGCGGCCTCCTCGAGTGCCATCCCGAGATCCTTTCTCATCCAATCGACAGCGAACCCGAAGTCGAATTGTCCCTGGATCATCGTCTTCGCGCGATTGTCCATCTGCCATGATCCGGCCGCACCCTGGGAAATCACTTCGACGACCCGACTCACGTCGAGACCGACCTTCTCCGCAAAATGAAGACCCTCGGACAACGCTTCGACGAGCCCTGCGATACAGATCTGGTTGACCATCTTCGCGAGCTGGCCATCACCGACGGGGCCGAGCAGGAGATGCTTCTTCGCATAGTGATCGAGCAGCGGCGCGACTCGCTCGTAGGTCGATTCGTTTCCGCCCAACATGATCGTGAGCGCGCCCTGCTCGGCGCCCGATTGCCCACCCGAGACCGGGGCATCCAGAAAACCGATGCCGCATTCCCCAGCCAGGTCGGCGAGTTCGCGCGCGAGCGTTGCGGAGGCCGTCGTATGGTCGACAAAGATCGACCCGGGCAGCATCGCAGCGAACGCGCCTTTCTCACCGAGCGTAATGTCACGAAGATCCGCATCCGCGCCCGTACAGGCGAATACGACCTCTGCATCGCGAACCGCTTCGGCAGGTGTCGTCGCGACGGACACATCGAATTTCGAGTGTTCTTCCGCCCATGCTTCGGAACGGGAGTGGGTTCGGTTATAGACTGCAACCGAAAGTCCGGACCGCGCGAGATGCCCGGCCATTGGGCCACCCATCACGCCCAGGCACAAGAAGGCCACGCGTTCCACTCGACTCATCCAGCCTCCACTGGCCCGAAGGACCGCCTTTGCAACCGAGCTTCGACGAGCCTCGATGAATCTAGACTAGACGAGGCGGGCCGCGCGTCCCCGAAGCACAAAAACCGTCGCGAGGGCGGCGATCGCGAGAAGCTCGCCCGACGGTTCAGGGACGGACCAGAGAAAAACACCCGAATTGCCGTCGGCGAGCGACGCCATGAATGCAACCTGCCCCGCGTCGTTGAGGCCGTTCATACCCGCTTGAGCAAGGTCCGTATTGCCCGAGAACACACCTTCGTCGCCCAGAAAATCAATAAACATGAGAAACAAGATTGTACTGCCCGCGAGCGGCTGCCCTAGTCGCGCCACTTCCTGCACGACCGAATTCGAATCGATGACAAAGATCCCGTTGTCGCTGGAATTGGCCGTCCCCTCCACCGCCGCGGAGAACGCGATTTCACCGGCGTTGTTCATGAAGATCGGCCCAGCGAGATCCCCGAAGGTCCCGTTCCCGCCGGGCACGGGGTCCCCCTCACCGAGGAGTTGAACGATCCCGCCCACATCCGTCCGAAAGATTCCGGATGTACGACTGATGACCAGGTTTCGATACAAAGAGGCTGAAAATGCAACTTCATTGGAGAGGTTCGAATCGACTCCGAAGAATTGCTGAAATCTGAAAAAGTCTCCCCTTGGTCCGAGTTGGCCGAGATGCGCGATCGGGATGAGCAACACACCGTCCGTCAGAATCAGACGAGCTGAATCTGAGCCGTCGTTGGTGTCCGCGACAAAGCCGCAGAACAAGACATTTCCCGCTTCCGATATCCAAGGCGCGTCCTGGAATATGGATACCAATGTGCCATTCCCGTCGGACATCGGCGTGCCGTCACGAACGAATTCATTCAAGACCCCACCCGTCGACACGTAGATGCGCTCCAGACCGTCACGGGACCCACCCCCCATCTCGTCGAATATCAAACTCGCACGGATCGCGACCTGTCCGGCCAGATTCGACCCCTGTTCAGGGGCAACGAATTCGAATGTGTCGCCGCCCCCCGGCACCGTGTCACCCGCTCGCACCAACGGGGTCACGGTCACGCCGTCTGATCGAATCGAGCCGGTCTCGTCTGGTACGGCACCACTCGTGTTGGTGAAGGCGCCATGAAAAGTGGCCTGCCCCAGATTGTTCAGACCAAGCGGCCAGCCATTCGGAGGGTTGAATATGTCGGGCAGGACGAACTCGCCGTTCCCATCGGGCGCGGCGTCAGAAATTCGAACGAATTGCGTCAGTCCTGAGACCGCACTGGCACCGAATTGCCCGACATCGTCCGTCCCGCCGGCGGCCGTTTGATCGAGACTGGCGGTGAACGCCACCTCTCCGTCGTCATTCAACGCAACTCGCTCAAAATTATTGAAATCCTGGGCAAAATAACTGAGGACACCGTTTCCGTCGGGCGCCTGCTCGCCCGTCCTCACCAACTCCGTGATGGACTGGCTATCGACGATGAAGATCCCGCGCGAATCCACGCTGCCATTCTGGGTACCACTCAGGGCGCCGACGAAGGCAACGTCGCCATTCGCGTTCAATGTGGGAATGCCGAATTCGACAAAGGTTCCGTTGCCGTCCGGGGCGGCATCGCCTGTCAGCACCAGGGTCGCGGTCTGGGCCGTGGCGTCCCCGGGACCAGTGCCGACCAGGTACAGCGCCAGCGGAAGCACAGCGAGGCGAGTGAGATCTCGTAATACCTTCGTCAAGCGATTCTCCTCCGTCTGTCACCCATTGGAGTCTCTGTGTCGAACGGACATTCTATCCGATGCGGTCAAATTTGTACGAGAATTCTCTCTAACAAGACGCCGCTCCGTCCCAGAATTCGAGAGACGTAATGCGAACCGACGCCAGACACGATTCTGGCCGACGTCCCGGTACGGAGCAATACGCCTCAGTAATGCGCAACTAGCGATGCCCTCCCGATCTCTTGTCCATCAACAACGCGCGAATCAGTCGATCCGGCCAATTCGTCGTCATCCCATAAGCACCCAGTGAGATCGCGCGTCGCATGTCGTCGTCAGAGCGAATTCGCCAGGC
>CBFDDD010000162.1:0-7690 GCA_965603475.1 uncultured Myxococcales bacterium
GTGTAGTCGTTGTGCGCGAAGAGCACGGGCATCTGCGCGTCGTATTGATTCTCTTTTGCCAATGCCTTCGAGCGCAGATTGTGATCGAAGGCGACGACTCGGACGGCCCCGGTCTCCCGCTTTACGAGTGACTCGACTTCCGGCAAATACGACGCACGAACCTGATCGGGGTCGTAGAAATCGCTGAACGTCGTCGGCGCATCGACCAGAACGACGCCCTCCGAATCGAGCGAGAGCCCGTCGCGTAGGGGCCGCGCATCATGGATCGCCATCATTCGCGGCCCGAGCTGCGGGCCACGGCGGGGATTCTCCGGAACCGGAACGTGGATATAGAATGCCGGTTTCTCCGCCGGAACCTCTTTCAGGTAGTTCAGAGGGGCTTCGACGGACTTCTGCAGTTCGGGACTTTCGAGCATTTCTCAAGTCTACCTTCCTGGACAAATAGAGGCACACGACAGATTCGTCTACTCTCTTGCTGGAGGAATTGAATATGGCGTTCATCACGCGAAGACCATGGGGAGATTCGACCCGAAAAATCGCCGGCGCGATCTTCATTCTCGCGAGCCAGGCTTGCAGCGGATCAGACAGCACAGGTGGCGGCCATGGCGCGCGAACGCCGCAAGACCCGACTTTCGCGGATGAGCGTGAAGACATGGTCGTGCAACAGCTCGAAGCGCGTGGTATCCGAGACGAAGGGGTACTGGCAGCGATGCGGAAGGTTCAGCGTCATCGCTTCGCGCCCGATCTCGATCCGACGAGGGCATACGAGGATCGACCTCATCCCATTGGCGATGGCCAGACGATCAGCCAGCCCTATATCGTCGCGCTGATGAGCGAACTCGCGCAACTCGAGCCGCCCTGTCGGGTGCTCGAGGTCGGAACGGGTTCGGGCTACCAGGCGGCGGTTCTGGCTGAAATGGGATGCAGCGTCTACACGATCGAAATCATCGAGTCACTCGCGACTCGGGCACGCGAGACGCTCGCTGAGGAAGGATACGGCGCTCGCGTGCAGTGTCACTTCGGCGACGGTTACCGTGGCTGGCCCGAGCACGCACCCTTCGACGCGGTGATCGTGACGGCCGCGGCTCCGCGCATCCCGCAGCCGCTGCTCGATCAACTTCGCATGGGAGGCCGCCTCGTCATTCCGGTAGGCGACCACTGGCAAGTACTCGAAGTCCATCGCCGAACGAGCGAGGGCGTGATTCGCGAGAAGGTCAGCGACGTGCGATTCGTGCCGATGACGGGCGAGGTCCGCCGTGTGCCGCAATAAGTCAGGAGAACGTTCACGTCGATGCTATTCGAGTTCGCGGGCCCATTCGACCATCTGCGCATAACCATCGAGCACGGGCAGGGCCTCCGCCTCCGGAATGCTCGGGAGCACCACGATGATCCGGTTCGCGCCTTGCTTCGCCAGCGCTTCCATGCCGCTCCGATCGACGGGCGGACCGAACACGGATACGTCGATTTGACCGACGTCGCGGCCGTTCTCATTGCAGAGGCGACGAAGCTGGGTCATTCGCTCGTCGAGATCACAGCTGCCGAGCGCGGGCAACCAACCGTCTCCCCAAGCGGCTACGCGTTCGATCGCCCACCGGGAGCTCGCACCGATCAAGATCGGCGGACCCGGCTTGCGCACGGGCTTGGGCTCGACCCAGACCGGATCGAAATCCACGTACCGGCCGTGGAACTCGGCAGCCTTCTCGGTCCACATCAGTCGCATCGCATGGACGTGCTCGTCGAGCACCTTCCAACGCGCCTCGTACGCGACCCCGTGATTCTCGAGCTCCTCGGCATTCCAACCCGCGCCGACGCCAAAGAGGAAGCGACCCTTCGAAAGCGAGTCGAGCGACGCGGCGCGCTTGGCCAGCGAGATCGGATGATGTTCGGGGACCAGACAGATGCCGGTCCCGATCTGAAGCGTCTCGGTCACGGCGGCCGCCTGAGCCAGGAACGTGAACGGCTCGTAGCTCTCCCAGTAGATGCTCGGGAGATCACCGCCCGCCGGGTAGGGAGTACGTCGCGAAGCGGGAATGTGCGTGTGTTCGGTGACCCAGAGCGAGTCGAAGCCGCGTTCTTCGCTGGCGCGGGCCAACGCAACGGCCGAAATGGAGTAGTCGGTCGGGAAGGCAGAGATTCCGATCTTCAAGTTGTCACCTCGCTGGAGGCCACACCCTTAACCCACTCTGCCGTCCCTCGCCCACCGGTGGCCAAGAACAACAAGCTGCGCTGTAGTGGCCGACCATGTCGACCCCAAGGTCGTTCGATGGATCGCAGGCCTCGGATTCGTCGCCGTCGACATCTGGACTGTCCTGGCGAGCGACCAGGAACCGGCTGGCGCTCCTTCGTGGCGACGATCCGCTTCGCGCAGAGCGCAGTCTGCCCTGCCCCCAGAGTCTCACGATCCCTACAGCGGCGTGCGGCACGAGCCTCGGTCGTGACGCCGTCGAGTCCGTCCACTAGGCTTGCCGACATGATCGATCCGACCATCGCTGAGCGCTACGACGAGAAGATCGCTTCGGCCTTCCTCAGCATGAACGACAAACTCACGGGACTACCCGAGTTTCTGGACGTGCACCTGACGGGCTTCGAGCCTGGCCGCCTGATTGCGGAGATGGTGGTCCACGATCGACTCCTGACCCCATTCGGGAACATGCACGGCGGCGTCATCTCTGCCCTTTGCGATCACGTCCTCGGTTGCGTCTGCTACCCACACATGGCAAAGGGGAGCTGGGCAGCGACGACCGAGTTCAAGGTCAATCTTCTCGCGCCGGTGAGCGGGGGGAAACTCGAAGCCGTGGCCGAGATCGTCTCGATGACGAAGTCGACGGCGGTCGTGCGCATCGACGTCAGCAACGATGGCCGGGCTTGCGCGGCGGCGCAGGGAACAGTGACGCTTCGACCACCGCGCGAGAAGAAGTCGAGCTGACGGTCGATCTGGAAGCAAGCTTGACGATTCAAGATCTCGGCAGCGATTGATTTGCGTATCCCCACACTCGAAGGCGAACGCATTCGACTGGAGCCGCTAGCGCCCGGACACTCGCATGGCATGTTCGCGCTCTGGAGCGAAGCGACGGTCTGCGAATACGCCGGGCCGTCCTGCGACTCGACCGGCCGCTCGATCGACCTTCCCGCCCGGTCGCCGTCGGAGAGCGACCGGCTACTTCACTATTGGATCGAGCGCGCAGAGGCCGGCACAGGATTCCGCTGGGCCGTCATGCTCAATGACAATCCTGAGTTCGCCGGTGCGATCGGATTCAACGCCCTCGGAACCTGCGCCGAGTATGCCTACCACTTCGTGCCCCGGTTCTGGGGGGCCGGTCTCGCGACCGAGGCGTCCCGACTAGCGCTGTCCTGGTGTTCTGGCGAGAATGCTGGACTCGTCGAAATGTTCGTCGAACCGGGCAATGCCCGATCGATCCGACTCGCCGAGCGTCTGGGGTTCGAACTACAGACTCGCGCGGAGGACGAACTACCAAGATACGTCCTTTCTCCTCGCCGGATCGACGCATGACCTCGTGATACGGATCGCGTGACGACTGTCTCTACCATGCATTTCTTGCGGGTACTCACGTTGCTAATCGTGCCTACGACAACCCAGCCTCGAACGGGGAATACTCACCCCGTTCCGGGCCCATTTGCGCCCGATTCTATGTTACGGTGCTGTGTCGGAGGAAATGTCGTAGAAAGGACAAGCTCCTTGATCGGTTCCGCTCCAATCAAGATCATCCTTACGCTTGCAATCGTGGCCTTCGTCTGGAATCCCAGTACCGCCTCTGGCTTGTCCGCCGAGAACCATTATCCGATCGCTCCCGAGAATACCTGGACCCATGCTGTCGACGACGGCTCGACCGAGGTACGGACCTTTCTCTCACAGACGGGTTTCGAGAACGGTGTCGTCACCTCCATTCTCCAGATTGCGGGTGATACGCGCTTTGAGGAGGAGGAGTTGACCAACGACGGAAGCGGCCTCTTCCAGCACGCCGTTGCCGTTTTCGAAATCAAGGTGGTCTACGACCCCGCGTACAAGTTCCTCAACGCCGATTTCATGATCGGTGACGTGATCGCAAACTCGGGTAATCTCATTTCGCAACCGACCGGTCAGCCTCCTCAGATTTTCCCCTACACAGGGGATTCGCGTGTGCTTCGACGGGAGTTGGTGGAGGTTGCCTTTGGGACCTTCGACGCGGTCGTCGTCGAAGCGACGGTCACGACGTTGGGCTCGACCGGCGTCGACACCATCTGGTTCGCGGACGGGATCGGCATCGTCAAGATCGAGAGGTCAGTCGGAGGAACGATATCCACCAGCGAGCTGGTCTCGACGAACGTACCCGAGCCCAGTGCGCAGGTCCTCGGGCTCGGAGCCCTGGCCGCACTCAGCGGTCTCAATCTCTTCCAGTTGATTCGACGTCGCGAACATCTCATCTAGCGGTCACGATTCCGAGAATCACAGAATACCGGCAGGGCTTCTAGCTCAAGACCACCGAAACCAGCTTCGAAACGCCCTTCTGTTCCATGGTCACGCCATACAGCACATCCGCAACTTCGATCGTACGTTTGTTATGCGTAATCACGAGGAACTGACTTCGGGTGGCCATCTCGGTGATGAGTTGATTGAAGCGTCCGACATTCGCGTCATCCAGGGCGGCATCGACCTCATCGAGCAGGAAGAACGGGGACGGACGGACCTGGAAGACCGCCACGAGCAATGCGAGCGCGGTCATCGTCTTCTCACCGCCCGACAGCAGATTCACGTTCTGCAGACGCTTGCCGGGGGGTTGGGCTGTGATGTCGACTCCGGCCTCCAGGATATCCTCTGACTCGGTCAGATCGAGCGTCGCCTTTCCACCGCCGAAAAGTCGAGGGAAGTTCTCTTCGAAGTGTTCTCTGACCAGCTCGAAGGTCTCTCGGAAGCGTTTTCGACTCGTGCGATTGATGCGTGAGATCGCTTCACGAAGACTGTTGATCGTGCCCTCGAGATCTTCCTTTTGCTCTGACAGGAAGCGGAAGCGTTCCGCGAGTTCTTCGTGTTCCTCGATCGCACCAAGGTTCACGTCGCCCAGGGACTGAAGGCTCTTGCGAACCTTCTCGCTTTCACGCTGGCGCTCTGCCGTCGGCAGCATGGCAAGCTCGATATTGTGTCGGGCCTCGCGCAAAGCCGCCGCCGGACTCATCTCCGGCTCCTCGTCCTCATCGGCGGGCTCTCCGTCAACCGTTCCGGAACCGTCCGAGATCTCGGGTTCCGCCACTTCTGCGGTCTCTCCGCCCTCCCCTGCGATAGCGCCAGTTGTGACCGCTGCAGAAGACTCATCACCACTCGAGTCGAGTTCTTCGAGTGTCGGCAACTTCCAATGCTCGATTTCGACGTCCCATCGCTCGCGGACGGTCGAAGCCTGATGATCCAGCCGCATTCGTGCTTCGCTGAGCTTGAGTTCGGCCTGGCTCGTCTTCTCCCGAGCCGCACCGAGCTCACCCCGCAATTCACGAGCACTCTCCTCGACCTCGGAAACCCTGGCCGAGATCGTGTCGAAGCGTTCGCGCAGCTGATCGCTTTCGAGCCGCACGCCCTCTTCGGATTCGAGCTGAATGGCGAGTTCCGCTTCAGCGCTCTCGATTTCACTGAGCAGCGTTTCTCGTCGCAGCCGAGCGGTCTCGATCTCGTCGTTGCGTCGCTCGATCCAACTCCGAGTCTCACGCTCCGATTGCTCGGCACGCGTGGCGGTCTCGCGCAGTCGGAGTCGATGATCGTCTCGGGCGCGATAGGCGACCCGCAACTCCGCGACCTTGCTCTCGCGTCGCGACAAGTCTCGACCGGCGGAGCTGATCTGAAGGCCAAGCGCGTCGACACTCCGCTGGCTGGTCTCGCGCTCCTGCCGGCGGTCCTGAAGTTGTTGTTCGAGACGTACGAGTTCGTCGCCAACCGATTCCTGTTCTCCGAGAAGATCCGATCGTTCCGCGACGCGAGTCTGTTTGGCCTCGCCGATCCGCTTCACCTTCTCGGCCGAACGTTCGAGATCCTTCTCATGGTTGGCGACGGCGAGAGCGGCCGTGTGATGACGGTTGCGAAGGTTTTCGAGCTCCTCGCCCGCGCGAGCAAGCACGGCATCGGCACTTTCTTGCGCGGCGTGAGCCTTTTCCACGGTCAGGTCGAGTTGGGCGACCTCGACCTCCAGTTCCCGGACCTCCCGCGCTCGTGAGAACACACCACTTGCCGAGGAATCGCCTCCGCCTCGAATGACCCCGTCGGGCGTAGCAAGATCACCGTTCGGCGTGACGAAGGTCGCCGGTAATCGATCGGGGCCGAAATGTTCGAAGGCCCGTTCGAGTCGATCGATCAGATAGACGTCACCGAGTAGGGTTCGCGCGATCCCTTCGCTCCCCGCGCGAGGTCGGACGCGTTTCAAGAGCGGGTCACCGAGCGGAACGGTCCCGCCCTGGAACTCTGAAACCAATCGCTGAACCACGAAGACCCCTCGTCCGGCACCCTCTTCACGCAACGCCTCGAGTGCTGCCAACGCTCCCTTCGATTCGTCGATCACGATCGCGTCGGCACGATCTGTCAGGACAGCCTCGACAGCCCGTTCGACTTCCGGGTCGGCTTCGATCAACTCCCGCACCAATCCCTTGAGACCGAATCGTGCCGCGACCGATTCGCCACCTTCCAGAAGATGTCGTGCGCCAGCGCCCACGTCCTGATTGCCCTCGACGACCTCGCGAAGCGAATCGAAACGCGCCCGCGTCGTCTGGGCGACCTTCAGCGCCTCCTGTTCCTCGAGCGTGGCCGCACGCAAGGCCTCCTTGCTCTGGTCATTCTGACGCATCGCCTCTCGCAACTGTTCTTGCAGGCGATCTCGTTCAGCGAGCAGATTGCGTAGTCCCTCTTCGAGGTTTGTCTGCTCGCGACTCGCGAGTGTGGCTTCGCTCTGTTTGGCTTCTACGTCGGCATCGACGCCTCGCATTTGTTGATCGATTGCCGCTTGGCGATCTCCGAAATTCGCCATTCGGTCTTCGAGTCGTGCGACGGAAGTCAGTAGTTCGACGTGTACGGTATTTTTCGTATCACGCTCACCCTCCAAGGCACGCAGGGCTTCCTGCGCCGTCTGCACGTCGCGCTCAGCGATCTCGATTGCGGACTGCTCCTGCTCCAGGCCCCGTTCGAGTTGTTCGAGCTCTTCCTTCGCGCCTCGATGCTCTTGCTCGGCAATCAGCAGTTGCTCTCCGAGCTGCGCCAGCTCCTCACGGCGAGATTCACTGGCCTCTTCGAGGTTGTCGCGCTCGCGACGAGCCAGCTCGATGCGACCTTCGAGATTCTTGATCTCACTCCGCAGGCTGTAGAGCTTCTCCGCACCAGCCGTGACGGCCTTTTCAGCTTCGGTGAGCGAAATCCGATGTTCCTGGGCAGCCAGTTCGCGTTCGGCCAGCTGCGTATCGAGCGCGGCCATCTGGCCATTCAGCGTCGCCAGAGAGGCCGACTCGCGATCGACTTCGTCGAGCAGGCTTCGGCGTTCATCGGCGGCTAGCGAAAGCTCGAGGACGCGCTGTGTCTCCTGCAGTCGCTTGTAGCGCGCTGCTTTCTTGGCCTGGCGTTCGAGTGTGCTGATCTGTCTTCGGATTTCACCGAGGACATCCGTCACGCGAACCAGATTCTGTTCGGTCGAACGCATCTTGCCTTCGGCTTCGCGACGACGCGCCT
>CBFDDD010000163.1:0-7530 GCA_965603475.1 uncultured Myxococcales bacterium
CCCTTGAGCGCTTGAACGATGAAATTCGAAACGACCCGGCCATCGCCGGGATCCATCCGGGGGCCGTAGGTGTTGAAGATTCGCGCGACCTTGATTTCGAGCCCGACTTCGCGGTGATAATCGAAGAAGAGTGTCTCGGCGCAACGCTTGCCCTCGTCGTAGCAGGACCTTATACCGATCGGATTCACGTTCCCCCAGTAATCTTCATTTTGCGGATGCACCTCGGGGTCGCCATAAACCTCGCTGGTCGAAGCCTGAAGGATCCGGGCGTTCAGGCGCCTCGCCAGGCCGAGCATGTTGATCGCTCCATGCACACTGGTCTTGGTCGTCTGGATCGGCGTGCTCTGATAGTGAGGCGGTGATGCGGGGCAGGCGAGATTGTAGATCTGGTCCACTTCGACATAGAGCGGAAAAGTAACATCGTGCCGCACGAGCTCGAACATCGGATTGTTCCTCAGATGCGAGATGTTCTGCTTCGAGCCCGTGTAGAAATTGTCGACGCAGAGAACCTCATGACCGGCTTCGATCAGTCGATCACAGAGGTGGGACCCGAGAAAACCGGCACCCCCCGTTACCGCGACGCGTCGGCGCCGATAGCCATCCGACTCTGTCGGATCAGTACTCGCCATGATTGTTCTAACAGTCTCCAGGTTTACTTCAGACTACCGAAAGGTCATCGATCGGGCCTCCCGGCGCAACTTCGCGCAGGTGGAGACGTTTAGCGCGTGGCGTTGCAATGCGATCTAGCGGAGAATGCAGACACACAGGGAGGTTCACAGAAGCCGTCATGAAGATTCTGGTAACAGGGACCGCGGGATTCATCGGCGCAGCGGTCGCAGAGGCACTCCTCGCACGCGGAGACGAGGTCGTCGGTGTCGACAACATGAGCGATTACTATGACGTGTCGCTCAAACAGTCACGCCTGGATCGAATCTCGACGTCTCCAAGCTACCAGCACTTTCGTTTCGACCTTGCGGACACGCAACGAACCCTCGACCTCTTCGAGAACGAGCGCCCACAGCGAGTCATTCATCTCGCAGCCCAAGCAGGCGTCCGCTACTCAATCGAAAACCCACAGGTCTATGGCAGCGCCAACCTCTCGGCCTTCCTCAACATTCTCGAAGGTTCGAGGCATCACGGCGTCGACCATCTGACCTTCGCGTCGAGTAGCTCCGTCTATGGCGGCAATACGAAAACACCCTTCTCGGAGCGGGACGCCGTCGATCACCCGATCAGTCTCTATGCCGCGACCAAGAAGGCCAACGAACTGATGGCGCATACCTATGCGCATCTCTATCGCCTTCCAACGACAGGCCTGCGTTTCTTCACCGTCTACGGCCCCTGGGGCCGACCAGACATGTCGCCGTTCATCTTCGTGAAGAAGATTCTCGCCGGCGAAACGATCGATGTCTTCAACCATGGCGATCATCAACGGGACTTCACCTACATCGACGACATCGTCGAAGGCGTCGTACGCACGAGCGATCAGCCGGCCGAGCCGGACCCGACCTACGACCACGGCGCGCCTGATCCGTCGCGCAGCGATGCGCCATGGCGCGTTTTCAATATCGGCTGCGAAAGGCCGGTCGAGCTGCTTCGCTACATCGAGGTAATCGAAGAGTGCACTGGCAAGAAGGCCGTGAAGAACATGCTTCCGATGCAACCGGGGGATGTGAAGGCCACCTATGCGGACGTGTCGGCATTGGTGGAGGCGGTAGGGTATCGGCCGAAGGTTTCGCTCGAAGAGGGGATGGAGCGGTTCGTGGGGTGGTTTCGGGGGTTTTACGGGGGTTGAGGCCGTGATTTGATCTCGTCACGGATCTGACGCAAGCGACCGGTGCGAATTCCCGACTACATGATTCGGATCCAGTCGAACAGTCCGAAGCGATCAGGTTCGGATGGGATCCCCGCATAGCGACTTCATCACCATGTGTCCGAAGATGAAATGCAGGTCTTCACAGATCTGCATATCGAAGCTGGGAACCCACACCGAATGCTGGGCAAGCTTCCTGACTTTGCCGCCGTCGTAGCCACAGAGGGCCAATGTCACGCCGGCGCTGTCATTGGCGTATTCGAGCGCGCGAACGACGTTCTCCGAATTGCCGCTCCCGGTTAGCGCGATCACCAGATCACCGGGGTCCATCAGATTCTTGAGCTGCTCGCTGTAGACATCGTCGTACGACATGTCGTTGCTGTAAGCGGTCATCAGTCCAATATTGTCCGACAGGCAGTGGCCTCGAAAGGGTTTACCCGTCGACAGGTAGGCCATCTTGTTCCATTCGTGGATGTGATGGGACGCGGTGAGTGCGCTTCCCCCGTTTCCGCAGGCAAAGATCTTCTTCCCGTCTGCCCAGCTCTTGTGGATCAGTGAGATCGCATTCTCGATCGAGGCGTGATCGAGCTCTCCCATTTTGTGAGAGAGATGAGCGAAATAGGACGAAACCGAGAACTCCATGTCTAACCCTTCCGTAACCTTCCGTAGGATCCATCAAAGGCTGATGATCATGCCCCATTACCGATCCGAATGTCGGCGACGACCTCCAGAGACTCCAAACCCGATGCTCATCGACTTCTCGATCACAATCCAGCTTCGGTCTTCGTCACGAATTCCACGGCTTCTCTGAGGTCGGGAAATTCGAAATCGGGCCGTGCGCGCCAACGGCCGTCCCGACCGCCGTACCCCGTACGCACGAGTACCGATCGGATCCCTGCATTGTGCGCGGTCTGGAGGTCGACCGTCGTGTCCCCGATCATCCAGGAATCCTCCATGCGAATGGGAAAATCAGATGCAGCCCGCTCAATCATTGCGGTCCCGGGCTTCCGACAATTGCATTCGATCTTGAGTTCGGCTCTCTTGCCGGGGGAGCCGCGATCGGGATGGTGAGGGCAGTAGTAGATTGCGTCGAGATAGGCACCCTGTTCTTCCAGGAGTGCTTCCAGTCTATCGTGGATTCGCTCTAATCCAGCTTCGGTACAGGCGCCTCGCGCGATGGCCGCCTGGTTCGTCACCACCACTGCCAGAAATCCGGCGCAATTCAGACGACGAACGGCGCCGGCAGCGCCGGGGATGAGTTCGAGTTGGTCCGGCGATGAGAGCCCATCTACGTCTACGTTGAGTGTTCCGTCTCGGTCGAGAAAGACGGCGGTGCGGGGTTTTCCAAAGGACTGCCGATCGGCGCGCCCCGAGACTTGATTGGCCCCAACACGAGCATGGAATTCCGGTCTCCTCATATTCGAAGTGTACTCGCGGCTGTCGTGCCGGTACAGATGTGCGCAAGCAGACAGCGTGCGCGGAAATGGACCGGGGCAGGATATGGAGGATGGTGTCCGCGGGGATCAGGCACTCGCGAGTCGCATGCGTAGATCGGCCAGACTGTCGCGATCAGCCTTGCAGAGTCCATACTCGGTCAATAGCGCCGTTACGTAGCGTGCGGGTGTGACATCGAAGGCTGGATTCGCAACGGGGCTCGACTCCGGAAAGAGCGACACACTCGTCACATTGCCCGAATCGTCCATCCCCGTCACTTCGCGAACCTCACCCGATTCACGCTCCTCGATCAGAATCTCCGCGAGTCCATCTTCGATCGACCAATCAATCGAAGAAACAGGTAGAGCCACGTAGAAGGGCACATCGTTCGCCTTCGCGGCCAGGGCTTTCAGATAGGTCCCGATCTTGTTGCAAACATCACCGGCTGCGGTCGTGCGGTCGCTGCCCACTATCACGCAATCGACCAGACCCCTCTGCATCAAATGGCCGCCCGCGTTGTCGACGATGACGGTGTGGGGGACACCCTGTTCGCGGAGCTCGAAGGCTGTCAGGCTCGCCCCCTGGTTGCGCGGCCGCGTCTCGTCCACCCAGACATGGACGGAGAGGCCTGCGTCGTGGGCTTTGTAGATGGGCGCGAGGGCTGTTCCCCAGTCGACCGTCGCGAGCCAGCCGGCGTTGCAATGGGTGAGGATCTGAACGGGCGCGCCGGTCTTCGAAGAGGCGATCTCTTCCAGGATCGCAAATCCGTGGTCCCCGATCGCCGAACAGCTCTCAACGTCTTCGTCGCAGATCAGGCGGGCTTCGACCCGTGCTCGCACGGCACGCGCGTTAGGCAATGTGTTCGGCAACGCTCTGAGCACGCGCTCAATGCGATCGACGGCCCACTGGAGATTGATCGCGGTCGGGCGTGTTGCCAGGAGTTCCCGCGCCGCACGCGCCAGGGATTCATCGCTCGGGTCTTGCTCGAGGGCCAGAGCCAGACCGTGTGCCGCCATTGCGCCGATCAGTGGAGCCCCCCGGACCCGCATGGTCCGAATCGCTTCGGCGGCGGCGGCTACATCAACGATCGTCCGAGTCTCGAATCGGTGAGGCAAGAGGGTCTGGTCGATGATTCGAAGTTCACCCGTCGCTTCATCGAGCCAGATCGATCGGTAGTGTTCGCCTGCGACCTGCACGAGCGTTCAGTCGCCCTCGAACTCGCAGAGCCAATGAAGCCGGCAATCCAACTTCTCGAGTCGACGAATCCCACCGAGATCCGGAAGAGCAATCACAAAGGCGCATTCGACGACCTCGGCACCGACCTGGTTCAGCAATTCCACTGCAGCCTCGGCCGTCCCCCCCGTCGCAATCAAATCGTCGACGAGGAGCACCCGCTGGCCGGGCTTGACCGCCTCTACATGCATCTCGATGCGATCGCTCCCGTACTCGAGATCGAAGTCCCGCCCGATCGTCTCTCCGGGGAGTTTCCCAGGCTTACGAATCGGGACGAATCCGAGGCCCATCTTGTAGGCGACGGCCGTGCCGAAAATGAAGCCGCGGGCTTCGATTCCCACGATCAGGTCGATGTCGTTTTCCCCGTGGCGGTCGGCGACTCCATCGACGGCGAGCCGGAGGCCTTCGGGGTCGAGAAGAAGGGTTGTGATGTCACGGAACTGGACTCCCGGCTTGGGGTGGTCGGGGATGGTGCGGATGTAGGATTGGACGTTCAGGGGTTCTGTGCTCCGAGCTGAAAAGGGGCGGCCGATCCGCCGTGTCTGTCAGTTCTGGTAGAGCCTACAGAAGGCACCTTTCGCCTGCCCGCGAAGACCCCTCATTCATGACCGTCCCATTCCGCTGCCCACGAAAGACGATCACGACCGTGACCAGGGAAGCGATGGACAGAGCGAGGCCGCGCGGCTCTGGTACTGAGAGATAATGTTCATTCGCCGCCGCCTGTACCTACGACTTAACGAAAGTGTCTACGGAATCGGGTCATACCCAAGCACCTGAACCGGCTTCGTGAAAAGATCGGGGGAAAAAACAGACTGTGTTGTAGTATCCGACACCCAGAAGGCCTCTTGAAGTGCGTGAAAGTGGTGTTAACAACCTGTTTCTAGCACTTTAGAGGTCTTCTTGCGTTAGGCGTCGTGAATAATTCGGGCTAGCCTCACGGTCGCCAATCACGAGTTGACGTGGCCGTTGATTTATTCGTGAAGAATGGCCTGGGTATTACTCTTCTGACCTGCGACTCTCACAACTCTCACGGAAGCCCGGAGGAACGAACCACTGGCTAGAGCTCGGTCTCGAAAGCATAGTGCCCAGCCGGAATGGAATGAGTGCCGCCAAGAGCGGCTACTAAGCGTAGACGAAGGAACATGGTCTCGCGCGGGAGCGACTGATTGAGTCCGCCTCACCTAGACAAGAACGTCCACCGCGGGCCGGGCGAGCCCGACAACTCCACCCAATCGCTCTCGCACGATGCCTCCTGGGTCTTCCTCGGTAACGTCGTGTTCGCCGCCTCCCAGTGGATCCTTCTCGTCGTCCTCGCGAAACTCGGGACCGTCGAGGAGGTCGGACTCTTTGCGCTCGCGAACGCGATTTCCGCCCCGGTTTTCATGCTCTCCGACCTCAACCTGCGTGCATATCTCGCGACAGATGCCGGAGAGGAATTCCCCTTCGCAACATATCTCGGTTGCCGTGCCTTCTCCTCGGGACTCGCCCTCATTTCGATCTTCGTCGTTGGCCTCGTTACAAGCCAGTCCAGGGAATCCTTCGTCGTCCTCATGGCTGTTTCTGGCGCCAAGGCATTCGAAAGCCTCAGCACCGTCGCCTTCGGCCTCTATCAGAAGCAAAATCGGATGCGATGGCTCGCCGGATCGCTCACGCTGAAAAGCTTTCTGTCCGTAGCCTCGTTCACGAGCGTCTTACTTATGACGAAACGCCTCGACCTCTCGGTCCTCGCACTCGCGGGATCGCGTCTGATCACGTTCGTCGCCTACGACCTCCCACACACAAGACGTCTCGCTAGCCTGTCTCTTTTCTGGTCAGCACCAGGCGTTACGAAGCTGGCCCGATCGGCACTGCCGCTCGGAGTCATCATGATGCTTACTTCCCTGAACTCCAATCTGGGCCTCTATTTCATCGAGAGTCTGCTGGGTACAGTCGCGGTCGGACATTTCGCGGCGATCCTCTACCTCATCACCGCTGCCCGAATCGTCGTCAATGCGCTCTCCCAAACAGCGAGCCCACGTCTCGCGCGGCTCCTGCATGCAAGAGACCGAAGCGGTTTCGACAAACTACAGCGCATGCTGATCGGCCTTGGTCTAGCAATAGGAGTCACCGGTGCGATAGGTGCCTGGCTTCTAGGGGAGACCGTACTCTCTCTTGTGTACTCCCCTGAATACGCCGAGTACAGCGTGCTTCTCGTGTGGCTGATCGCCGCCAATAGCTTCACCTTCGCGAATGCCTTCCTCGCAGCGGGCTTAACTGCGATGCGGTCCTTCGGTCCTATGCTCGCAATCAATGTATTTTCCATTATCCTCACTACGACCTTACTCGCTGTCCTGATTCCCAAGTTCGGCTTGATCGGTGCCGCCTGGGCCGCGGGAGCGAGCGCGGCCTCGAAATTCGCACTGAACTATCATCTCTCTCGACGCTCTCAAATATGGTCAACCACGGCATGAGTCAAACCAACGACACGGCAACGGGACGCACGGAGCGCGATATACTCTTCGACTCGTTGCCCAATTTTTTCATTATCGGCGCAGCGAAGGCCGGGACGACTTCGCTCTACGATCTTCTCCGAGGCCACCCAGAGGTCCAACTCCCACGAGTCAAGGAACCGCATTTCTTCAGCAACGATTCCGTGTTCTGCGAAGGCCTCGACTGGTACGCTCGAACACACTACAAGGAGGCTGCCGGAATACCCGCGCGGGGCGATGCAACACCGCACTATTTTTTCTACGAAAAGGCGGCCGCCCGAATCGCAGAATTACTTCCTGAATCTCACCACCGATTCATCGTAGTTCTGCGGAACCCCGTCGATCGCGCCTATTCACTCTATTGGAATATGGGGCACGAGGGGCATGTGTCGGATAGTTTCGAAGAGGCGCTCCGACTCGAACCGGAGCGAGACTTCAGCCGACTCGAAGAACTCGGTACGATCCGTCAGCAATACGTCTCGAGCGGCCTCTACGCCAAACAGCTTGCGGTTTGGCTCCAGTACTTTGACCGTAGCCAATTCCTGATCGTCTTGAGCGAAGATCTCGCAGTCAACCCCGAAG
>CBFDDD010000164.1:0-7414 GCA_965603475.1 uncultured Myxococcales bacterium
AACCCAGACTGCGTCCCGGGTTGCACAGGCTGACAGGCCGAGGGCGAAGAGCAGACTTCCAAGACCGCTGAGAAGGGATCGATTCTTCATCATGAAGAAATGATCGGCCGGTCGCCCCGCGGGCTTGAATGCACCCCGACAGAATGTGCGCAGATCGGATCTCGCCGCGTTCAGCGGTTCCGAACGGCCTGGCGCGGCCTAATCGAGGGCGGCGAGGAGGTCTTCGACGGTCCCCTGGTAGGCGCCGACATTCTTGTAGCCCATCTCGGAGAGCGTCCTGGCGGCCAGGACGGCCCGGCCTCCAGTCTTGCAGTGGATCAGGATTGGCTGGTCCGCCTCGGGACACGCTTCGGCAATCTTGAACTCGAGGAATCCACGCGGAATATTGACCGCGCCGGGGACCGCCGTTGCTTCGTGTTCGGCCGGCTCTCGAACATCGACGAGGACCAGAGTGGATTCGTTCTTGATTCGGTGTGCGGCCTCGTCGACCGTGCAGCAGGACGTGGTCTCTTTGTAGGTCGTGATCAGCTCGATGAATGTAATCGGCATCGGGGCTCCTCTTCTATTGGGCCGTTGGACCAATGGGCGGGCAGGCGACGGGATGAGTGGAACTCGAATCTCTAGCTTGGGCGTTCTGCCGAGACAATCCAGGTCGCGCTCGGCATTCGAACGCCACCTTGATCGTTGAACGGCTTGATGGTGTCGTGAATTTCGTTCAGGACTCTGGTCTTCAGATCCGCACTGGCGTCGCGAAGCATCGCTCCCGCTGGCCCGAGCTGAGCGAGAAACTCGACCGTGTCGTCGAGTGATCGTCCGCCCCCGATGAGAAGATCCCGTTCGAGGGATTCGTGCTGGATGTTCTGAAAGCCCCCGTCGCTGAGGATGGCCTCCACGCGCTCCTTGTCTGCAAAGGAGAAGGGGCCCGGCGCGTCGGGCTCGGGCGGCGGGCCAGCGGGGGGGAGATGTTTTGCGGCTGCGATGATTGGGAGATGCATCCACGGGTTTCGGTCGAGCCTCTGCCAGCAGACGAAGGCGAGTCGCCCGCCCGGGCGAAGGGCGGATAAGAGATTCGTGAAGGCCTCGATCGGCGATGCAAAGAACATCACGCCAAATCGAGAGAAGACCAGATCCATATCGGATGCATCGAATCGGTGGGTTTGCGCGTCGGCCTGCTGGAACCGGGCGTTGGTCACATTGGCTTCCGTGGCCCGGTCTCGCGCGCGAGCGAGCATGGGGCCAGAGATGTCCAGCCCGAGTACGGAGCCGCTCTCGCCTACCCGCGCTGCCAGCTCGAGGGTCGTTTGTCCGCATCCGCACCCGATGTCGAGCACGCGTTCGCCCGATTCGATCCGGGCACGGTCCATCGCGACCTCACCCAGGGGTGAGATCTGTGCGTCGATGACATCGCCCATCTCGACCCAGCGCTCGCCTGAGACCTCGTTCCAGTATTCGATCTGCTCTGCATTGGGGCCGTCTGCTGCAAGTTGCGCCATCTCGTCTCCCTTCTGGTCGTCCGTCTTTTGATCGCCTATAGGGTACACGGTGGAAAGTCGGCCGCTAGAATTCGAACTGGAATGGAACACGTGAATACGAGCGCAAAGTGAATCGAGACCGATGAGTTCCAAGAGGCAGCCCCCGATCGACTACATCGCGCGTACGCGCGAGCAATATGCTGCCCTCGGGCATTCGGATTATCGCTGGGTCGAGAGTGAAGAGCCTCCGCCCTGGGCTTCCCTGCGGCGACCATTGAAGGAGAGCCGACTCGCCATCGTCGCTTCGGGTGGAATCTACGTGGCCGGACAGGTCGCGTTTCATCATCGCGACGACACGAGCATTCGCGCCATCGATCGCGACGTCGAGTTGACCGAGCTTCGCACGAGCCATTTCGCCTATGACCAGACGGATGCGCGAAGGGACCCGAACGTGGTCCTACCGATCGAGCCCTTGCGTCGGAGCGTCGCGAGCGGTCGGCTCGGTAGTCTGGGTCGGCACTCCTATACCTGTATGGGCGGAATCTACTCTGCACGCCGTGTTCGTGAGGAGCTGGCTCCGGAGATTGCGCGACGCGTGATCGAAGACCAGGTGGATCTCGTCCTGCTGGTCCCGGTCTGACCGGTTTGTCATCAGTCCGTGGGACTGATCGCGAGGGAGATCGAGTCGCAGGGGATTCCGACGCTGAGTCTGTCGAGTGCCCTTTCGATTACGCAATCGGTGAATCCGCCACGTGCTGTCTTCCTCGATTTTCCGTTGGGCCATACCGCCGGGAAAGCGCTCGACGAAGGTCTTCAGGATGCGATATTCGAAGCGGCGCTCACTGCATTCGAGACGATGGAGACTCCCGGAAGCGTCCAAACGCTTCCTTTTCACTGGGACGACGATGATGCGTGGAAGGACTCCGTGATGCGCCCGCAGGTCGCCGGGAGTGCCAGTGACGGCGAGGAGCATCGCGACGACCGCAGCGAACGTTCGGCCGAGCCTCAGTACCAGCTCGATTCGGATCGGGCGGCCGCAGAATCGTCGCCGATCAACTGAATTTTTGGACAACACGATACGATGAACAAAGCGCTGCCCAACACAGTCTGGATTACCGGCAGATGCACGAGTTGGTACACGGACAAGTCGGGGCTTCCCAATCTCTATCCCTGGGCGCCGGAACGCTATCTCAAGGATATGCGCCGACCGGACTTCAGCGAGTTCCACCTGTTGGACCGCGTGGAAGCCGTCGCGAGTTCATGAATAAGCCGCTGTTCGCTAGAAGCGGATCGAAAATGTTAGGCTTCATTGAGCGAATCTCGTCGAAACGAGCGACAATTCTCATCGCAACGAAGCCGGCCAGTCGGTCTTTTATGCTCCATCTTCCGATAGCGTGATGTCTTTCCTTCGGTGCAATGCACGAAATCTGCTAACTACTTGAAGTAGGGTCGCCGTGCACGAATGCAGCTTCGCGACCCAGTAGAAATTCAAAGGAGAGAACTCATGGCGGACTATCGTGTGATCGTCGTCCCGTACGACTTTTCGGAACATGCTCGAACGGCCCTGGACGAAGCCGTGGATCTTGCTGGTCGCTTTGGAGCAGATCTACATCTGGTTCATGTGATGCAGTCACCTCTCTATCTATACAACTTTGCCTACGCTGGGGACGCGGCCGCAGTCGCCCCGCCCATCGACATGACGGAGATCCGCGAGGACGCAATGAAGTCGCTTCGCGAGGTCATCTCCGAGGTCGAGTTTTCCGGCAAGATGGAGCCCCATGTCCTCGAAGGCGTGAATGTTGCCGAAACATTGAGAGCCACTACCGAGAGTCTTGGTGGGGACCTCATCGTGATGGGTACGCACGGCCGAACGGGATTGGCTCACACGTTCCTGGGAAGTGTCGCCGAGCGAACGCTGAGAACCGCTCCTTGCCCGGTCCTCACCGTACAGGCGCGAGAAAAGCGTCCTGCGACCTGATCGGCTTCGACTAATGATCAGATCGCGAAAGGAGCGTCCTTCTCAGCTCGGAATGGGAGTCGACGACCGCATCAGCCTCGGGAAGATCGCTCGTGTCGTCATGCTGGGTACGGATTCGAACTGTACCCATGCCGACTGCCCGAGCGCCCGCCACGTCGGTGCGGCGCAGATCGCCGACATGAATCGCTAGATCGGGCTGCACGCCGAGCGGTGCGAGGGCCGCGTGAAAGACGCGTGTATCAGGCTTGGGCGCGCCGATTTCGTCCGAGAAGATGCAAATTTCCAGATGCTCGAGCAATCCGAGGCGGTCGAGGTGCTGGCGTACTACGCGGCCAGGCGTCAGGCCTGTGTCGCAGATCAGCGCACGTCGAATACCTGCGCGGGCAAGCTCGGCGAGGCATTCTCGCGCACCCTCGATCGCCAGGACCTGGCCGCTATGTGAGGCGTCTTCGTACTCGCCGATCAGGTGTTCGAGCGCGGGATGAGGCTCACGCAGGCCGAGTTCTCGGAGCGCATGAATCGCCACCTCGCGTGCTCCCGACTTGATGCCGTCGCGCCAGCAAGCCATCTGATGTTCCCATCCGGCGTCGAACGCGGTGCCCGCCTCTTCTCTGGTCGTGCTGTGACCCGCTTCCTGAGCAGCACGAGCCAGCGCGTCGACACGTCTTGCATGCGCCCGTCCCCAGTCGGCTTCGTAGATCAGGGTGTTCCAGCAATCGAAGGTGACGGCAGCCGGCGGCTGCGGGAGCGTTCGATGCTGCAGAGGCACGGGTGCGCCCGGACGTGCCGGATCGGGCCACGCGGGTAGCTTCGATAGGATCTGTATGACGCTTTCGGCAATCGGTTGGTCACCATCGATAACGCGACTCTCGACTTCGAGAAGCTCATCAGTCGATTCCCAGTCGGCAGCAAGCGTTCTTGCGATCTTTTCCCAACCGCCCTCGTGCCCCGTGGCGTCTCGCAGTGCAAGTCGCTCGCGCTGTGTCTCGTCACTGATGCGCAATTCGATGAAGCGAAAGGGAACGTCATGTTGGCGTGCCAGCGTCTGCGCGGCCATGCGGTCATGCGACCTTGCGAAGCACCCGTCGAGGACGACGGCGCGGCCCGACGCCAATGCCATCTCGGCGCGATGGAGGGCTTCGGTGTAGATCCGCTCGCGGAAGCCGGGCTCGAAGCGCTCGGCCCATTGACTCTCGTGGATCTCCCTTCCGGGTGCTCCGTGAAGCAGCTGGTCACAAACGCGATCCGTGATGACACGAGGGACGCTCATCCGGTCTGCCAGCGCTCGAGCCAGCGTGCTCTTGCCCGATGCGACCTGCCCGCCAACGGCGATGACGAATGGAGGTCGTTCGCTGCGTCGATCACTCGCAAAGGCAATGGCCACAAGACGTCGAGCCGCTGAGAATGCGGCCTTATGGGCCTTGGGATCACGTTCGAGGGCGAGATCTATTGCTGCCGCCGCCGCACGCGCGACTGCGGTCGAGAATTCGTAGTAGTTCACCCATTCGTAGAGGCCGAAATCATCCGCCTGTCCGGCATAGTGCGCGATCAGCGCTTCTGCCGCGTCCACCCGACCCGCGGCCAACAGATCTACGGAGAGGCCAGCCAACTCGATACAGATATCGCCGGACTCGCCCTTTCGTCGAACCGAGATGTGTACGTCGTTCTCGGGTTCGAGCCAGACTTCGTCCAGTCGCAACGAGACAACGGATGCGGCAATTCGGCCGGCATTCCTGCGCGCAAGGAGCCGTCCTTCTTGTTGCTGAAGCCAATCGGCCTGATGTTTTCCCGCGACGCGAAGCTCCGGGATGGCCAATTCAGGGATTTCGCTTGCAATCCGGGAGATCGCGACGGAATGGGCGCTCACGAGAGTCGGAATGTCGAGAGTTCGGTCCCGGTCCAGCGGAGCCTCTGCGTGGCGACATACGAGTGCATCGGCGATTCGCCGGGCATCGGTCGTGCTCAGTCGCCCCGCGGCCAGCAGTCGGTCGGCGCGGCTCGAGGGGGGACCTGGATCGCCATCTGAAATGGAGTCTGCGTTGCTCATGTCCCGTCCTGAGCGGTCTGCGATCCACAGAACCTCATGTTGCGCCCTGAGCGGTCTGCGATCCACAGAACCTCATGTCAGAGACCCTTTCGAGCGGCCTCTCTGTTCTTGACGAAATCATCACGGTAGGTCTCCGCGCTCCCGTAATCCGAAAAACGTGCATAACGCGGCATGAAGGTCTTCGTTCGGTGTGCGTGTTTGATCGGACACCAATATGCCTCGGTCCGCGAGGCAATTTCTTGAACATACGCAATCACGCCGTTGCCGTACGAGCAGTAGACACAGTTGAACTTTTCGACGGCGTTCAGGTAGGCCAGTTTGTGTCGGTCGAAAATGACGTAATCTCGGCGTCGGACCCTCGGCACTCCATAGGCCCGGAAACAGATCACCTGGTAGATCGACATCGTCAAGTCCAGAAATGCGATCGGGACGACCATCGAGTAGATGATCGGGGCGGTAGCGATCGAAAGAAACCGGGCATTCCAGACGTAGCGCGCGACATGAGTCCGAAACGTTCGATGGGCATCGAGGACTTCCTGTTCGAAGATGACGCGTCGGTTCTTCAGCTCATAGCGCAATTGTTCGGCGCGTTCCTTGAAGGCGTCATCCAGTTGTTCCTGGAGCTGCGACATTCGGTCGAGGATCTCGGAAAGAGATTGGCTCATGGATGTCTCCTCTAATTTCGTCTTTCGACTAAGCGCCGGTGCGGCGCCCGTATACTGTAGTCAAGACTTCCGGCAGCTGGTCCGGATGAGTCAATACGTCCCAGTTTCCGGGACCAAACATGGGGGGCAGGTAGTCGCGAGCGACGGCATCTACGGCCAGAGCGTGCGTATGGACGCCCGCCCGGTCCGCTTCGCGTAGAGCCTGGCGGATATCGGCGATGCCGTATCGGCCTTCATAGCGATCGTAGTCCGTTGGTTTACCATCGCTCACGAGCAGGAGAAGTCGTTGATCGGCTGGCTCGGCCGCCAGACCTGCGGTCGCATGGCGCAGCGCGGGGCCGATACGCGTGTATCCCTGGGGCGCGATTGCGCCGAGCCGATCGCGTGCGATCGGCCACGGATCATCCCACCCCTTGACCTCCCACACGCGGCAGTGGTTGCGCGTGTGGCTCGCGAACGTCAACAGTTGTAACCGATCCCCGAGTTGGTCGGCCACTTCGCCTAGCACGAGAATCGCTTCACGCGCCACATCCAGGACCCGGCGATTATTGACCCAGGAGTCCGTGGAAAGGGAGGTGTCGAGGAGGATCGTGGTTGCAAAATCTCGACGCTGTCGTTCCTGGCGGATATAGAGGCGTGGATCGAGACCGCGGCCTGCACGCATCGAGCCGTGGGCATCGACGAGTGCAGCGAGGTCGACGTCATCGCCATCGAGCTGGCGGTCCTTGGAGCGGAGCCCCGTTCGATGGATCTCGAGGCGGCGTCGAAGTTCGCGTACGAGGCGGCCGTGGCGAGTGAGAGCCTCGGCGGCAAAGCGGGGTTCGGTTGCACGCATCGGAGCGGGGTAGACCGTGCACCACTCACGCCGATAACGATTCTTGCGTCCGTCCCACTCGTCGTAGGCGATCCCGCGTTCGTCCGGTCCAACGCTGCCGACATCGGGCACGTCGAGCCCCAGAGAAAGGTCCGCGCGTAGGACCGAATGGGCGACGTCATCGTCCCGAATGAGATCGCCAAGCTCGACCTCGTCGAGTGCATCCAGATGCGCATCGAGTTCATCGCTGCCGTCGGTGTTGCGGACGCCGCCGTTGTAGCTGTCGAGGGCTTCGACCTTTTCGAAGTTGTGCACGAGGACGACTTCTTCTTTTTCCTTCGGGTCGAGTTCGACGCGACGAAGCGCCTCGATGGCCGGTGCGATCTCCTCGCTGTCGACGTCGGATTCACGCGGGGTGTGTTCGTCGGGATTCCCGGC
>CBFDDD010000165.1:0-7197 GCA_965603475.1 uncultured Myxococcales bacterium
AGATCTTGCTGATCGCGCGCCAGTATTCGCACGAGGCGAGCAGTGGGGGCATTTCGAGTTTGGCTCGACGATCGTGATGCTGACACCCCCCGAACATTTCGAAATCGATCCACAGCCGATCGGTCGAGCGATCACCCTGGGTGAAGTCATCGGCCGAATTATCTAGCAGGCTGCGGAAGAGCGGAACCGACTAGGGTGCCAGGTGGCGCGGTTGGGAAAGCCCTTCGCTCGCCGGTCGTCTCCGGCGGTCGTTTCCGCATGATGCATCGCGGCGCCTAGCTACCGCCTGCGTCTCCAGGCGAGCGAAGGGCTTTCCCACCCTCGCCACTCGGCCAGCTTGCGAATCCGAAGTTCCCGCAGCCTTGCCCTTGAAGCAGCACGAACGCCGAGCGTGATCGATCGCAGTGCAGATGCCCCGTGCATCGCTCTGCCTGCCCCTGACCAGCCGCATACGATGGTCTCGCAAGCGATAAACGAGTTCTGCTGAGACCTGTGAACACGCTTGGCAATCGCCATCCAATACGGAGCCAGCCTGTGGAAATATCAAGCCGACGACGGTCGAGTGGCAGGCTTCTCCACCCGAGCCACTTGGCACGCCATCGGTTCCCTTCTTCCGCAGCCTGCTAGAGCGATATTTGGGTCGGGACCTGCTCGTGGAGCAGTGGCCAGACGTGGTCGAGCCAGCGGCATAGCCGTCCGCGGGTCTCACGGGGATCGATGAGGTCGTGGACGGAGAAAGACTCGGCGCGTGGGAAGGGGCTGCGTCGTGCGGCGAAGGCCTCTTCGAGTTCGGCCCGCCGGGCGTCGGGATCATCGGCCGCCTCGATTTCGCGTCGAAAGGCGACGGCGACGCCGCCTTCGATGGGCAGGGCACCGGACTCAGCCGAGGGCCATGCCAGGACCAGGCCCTTGGGTCCGAAATGGGCGGCCGCGGCTACGCCATAGGCTTTTCGCACCATGACGGAACACCAGGGGACGCGACTGGTGACGACGCTCGCGATCGCTTCGACGCCGAAGCGCATAGTGCCGGCGCGTTCGGAGGCCGAGCCGATCATGAAGCCAGGCTCGTCGACGAGACTCACGATGGGGAGATGAAAGGTGTCGCAGAACTCGACGAAGCGACGCAGCTTGAGGGCGCCCTCCGCGTCCATCGATCCGGCGTAGAAATGCGGATCATTGGCGACAACGCCGACGGGCCGACCGGCGAGGCGCGCGAGACCGGTGATCTGGCTCCGGCCATAGCCCTTTGTGATTTCGAAGAAGCTGTCTCGATCGAAGATCGCCTTGATGATCTTCCGCATCGGATAGACCTTGCGTCGGTCGCGAGGGATGATCTCGAGTAGCTCATCCGCCCGCCGTTCGGGGTCGTCGTCTGGATTGTCTTTGCAGGGAGGCAGGGAGAGTACGTTCGTTGGAAGATAGCTGAGGAACCGCTTCATCTGCGCGATCGCATCCCGCTCGTCTTTCGCCACGTTGTCGACGACACCCGAGCGCGTATGCACTTTCGCGCCGCCGAGCTCCTGCTTGGTCAGCTTCTCACCGAGTGCGCGCTCGACGAGTGCGGGTCCGCCAATCAGCACCTGAGCTGTATCGCGCGTCATCACCGAGAAATGCGAAGCAGCCAGCCGCGCGGCCGGAAAGCCGGCAACGGCGCCCACCGCGGCCGAAGCCACGGGAACGATTTTCATGACCTGTGCGATCGAGAGAAATCGAGACACTTCGTAAACCGGGCTACCCGCCATACGCGGCCTGGCTGCTTTGCCGCCAGAACCCGCCACGCTGCCGCCGCCGCCTTCGAGGAAACGAACGAGGGGAACGCGCAGGTCGATCGCCAGCGTCTCGGCATAGACGCTGCGGCGCAAGCCGGCGGGGGAGGGCGAGCCGCCTCTCTGTGTAAAGTCTTCTCCGCCGACGACGATCGGTCGACCGTCGATCGTCGCCAGGCCGAGCAGATAGTTCGCTGGATAGAAGGCAGTGACGTGACCGTCTTCGTCGCGTTCGGCTTCGCCCGCGATGGGCCCTTGTTCCTCGAGACTATCCGGGTCGACAAGGGCATCGAGTCGCTCGCGAATCGTGAGACGGCCGCGTGCGTGTTGACGCTCGACCGCGTCGGGGCCGCCCATCGCTTTCGCGGCTTCCCGGCGCGCCTCGATCTCATCGACTTCTGGTTTCCAGCTCATCGTATTTCGGGTTCGCCGGCACCGCGTTGGGTGGGGGGGGAGGGTTGAAGGGTGGAGGGTGGAGGGAGAATCCAGTCAGATCGGATCGGGTCAGAACCGCAACCGACGGGCTTCGAGTGAAACGAGATCGACGAGACCCACTGCATTGTGCCCCGTCAAGAATCCGGCGCATTCACCGGGATTGAAGATCAGCGTATCGCCGTGCAATTCGTGGCGATGGCGATGGGTGTGACCGTGAAGCACAAGGTCGATCTCGGCGGGAAGCGTAGCCGGCGCTTCCTCGGGGTCGTGGACGACAAGGATCTGACGACCCGCCCAACTGAAAGTGCGCGGCGGTAGTGCGAAATCCATTCCGAATCGGCTCGCCTCCTGCTCGAGTCGGATTCGCTCCGAATGGTCATTGTTCCCAAAAACGCCCAGCATCGGAACTTCGAGTCGGGCGAACTGTTCGAGCACCGCCGGGCGGGTGATGTCGCCGGTATGGACGACGCGCTCGACCCGTGCCTCACTGAAGAGGGTCACGATTCGATCCACGTTGTTCGTTCGATCGTGTGTGTCGCCGACGACGCCGATAACCATTGGCGGATGCTACCACGTCGGCCACTGCCTCCTGCGGAGGGCTATGCTGTACGGGTACTCATGAATCGCGGCCGAGGGCCGTGGCAAGGAGAATCGTTGATGGCTGTTGCCCCCCTCGGAAAATCCCTGAAAACGATGTTGATCGACAAATCCGAAGGCGTGATGACGGTGACGCTCAATCGTCCGGACAAGTTGAACTCATTTACCACGCAGATGATGAACGATTGGTTCACGGTCCTCGACGACGCCGATGCCGACGACGATGTCCGTGCCGTGATTGTGACTGGCGCCGGGCGCGGATTCTGTGCGGGCGCGGATCTCAGTAGCGGTGGGGGGACTTTTGATCCAGCGAACGCCAGCAGCGCGACGAAGGACGCTGGACCGACGGAACATCGCGATGGGGGCGGTCTCGTGACACTGCGAATCTTCCGCTGCCGGAAGCCGATCATTGCCGCGGTGAATGGTCCGGCTGTGGGCGTCGGCGTGACGTCGATCCTTCCGATGGATATTCGGCTGGCGAGCACGAAGGCCCGCTTCGGATTCGTGTTTGCTCGGCGTGGCGTCGTTCCGGAGGCCTGTAGTAGCTGGTTCCTGCCTCGCGTCGTCGGGATCAACCGTGCGATGGAATGGGTGGCGACGGGGCGGGTATTCGAGGCCGAAGAGGCGCTCGCGGGCGGTCTTGTGTCCGAGATTCTCGAGCCCGACGCGCTACTGCCTCGTGCCCGGGAATTGGCACTCGAGATCGCAGAGAACACGAGTGGCCTGTCGGTCGCGCTCGCACGTCAGATGATGTGGCAGATGCTAGGCGCTTCCCATCCGATGGAAGCACATCGACTCGATTCCGGGTTGATGAATTATATGGGTGCGCGCGAAGACAGCCGGGAAGGGGTGACCAGTTTTCTGGAAAAGAGGCCTCCGATTTTTCCGCTGCGTGTCTCCCGTGATTTTCCGGATGATGTCGGGCTTCGCGAGGAGCCTGCATTCGAATCCTGAATCGATTTCGGGTCTTCTGGAAATTTTCGGATTGAATCTACGGCGGTTGGACGATGAGCTAGAAATGTCCATGCGCTGCAGATCCAAGACGATCGTGGAAGTGGCCCAGCTCTCGGAAGACCATGCGAGGGTATTGAACCACCATGAGGCGAACCCGCTGACCGCTAACTCGGCGTTCGGAAGGAGTGCGCCATGCAGGGTCTCGGGTATTCTTGCTCTGTGATTACGGCGCTCCTTCTCATCGCATTGCTCATCGTGGGCTATCGACGCTTCGTTTCGAGCTATCCCCCGGTACCAGCGGGCCTGGCCGTCCTGCATCGAGGGGAGGCGAGCTTTGTTCGTTCCGCTGCGGAGGTCCTGTTCTCGGGCGGTGGGGGGCTTTCCGTCGAGGGTGTCGACGCGCATCTACCCCACTATGTCGATCGCCATCTTGCGGCGTTGCCACGCGGGAAACGGCTGCAGATCCGTGCGCTCTTCCTGGTATTCGAGCATCTGACGTTGGTTTATCGCGGCGATGAGCCGGGCGGTCGTCGGCGTTTTTCGAAGCTTTCGCCCGCGTCGCGGGTTTCGGTCCTCGCGCGGCTTGCGAATAGTTCGAATGAGCCAACCCGCTTGCTCTTCATGGCACTTCGCGCCGTGCTCGTGCTCGGATACCTGGGCCATCCGGCCATTCTTCGGGATCTCGGGGTTGCGCCCTTCGAAATTGAACCGGGTGTGAGCGACGCCGAACTCCTCTTTCCGCGCATCGGCGGCCTCGTCAGCTCGATCGGGTTCGTGTTGAGCGATCGGACGGATCCAACACGTCTTGGGCCGCTCGATGCAAATGGACCGCGCCATCGCGCCTACGCACGGTCGAGTCGGGACTCTCGTTGAAGCAGGACACGTTGAATCAGGAAGCGTTGAAACAGGAAGTGTTGCAACAGAAAGCGATGAAGCAAGGAGCCATGACAGAGGAAGCGGTGATACAGGACGAGGATCGGACCACAACGTCGGCCTCGCAGGACTGGCTCGCCGGGGCTCGCGAGCGCGTCGGGGTATTTGCGCAATACGACGGGCCCATCCAGGAGCAGGCGGATGTCGTCGTCGTCGGCTCTGGTCCCTGTGGCGCGGTCGCGGCCTATGAACTCGCCGCGGCAGGTCATGATGTGATTCTGCTCGAGGAAGGGCCACCGTTCACCGTTCGCGATCTCGAGCTCGACGGGAACCTCTCGATGACGCGAACCATGCGCGAGGGTGGGCTCCGAATGACGCGCGGGACGATCATGCCAACCATGCAGGCGATCGCCCTCGGCGGCGGGTCGCTCGTCAATTCCGCGATCTGCGTACGACCGCCGGATTCGGTTTTCGACCGCTGGGCAACGCTCTTCGATCTCGAACGGACCGATCGAACGCATCTTGATCCGCACTATGACGCGATTTCGGAATTCCTCGGGATTGCCCCGACCCCGGACGCTGTACAGGGTCAGCGCAATCTCCTTTTTCGCGATGCCTGCAACGCGATGGGGCTGTCCTCCGAGCCGATCGAACGCAACGTGAAGGGCTGCCGCGGGAGTGGCGAATGCTTCACCGGATGTCGTAGTCGTGCCAAGCAGAGCATGGATGTCAGCTATATCCCGGCAGCGCTGCGAGCGGGCGCACGGGTGCTGACGAGTGTCCAGGTTCAGCAGATTCGCCACAGCGGACGTCGCGTGACCGGCGTTTCGGGTCAGGTCATTGCGCCTTTCTCGGGGGGCAGCGGTCGGGGTCGCAGTCATCGTTTTCGAATCGATGCGAAGGCCGTCGTGCTCGCGGCCGGTTGCACCGCCACGCCCGTCCTCCTGAAACACAGTGACAATCTCGCGAATGCATCCGGCCAGGTCGGAGAGAATCTACAATTCCATCCCGGCGCAGCGATCGCCGGCATCTTTCCTGACCGGGTCGATCCGCAATTCGGTGCGACCCAGGGCTATCAAAGCCTGGCCTTCCTCGAAGAGGGCTTCAAACTCGAGACGCTCTGGGCGCCCCCGCCGCTTCTGTCGATGCGCTTTCCGGGGTTTGGTCCGGAGCTTCAGGCGCATTTTGCCGAGATTCCCCAGATGGCGGTGTGGGATGCGATCGTGAGCGCGAATCGCTCCCTGGGGAGAGTGAAGGCGCGCTGGCGAAGTCTCGATCCCGTCCTGAATTGGAAGCTCGATCCGCAAGATGCGGCCATCATGCGCCGGTCGCTTCACGTGATCGCGCAGCTGTTCTTCGCAGCGGGCGCCCGAAAGATCCTACCCGGCGTACAGGGGATCGCCGAGGTGATGACGAACGTCGATGAAGCTCGGATTCTCGATTCCGAGGCTGTTCAACCCGAGAATCTCGTGATCGGCGGGAATCACGTCTTCTGTACGACGCGAATGCATGGGGATCCGACCCGCGGCGTGGTCGACGAGGATGGGCGTTGTCATGATCTCGAGAATCTCTACATCGCAGACACCGGGATCTTTCCCCAATGTCCCTCGGTGAATCCGATGTTGACCGGAATGGCGTTGGCGCGCAGACAGGCTCTGCTCCTCGCCGAGCGGCTCTAGCGGAACGAGTCGGGTACCTAGAGGCCTGGTTTTGCCTGGCGTCCCCTCGGGATAGCAAGCCATGGGCCACCGGCATCGTGGTGCAACCCGTCGGCAATCTTGTCTACAGCTCCAACATCCCAGGGCCGATAGTCCCTGTATGAAGCTTTTTCTCGGTCGCGCGCGCGCCCATGTCGGCCTCTTCGTCGGTATCGCTCTGACGCTGACGCTCATTGTTCCCGTTTCTTCCGCGAACCCTCGCGCCGGCCAGACCGGCAATTATCGCGGCCAATGCCGCCAGTTGACCAAGCAGATCGATCATTTCGAGAACAGCATTCTTCCGCTCGCGATTGCTCGAGGGAACCGCAAATGGGAGCGTGCGACCAGTGCACAGGTCGAGCGACTCTGGCATCGCCGTGCCGACCTCTGCCCGGCCTATGGCGCCGAGCGAACCTTCCTGGCCAGGGCCGGGGATCAGATTCGCCAATTCAACAAGATGGTGGACGTGGCCAGTCGTGCCGCGTTGGCCTTCTTTACGGGTGGCCTGTCTGGCGGCATCGGGCCCTGAGGCCCGCCCGAGCGATCGATCGGGCACTCTCCTCAATCATTCTGAAATGGTTCACTTCATGTTACGCTGATGGGGTTTGTCCGACCTGATGGGGTCGGGCTACGCCATCGATGTTCAAACTTGGCCGCGGATTCGATCTCTCCGGAGAGTGGGAGAGTTGGAGAGTCGGGTCGGAGAGGAGTCGCATGATTAGATTCGCGCATTGTCTCGCCTTCATTACCGCAGCCGGGCTGTGTTTCATGCCGCCTGCGTCGCTGGCGATTGGCGACTCCGGCGCGGATGGCAAATTCGAGAAGCGCGAATCGTTTCACTTCACTCTGTTTCAGGATGTCGATCTCGATGAGAG
>CBFDDD010000166.1:0-7124 GCA_965603475.1 uncultured Myxococcales bacterium
CCCCGAGCTGATGGCGCCCCCGGCAGGACTCGAACCTGCGACGCACGAATTAGGAATCCGACGCTCTATCCATCTGAGCTACGGGGGCCCGTCGCCGGCAGAACACATGCGACCAGAGCAGTCTAGCAGTCCGTCGAAGGTCGAGACTCGACCGGCTGAAGTATGCCGATGCCCCTCACGTATGGGGGATGATCCAGCCATGCGCAGTCGATGAGCAGGTCCTATGCAGTGAATCGTGGAAATCGCGACTCTTTTCCAGCATACGCCCTCCATAGCCTATACAGCCAATCCTCCCGAATGACCGATAGACGAACAATGCGGCGGCTCTACGCAGCCGCGGGGGGACGATGGAGAAGCGGCGTAACGTCGATGTTGCGATCTGGAGCGCGAGCGACGAGACCCGTGCCGTTGCGGTCGCTGGCGTTCTCGAGACGGCTGGTTTCACGGTGCACGACCTCGACTTTTCGAAGGCGCGACCGCAGGTCATCCTCATGCTGCCGGGAAGCGGTGGGCCCCACCTGGCGTCAACCTGCATGAAGATCGCCGAGGCCTATCCGAACGCGCCCGCGATCGTGCTGCACACGACCGCCAGCGAGAATGGTCACCCGACGATCGACCACCATGTATTCGAGATGTTGCCCGCTTCGCTCGACCTCGAAAAGGCTCCGGATCACGTCCTGACGGTGTTGGCACGCTGGCAAAGATTC
This sequence comes from uncultured Myxococcales bacterium, assembly GCA_965603475.1. Lineage (GTDB taxonomy): Bacteria > Myxococcota_A > UBA9160 > UBA9160 > UBA4427 > UBA4427. The sequence goes on from CBFDDD010000166.1 coordinate 708, forward strand.
GAAAAGCTGAAGGCGTCGGCCACCACTCTGCAGCATCTCGAGTCCACGATCGACCTGGCCTACTTCGACTTTCGACCGGACACCGGAACCTTTTGTCCATCGCTTCAGCTTCGCGAGATCATCGGCCAACGCGAGCCAACCAATGCGATGGCGCCGACGCCCTTCCTCAACTGCATCCACACCGACGACCGGGCACTCTTTGCGGGAACGCTCTTCGAGGCGGCGCGAAGCGGAACGCCTTTCTGTATTCAGATTCGACTCACTGATTCGTCTGGTCGAATGAGACATTTTCGAGTTCGAGGTCGGGCATTTGGGCCTCTTCATGAAGGTTCTTCTTCAAGGGTTTTTGCGGTCTGCGAGGACACCACCGACCACATGCAGAGACTGGCGGAGGCCGAAGCGCGCTCGCGTGTCGACGACCTGACAGGGCTCGGCAACCGACGTCATTTCGACGATTGCCTGGCCAGTGCCCTCGCCCGCGCCAAGCGTGAGAAGGAACAGCTTGCGCTGCTCTACATCGATCTGGATCGTTTCAAGCTGATCAACGACACGCTCGGTCACGATGCCGGCGATCAACTTCTACGCATCATCTCCGCACGCCTGTCGGACGCGGTTCGCGCGAACGACGTGGTTTGCGTCGATCAGCTCGATCAAGACAGTGCCACGCCAGAAATTCGGGTATCGAGACTGGGGGGCGACGAATTCACGGTTCTGTTGTCCGGAATCCATGGACCCGCCGATGCGGAGCTGGTTGCCTCACGCATGCTCACCGCGATTAGCGACCCCGTCGAAATCATGGGTCAATCTCTCACGCCGTCGGCAAGTCTCGGCATCGCCGTATTCCCGGGCGACGGCCAGACCTCCGACGACCTTCGCAAGCGCGCGGATGCCGCGCTCTATGCGGCCAAGGGTTCCGGTGGTGGTTTCAAATTCTTCACGCAATCCATGGAGGATGGTGCGATTCGGCGGTTGTCTCTCGAGCACGAGCTGCGTACAGCGCTCGAGCAGGACGAGATCGAGATGTACTACCAGCCCAGGATCGACTACAACACGGGCGCCATCGTGGGCGCAGAGGCCTTGTTGCGTTGGTCTTCCCCGACACTCGGAAAGGTCATGCCCGAGGAGATTCTCCGCATCGCGGAGGAGACCGGGATCATCGCCAAGCTGGGTCGCTGGACCCTCAAACGTGCCTGCCAGGAAGCCGCCTACTGGGCTTCGAGCCAGGAAGAACCCTGCCGTCTCGCTGTCAATGTATCACCGCTCCAATTCGAGCAGGACGATGTCTTTTCGAGCGTCGTCGACGCACTCAAGAACGCAGGGCTTTCGCCCTCGCTGCTGGATCTCGAGATCACCGAAGGTCTATTGCTGCGGGACGATTCCGAAATCGGGCAGGAGCTCGAAGAGTTGCGACGCATGGGCGTACGCATCGTCCTCGACGGTTTCGGTAAGGGCTATTCCGCTCTGGCTGTGTTGATGAGCCAGCCGATCGATGTCCTGAAGCTGGACCGGCTGCTGGTCGAGACCGTGGCGCCCGATGGCCACGGAAGTCCTCTGCTGGCCAGCGTCATTCGAATGGCCAAGGACTTGTCGCTGTACCCGATCGCCGAAGGCGTCTCCCATGCCGACCAGGCGGAGTTCCTGGCCGCAAACGGATGCCACGAGATGCAAGGATTCTTCTTCTCAGCGGCGATTCCAGCCGCGGCGTTCCGCGAAAAGCTGCAACTCGCCTGATCCCGAGTCGGATTCGCTTAGGGGCGGCAAGGTCAGGGCAGGAACGCGAGCGGATTTCGCGGCGTTTCGGATCTGCGAATTTCAAAGTGCACGTGGGGTCCGGTCGATCGACCGGTCGAGCCGACTTCGGCCACCTTCTGACCCCTTTCGACGAACTCACCTTTTCGCACGTGTAGCTTGCTCGCGTGGGCGTAGACGGTTCGGAACGCACCGGCGTGCTTCACGATCACGACCTTGCCGTAGCTGCCGAGCCGTCCGCTATGGATCACACGACCCGACTCCGACGCGAAGATCGGGGTCCCCCGCTTTGCGGCAACATCGATGCCCTCGTGCGGTCTTCCCCGACGCCGACCGAATTTTGAACTCAATCGGCCCCGTACCGGCCAGGCGAATTGCAACGAGGTCTGTTGGCGTGCCGACTTGCGGGCTCGCTTGCGTATCTCGTCAGGGTTGGATGCGCGGGCAGGTTGAGTCGCTGCGTACCCATTCGAACTCTCGCGGAGACGCTTTCGAGCGCCCGGGACGTACAGGCGCTGTCCGATTCGGAGCTCCGTGACATCGCGGATGCCGTTGGCGCGCGCAATTTCCTTCGCGGGTACGCCATAGCGCAAGCCGATGCGGTAGAGATTCTCACCCGCTTCGACATGGTGGATCACGCCGGGCCCGCCCGGACGCGATCCGGCACATCCGACGCTCGCAAGCGGTGGACCGAGCATCATGAGGGCGAGGACGACGAATAGCCTGCCAGGCGCTTTCGTCCTTTTGTGTAGCGACATCGCTGAAAGGCGAATGGGGTCAGGGTTGGACGACGAGAGGCTGGCCGGGCTGCGAGGGTTGCGGCCTACTCCATGCCGAGAGTCCGCTCAGAAGGCCGTTTTGGCCGATCGCAGCGACTGCAACGAAGTCGTCGCTGGCAATCGGAACGAGCGCTGAGAAGGACTGCGGCGCCCCGGAGCCTGAGCCGCCCGGTTTTGGGACGTCGATCTGGCGAGCCTCCGCCATCGATCCGGAAACGGGGGAAACGAAAAGCACGAAACTTCTCACCTCGTTGGGCGACGCATGGATCCAGGTCACCTCGTGAATCTGGTCGGAGGCGTCTCCATCCGCCGAATAGGAGATTTGCGCAGGCAGAACGATTGCCAGTACGCTGATGGCAAGGACCCCCATGGCCCAATGCGCCAGCCAGCGTCGCTCTCGCGCACCAGTCGCGATCGTCTGCACCTCTGGCCTGTCCAGTCTTCGTTGTGTGGTGTTCATGACTCCCCCCCGAGATCGGGCCAGCAAGACCCGTTGAACCCTTCCAAGCATACCGCGTCCATCGGGGAAGTACCTGAAACCACTGTTTCGGTTCCAATGGGGCCTCGTTCGCTGAAGCGGGCCTCGCCGAGGGGCGAAAATGTGCGGATCTCGGCGATCGCGGCGGCTGCGACCAGGGAGCCGACTGCATTGACGTATCCGCTTTCGGGATCGAACCGGATCGGGGCGACGGCGACACATGGGTATGGCGGGGATGGCTGCTGCGAAGGCCGACAAAAGGCATTCGTCTGGATTCCGAAGAGTCTCTTTGGGGGCCGGAATCCAACCGTGTCTCGGGTCGTCATGTCGACCCGGATCTCGATCGTGGCCGAGGTCTGGATCGGACCCAGGGAAATTCGTTCTCGAACGCGTCCGGTGAGTTCGGCGGACAAAACGTGACCCGTCTGGGAATCGAGGGTCCAGACGAAATCGCTGAAGCTTCCGGAAATCGCATCGGTTCCCGTGGCACGAAGGTGCGCCTCGATTTCCTCGCTGGGGATCCGGATTCGAACGATGGAGTGACCCGGATCCGACTCGAGGAACGCGACGCGGGGCAAACTCCAGGCCGCATCCAATCGGCCCGGCTCGTTCTCGGGTGAGACTTCGAATCGCACCTCGATCCGGCGAGGCGTCGGGTCCTGCAAATCGAGTGGGTCTGCCATGGCCGGTGCCCCGGCCAAGAATGCCAAGAGCGGAAAGAGTGCCAAGCGTGCAAGAAGCCCGCAGCGACCGATGCGGACCCGCCCCCGCCCATTCTTCGATTTCTTTGCCTGCAAGTCGGCCTCCAATGCGAAGCGACGACCCATTCCCAGTTGGTGCGACTGGGTAGCTGCAAGTCCAGTACCGCTCGATCGCGTGCCACGGGCGATTCAGCGGGCCAGAGGACCCATCGCTGGATGGGACAGCGTCGCCGAAGGCACAATTGGGGAAAACGGCGGATGAACTTGCGTCCTTTCTGCCGCCCCCGCGCAGCCTGCGAGACCCGCAGTAGCTAGCTATCCTCGCTCGTCCGCGCTGGCTCGGTCGCGTGTCGCGTGTCGTGGATCTTTGACCTGCGACCCATCGATCGACCGATCACCCCAGCGCACGCCACGAATCAGCGCCTCGAGCGCCAACTGAAAATGGAATGAGGTCAGAATGTCTCGCGCTTACGCTATTACCGCAGAAGCGATCGCCAAAGAACGTGCTCGTGTCGACGACGATCTCGACCGGGTCGACATCGCCAGCATCATCGCGCTCGACGATCTCGAGCTCGCCGATGTGAAGCCGCACGACGTCAAGATTCGAATCCTCGTCGTCTCGGCGGAACACAATATCGCCCACGCGGCGCTCGCCGATACGGTCAACATCACCGACATGCGCGGCGGCAAGATCTACCCAGGCAACTCGGCCGTTGGCGAGGTGACCGAGGTCGGGCCAGACGTGACCCGCTTCAAGGTCGGGGACATCGTTCTCACCCACTGCAATGGTGAGCCGGACGCGCATGGCTACCCGCTGCGCATCTGGGCCTACGATCAGCCCGATTCCGTAGGATGGTACGGCGAGGAAGCCGTCCTGGGCGACTGGCAACTCGTCCATGCACCGCTCGACTGTGGCTTGAATCTCTGGGAGATCGGCGCCCTACCCCTGCGCGCGCCAACCGCTTATCACATGTGGCGACGGGCCGAAGGCATTTTTCGCGTAAAACTTCCCCAGGAGCAGCTTTCGACGATGAACGTACTCGGCTTCGGCGGAGGCGTATCCGAGCTCTTCCTGATGCTCGCAAAACATCGCGGACACAATGCGTTCTTTTGCTCTGGGAGCCCCGAACGGCGGGCCGCCCTCGAATCCTTCGGCATCGTCGGAATCGACCAGAAGCAGTTCAACCGCTTTGCTGAACGCTCGGACGTCAAGGCGTTCGGCAAGGAAGTCAAGCGTTTGACCGCGGGAACCAGCATGCACATCGTCTGTGACTTGCTGCGTGGCCCCGTGTTCGAAGCCGGGATCGCTGCTGCGGCAAGACTCGGTGTGAATGTGTCCGCCGGATGGCAGCTCGGAACGATGGTTTCCTACAACTCGGCCGGCGCTTCCACCAAGCAGCTCACCCTGGATCACACCCACTACGAAACCCTCGTGGGCATCGAATCAGCGACCTCGCTCTACGGCAGTGTATTCAAGCCGACGATTCACAATGAGATCTATCCCTTCGAAGAACTTCCACGCGCGATCGTCGAGATGCAGGCCAATCAACAGACGGGGATCCCGATCATCCGTGTAGCCAGCGATATGCCCGAAGCGGTTCAACACCTGATTCCCTGATCGTGGCTCGCGGACAACGCTTCCCCCAGCAGCCGGACGGAGCCCCATGACAGAATCACGCCCCCAACTACCCGAAAAGAGTGAGGACTGGGATCACCTCCGCACACGCCTGACGGCGCTCGGCAGCGACGATGTCGACTGGCGCAACAAGCGCTCGGCTGTCTATGTGTTCCATCCGGGCGAGGATGTGATGAACGTCGCGAAGGAGGCCTACGCACTCTATCAATCCGAGAATGCCCTGGGGCCAGCCGCCTTTCCCAGCCTGCGCAGAATGGAGGAAGAAGTCATCGGGATCGCGCTCGGCCTGATGCATGGGCCTGAAGGCGGCACGGGCAACATGACCTCCGGCGGGACCGAGAGCATCATGCTCGCCACCAAATCCTGTCGCGACGCTGCCGCCTCGAAGGGCATCGACGTTCACGGCGCAAATCTCGTCGTTCCCCGCACAGCCCACCTGGCCTTCGACAAGGCCGCGCATTACCTCGGCCTCGAGATGCGTCGCGTGGACGTGACGGACGACTTCCTCGCGGATGCCGATGCGATGCGAGCCGCCACAGACGCACGCACGCTCATGATGGTCGGATCCGCACCGTGCTTTCCCTATGGGCTCGTCGACCCGATCCCCGCTCTCGCTGAGATTGCGCGCGAACGGGACATCTGGCTGCATGTCGATGCCTGTGTGGGCGGGTATCTGAACCCCTTCGCCGAAATGGAGGGCGTCGAGCTCCCCGAATGGGATTTCCGCGTCGACGGTGTGTGCAGCATTTCCGCCGACCTGCACAAGTATGGATACGCAGCGAAAGGCGCCTCGACCATCCTGCATCGCTCGACCGATCAGCACGCCTTTCAGCTCTTCCAGGGCGACGACTGGCCGGCGGGGGCCATGACCACACCGACCGTGGCGGGTACGCGGCCGGGAGGCGCGATCGCTTCCGCCTGGGCCGTTCTGCACTACCTGGGGGTCGAGGGCTATCGCGAGAAGACGCGCAGGATCCTGGACGCACGGAAGCGGATCACACAGGGCGTCGAAGCGATGGGGCTACGCGTGTTCGGCGATCCGAAGCTAGGCCTGATCTCCTTCGGTGCAGCCGC
>CBFDDD010000167.1:0-7024 GCA_965603475.1 uncultured Myxococcales bacterium
AAGCCGAGGGCGCGCATCTTCTCTGGCCGGCCGACCGTCTCCCGAATAGCCTCAAGCACCTTTCCGGTTCGAACATCGTTGCCGTCCACGATATAACGGTCCTCGAGATCTCGATCTCGGTATCCGCCTCGCTGCCACTGCAGGCCACTCAGGTCCGTTCCGTCGCTGACTCCGTAATAGTGAAACGGCGAAAGCAGTTGCTGATCGAGCGCGTCCCAGAGCCGCATCTCAAACGCGTACCGACCGCCGAATCGCTCCCGAATATCGAGCCCGTCGCTCCGCTCGGGTGTCGCAGTGAGACCGACAAGCACCTTGGGCTTGAAGTAGTCGAGTAGTCGTTGATAGGTCTTCGCCTCAGCATGATGAAACTCGTCGACGTAGATCACATCGAAATGGTCCGGAGGCGGCAGTTCCAGCGTCTTGGACGACAGGGTTTGGACCGACGCGAAAACTGCTTTCCAGTCTCGGGGGCGCCTTCCGGCAACGAGCAGCTCACCGAATGAGCCCTGCCGCAGCACGTTCCGAAACACAGAGCGGGACTGTTCCAGGATACGCTCTCGATGGGCTACGAAGAGCACCGTCGGCTCCTGGGGAAGATCAACCCCTCCGTCTCCGTTCCGCAGCGCCGCAAAGTCGAGACCCGCGACCACGGTCTTACCTGTTCCGGTTGGAGCAACGACGAGGCTATTGGTCCTGCGAAATCGCTTGCGGTCGACAACAAGGGCCTCAAGGATCTCACGCTGATACGGCCAGGGCTGAACGTGAAGCCCGGAGATCACGGTTGGTCGGTCGAGTCCGTCGTGGCCGGCAACGGCAAGATCGAATCGCTCTGCGTCCCGATTGCGATCGTAGGATTCGAAGCCGCCCTCCGCCCACAGCGATTCGAAGGTTCCGCGTAGCTTTCCTACGACGTCAGGCGCACTGGCCTCTGCCAGGCGGACGTTCCATTCGATCCCGTCGACGAGCGCCGCCTTCGAGAGGTTCGATGAGCCCACGAACGCCGTCGAAAACCCCGAGTCTCGGTGGAGGAGCCAAGCTTTAGCATGAAGACGGGTCGTCCGGGTGTCGTAGGAGATCTTGACCTCTACCCCCTGCTCGTCGAGCCAGTCGAGCGCCTCACGTTGTGTCGAGCCTGTGTAGGTGGTGGTGAGCAGCCGGATCGGCACTCCTCGCTCCCGGGCCTCTCGAAGCGCAGGGCGAAGAAGGTTCAGGCCCGTCCATCGGATGAAGGCCACCACGGCGTCCACCCGATCAGCCGTCGGGAGCTCGGTCAGAAGCGCGTGAACGAAAGACGGCTCACCCGGCGCATTTGCCAGGAGATCCTGGTCGAGAAGAGGGATGTCCGGAAGCGGTGGGGGTAGCTGTCCATCTATCAGCGGTGCATGGACGCCACGAAGCACCGAAGGTCGATTGATCCGTTCCGCCTCGACGTCAGGTAGTCGGTCCGACAAGATCTCAAGAAGCCGATTGGCGAGCTCAACCTGAAGCTGCGGCCTTTCCTTCTTGGGCACGGTTTCGAGGTAGCGCCGGATCGGATCCGCGAGGTGCTGACTTAGCCGCAAAGCGGCCTCGGCTGGGTCAAGCTTCTCAAACTGACCTTGCCCGTCGGTTGCCCGCAGACGGTCTTCGACTAGTTGCGTGACGAGCTGCTGATAGGCGCCGAACGAAAGCGAGTCCACGGGATCACGATATCACACGACATTCCGCTTCTTTGACGGCTTGGTTGGGGCCAGCCCTAGAGTCGATGCAATGCTCGGTTGCGGACGTTACGCAGAATGGGAGCGCGCAGCGAGCCTTCGGACTCCACGGCAACAGCGCTCGGGAGCCTCAATGGGGTTGCTGGGAAATCCAAACCGCCCAACGTGGCAACAGAGATAAAGGCGCTCAGCCGCGCTCATTGACTGCGCGACCCGCCGTCTCCGGTTCGGAACCGAACGACCCCAATCGCCAAAACCCCGCGGAATCGCGTGAATTTCTCGGCGTCGACCTGGATGTCGGGGAAGAGTCTCTGCTCTCGCAGACTCAATGGCGGAGAGGGAGGGATTCGAACCCTCGATAGGGTATTAGCCTATACACCCTTAGCAGGGGCGCGCTTTCAGCCAGCTCAGCCACCTCTCCAAGACGCGGGAGAGTACCTAAAAGGGATCGCCCTGCGACCCTTGGCGGCCCTTTGCAGGCTAAGGGGCTGGAATCCCAGCGGGGCGTCTTGACTCTCGCGGTCGCGGCGGCGCAGATTCGCGATATGGTCGGGAGTTCTCGAATTCGCTCCTCGGCTCGAGCGCGGTCCATTCCGGGCCGGCTGACTCGCTCCGGAGAGTGCCTTCCCTGAGCCCTAGCCTGAGCCCTACCTGAGAAAGGTGCTTCCCATCATGTCCTCCTACTCGACGATCCAACTCGAACGCGAAGGCGGTATCGCCACGCTCACCCTCAATCGGCCCGAATCGGCCAACGCCCTCAGCCTGCCGATGGCAACGGAGCTGATGCGAGCGGCGATCGAACTCGACGAGGATGCTCGAGTGCGGGCGGTGATCCTCACGGGGAACGGCAAGATGTTCTGTGCGGGGGGCGATCTCGGCGCGATGAAGGAAGCCGGTGACGGCGCTTCGGCCTACATCAAGGAGATGGCGGGGAATCTTCATCTGGCCATTTCGCGCTTCGCCCGGATGCGGGCGCCGGTGATTGCGGCGGTGAACGGGACCGCCGCGGGCGCGGGATTCTCGATGATCTGCGCGACGGATCTCGCGATCGCTTCGGAGACGGCCAAATTTACGATGGCCTATACCGGTGCCGGGCTCTCGCCGGACGGATCCTCGACCTATTTCCTCCCTCGCATCATCGGACAGCGACGCACCTTGGAGCTGATGTTGACAAATCGTGTATTGAACTCGGCCGACGCCCTCGACTGGGGTCTCGTCAACCAAGTGGTGCCAGCGGAAGAACTGATGCCGACCGCGGAGAAGCTCGCTGGCCAGCTCGCGTCCGGTCCAACCGGCTCCTACGCCCTCGTCAAGCGACTGCTGCTGAATAGCGCCAACGACAGCCTCGAAAGCCAGATGGAACACGAGACGCGCGGAATCGCCGACTCGGCGCGAACCGAGGACGGCCGCGAGGGCATCGCGGCATTCCTCGCCAAACGCCGCCCCGAGTTCAGCGGGAACTAACGTCGTTCAGGCGTACATCGGCCTTTCGTCGACCATTTGTCCAAGGTTCTTCAATCGATAGGCCCTTTAATCGAAAGGTCCTTCAGTCGAAGACGATCACCTGGCGGGCCGCTTCGCCCTTGCGCATCAGATCGAAAGCGTCGTTCACTTCGTCGAGCTTGATCCGTGACGAAATCATCTCGTCGAGGCGCAGTCGACCGTCGAGATAGAAGTCGATGTATTTGGGCATGTCGAAGCGGAAGCGATTCGAGCCCATATACGAGCCCGTCACGTTCTTCTCCTGAAGCGTGAGGTCCGCAGCCGGAATCGGCACCATCTCCCCCATCGGCACGACACCCACGAGGACCGACGTTCCACCCCGTCCGGTCATTGCGATCGCCTGCTGAACCGTCGGGCCGAGGCCGATGCACTCGAAGACGAAGTCCGCGCCACCGCCGGTCAGTTCATGAACAGCCGCGACGGGATCGCCGTCCTTGGCATTGACACAGTCGGTTGCACCGAGATCCTTCGCCAGATCGAATTTCCAGGGCTGGGCGTCGACCGCGATGATCTGGCCCGCCCCAGTGATTCGTGCGCCCTGGAGTGCCGAGAGTCCGACCCCGCCACAACCGATGATGACGACGCTTGCGCCGGCTGGAATGTTGACCGTGTTCAGTGCGGCGCCGAGGCCAGTCGTCACACCACAACCGATCAGCGATGCCCGATCGAGCGGCATGTCATCTCGGATTTTCACGAGCGAACGTTCGGGACAAAGCATCTTTTCTGCGAAGGAGGAGAGGTTGGCGAACTGCATGATCGGGTTGCCGTCGGCCCCGGAGATCCTTGACTTCGAGCCTTCGGGCCGCCCACTGAACTGGGTCGGGCAGAGATAGGGTCGACCGCCCGTGCAGAACTTGCAGACGCCACAAAAACTCGTGAGGCAGCCGATCACATGATCTCCGGGTTTGAAATCGTGGACGCCCTCCCCGACCGCTTCGACGATGCCCGCCGGCTCGTGGCCTAGAACGCAGGGCGGCGGCATCGGGAGATCGCCGTTCATGACATGAAGGTCGCTGTGGCAGATGCCCGAGGCAGCCGTCGCAAGAAGAACCTCACCCGGGCCGGGGTCGTCGATGGTGACATCCTCGATCTCGAGGGGAGCATGAGTTGCGCGCATGACGGCTGCTTTCACGGTCGATCTCCTGTTGACTCAGAACACACTCGGTGTCCTGGCGTGCTGGTCCTTTGGTGAAATCCCCGACATGCGCGTGAGAGCGCTCATCGAGACAGCGAAGAGTCGCAGAATCGACTCGCGACGGCCAGAACCCGCACACGGGCGCTACGCTTTGCGCCCATGAGCCAACGCATCATGATCTACGGGGCGACTGGATATACGGGCAAGCTCGTCGCAGCGGAGGCCGTCCGCCGCGGACTCGACGTGATCCTGTCGGGACGCGACGCCGACAAACTGAAAGCAGTCGCCGAACCCCTCGGATGCGACACTCAGGCGGCCGCGCTTTCGGACGCGCCACGACTTCGTGCGGCCCTCGAAGACGTCGCGGCCGTACTGCATATCGCAGGGCCCTTCTCTCACACGTCGCGCCCGATGGTCGACGCCTGCCTCGCCACCCGAACACACTATCTCGACGTCACGGGTGAGATCGATGTCTTCGAAGCGATCGCACGACGACATTCGGAGGCGGAAGCGGCGGACGTTCTGCTCCTTCCGGGGGTGGGGTTCGATGTCGTGCCCACCGATTGTCTCGCTGTGCATACATCCGCCCGTGTGGAGGAGCCGACGACGCTTCGTCTTGCGATCGCCGGGATGGACGGCGGCGTCTCTCGTGGCACAGCGAAATCAGCCATCGAATCCTTCGGCGATGGACTTCGGATCCGCCAGGATGGCATCCTGCGCACGCGCCCACCCGGCAGTCTCGAACGCTCTTTTGACTTTGGCGCGGGACCGACTCGAGGACTCGCCATGCCCTGGGGCGATGTCGCGACCGCGTTTCATTCGACAGCGATTCCGAATATCGAGGTCTACTTCATTCTGTCCGGGCGCATGCCCACGCTCATGAAGGCGAGCCGGCTCGTGATGCCGATTCTGCGAATCCCGGCCGTTCAGCGATTCCTGAAGACGCGGGTCGACGCCATGCCCGAAGGCCCGGACGAAGCTACGCGAAACGGGACGCGGGCGCTGCTTCTCGCCGAGGTCGAGGGGCCGGGTGGACAACTCGCGCGAAGCTTGCTCGAAACGCCGAGCGGATATGCATTCACGCCGCCCGCGGCGGTCGAAGCCGCGCGACGCGCTGCGGCGGGCGAAGCGCCTTCGGGCTTCCATACGCCTGCCACGGCGTTTGGCGCCGATTTCGTCCTCGACCTGCCCGACTGTCGCCGGACGGATCTCGACTGAATCGTCGAACTGAGTATCCGAAACGCCGTTCGTCGGTCGCTAGTCGTCGGTCGCTATTCGCCGGTAAAGACTGCGGCGCGCTTCTCGAGAAAGGCTTTCGGCCCTTCGACGGCATCCTTGGACATCATGACCTTCATGCCATGCTGCATTTCGATCTTGAAGGCTTCCTCTTCCGACAGGGTCTCGGTCGCTCGAAGCGTCGCCAGGATTCCGCTGACGGCGAGCGGACCATTGCTCGCGATCCGCTCCGCAATCTCGATCGCCTTGGCGAGGGCCTGACCGTCCGGCACGACATGGTTCACGAGCCCGAGTGCATGAGCCCGCTTCGCCGGTAGATCTTCTCCAGCCAGCAACATCTCCGCCGCAATCGCGTACGGAATCTGCCGTCGCAGCCGTACGGCCGACCCCGCCATCGGAAACAGGCCGCGTTGGACTTCGGTCACACCAAACATCGCGCTCTCCCCCGCGACACGAATGTCCGTCCCCTGGAGAATTTCGGTTCCACCCGCACGCGCGAATCCTTCCGCCGCGAGGATCACCGGCTTCGTCGGTCGATAGGTCTTCAGCCAACATCCCATCATGATGTCGGGCTCACTCATGACCCGTTTCATCCAGTCGTTCGTGGGCTTGCCCGTACGCAGTTTCGGGATCTCCGAAAGATCCATTCCCGCGCAGAACGTGTCGCCCTTGCCCGTCAGAATCGCGACGCGTAGCTCGGGGTCCGCGTCGAGCTGGACCCAGGCGTCATAGAGTCGACACATCACTTCGGAGTTGACGCAGTTCTTCTTCTCGGGCCGATTCAGGGTGACGATGAGGATGTGGCCCTCTTTTTCGACGATCACAGCGGGCATTGCGGCAGGGGTAGCGGCGGATGTAGCGGCGGACATTTCGTCGGACATAGAGAGTGTGCTCCTCGGGCGGCGGGCTTGGAGTGGGGGTTCGGCCCGTACGGGCGGACGCCGAGTCTACGAAAGCGGATCGGGACCGAACACCCTTCCGAACCCCGAGCCCAGCCGCTTTTCGACGGGAGGTGCTCGCCTCGCCCCATGGGGAATCTCGCACAAAGCCCAACAAATCCGCCGAATCCGGGTCGGAATCACGATCTCGCGGGACTGACCTTGAGGAGCGCTCCCCGTTCCGGTACAAACGGGCCCACGCCGTGGTCCCCGATCGTCTAACGGCAGGACAACAGACTCTGAATCTGTGAATTGTGGTTCGAATCCACATCGGGGAACCACCGCCTTTTCAAAGCAGTTCCGAATACTTGGTCGAATTGCCTATACGGGATTCGGTGTCGACTTGGGCCAATTGGACAGTCAACGTACAGCCACCGTCGGCAATGGCGCTGCGGCGTGGGTAGGCCTGGTCCGTCAGCGTTCGATCAGATCGTGATCAGGAGCGAATCAGCGCCTTTTCTTCAGTCAATGTGAAGAGCTCGCCTTTTCGTTTCCATGTTGAAGCCGCTCTCATG
>CBFDDD010000168.1:0-6968 GCA_965603475.1 uncultured Myxococcales bacterium
AGACGCGCTGGCATGCGGCCTTCGACCCAGTCACGGCCGAAATAACGCGCGAATGCGAAGCCAACCATTCCGGCACCCGTTGATCCGATCATATTCACCAGGAAGGCCAACCAGAAGGGCCAGAGCGTGGCTGCGGCCAATAGGAAGATGGCGCCGGGTGTGCCAAAGGGCTCGAGAATCGAAAAGAGTAGAACGATGACGACCGGTCCCCATGCGCCGGCTTCCATCACGAGCGCGCGCAGCCGCTCTGGTGCCAGGTATTGATAGAGTCCGCTGAAATAGCCGAAGGCAACGATGAAGAGAATCACGCCTAGAACAATGAGTCGATTACGCATCAGGCGCGCACGAGTTCGTCATGGGCAATCCATACGGCACCAAGGTTCGCGTGCTTCGGCATGTCGAGTCTCTTGATCGGCGAGTCGCAGTGATAACGACCTTTCGTAGTGGCCATCCGCGATTCATTCTGCAACGGAGTGGCCTGCCGGGTCAATAGGGTTTGTGCCGAGCCTTATTCGGCCGTGCTTCCACCGGTGATCGGGTCTGGTTGAGCTAGAGTCGCGCCCGACCAATCAGTGTCGTCATGGTGTGCGAGCTTCGGGCTGGCGCATGTTCGCAAGGATGGGAATTCATTCGCCCGTTCGTCAAATTGAGGCCAATTATGTCCCAGTCACAACTTACGGATTCGAATGGTTCCGCGATGCCCGTACCCGGATGGTACGGATCAGAACCCGTCGAAGGAACCCAGCAGGAAGATCCCTATTCTGGCTTCAAAGAGCTGCGGGAAACACAGCCCGTCAATCTGACTCCGGACGGTGGATGGCGACTGACTCGCTACGAGGATATCCAGTACCTGCTCAGGAAGGCGTCGTCAGGCATGCGCCTGACAAACGGTCTGATTCCCGGCCAGCAGGAGGAGGTACCGGGCTCGGGCCTCTTCATGTTGTTGCAAGACCCTCCGACTCACACGCGACTGCGCAAGCTCGTCAAAAAGGCCTTTACGCCGCGTGCAATCGAGGCGTGGCGCCCTCGCGTGCACGCGATTACGAATGATCTGCTCGACCGTGTGGCCGAGCGCGGCGAGATGGATCTGGTCACGGATCTGGCGCGCCCCGTCCCGGCGACTCTGATCTGTGAATTGCTGGGTGTCCCAGTCGAAGATCAGGATGACTTCACCCAATGGACCGCGGATGCGACGCATGGATTGGTCACCGTTCGTGGCCTCGGCGACGAAGCCATGTCGAAGCGGGTCGAAGCGGCGAGCGGAGCGCTGATTGCCTACTTCAATCAACTCATCGAAACGCGTCGCAGCAAGCCGAGCGAGGATTTGTTGAGCATTCTGATTGCCGCAGAAGAAGACGGCGACAAGCTCGACCCACTCGAGCTGCTTTCTCAATCGATCGGCCTTCTGATCGCGGGGTTCGAAACGACGATCGGATTGATCGGAAACGGCTTGACGACGTTGATACGACACCCGGAGGAGCTCGCGAGGCTTCGCGCCCATCCAGAGCTCACAGTCAGCGCGGTCGAGGAGTGTCTACGCTATTCGGGACCCATAGTCGCGACTGTTCGGGTGTTGCACGAGCCGACGATGTTTGGCGGATACGAGATTCCGTGCGACGCCCAGGTCGTGGCGATTCTGGCCGCCGGGAACCGCGATCCAGATGTCTTTGAAGATCCGGAGCGTTTTGACATTGCCCGCTACGCTCCGGGTCGTGATACGCCGGCCCATCTATCCTTTGGCGGCGGCGTGCATTTCTGCCTTGGGGCACATCTGGCGCGACTCGAAACCGAGATCGCGATTGGCTCACTCGTGCAGAGGTTCGATGAGCTCGAACTCGTGAACGAGAGGACCGAATGGGGGCGCTCGTTGTTTCGGGTGCCCGGTCAGATTCCGATGCGGTTCGTTTCGGCTTGACGGTCAGCGCGATGACTTTCGATGAGTTGACATTCCATGAATAGAACGCGGTCCGTGTTTCTGGATACACCGCTCTCAAACCAGAATACAAGCGAGGAGAAATGATGACCGAGTTTCCCACACCCAATAACGCATGGGATCTGACGGGGCAGGTTGCCCTGGTCACTGGGACGACCTCTGGACTGGGTTGGCGATTTGCAACCGTGCTTGCGAAGGCCGGCGCCAAGGTTGCCTTGACGGGGCGGCGTACGGAGCGACTCGAGGAGCTTGCCGAGTCGATTCGGGCGGACGGTGGTGAGTGTGCGTCGTTTCGTCTGGACATGACCGATATGGACAACGTGATCGGTGTCGTGCAAGAAGCCGAGGATGCGCTCGGTACTGTGACGATTCTTGTCAACAACGCCGGAATCCCGGACGCACAGTACGCGCACAAAATGGACCAGACTTTGATTGACGCGGTCTTCGATACGAATCTGCGCGGGCCCTATGTCTTGTCCTGCGAAGTCGCTCGCCGTTTGATCGCGGCGAAACGACCGGGTCGCATGGTGAATATTTCCTCGGTCGGCGGTTTCAACTACGCGGGTGGTGGGGCTGCATTGTATTCGATCACCAAGGCGGGCATCGCTAGAATGAGTGAAGTGCTCGCGGTCGAATGGGCGCGCTACCACATCAATGTCAATTGCATCGCACCGGGCGCGTTTTCCTCCGAGATGATGGACGGCATGATGGAACGAATCGGCGAATTCTACAAAGCGACGCCCCGCAAGCGGCTCGGGCATCCCGCTCAGCTCGACAGTACGTTGCTCTATCTCTGTGCGCCGTCGTCCGAGTGTGTGACCGGGGCCGTCATCAAGGTGGACGACGGACAGGGGCCACGATAGGAAGATCCGCGATCGAAAAATTCGATTCAGGGCTTCGGCCCCTGATTCAGCTAGCGAGGAGGGCCGTTGATGGCTTACGACGATTACGAATTACTCAACGTTGAATTGAATGGTGGCGTGGCGACCGCGGTCGTGGATGCACCGCCGATCAATCTGATGACTCTGCCGTTATATGGTGAAATTTCGCGATTCGGGGCGGAAGTCGGCGATGACGAGTCGATACGCGTGGTCGTGTTGAAGAGCGCGAATCCGGACTTCTTCATCGCTCATTTCGATGTGACGGCGATTCTGGATTTCCCGATCGAACAAAAGGCTGAACGCTCGCCAACGAATCCATTCCACCAGATGTGCGAGCGGTTTCGCACGATGCCGAAGGCCACGATCGCGCAGATCGAAGGTCGGGTCGGTGGGGGAGGGTGTGAACTCATCCAAGCCTTTGACATGCGCTTTGGCGTCGTTGGCCAGACGATCTTGAGTCAAATGGAAGTTCCGCTTGGGATTCTTCCTGGCGGTGGTGGGACGCAGAGGCTTCCGCGGCTGATTGGTCGAGGTCGCGCGCTCGAGATGATTCTCGGTGGTGAAGATCTGGATGCCGAGACGGCCGAGCGTTGGGGGCTACTGAATCGAGTTTTTGCGGCGGACGAGATCGAACCCTTCGTCCAGGGGCTTGCCCGTCGCATCGCGTCCTTTGCTGGCGAGACGATCATGTTGGCGAAAGAATCGGTGAACGCGTCGGCTCTCTCCCTGGCCGACGGATTGATCGAGGAGGCCTACCTGTTTCAGACTTCGATTCGCTCCGGCGCGGCACAAAAACGGATGCGTCGCTTCCTAGAGCGAGGCGGCCAGACGTTCGACGGGGAGATGGACGTCGGAAATCTCGTTGGTCGGCTCGATCAGGAGGACTGACCGGGCGTTACGCCTCGATCGTCTGCCAATGTCCGCCGCGGAAACGCCGAACGAGCAGGAAGGCTTTGACCGCGTAGTCGCCGATCAGTGCACACCAGACGAGCTGGAGAGGCGCGCCGAATGCGAAGCCGGCGATCGCGGCAGGCACGAGGCGCGCCAGGAAGAGTCCATAGAAGACGGTGACCATTGGATAGAAAGTGTCGCCGGCGCCTCTTAGGCTGCCCCCGACGGCGAACTCGATGGCCATGAGAGGCTGAACGGCGCCGAGTATCCAGATGAAGTCGACGGTCAAGGCGACGACTTCAGGGTCGTCCGAGAAGATCTTTGCGAGGGGTTCTGCTTCGACCACGATCAATAGGCCGATCGCGGTCATGCTTGCCATTGAGCCCCAGGTTGCGCGCCAACCCGAACTACTCGCGGCTTTCGTGTCGCCTTCTCCGAGATGCTGTCCGACGAGGGTTCCGGCGGCGGTCGCGAAACCGATGCCCGGGATGAATGAGAGGTTGAGGATTTGTGCGCCAACGTTGTAGGCGGCAATTGCCGCCGTGCCGTAGAGGCTCATGATGCGCTGGAAGCCGAGCAGGCCGATCTGGAACAGGAGCTGCTCGATGGCGGCCGGATAGCCGATTCTGAATAGGCGTTTACATAGCTCTCGGTCTGGTCTGAATGACCCACCGTGTGGTTTGATGACGAGTCGCGCGCTCGTCCACAACCAGAAGAACACGACGATCTGGATGAACATGACGATGCTCGAGGCCATCGCGGCTCCGGCAACACCGAGCGCCGGCGCGCCGAGGTTTCCGTAGATCAAAACCCAGTTCAGCGCGACGTTCAGCACGTTCGCTGCGAGTCCGACGTAGAGCGGTGTTCGAACATCGCCTGCCGCTCGAAGCGCTGCGCCGAAGACGAAAGACAACGAGAAGGGTACGGTCCCCCAGAGCATCCAATAGACGTAGTCGGAACCCATGGATACGACGCCGGGGTCGACGCCGTATATCGCGATCGAGAAGTTTGTGAAGGGGAGTCCGATCACGGTGGTGGCCACGGCGAGTAGAGTGGAAAGAAGGATGGCCTGTCGGAGGGCCGAATCGCTTCGCGAATAATCTCCAGCGCCGATGGCACGAGCCACGACGGCCGCGAGACCCGTGGGTACGAGGTTCGCGATGGCTTGCACGAGCCAATAGACCTGTCCGCCGAGTCCAACCGCGGCAAGTGCCTCGGGCCCGAGGCCGCCGACCATGACGAAGTCGGCGAAGCGAACGAGGGTTTGTGCACCGAATCCGACGATCGTAGGCCACGCCAGCGCCCATACACCGAATGAAGTTGCGTCTGGGCCCGGGTCGGCACTCGGCTCGGGAGAGCCCCCCCGAAATCTTGTCGAATCGTTCGCTGACATAGTCGACTTCAGTTCTCTCTGTCGAGACCTCTAGCGAGATTCCGCAGCGCGTTCGTCGAGGACGCGACGGATACGAGTGTGCTCGGCTTCGTCGAGCGAGAATGTGCTGAGGAGTAAGGCCCCGAGCAAGTAACAGGAGAGAGGGGCGAGCGAGTAGAGCGAGATGATCGCGAACTTGACGTCGTCCGTCTGGTCGACGTTCGGTTCGAAGCCCACCCACTCGAGGACTGAGAGCGTCGCCATGATGGTGACGCCCGTCGCCGACTTGAACACGAAGTTCCAGGCCGCGAAGTACGTACCTTCTTTTCGTTGGCCCGTTTCGTATTCGTCGTAGTCGATCACATCGGCCTGGATAGAGGGTCCGACCATGGCCCCGCATCCAGCCGCGGTTCCAGCGAGCGTCGCGAGGACGCTGATCAGCAGGATTCGCCCCTCTTCGAGGAAGAACATTCCGCCGAAGGCGCATGCCGTCAGTAACATGGAGGACATCCAAAGCCGCGTCTTTCCGAATCGCCTGGAGAGTGGTAGCCAGATGCCAATGAACACGATCGACGCCCCCATGTAGGCGAAGATGAAATAGGCAGTGAGGTCTGGACGCAGAACGACGTATTTCGCCACATAAAAGGTCAGTACGGCGATTGTCGCGCCACCCAGATTTTCGATCAAGAAGATCGCCAGCAACAGTCGGGCGTGTCGATTCCGCCAGACATCTCGGAAGGAGTGGAGGGGATTTTCACCGCCGCGACCCTGAAAATCGGGTCGTTCGCGAAGGGCCGCGACGGCGAGAACGAGTAGGACTGCCGTGATGGCAGAAACAACGAGGCTGGATTGCCGGGCAACGCCCCGCGCCTCGTCCGCGTTGATGATGAGCTGCATGCCACCGACTGCGGCAATGCTGCCGAGAGTCCAGATGACGTGGCGATAACCGAAAATGCGAGTCCGGTCGTGGTAGGCGTCGGTGAGTTCAGCGCCAAGGGCGGTATGCGGGACGATGAAGATGGTCATCGCCGTGTAGAAGCCGATCACGCCGAGGGCCATCCATGCGACGAGCATGCCACCCTGGAGGTTCACTGGCGGGCTCCACATCAGCACGTATACGCCGCAGATCGGGATGATGGACGCCGCGATCCAAGGGCGTCGTCGGCCCAGGCGACTCCGGGTTCGGTCGCTCAGGAAGCCGGCCATCGGGTCTGAGATTGCGTCCCAGAGACGTGATACGAGGAAGATCGCACCCATCGCGCCTGGCGAAATCAATAACACGTCTGTCGCGAAGGGCGTCATGTAGAGCCCGACGAGGAAGAACATGAACCCCACGCCAAACGTCGGGGCACAGAAGGCGAGGATCGTATTGAGGCCGAGAGGTCGAGAGGGTGCCAACAAGGCCCCTGTTGCATCTGGATCGGTGGCCGCCTCGGGACGGTCGGAGTTCGGCTCCGATGTGGGTTCCAAGGGGGCAATGGCCATCAGGCGACGCTAACACCTGGCGACCGGCATCCGCTTGTGAATTCGTCGTCCGCTGCACTGATATTCGCACTGACTGGAGTCGTGACATCGTTGCCAGTGCCGGTATGCTGGGGCGTCCAATGATCGAGCCCCAGCATCCGGAAGCGGTTCCCCCCGAACGATCGAGTACTCTCGAGTCGAATGGTGCGAAGCTCCATCTCCACGAGTGGGGCGATCCGAAAGCGGCGCCCATTGTGCTTGCTCACGGCATGTTTGATCACGCGCGCGGCTTCGATCTGCTCGCACCTCATCTCGCGGAGCACTACCGGGTCGTGTCGGTCGACGCCCGCGGCCATGGCGATTCGGATTGGTGCGACAGCTACACGTGGGGCATGGATGTGCTCGATGTGGTGAACGTACTGCGATG
>CBFDDD010000169.1:0-6869 GCA_965603475.1 uncultured Myxococcales bacterium
TGATGGCGCTGGCCAGCTACAACTGCGGCGAGAACCGGGTGAAGAGACTGATCCGGCGCCAGGCGGTCGGCCACCTGGATCGATTCTGGGATATCTACGGCGGCCTTCCGACCGAGACGGCCCGATACGTGCCGCGCTTCCTGGCCACACTCGCGATCGTGCGCGATCCCGAAGCGTACGGTCTGGAGCTCCCGGAGCCCTACCCCGTCCTCGAAATCGAGACGGTCGAGATGAACCGGCACGTGCTTCTCAGCGACCTGGATGCCGCCCTCGAACTGGACCGGAATGCGCTGGTCGGACTGAACCCTGAGCTGCGCCGCGGCACGACCCCTGCAGACCGCTATGCGCTCCGCGTGCCCGCGAGCGTCGCCGCGTCGCTCGACGAGAAGGTCGCGGCCCTGCCCGCCTACGTCCCGCCGCCGGAGCTGACCTTCACGCGCTACCGAGTGCGCCGGGGCGACACGCTATCCACCATCGCCCACCGCCACCGCACCACAGTGACCGCGCTCGTAAAAGCCAACAAGCTCGGCAGCCGCAACCGCATTCGAGCGGGACAGCGTCTCAAGATCCCCCAGCGAGGCGGCTGGACGCCAGCCGTCTCGGCGAACAGGGCCAGCGGAAGCAAGCTGGCGACCCACACGGTTCGCTCGGGCGACAGTCTGTGGCTGCTGGCGTCGCGATACGGAAGCACGGTCGACCGCATCAAGCGCGACAATCGCTTGCGCAGCGACCGCCTCGCGGTCGGCCAGAAGATCAAGATCCAAACGGGAAGTTCGGCAGGCTCGCGTAGCTACACCGTGCGCAAGGGCGACTCGGTTGGCCGGATCGCGCAGACCCAGAACACGTCGGTCGATCGACTCCTGCGTGCGAACGGCCTCTCGCGATCGAGCAAGATCTGTCCCGGACAGGTCATCCAGCTCCCGAACTGAGCGCCGCGGGCGAGCCGGTTTCCGACTTCGCGTCGTTGCCCGCATCGGCTCCGCTCAAACCAAGCGACTGACTGAATGGACCCGTATCTCTGCTTCGACATTGCACCCCCTGCTGGGCGAAACCGGATTCGCGCTCAGCGTGGGTCCAGTCGCACCGGCTTGACCTCGGCGAAGAGCAGGATCGTCCGGATCACGCCGGCGCGCACCCGACCGACCCTCTCCTCGATCAAGCGCTTCATGTTCGCCTTGGACGCGGGGTCGTCGAGCGGCACCGCGCGATAGGGCCGGACCTCGTCCCCGACCACCAGCTCGACATCGGGGTTGCGCACGAGGCGGTGGTACCAGCCGCGAAAGTGGTGGCCCGACTGCACCCACGTCACGTCGCCGTCCTGCAGCACGATCATGCGCGTCTCGTGGACCTGCCCCTTCTCGTCGATCGTGCGCAGGACGCCCTCGGGCCCACCGAGGGCGATCTGGCTGGCGCCGACGAAGGCGTCGAAAGCCAATGCCAGCCCCACGTAGCCGACGAGCACTGCAGCCGTGATTCGGGCAGCCTTCTTCATTATTCCGGAAAAACTAATCGAAATTCTCTGGCGTCCCAAACGGGACTCGAACCCGATCCGAAACCCAGGCGGCCTGCTCGGCGCCGTTGCATCAAGCGGGGCCCGTCTGGTGCCGAACGAAGTGAGGGCTCGCGCCGACTCCGACCGATGCGAACAGGGCCGTCGTCCCGGTGATTAGGTTATGGACCCGGCATTGAGTCGAGTTCTCCTGCGTCAGCGCGAACGTCCCGTCTTCCGTGATCGCCGTAGCGAATCCCGGGCCAAGGTCGATGAAGGTCTGAGCGTCGGCGATGCCGGCGATCGTGAGGATGGCCGCTATCGCCGCGAGTGCTGATTTCATTTTCTTTCTCCTTTCCCATGAAGCCTTGAGGATTGTCAGGACGCGAATCCGCCCGGAGCGGGGCGACTGTGCCTACGCCGAGGCTTGATTGACATAATTAGTACTATCGGCGCAACGGCTCGCTGACCTGTCCGTGAGCCGGGATAGCGACGCCCCCCGAAGAGGGCCGCCGTTCTCGATCAGTGGAGCGCTCGAAACCGTCCCGACGACGTTTGATCGCCAGCTGATCGAGGTTCGTGGTATCCGTGCGGCCATGCCCGACGCCGTCTATCCCGCATACGACTTCCTCTTTCCCGACGGCCCGCTCGAACCCGAGTCCCCCGACTCGTAGTCCTTGGACTACTGGGAACCGACGATCGGGACCTGGGTCACCCATCAGCTCGCGAAGATCGGCTACGTGCTCGGCTCGAAACGCGTCGCAAATACCTTTGTCCACTGAAGACAAGACCCAGCGCGACGGATCGAACGGGATTTCCCACTTCGATCCGCCGCCGGGTCCGCTGACCGCCGCAGGCTAGAGCGCGGCCAGGATTGCGTCGGCGCTGCTCACGTCGAATTTCATGGGCTCTTCGACCGCCAGCTTCGTGACGACACCGTCGTCGACGATCGCGGCGAAGCGCTGGCATCGGAGTCCGAACCCGATTCCCGAGCCGTCGAAATCCAGCCCGAGCGCCTTCGAGAATTCGCCATTTCCGTCCGCGACCATCCGCACCTTGTCGCCTACGCCGCGATCCTTGCCCCAGGCGTCCATCACGAACGCGTCGTTGACCGACATGCAGATGATGTCATCGACACCCTTCGCCCGAATTGCGTCGGCTTGCTCGATGAAACCGGGCAGATGCTGATTCGAACAGGTCGGGGTGAAAGCACCGGGAACGGCAAAGATCACAACCTTCTTGCCCCCAAAGAGTTCATCCGTCGTGAGGTCCGACATGTCGGTCGCCTTGACCGTCGCCGCCGGAATCTTCTCGCCTTCTTGGATCGCCATCGAGTTGCTCCTTCTTGTTTGCCCTGATTGGGCTCGATCAGTTCATTTCGTGCGGCCCGCCAGCGGACACGCGAGGATTCACGTGATCGCCCGTTGTTTAGGTCGCCATCGCCGTGCACAGCTGATAGCAAATCGGGGGGAAGCTGCGCTTCCATCGTTCAAGGCAGGTTGATCTTCGCGCGATGGCGGAGAACGCCCTCGACGTCCCTTTGGGGCAGGCCGGGTCGCATCGGTCCGGCTTTCAGGATCGCTCGTCCTCGCCCGCTCGGACGCGTCGCGAATACCTTTGTCCACTGATGACAGGACCCAACACGGCGGATACGAATCCGCATTTGCGTGCGTAATTCTGCTGGGCCTTATCCGCGGGCCAGTCAGACAGGTCAGCAACGTCCCAATCGCCTGAGCCGGGCCTGGGTGTCCTGCTCGCGACGGGGGTCGGATTGCTGGCGGGTCTGTCCCGGCGGACTCGGCTGAGGGGCTAGGAGCCTGACCCAAGCTTCGCTCTGGCTCGGGTCTCTGAGGCGGGTCTGCCGGCTCTGATCGTGGCTGATTGGGTGATCGGAGGACCATCGGGGGCCTTCAGGACTTAGCGTTAATGCGTTGACTGGCCTCTTCATGCCATTTCTGCTCGGTAGAGTGTTAGGGCATTCGCCGCAGCACAAACTAGATCCCACTCGCCCCGTATGTTGGCTCGTCCTCGTGTGGCGAAGCGCCTGAAGCGCATCGTTTTGTTTGATCTCCGCGAAGGGACGCTCGTCTTGCGTCTTGCGAGTCCGGTAGATTTTCTTGGCCCAAGGAAGTCGAAGCAGTCGGTGCATGCGTTGCGTCTCGGAACCGCGAGGCCATCTCGTCTGTAACTAACTGTGAATCTGGACCAGTTGATGCAGGCAGGTCAAATCGTGCGGCAAGGTGCGGCGTATGTACCGGGGGGAGCGATCCAAGAGCGTTGCAGTTGCAACGGCCACGGTCCAGAATGTCATGGGGAGTAGGGGCCGATCAGGCCGCTACGAGTAAAAGGCCGTTCGTCGAGGCTCTATTCCAATCTTCTTGATCGACTCGGTGACTCGTTCTGAGAATATTGCCGCCCTAACGAGCTTCTGCAGGCTCGCCGGGCTCCACTCCGGCTGGCCCGCTTCGATGCGGACTTGGCGAACTCGGTAAGGAGGAGGCCGCCATTCGAGCTGCTGTCAATGCTGCAGGTCGCGAGATCGATCGCCAGAGTCTCGAGGAGAGCGAGCTTCCTGGCGCCGTCAGGCTCGGCAGCGCGCTCCCCCGACCGCCCGGACGGAGTCCGCTTTGGATCGCCTAATCCAGGCAAGCGCCGCGACCGTAGATAGCGCTGCCAG
This sequence comes from uncultured Myxococcales bacterium, assembly GCA_965603475.1. Taxonomy (GTDB): domain Bacteria; phylum Myxococcota_A; class UBA9160; order UBA9160; family UBA4427; genus UBA4427. Next base: position 4,167 of record CBFDDD010000169.1, read on the forward strand.
CACCGAAGCCGCACTGCCAGGTTCCGGTATCGAGATCACCGTTTGGACGCCCAGGGCCTCGCCCGAGTAGTTGCCGATATCGGGTGCCACGGGCGTCGACCCGACGATTTCATCGTCGAAAGTATCGAGCAGTACGGCCGCGCCGCCAAGGAGCGGCGAGATCGCGACGTCGTCGATATGGAACGCACCCGTCGTTGGGAACCCGCTGCGAAATGTCATCCGGTCGAGCGTCGTGAAGTCAGCCCCCAGAGATTCGTCTACGAGCAATTGGCCGTCGATGTAGATGGAATAGGTGTCTGTGGCAGCATCCGTCTCGATCTCCACCCGGTAGTCGGTGTCATCCACCCACAAGAAACCCGGAACGAAAAACTGGGTCTCCCCACCATCGGCAAAGATTCGCACGCCTAGCTGACCGATGAAGGCCGACCACTCGAGGGTGACGTTGGTTCCGGGCGGCGAGAGGATGAGTTGCTGATCGAAGTCGTTGGCGCCGCCGCCCGAGACTGCACCGGCCTCGATGCGGTAGGTGAACTCGGTGAGGGCTCGATCGACGGAAGCGGTCGGCTGGTAGCCGCGCCGGCACCCGCCCGTCGTGGAGTCATCTTCGCAGCGCAGTCGTGGATTGCCGGCCTCGGCGCCGCCGATGCTGAACCCACCGGCGACAGGCATGAAATCGACGTTCGTGTTGTCGAGGTCGAAGGCCGTATTGACTGGCCCCGTCAGGCCCAGGTCATTTCCGTTCACTCCACAACTGTCCGCGACGTCGTAGCACCAGCGACCGAACATCGTGGTGCCGCCCACGGTCGGAACGCTCAAGTCGATCGGCTCTGGATTGGTGGGCTGCAGGATGTCTCCGGCCGTGATGCCGACTACGATTCCCCCACCGAGGTCCAGAAGCAGGTCCTCGCCAGCGCCGTCCAGAATGCCATTCCAGCCAAGCAGGATGCGGCCGTTGGAATACAGGCTGATCTGGAAGGTACTGAGGGCCAGCTCGTTGCTGTCGGTCCCCACTTCGTTCCAAGTGAAGACCGCACGATCGCCGAAGTCGTTGAAGTGAATCGTGCCCGTACTGCTGAGATCGAGATCCGTGGAGAATCCGGAAATCGAGGGAGCTCCGTCTGCCGTGAACTCCTCCATGTAACTCCAGTGGTCGTAGTCGATGTCGTCGTCGATGCCGAGTGAGCCGAGCTGCAGATCGCCGTTGGTCCCGATGAAGATCGTCCGATAGAGGACTCCGTCGAACGGGAAATCAAAGCTCAGCGTGACACTATCCGATTCATCGTCACCAAGCGTGAGCGACGGGATCACGGCTCCGTAGTTCGACTCCCAGATGGGCGGCTCAGCCAGGGCGAATGACGCAGATAAGAGAAGGCAGCTGAATAGGGCACCAAACGTAGGGACGAGACGGATCGGCATAAATCAACTCCTCTTCTACACACACAGTCGACAGGGCGCCCCGTCGCTGGCACAGCTTTCGAAAATACACGGTCCATCCTACGACAATTTGATATCGATCGAGTGGGGAGCAGGAGATTATCCATCCACCATGCGGTGGAAAGCGCGGCACTCTCCGAAGATTCGTGACTTTCCACCTCGATCTCGTGTCGAATTGCCGCATCGGTCTTGCGTTTGAGGCAATTCCGGAACTTGGAATTCTCGTTCTTTTGCCCGAGACGGCTCCAGTTCCCTCATTCAGAATTTGTTAGTCCGAGGACGTCTCAGAGGCTGCGCTCGTGGAGTGGATAGGCAAAACAAGCTGCGTTTTCCGCACCGCCGATACTAAGCATTCTGACAACTAGGCCCCAAGGGGCCCGTTCCGGGGCTCGAATATCACCCTGCTGAGTTCGATGATCGCGAACGGCTATCAAGATGCAGAGACGCTGGAGAGGCGTGCGCAGGAAATGGAAGCCTGGGTGGCGAATCCCGAGCTCCTCTCGGCCGATCCGAATGCGGAGTACACCCACATCGTCGAAGTCGACATGAGCCTGATCACCGAACCTCTGCTCGCCTGCCCGAACGATCCGGACGATGTCAAGAAGCTTTCGGAAGTGCAGAACACGAAGATCGACGAAGTGTTCCTCGGTTCGTGCATGACCAGCATTGGCCACTTCCGGGCGGCGGGAGAGCTGTTGAAGGAAAACGGCAAGGCGATTCCGACGCGCCTATGGGTCGTACCTGCCACCAGGATGGATGCGAAGGTCCTGACGCATGAAGGTCCGTACAGCAATTTTGCCCTGGCCGGCGCGCGAACGGAATTGCCCGGCTGCTCGCTATGCATGGGCAACCAGGCGCGCGTCGCGGAGGGTTCGACGGTGGTGTCCACGTCGACGCGCAACTTTCCGAATCGCCTGGGCAAGGACGCGAACGTATTCCTGGCTTCCGCCGAACTGGCCGCCATCGCTTCCATCCTCGGACGGTTGCCAACGCCCGCCGAATACAAGGAGCGCACGGTCAGTCTCAAAGGCAGGTCCGGCGAGGTATACCGCTACATGAACTTCGATCAGATCGAGGAATTCACGGTCTAGTTCCAGTAGGATGAGCGAATGAACCGATCAACACCCCTCGACGACGCGCAATACGTGAGCCTTCGGAGCTATCGCAAGAACGGCAGCGCCGCGGACACCCCCGTCTGGATCGCGCCCCTCGACGGCAAGCTCATGGTCTTCACCCTGGACGATTCCTACAAGGTCAAGCGGATCGCAC
>CBFDDD010000170.1:0-6864 GCA_965603475.1 uncultured Myxococcales bacterium
CAGAACAGTATTTACCGGTGGTGCTGAAAACGCAGCTTAAACTTCCTACACGCGATCAAGTCGGCCCGAGTATTCGAGGAAGATCCTGGCCTCGTCGAATACTTGCAGGGGCCCCATGTATTCGAGCGAGCCAGCGCGGGGATTGACAACAACGACGATCCGTCGGGGGACTGGGTCGTCCGCTCCTGAGAAATCGCGGACGATCGGGATGTCGTACTCGGGCACAAGATTCTCCAGAGTTGGCCTGATTCTTCGGATTTATGTCATTGTGCCACCCGCAGGCCAGCCGCACAATACGGTTGAACATCGAACGCGACGCGTGTTTGGTCCCTAGAAAAAGACAGGAGATACGAGATGTCGAGTCCCGCAACGTTCAACAGCCTTCGTGAATCCATCGAGAAATTACGCCCACTCATCATCGAGCACGCGGCCGCCGCAGAGAGAGAAAAGCGCTTGGCAACGCCCGTTCTCGAGGCGCTGCGAGAGGGCGGCTTCTTCCGAATGTTCAGGCCAAAGGCGCGAGGGGGACTCGAGCTGAGTCCCGCAAACGAGTTCCGCATTGGGGAAGCCCTGGCTCGAATCGACAGTGCCGCGGCGTGGAATGTCCAGGTCTGCAACGCGAGCGAGTTGTTCGGGGGATGGTTTTCGGACGACGCGACGGCCGAGGTCTTCGGTGCGTCAGAAGCGATCGTGGCTGGCTCGTTCAACCCGCATCGTCGCGCGGTGGCGGTCGATGGCGGTTACCGCGTTACGGGGCGCACGCCCTTCAACAGCAACTGCCACGGGGCGACCTGGCTCATCGGGCTCGCCGATGTCTTCGACGGCGACGAGATGAGGGTCGACGCCGGCGGCCAACCCGAAACGCTCTTGACCGTAATCCCAGCGCACGAGCGCCAGATCATCGAGGACTGGAACACCCTTGGAATGTCCGGCACAGGGAGTCACGACGTCAATGTGGTCGACGTGTTCGTTCCGAGCGAACGCGCGGTGCCATTCGCTCCCCTGGACGAGCCATCCCGTGCGTACGCCACGCCGCTCGCGCCACTCGCGGTTTGGGCAACAGTCGGCGCGCATGCTTCCGTCGCGCTTGGCGTTGCGCAGTCGGCGGTCGATGAACTCGCCGAACTCGGTTCGAAGGTGCCGGCCTACACAGAGCGCGCGCTGCGCGATCGGAGCACCGTCCAGCTTCGGTTGGCGCAGTCGGAGGGAGGCCTCGCCGCAGCACGCGCGTTCCTGCACACCACCTTCGATGAGGCGTGGGACACCGCGAAGGCACGGGGTCAGCTCGACATGGCCGAAAAGGGGCGCTGCCAGCTTGCCAGTACCCATGCTGTGCTTGCGGCCGCCGAGGCCGTCCGGCTCGTGCATTCGTGTGTGGGGACGGCCGGAATTCGCAATGAAGGGCGTTTCCAGAAGCACTTCCGCGATGTGCACGTGATCACCCAGCACGCGTTCGTGAGTGAGACCCGCCTCGAAGCGGTCGGGCAGATCATGCTCGGGCTCGAGCCGGACTGGGGATTCTTTCACTTCTAGCGATTGCCCAGGAAGGCACCGTTGTTAGGCCGTTCAGTGAGGAGCACGAATGCAATTCGGACTGAATCTCGCGAATTTCGGTTATCTGGGTAATGTGCGAACGCAGCTCGAGTTGGCGCTCGAGGCAGAGGCAGCGGGCTGGGACGGGGTGTTCGTCTGGGACCATGTGAATTTTCCTGGAATGCGGCCGCACGCTGATCCCTGGATCACCCTCGGCGTGATTGCTTCACAAACCAAACGTTTGATTCTCGGCACGTCGGTCACGCCCATTGCACGCCGCCGCCCGACAAAGCTCGCACAAGAAATCCTCACACTGGACGCACTCGCCGAAGGTCGATTCGTCTTCGGAGCCGGCAACGGCATGTTCCAGGACGAGTTCGAGCATCTAGGAGACGAGGGCAGCCTGCGCGTGCGCGCCGAGATGCTCGATGAGGGCTTGGAGCTACTCCAGTCCCTGTGGAGCGATGAGGAAGTCGCGTTCGAGGGGCGCCACTACCAGGTGAAGACGCCTGGCTTCGGCCGTCCCGCCGGAAGGCGAAAGATTCCGATCTGGATCGGTGCCACCTGGCCAAAGCGAAAACCGGTTCTTCGCGCCACCCGCTACGACGGCATCATTCCAATTCTCGATCCGTTCACAGACCCCATCTCTCCCGAGCAGGTCCGCGATCTTCGTACGTTAGTCACAGAGCAACGAGGCACCGAGGAGGACTTCGACATCGTAATCCCTCAGACGGGCGGGAGCGGAGACCCGGAGACCGACCGTCGCCGGATGCAGGACTTCGCCGACGCAGGCGCGACCTGGGTGCTGGACGCTGCGTTCCCTGGCGGCGAAACACTCGATGCGATTCGGGCGCGGGTGCGCCGCGGCCCGCCACAGCTCGACGTTTGAAGGAGGTGCTGGCCCGCCGGTTGGTTAGTGCACGCGCGTTCCTCATTGGCGGGATTCGAGCTGAAGGGAAGGTACGCAGTGCTCTCAGACGAGGCCCGATTCCTGGTCGATCCCCTCCTGGAAGCCCATCATTGCCTGGCGCCGCTTCGAGGCTGAACCCGTGGTTTTGGCGTGACGATTGAGCAGGGCCGTCGCTCCGGAGCGGGCGCATCCAGTCGTGCCCGAGAGATCGGTAGATTGAGCCGGGTGAAGTCTTGTCGGGACCTAACGTCTTTTGCGCCTTCGATTGAATGAGGCGATGAGCGCGGCTCCGGACACAAGACTCAGAATCGCGCCCGGCTCGGGCACCGGCGTGGCGGTGTTGAGCACATAGACCGCGCCGGCATCGCCTTCGCCGTCGTCGTCAAGTAGCGCCCCCACAGCGATCTCGAGATCGCCGTCCGAGTCGAGGTCGCCTAGTGAAGCGATCGACAGACCAAAGCGGTCGTTCGCGCCGAGTTCGTTGAAGAGCACGCCCGGCTGTGGTGCGAGTTGTACCACCCGGTCGGCCGTGCCCGACGGCGTCAGAAAGAGTGCATAGACGGCGCCTGCCCGGTTTGCGGCATCGCTGTCGCGATTCGCGCCGACGATCAAGTCCACCGTGCCATTGCCGTCGAGGTCCGGTACGACTTCGACGTCGCGCCCGAAGCGGTCATCGTCTTCGAGTAAGCCCGACGGCATCCCGCCGACCCCGTCGGCGATCTCCGTCTGGGTCTTGATCGTGCCGTTTGCGTTGAGGGTGAGGATCCAGACCGCACCTCGATCGGTGCCGCCTGCGTCTCGTCTGGATGCCCCGACGGCGAGGTCGGGCACCGCGTCGCCATCGAAGAGACCGAGCGAAGCGATCCCGAGTCCCAGAAAGTCGCCCGCTGCAGCAGGCGAGACGAGGATCTGGACTGGCGGGGAAGCCTTAACGGTCCCACTCGGCGTCAGGAACAGGATCCATACGCCCCCGGAGTTGCCGCCGATCGTGTCGTCGAGGTGGGCGCCGACCGCGAGGTCGACGACTCCGTCTCCGTCGATGTCTCCGGCATTTTCGATATCCATGCCGAAGAAGTCGGCATCACCGAGTTGCCCGGAAGGAAAGCCTCCGGCTCCGTCGCCGATCTTGCTGACCGAGAGGACCTGGAGGGGGCTCGCATCCATGAACAGGATGTAGACGGCACCGCGGTCGGTGCCACCGAGGCCGTCGTCGTACCAGGCCCCGACGGCCAACGCGAAATCGGAGGGGCCCCCACCGTCGAGGTCACCGAGATGCGCGATGCTCGAGCCGAACTGATCGTCGGCGAGGGTTAGGCCGGCGCTCGAGAGCGCGGCGGCGAGATCCGAGCTGACGGCACTCCATTTGAATCGCTGCTTGACGCTGCCATCGCTATTCAGAAGAAGAATGAAGAACGCACCCGATCCGGGGGTGCCGGCTTCTTCATCGAAGTACGCCCCAACGGCCACGTCCTCGACCCCATCGCCGTCCACATCGCCGATCGCTTCGAGGGATCCACCGAAGTAGTTGTTGACCAAGAGGACCGATCCGGGATCGCCCGCGCCCGATAGCGCACCCCGTGTGTCGCTGATCTTCTGAGTGGCCTGCACAACGATCCCGTAGTCGCCCACGCCGATCACATTCTCGTCGTTTGCCGGACCCGTGGTCGGGTCATCCGATTCAGCGAGGATGATCTTTGCGCGGCGCACCCAGGCATTCGCCGAGACGCTTCGGGCCGGCGCTGGATCCGCGACGTCGACCTGCCAGGTGATCGTTGCCGTGGCTGCTGGCGCGAGGCTCCCGAGGTCGACTTCGAGGCGGGGGTCGATTGCCAGGCTGCCCTCGATGATGGCGCCCTGCGTGGTGGAGAGACTCGACGCCACGAGCTGCAGATTCGGATCGAGGCCGGATTCGAAGGTGAGCAGGTCGGCCGTGCCGAGGCCGATGTTAGTCACCACTGCGGTGAACTCGAGCGTGTCCCCGATATCCGCGACGCCGGTCGTTGCGCCGTCGATCAGGATCGTGTCGGATAGCGTGACCTTTAGCTCGGCCGCAGCCGGGACCGTCTGCAGGTGGTAGATACCCTGTTGTTCGCGACCCACGTTCAGCGTCGTGGCGGTGTCGGCAACGGAATCGACACGCGAGATCTCCCCGACGGTCCGGTCGGTCACGAGCACCAGGCCGGTCGGCTCCTGCGCGACACCGCGTATATTGTTGAAGCTCGGTGTCGAGAGCAACGGTGTCGAGACGCCCGTCCCGAGATCGAGCGACATGGGGACCTTTGCGAGACCGCTATCCGAGTAGAGGGCATCGCCGAACAGATCGATGTCGAGCTGTTGGGGGAAGTCGCTGGTGAACGTCGTGCTGATGGTTCCCGTCACCGGGTCGACCTGATGGATGCCGGCGGTCGGCGTCGAGACGAGAAGATCGCCGCCCGGTTCGAACACGAGATCCTTGATGAGTTCGAAATCGACGGCGTCGCTCGCGATGATCGTCTGGGCGCCCGTTGTCGGATCGATCTCCAGCAGGGTCCCGCCCGTTTCCTCGCCGACGAAGATCTCGCCCGCACTCGATAGGGCGATGCCGGTTGGGTTGCTGAGCGCGCCACCGGCGCTGAGCAGGCTCGCGCCGCCGTCCTCCAGGTCGATGTCGAAGAGCCAGCCCGCGCCGTATCCGGCGAGCAACACCCTTCCATCCTTATCCGTCTCGACATTCCAGGAGTTCGCGGACGGAGTGCGAACGACGGGGCTGAGTCGGGTCGTGATGGGATCGAAAACGGATACGCCACCAAAACTGAAATTGCTGGCGAGGACATCGCCCGGGCGTGCGTGCGTTTCGAGCTCGTCGCTCGCCCCGCGACAGCCGGGGTCCTGCAGATCGACGAAGCCATCGCCGTCGTCGTCGAGGCCATTGGCGCAGGCCACGACAGAGCCCACTTCGATCGCTCCCCGATCGCACCCGTCGCCGGTCGGGCGGGCGCCGCCGTGTAGATCTACCAGAGGGCAAAGTTCGGCCACGGCCGAGTCGATGGCACGGGTATCGATTAGTACGGGGATGCCATCCCCAAAGTCTACGAAAGCCAGGGTCGTGTCTTGTACGTCAGTCGCCTGTGTGAATCCGCATCGGGTGCTGATTTCCGTGTTTCCACCTTCCGATACGATTGACCCTCCCGCGCCCAGGCGACAGTTCGCCATGAAAGGGCTGGCCTGAAAGGTCTGGAACAGGGAGTTTCGCACGCGCGCCTCACCATTCTCGATCCAGAGATCCGTAAATCCGGTTCCACCGTCGCAAACGCCGCAGTTGCCGAAGAGCGTGACGTTCTGCACGAGGACATCACCGCGAGCAGTGATGCCGCTCGCATAGTTGGGACCTCCAGAAAAGTTGTTCCCGTACAAGAGGGCGTTCGAGATCACGCCGCCACCGAAGAGAAAAATGGCCGGTTCAGAGTTGGTGACTGTCACGCGGTCGATTTTCGACGGCTTGCCGGCGAAGATGCCGGTGGAGCCCGCACCGGAGACATCGACTCGCTGAACGTCGATCGTCCCGAAGCTAATGATTCCCAATCCTCCAGGGTCGAGTCCCTCGATCTCCAGATCCGTGATTTCGAGCCGCACACTGTTGTTGGATTGGATTGCAGTCGACCCGCCCTGCAGGATCAGGTTGGTGAGCGAACCGTCTGCACCGAGGAAGTTGAAGATGACCTCGCCGGAGATCTGCGAAACGGTCGGCGAGAAACCGACGCCCGCGATGTCGAGAGCGTCGGTGACGTCGAGGTCCCCCACTGCGGCGAGGTCGTCATCGCCAGCAAGGTCGAGGCTGATCGTGAGCGTCGGAATCTCGATCCGATCTCGACCCGCGAGCGCGTTTGCTTCCTGAACGGCGGCGCGCAGTGTGCAGTCGATGCCCGCAAGGACGCTGTCACAGACGCCATCCCCGGGATTGTTGTCGCCGGCATCGCCGGTGGCGTCAATGACGAAGGTGGCGGCCGGGGAATTCGTGGCGCAGAACAGCACCGAGCAGAGAACGGCGAGCGCGAGGGAGCAACGGTGGCCCATGCAGAGTATCCAGCCTGTTGGGGCACCCGGGGCATCCTACGACCTTGACGAGGCCTCAATATTCTCCAGCACCCGAGCGCGTCACAGGGACCAATCTACACGGCTTGCGGCGCGTTAGGCAAGAAAAGTTCATTGTTTTCCAAGCACTTGAGAGGGGGTCGTCCTGCGAAGGCGCAGCTCGCAGACAGCCGAGCGGCCTGTGTCGCCGACTCGTCTCGACAACGAAGAGGCCGGTCGCGGGTCTTGCGGGACAACCGCGGAGAAAGGTCTACGAACCAGACTTCTTGGATTTCAAGGACTTACGCTTTCTGGACGCGGGTTCGATTCCCGCCGCCTCCACCACTATGTAACCGGAATCATTGATGATT
>CBFDDD010000171.1:0-6852 GCA_965603475.1 uncultured Myxococcales bacterium
GGCGGCTTGATCGTCGTCTCGCTGACAGGCTGGATGTGGGCGGATCCACTGATCGCGATCGCCGTCGCAATCAACGTAGCCTGGGAGGGATACCGCCTTCTACACGGTTCCGTCGCCCGATTGATGGATGAGGCCGACGAGTCGCTCATCGGATCGACAACAGCCCTTCTCCAAGGGGCGCGACGGGCAACCTGGATCGATCTTCACGGCCTTCGGTGCTGGCGTTCCGGAGCACGCCAACACATCGACTTCCACCTCACGGTGCCGCGCTACTTCGATGTCGACCAGATTCATGGGATTCATGATGACATCGAAGCCGCCCTGTTCGAGAACGACCGACATGGCGGCGACGTCGTGGTTCATTTCGATCCCTGTGATGAAAGCGAGTGCCATCATTGCGCGATGATCGATTGTTCGATCCGAAGTCACGCATTGCTGCGGGACGAAGCCTTCACGCCAGAGAAGGCCGTTCGACCCGACGCGGCACTTCATACCGACTCCGACACAGGGGTGTAGCTCGCGGAGTGCAGCCGGCAACGCGCGTCCGTCGCCTAGCTAGTCTTCTTGCTGCTTCTTCGAAGAACGAACCGTCAAGACCGGACAAGGTGCGTGCTGAACGATCCGCTGCGCCGTTCTCCCGACCAATACGTTGGCCAGAGCAGAACGCCCGTGTGTGATCATCGCGATCATGTCCGCATCACGCTCTCGGGCCAGCTCGGTGACCCCGCGGACCGGGCTCCCGTCGATAATTTCGATTTCGACTTCGAAACCTGCGCTCTCGAACCGACTGACCATTGGCGCCATTTTTTCCTCGATATCGTCTTTCCGGACGTCTGGCTGACCCCACTTTTCGAGGGTCTCATGCTTGAAGGGCTCGAGATAGGGCGGAGTCGGGTCGGCAAAGACCAGCAACACCCGCGGACGTTCGTCGGCATCGAAGATTCGCGTGAAGGCATCGGCTGCATTACCGGCGTTGGGGCCGAGATCGGTCGGTACGATGACCAATTTTACCGCCTCTTTCGGTGAATCGTCTTCGGGATGCACCGTCAAGACGGGGCATTGCGAGCGTCGAACGACGTATTCCGCCGTACTGCCCAGAACGAAATGTTCGAAACCCGTCAAGCCACGGGTTCCGATGACAACGATGTCTGCGCTTGCGCGTTCAGAAATCTCGACCAGCTGAGGACCCGGAGGGCCGTTTTCGAGACTCGTCGAGACGCTCATTCCAGACTTGCGAACCGTGTCGGCCAGTTCTTCGAGTCGCGCGCTCGCGAACTCACGCAGTTCGATCTGTGCATCCAGGGGCACCATCAGAATCGGATAGGACACGACCGGAAGGGGCTCGACGACATGGGCGAGCACGAGTTTCGCGTGATGGCGATGAGCGAGCTGACTGGCGTGGCTCAGCGCAAGACTCGCTGTCTCGGAAAAATCGACGGCACAGAAAACGACCTCGATGGACTCGCTCTTCCGATCGCTCATCTCAAGTCTCCCTTGCATTCAAAGCTCGCCACGCGTCGCGAACCATGCTGAAACGCTTCGAGCCCGACGAATCGACACCGATCGAGAGAATGCAGTGCGCGTGCCCGCCAGGCGAACGCTCCCGTTCAACACGTCGCATATCGGAGGGGGCCTCTTCCTTCGGTGGAGCCTATACTACACAGGATGCGACATTGGGTCACAATCAAGGGCTCGCGTCCAGCGAGAGTGTCGGGCGTCCAGAGCAATGGGAACGATGTATGGGGTCTCTGGCCGTCCCAAAACGCCGTGCGATCCGAGCGGCATGGCTTCTGCATCTTCTTGTCAGCATGATCACAGGGAAAGCCATGACGAGAATCGTTTCAGTCGTTGCCCTGGGTGTCGTCATGACGCTCGTCGCTTCCTGCACGCAGGTACCTACATCGATCCAGAAACACACCGTTCCCCCGAATTTCTACTACATACCGCAGGACCGACTCGAATCCTCGATGTGGATTCTTGCCGCGGAGGTCCGTCGGCTGAATGAACTGCTGCGCGCCACCCCCGACGGCACAAACGAGGGCGTACAGCGCGAAATCCAAAGCAGCCTTCGACGCATGGCCGCCGCCGTCGAACAGATCGACAGTCCCGGCCGTACGACGCAACACCCGGCGCTCAATCGGCACACCAATCGCTTCGCGGAGCGAATTGCACAGGCCCAGCGTGGAGCGGATCGAACGCCGCCAAACTACTTTCAAGCAAGTGCGCTATCCGGTAGCTGCTTCTTGTGTCACGGATCGGTCGATGGCCAGTAGACAGCCCGGATAAATGCCGACCGTGTTGGCCAACGATTGACACAGCGCGTACAGTTGCGCCCGCCAAATTCAGCATCAAAAGGAGATTTCCATGTCCGGTTCCGGTCCCTTGTCAGAACGTGAAAAGGCCTTCGAGGACCTCTTTTTTCGCAAGGAAAGCGAGCGGCTGTTGGAAGCCATGCGCGCTAAAAAGACCCGAGATGAGCAGTTCTCAGCACTATCCGTCGCCCTTGGCGTGGATACGCCCGAATTGATCAATCAGCTATTGGACCTCGACCTTCGAGAAGAGAATATCAACGCCTTGGTGCTCGCTCCGCTGGTCGCCGTGGCCTGGGCGGATCACACGTTGGACGATGAGGAAAGACGGTCGATTCTGAAGGCACGGGACGATTTCGGGATCGACCCGAAGAGCGAGACGGGACAGCTCCTCGAGAGCTGGCTGGAGCGTCGACCCCACGAGTCCCTGCTCGGAGTGTGGTCCGATTATATCGGTGAAGTCTGTCGTGCACTCGAACCCGATGAACGGTTGAAGCTGCGAGACGACATCGTGTCTCGCTCCAAGCGGATCGCCCGTGCGCTCGAGAAATCCTTCCTCCGTGCCGGAGGTCCGACGGACGCCGAGAATGCCGTCCTCGAGAAGATCGAGGCGGCGTTTCTATAATTCCGCTGAAGCCGCCTGCTCGCTGGACGGGAGCAGAATTGAAATCCGAGTGCCTGCGCCAACCTCGCTCGCTGCGCTGATTCTTCCCCCATGATCGTGGATGATCCGTTGACTGACGAGGAGGCCGAGTCCGGTTCCCTTGCCCCGTTCCTTGGTGGTGTAGAACGGCTCGAAAATCTGATCGAGCACGTCCGGCTCGATGCCAATGCCGGTATCGGCGACGCAAATCTCGATGAGTTCAGGACTCTGCTGCATCAGATGAACGGTGAGGGTTCCGCCGCTCGGCATCGCGTCGATCGCGTTGACGATCAGATTCAAGAAGACCTGTTCGAGTCGATCGCGATTTGCCACAACCTGCGATACGGGCGAGTAGTCGCGCTCGACGACGATTCCACGCCCCTTCAATTTTTCACGAAAGAACTCGAGGCTGTGGTCGAGGACATCGACTAGCGACATCGCCTGGGGAGTGGCATTTCGCGGACGCGCGATATCCAGGAGCGTGCGAAGAAGATCTTTCACGCGACGAACCTGATCGACGATGTGGCCAGCCCGTTCTCGGTTCTTCGGGTTGGTCACGGTTTTCTGCAACAGCTCCGCATAACCCAGAATCGTCGTCATCGGCGTACCGACATCGTGTGCAATACCCGCTGAAATCGTCGAGAGCTCGGCGAGTTGTTCGGATTGACGGACCCGCTCTTCCGCTTCACGGAGTCGGCCGAGATCGCGCAGAAATGCCGTAAACACACGTCGGTGGTCGATATAGCCCTCGCTGATGGCGAGGTGGAGTGGAAACGTCGTGCCGTCCTGACGCAGCCCGCGCACTTCCCGCCCGATCCCGATGATCCGCTTTTTACCAGTCTCGAGATACCTCTCGATATAAGAGTTGTGCTCGTCCCTGAACGGAGAGGGCATGAGAAGTCGGACGTTCTCATGAAGGACCTTGTCTGGCGTGTATCCAAAGATGCGTTCGACGGCCCGATTGACCTCCAGGATCTTGCCAGATTCATCGATGACAACGATGCCATCGATCGCCGAATCGAATATCCCACGCAAGCGGTCGTGATCCTCACGAATGACGGTCTCGGCTTCCCGGCGAGCACTGATGTCGCGGATCGCTCCCGTGAACGTACGGCGTGATCCCTCGGAGATTTCCGAGACCGTCAGCTCGATCGGAAACGAAGTACCGTCACGGTGTCTGGCCATCACCTCCCGTCCGACCCCGAGAATCTTCCGCTCGCGCGTGCGACGATAGTTCTCGAGATAGCCGTCATGCGCCTTCTCGTGGGGCGCCGGCATCAAGAGCCTCACGTTCTGCCCGATCAACTCGTCCGCATCGAAGCCAAAGATCTGGCTGATTGCAGGATTGACGTATTCGATGAGACCGCTCTCGTCGATCGTCAGGATTCCGTCGGCGGCGACCTGGAGAATGCCCTTCGCTCGTTCGCCCTCGACGGCGAGGGACTGCACGAGGTCCCTGTTCTCATCGAGCTCGGACCTGAGTCTGTCGATCTCCGCCTTGAGAGATGAAAGCTCGGCGGATTCATCGAGCGAAGCCATGAGTACCCCTGATTATCGCGGAATCACGGTTCATAACACATCGCCCGAGACAGACTGAGTCCCTCCACGGGGCCCACAATCGCGAGGGAGCAGAAAATCGACCCCGACGATCATGCCTCTTCACCTGACCCCCTCCCCTCGGGTACTCTGACCTGAAACGAACATTCGAGATGATCAATATCGTGGTATTATGCCTCATTGCGAGTCTCATTACCCCAGCCTGTTGTCGCAAGCCTACCCCAGAATCGCGTAGGCGCCCTTTCAGACCTGAGGTTCATTGGCACAAGGAGTGCAGACCCACCAGCACAGGAGGCTGCACTATGGCGACGACTGACCACCTCATCTCGCGAGCCGTTCTCGTCGTGGACGACGATCCGTCGATCCTCGACATGACGGAGGATCTGCTTACCGAAGCCGGCTTCGAAGTCACCAAGTGTGGTTCGGGCGAGGAAGCGCTTTCGCTGGCGGACGAGAAAGATTGGGATGTCGTTTTGTCAGATCTCCAGATGCCGGGGATCGACGGACTCGATCTGCTTGCTGGAATGCGTGAGAAACGCCCCAATACGCCCGTCATTCTGATGACCGCATTCGGAACGATTCAAGCGGCTGTTGCCGCTATGCGTGCGGGCGCGCTGGACTTCGTGACCAAGCCGTTCCAGGCCGAGGAGCTTCTGGTTTCCCTCGAACGCGCCTTCGAACGACGCGCACTCGAAGAAGAAAATCGTCGGTTGAGACGCGCTGTTGCCCGTTTGAGTTCATTCGGCGAGCTCGTGGGCAAGAGTCCCGCGATGAATGAGATCTACGCGATGATCAAGAAGATTTCCACGAATCGCAGCAACATCTTGATCACGGGCGAAAGTGGAACCGGCAAAGAAGTCGTCGCTCGATCCATCCACTTTACTGGCGCTCGTGCGGCGAAGCCTTTCGTGCCGATCAACTGCACGGCAATGCCAGAGGGACTCCTCGAGAGCGAGCTCTTCGGTCATGTGCGCGGCGCTTTTACGGGCGCTCATGCCAACAAGAAGGGCCTGTTCGAGACGGCCGAAGGTGGGACCCTCTTCCTCGACGAAATCGGTGATATGCCCATCAGCCTGCAGGGCAAGCTGCTTCGGGTACTGCAAGACCGCGAAGTTCGGCCGGTTGGCGGGACCCAGAACACCAAGATCGACGTGCGCATCATCGCCGCAACCAACCAGGACATCCATCGTTCGATCGAGGAAGGTCGTTTCAGGCAAGATCTCTACTTTCGGCTGAACGTCATCCCGATTCGCATCCCGCCGTTGCGGGAACGCTCGGAGGACATCCCGGTTCTGGCCGAGTCGTTCTTGCGAAAGCATTCCGATGATGAACGTGCGCGATTCAGCGACGCCGCGCTGCGAAAGATGATGCGCGGAGCCTGGCCGGGGAATGCTCGCGAACTCGAGAATTGCATCGAGCGAGCACTCGCGCTCGCGAGTTCATCGGAGATCGTGGCAAACGACATCTTGATTCCGGATGACGCCATGCCGAGCGATGGATCGATCGAGGAGATGCTGTTGCGGATCGCGCTCGAGCAGCGCCTGACTGTCCGGAACCTCACCGACGCCTACATCGACGCCGCCCTCGAAGCCACGCATGGAAGAAAATCGGAGGCGGCCAGAATACTCGGCATGAATCGCCGTACGCTCTATCGCCGCGAGGAAAAGCACGAGGAAGAAGAAAAACGCGAGGAAGCGTTCGCCTGACCCCTCCGATCGCGGGTCCTCAATCGGCCGTCTCCGGTTCTCCGGCGGCGCGTCGATGAAAAGCCTCCTGTACGCGACTGAGCACGTCCTGCATCGAACCGAGTTCCTCTCGCATCCGCAGGATCACGGCGACTCCGGACATGTTCACGTCCAACTCGAAGACCAGGCTGTGTGCAACTCGAACACGCTCGACCATCCGGGGAGAGAAGCGGCATTCTTCGACATCCACATATACGATCGATTCCCGCTCGAGGACTTCTAGAAACGCAGCGTCCACGTCGAGCAACCGCACAACCTCGGTCCGTTCGAATGAAGTCGTCATTTCGCCTCCCATCGAATCTCCGCGCGCGGATTCTGCTCGGCGTAGAAATTCTCGAGCTTCCGCGCAATTTCTTCGATCTCTGGATCGGCCGCCGTAGGCAGAACGGCCTGAAGGTGAAGGAAGAGATGACCGCGATTCGGCGACCCACTCCCCTTCGAGTCAATTCTCGCAACGCCCTTGCCCGGTAGTCGAAGTGTGCGTCCATTCGCCGAACGCGGCGGAACCTTCACTTTGGTCATTCCGTCGGCTGTTGGGATTTGCACCTCGGCACCGAGAATCAGCTCGGAGACGGTGACGGGCACATCGAGATGAAGA
>CBFDDD010000172.1:0-6837 GCA_965603475.1 uncultured Myxococcales bacterium
ACCAAGCGCGGCGATCGTCAGCAGCACCGCTTGAGCGCGAAAGGCGCTCCCTCCTCTCGATCGTTCCATAAACCGTGAGCCCCCTTGAGTCAGCTCGATACATGATTCCGCTTTGTGCAGAGTCGCGGATTCGGGTGCCTTTGCGCAATTGGTCCACAGGCATGCGCGCGCAACGCCTACGCTTCATGCTGCTTCTACGCCGCTCGCACCTTTGCGAGCCCGCGCTCAACGATGTTTCCCCGGAAGGGGCCAAGTAGCCCCCAGCAGGGCTACTTCGCCTCTTCAGAGGCTATGATTCCCTGCGTGAAACGCGTTCAGCTATTCGAGTTCGAAGATCTTCCCTGGTTTCCCTCCTGGATCCGCAACTGCATGACGAGGTACATCGCAGTCGTTCACCAGCTGGTCGGAACCCGGGAAGCCCTCACCCCCTTGATTCGAAGGCTCATCGAGATCACGCCGAGCAAGAAGCTCATTGATCTTTGTTCAGGATCCGGCGGGCCTCTTCCTGAAATTACCCGGGCGCTGAAAGCCGAGGGCCTGGACTTCGAACTAACGATGAGTGACCTCTACCCCAATTTGGACGCCGCCCAGCGCCCCGCTTCGAGCGGGATCCGGTACGAAGAGACTCCGGTCGACGCCACGAACGTCCATCACGAAGGAGCACGAATTCTGATCTGCAGCTTCCACCACATGAGGCCCGATCGCGCGCGAGCCATCCTGAAGAACGCCCAAGAAGAGAAGAAGCCCCTGTGCATCTTCGAGATCAGCGACAACGGTCTACCCATCTTCCTCTTCTGGCTCAGCATGCCCGTTGCCTTTCTGATGGTTCTCGTCCTCACGCCGAAGATCAGGCCCATGACGTGGCAACAGATCGTCTTCACATACTGTGTCCCGCTCATTCCCCTGTTCGTCGCCTGGGACGCAGCGGTCTCGAATGCCCGAACCTACACCTTGACGGATATGGAAGAGCTGACGACAGGGCTCGACGATGCCTACGCTTGGGAGTCGGGCGCGATCGAATCCCGTGCACCGGGAAAGATGCTCTATCTCCTCGGGCAGCCCTCGTAGGGGCAAGGTTGGCGCACCACGTCGGTTGTGGTCCGAATGCGGTTCTTCTGCCGATTGGTCGCCTACTCGTGAGTGCCTTGGCCACGATTCTTGAGAATTTGCGACACGTCGGTGCATTGGGATCCACTTCTATTATAAGGAGCCTGGAGAAGGATGAATTGATGATGTGGACTCGTGTGCGCTCAGCGCGGTTGCGAATGATGACGATGACGACCGGGGCCCTTCTCTTGCTGGCTCCTCAGCCCTCGGCGGCCGTCGGCTTCGACTGGGCCACGGTGGGCGGCCCCGGGAACGCGGCGGATACTGAAGTGATGACCTGTTGTAGCGGATTCATCGGCTTCACCGGCTATGGGTCGGTCCCCTACGAATACCGGATCGCCAAGCACGAGGTCACCAACGCGCAGTACGCCGAGTTCTTGAATGCGGTCGCGGACATAGATCCGAACGGCGTCTACCACACGAATATGGGCGTCTTCTTCGGGAAGCGGGGCGGCATCACGCGGAGCGGAACGTCGGGGAGCTACAGCTACGTCCCGATGCTCGACCGTGAGAACCTGCCGGTGAACTGGGTGTCGTTCTACAACGCCGCCCGCTTCGCCAACTGGATGCACAACGGCCAACCCGTCGGAGCACAGGGGAACGCGACAACCGAGGATGGGGCATACACCCTCACGCCAGCGGCGATCGCGAATTTTACAGTGACGCGCAATCCGGGAGCGACGGTTTTCATTCCCAGCGTCGACGAGTGGTACAAGGCGGCCTACTACGACGTCGCCTTGATGGCCTACTACAACTACCCTGCGAGTTCGGACACGCAGATGGTATGTTCCCTGCCTTCGACGACGGCGAATCACGCGAACTGCAGTGAGGGCGACGTGTTCGAGGTGGGGAGCTATCCCGCCTCCGTCAGTCCGAATGGCACCTTCGACCAGGGTGGCAACGTATCGGAGTGGAACGACGACAACTTCGGAGGCAGCACCCATGCCTTTAGTGGCGGGTCGCTCATCAACTCAACGAGTGTGTGGCTCAGCGCGGCCTATCGCGATGCCGGAGAATCGACACTCGCGTGGACCCCCGCAAATGGTTTCCGCGTCGCAGCGAGTCTCGCCCCCGAACCACCGTCCGTCCCTTCCATGAGTCCGCTCGGCATCGCATTGTTGTCGGGCCTGCTGGGGCTTGCGAGCTGGCGGATGTTACGCGCTTGGTCCTGGGCGGCCCGGGTGTAGCCGGCCTGACCGCTGCTCGTACACGGTCGCGTCGAGGACCGATCGGACACCCCGCCCGAAGCGCCGGGAACTTGTGGCATGCTCCCCAGAACATCATCGCAAGGAGAACCGATGCCGCTCGCCCCTGAGATCCAGGCGCTCGTCGATGCAATGGCCCAGGACCCCGACGCGCTGCCGACCCATCTACAGCCGCTGGATGAGGCCCGTGCGGGATATGTCGCCCTCGGCAACATGTTCGGCCCCGGCGAAGCGGTCGCCAAAGTAACCGACCGCAGTGTGCCGGGCCCCGCCGGCGAGATTCCGATTCGCTGCTATTTGCCGAGCCAGGAAGCCGGGCTTCCGATCGTGGTGTTCTTCCACGGTGGTGGCTGGACCATTGGCGACCTGGACACGCACGACAAGGAGTGCCGCGCCATTGCGAACGGTGCCCAGGCGCTCGTCGTGTCAGTCGACTACCGGCTTGGGCCGGAACACAAGTACCCGGCCGCCGCGGACGACTGCTTCGCCGCTCTGCAGTGGGTCGGTGAACACGGCTCGGACCTCGGCGGCGACCCGTCGCGGATCGCGGTCGCGGGAGACAGTGCTGGTGGAAATCTGTCAGCGGTGGTCTCACTGCTCGCGCGCGACGGTGGTGGACCGGCACTGCGCGCCCAGGTGCTCGTCTATCCCTGTGTCGACATGCGAGGGGAGGCCACCGAGGCCCATCCCTCGCGCCTGGAGAACGCGGCCGGTCCCTTCCTGTTGAAGGAATCGATGGACTACTTTGAAGCTTGCTACTTAGCGGACGACGACCAGCGTCGTGAGCCCAAGGCGTCGCCCCTGCTTGCCACGAGTCATGCCCACCTGCCGCCCGCACTGGTCATCACTGCTGAATTCGATCCACTTCGGGATGAGGGCGAGACCTACGCGGGTGTTCTCGAAGCCGCGGGCGTTGCCGTCACGGCGCATCGCTACGACGGACAACCGCACGTCTTCTTCCAGCTGAGCCCGATCGTCCCGGCGGGCAAGGAGCTGCTTCAGGAGATCTCGGAGTTTCTGACGAAGGCCTTCGCCTGAGGCATTTCGGCGTCAGGGTTCGGGCCGCCAATGGCGATCCGCCCACGACGGAAGGCCACGATCGTGCGACGCACGTGGTGCTCAATGCATGCCCCCGGCCTCTCAATCCTGGGCGATGTCGCAGTCGGACGTCCATGCAAGCAGAGCGGTGCTTTTCTGGCCAGAGTCTGGGACAATGAGTCCTTCTCCTTCATTCTCCTTCAGTCGACCAGATCAAGGAATCTTCCCATGCAATTCGTCCGGACCCCAGACGCGCGATTCGAGAACCTTCCCGGCTATGATTTCGCACCGCATTATTCCGAAGTCGATGATGGCGAGGGGGGCAAGCTTCGAATCCATCATTTCGAGGCCGGTCCGGCGGACGGCGAACCCGTCCTCCTCATGCACGGACAGCCGAGCTGGTCCTACCTCTATCGAACGATGGCACCCGTGTTCGCGGAGGCGGGCTATCACGTCTATGCCCCGGATCTCGTCGGTTTTGGCCGCTCCGACAAACCCACCGAAAGAAGCGACTACACCTACGCAAACCATGTCCGTTGGATGAACCAATGGCTCGAAATCAACCAACTCGACGGCGTCAATCTCTTCTGCCAGGACTGGGGCGGATTGATCGGGCTTCGGCTCGTCGCCGCACAGCCCGATCGCTTTGCGCGCGTCGTTGCTGCGAATACCGGTCTTCCCGACGGTTTCGGACAGCCACCCGAGGCCGCAAAACCCATGTGGGATCTCTACGAAAAGGTACCGATCGTGAAAGCCTCGGAATTGTCGAAGCATTTCGCCGAGCAAGACGGGCCACCGGGCTTCTTCTTCTGGCGAAAATATTGCGCCGAGTCACCGGAGTTCAGTGTGGGGGACGTGATGCAAGTCGTGGGCGAATCAACGAGTGATGCCATTCGCGTTGCGTACGAAGCCCCCTTTCCAGATTCGAGCTTCGAGGCCGGGGCACGTCAGTTTCCGAGCCTCGTCCCTATCTTTCCGGACGACGTCGAAATTCCTGCCAACCGTCAAGCCTGGACGATCCTCGAAAAGTTCGAAAAGCCCTTCATGACGTCGTTCTCGGACAACGACCCGGTCACCTCGGGAATGGACAAGGTTTTCCAGGCACGGATTGCCGGTGCGAAGGGTGTGGACCACGTGACGATCGAGGGCGGTGGACATTTCCTGCAGGAGACCAAGGGTGAAGAGGTCGCGCAGAAGATGATCGAATTCATCCAGGCGCATCCGGCCCCGTAGCTCGTGTCGATCACGCGCCGAGTGTTCTTGCTCCACGCGTTTCGAATTTCACCGATCGCGATCGCTACGGTCGTCGGTTCGTTCTCGAGCGGCATGGATTGCTGGCAGCCTCAGCGAGATCTCTGTTGGATTAGAGGCAGGATTCCGCTCGGGCGGCATCCTCTCTGGTGCGTGCTCTGAAGACTTCCTCTCCGACCCTTGGGCGTGGTACTCGCCTCCGCCTTCGGACTCGAGGAAGCGGAGGAACGAGCGAATGTCGAATCGTGCAACGGCCGACCTTCTTGTTTCCCTGCTCGCGATGTCGATCGCGACCGCTTGCGCGACGAGCGACACGGCGTCGACCCAGACGGTAGACGCCACGCCGGTGCCGGCACCGGCCGCAGTGAAGGGTCCGGAGTGGATCGGCGATCTCGTGAAGGTCGACATCGACGTCGACGGCGAGCTCTTCATTCGCGAGGACCATCAGATCGGCGGTTTCGACGCCGTCCACTTCCCGCTCGCACGGATCAGATACCAACCCGGCTCGCCGAAGCTGCCGAAGCAGACGGAGAACGAATTCCTCGTGCTCCTCGAACAGTCGCTGATTGACAACGCTGAGGACGGCGGATTCGAGGTGGCCGAACGATCCGGTCGCTGCGTTCTGAGAGTGCAGGTCGCGATCGAGGACGTCGACATCTCGCAGCGCAGTAGCATCGGGACAACGGGTGACTGGGCGACACTGACCTTCGCCATCGAGCTTCGTGAGTCTCTCTCGGGTCGAGCGCTCGCGCGCTATTCGAAGATCGAGCGGATCATGTCGCCGGGCACAGGCGAGAATCGAGCCGATCTGATTGTCGCCAACTACGCCGCAATCCTCGAAGGCATCGACCTCCCGGGTGTCGTGACGGGCGTGACCGCGTCGCCGTCGCCCCCGCGCGAAAACTGCAAGGGCTCGATCGCGCGGATCTCGCGCGGTGAGCAGGGCTAGCTACCTCGGCTCTTCCAGCTCGCCTTCGGACGCTCGTTCGATCGTGAGCCGGGAGGGGAGGCTGCGTCTCAGCGGCGCGACCACCGAGTCCAGGCGTCGCTGTGGCGGCCCCGGGTTTGCTCTTCGCCGAGCTCTGCGGTCAGGCAGCAGAACTCGAGTTGGAGATGGTTCGGATCGCGGAAGTAGATCGACTTGCACCAACCGTGGTCGACAACATCGGTTACGTCTACCCCCTTCTCCCCGAGTTCGAGGCGCTTCTTCTCAAGCTCGACGGCGTCGGCGACCTTGAACGAGAAGTGGAACATACCTCCGTGAATCCCGAGGCCGCGATTGATCCCGGCATCGAAGTCCGGCGCGACGCCCTTGACGTCATTGCACTCCATGAACGCGAAGAACTCCCCGTTGCCGATGTCGAGGAATGCGTGCCGGATCGCGCCGCCTGCCTCCGGATGGATCATCTCGCATACGAGGGCTGTAAAGCCCAGCACGTTCTCGTAGAAACCGAGTGTGGCCTCCATGTCGTGCGTCGCCAACCCAATGTGATGAACGCCCTGCCTCTCCATGACCCGCCTCCTCAGACCGAGAAACCCAGACGTGACTTTGCTCCGCAAGAATGGACTCTAGGTCGTCAAAATATTTCGGACAAGCAACGCTCTTCGCCATTAGAAGGGCTTCTGCTCTCGGCCAAGCCGCCTTGTCAGAACGGGACTTGGCGGGGGTACTGAAACCCGAGCTTGAACTTCCTTTCCGTGGCCGAAGCCACAATCCTCACTCGACCCAGACTTGACCATCAGGAGGTATTGCCCGGAAGGTCGAGCGGTGCGCCAACATGTTTCGCCATGAAGGGCAATTCTTCGGCCGCGTTCGCGAGCGCGGCCATCCCGTCGAGGGACATGATCTGTTCGAAATGCTCGCGGTAATCCTCGGGGCTCGCGGCGCCGGCGAAGCCGGCTGCCTCGGCCAGCACGACGCGGGCTGCGCGGCCGCCGCCGACCAGGAACGTTTCTCCCGTGCAGGAGATCTCGTCGTGCGCGAGCCAGGTCACGAAGGCAGCGACTTGCTCGGGTTGAAAATTCGATTCGAACCAGTTGCGGAGCGCCTCTTCTGGGATCCGGGCAACGAGGCGTGTGTAGGCGACCGGCATAATGGCATTGACTCGAATGCCATGGGCCGCCCCTTCCTGCGCAAGAGCGCGGGTTAGTCCGAGCACCGCTCCTTTGGCCGAGATGTAGTGGCTTCGTCCGGGCGCACCAAAGAGCGTGTTGGATGACGTGTTGATCACGCGAC
>CBFDDD010000173.1:0-6829 GCA_965603475.1 uncultured Myxococcales bacterium
TTTGACGAGGAGGTCTTCTCGGAGGGTTCGGGCGGCGAGGATGTAGTGCAGGACCGACCAGATTGCGAAGCTGACGACCGTGATGAGCAGCGCGTAGCGAAGGGACTCGTTGCCGAAGAGCGGAACGAGCAGGTCGCTCAAGATGCCAACGCCTTGTGGTCCCAGGCCGAGCCCGATGATGTTGATCGAAAAGAGCAGGATGGCGGCACCGGTCGCACGCATGCTCGCCGGAACCAGGGACTGTGTCATCGCAAAAGTCGGGCCGAGGTACATACCGCCGAGTATCGATCCCGGGAAGTACAGCATCAGGCCAGCATAGGGATTGGAGGCGAGGTAGAGCATGATGGCAAAGGGGATGAAAGCCGCAGTCGCGACGGCTGGAAGCCACATGTACCAACGCTGATCGCGGTGAGCGAGCCGGTCGCTCAGGAAACCGCCGAGGAAGGTACCGGCTGACCCGGCGGTGAAGGCGATGATGCCGAACCAGGTTCCGAGCTCGCCCGGATCCATTTGATGAGAACGACGAAAGAAGGCTGCGACGAACGCACTCGCGCCATAGCCGTAGAAAGCGTGGAGGGCCGCGGCGATTGCGAGGTGGCGAAATGACTTCAAGCCGTACATGAATCTCAGCACTTGAAGAATGGATTGTTGAGGCGCGTTGGCCAGACCCGGTTCGTCATATTGACCGCGTCTGGGTTCCTTGAGGGTCAGCTTCACGATCAGGGCGAGCAATATGCCTGGAAGCCCAACCACGACGAAGGCGGTTCGCCAGTCGAAGAACTCGTCGAGCCATCCGCCGGCGAGGAATCCAATTCCCCCTCCGATTGGGATACCGAGAGCGTAGATGCCCAGGACAGTGGCGCGGCGCGACGGTGGAAAGTAGTCGGAGAGAAGGGAGTGGGCCGGTGGACTGCAACCAGCCTCCCCGACGCCGACTCCGATGCGCGCAAGAAGTAGATGAGCGAAGCTGAGCGCGAATCCGGTCAGTGCCGTCATGGCGCTCCACACCAGGATGGCCACCGCAATGATCGAGGTGCGTTTGCCGCGGTCCGACCAGCGCGCGATCGGAAGGCCGACAAAGGTATAGAAGATCGCGAATGCCGGTCCCGACAAGAGTCCCAGCTCTGTGTCGGAAAGCTGGAACTCCTCTTTGATCGACTCGAGGAGGATCGAGAGTATGGATCGATCGATGAAATTGAAGACATACACTACGAGCAGAAGTCCGAGGGCATATCGAGTGTATTGGTTGGACAGGAGCGGCGGCGATCCGGACGCTTCAGTCATTAGGGGATTTTGGGGAGTGGGGTCGGTCGCAGGCGACGGCGGGGTCGAGGGCGTAGTCACGGTTTTATGTTACCGGGTTTTGGCGGCCATGATCGGAGCTAACTGGCGATGTTTCGGAGGTACTCAGCCATTTGTGGTGCGATCACGTCTCGAAGCGCTGCGAGCGCGTTCATCGGTCGGATCATGACATCGAGATTCTGGATCTCACCCCGTTCGTTCAGGCTGATGAGGTCGATGCCCTGGATGTCGAGTTCGCCGATGTGCCCACCAAACTCGAGTGCAATCTCGCCATTTTCGCGCGCATCGTCGTGCCATTCGCGGTGATAGGTGAAATCTTCGATCGTGTGGATGATCAACCCGAGTAGGTGGTGGACCAGCGGGCGCCCGTTCAGTTTGTCCCAATAGGGTGGTGCGCCCATGGTTACGTCGCCGGCGAGAAGCTTCTCGAGGCCGACGAGGTCTCGTTCATTCACGACCGGGTGCCATTTGGCGAGAAAGTCCGCATTCACCGAAGTCATCCAGGCGCTCCCACTCTTCTTGGCTTCCCACTCATTCACGCTTCGTCGTGCGATCTACGATTTCACGATACAGCACTCGGGGTGGTCCGGTTTCAGTGCTAGGAGGGGCGCCTTTGAGGTCTCTCGAGGGGCTTTCTCCCCACCCATCCTGCTTTGATCCTCCAGTCCGACCAGGGTCGTGGTGCCTGGCTCTCAAGCTGCGAGAAACGCCATCCGATTGGGATGGGAGCGCGATTCCTCGTCTAATGGCAAGGGAGGCGAAAGCGCTTGGGGAGCCACCGATGGAATCGAACTCACTGTGCCGTGAATCGGCGGGACATCGTGCGCTGAAGTGCGTGCTTCGGATGTCGATCATTCTTGTTTTTGCGGCGAATGCGACCTCTGCGGCCGAGCAGGTCGACGACCTCACTGAGCTCAGCCTCGAAGAGTTGATGAGTATCGAGGTGACGTCGGTTTCGAAGAAAGCGCAGAGCAAGACCGATGCGGCCGCCGCAGTGACCGTCATTACTGCGGAAGACATCAGGCGCGGAGGTTATACGCTGATCCCCGAGGCATTGCGAACCGTGCCCGGGCTCGCAGTCGGACGAGTCGACGCGAATCGGTGGTCCATCTCTGTTCGCGGCAACGCCGGTCTCTTCTCGAACAAGCTTCTCGTCCTGATCGATGGTAGGTCCGTCTATACGCCCACCTTTGGTGGCACCTACTGGGACGCACAGGACTACCCGATCGAGGACGTCGAGCGAATCGAGGTCATTCGTGGCCCGGGCGGAACTCTCTGGGGGGCAAATGCGGTCAACGGCGTGATCAACATCATCACGAAGAACGCTGAAGATACGCAGGGTGGACTTGTGAGTGCCTATGCGGGCAGCCGTGAAGCCGGAGCCACGGCGCGCTTTGGCGGGGAGATCGGTGAGGACACGCATTATCGAGTATATGGTCGTGGCTTCGAAGTCTCGGATTCAGATATCACGGGCTATCGCGACGGACACGACAATTGGCGCCAGGGGCGACTCGGCTTTCGAGCGGATTCGAAGCCGACCGAAGACGATACGCTGCGCTTGTCGGGCGACTTCTATTCCCAGAAGAATCGACAGGGGGCGTTGAATCCTGCTTTCTTCCCCACATTGTTCAACAGTCTCCACTACACACAGCGCGGCGGAAACGTGTTGCTTCATTGGGACCGCAAGCTGGATGACGACGCGAGTTTCAAGGCCAAGGCCTATTTCACCGGCGATCATCGTGAGTTTCTGCTCGAAGAGGATCGGTACACCACTGATCTCGAGATCCAGCATGACTTGAATCCGCGAGAGAATATTGAGGTCACCTGGGGCGCGAATTACCGCTATTCCACGACGCATATCAACAAGGATCCCAGAGGGATTCCGATTGCGTTCGATCCCAACGACGAGGACGTTCATCTCGCTTCCGGATTCGGGCAGGTAAAGGTCGACCTTCTCGACGACAAACTTTCCCTGATCGCAGGAACAAAGCTCGGCTACTACAGCTGGTCCGGTTTCGAGTATCAGCCCTCTGGCCGTTTCGTAGCTCGACCCGCGGAAGGGCATGTGGTCTGGGGGGCGATCTCTCGCGCCGTTCGGACGCCCTCAGAGGTGGATCGCGATATCGATCTGACGCTTCCTTCTCCCGTTCCGGTGCCTCCCAGCACCCAGATTCTCGGTGATCGCGGGACTCGTTCCGAGGAGCTACTCGCTTTCGAACTGGGCTATCGCTTCTTCGCCCTCGAAAAGATGAATGCTGAGGTCTCGCTCTTCTGGAACGAATACGAAAGCCGGACCAGCTTCCAACCTCGTCCGGTGATCCCGCCCCCGTTGGTCGTTGAATTCGGCAATGACTCGAAGAGCACGAATCGCGGCGTCGAATTCGTGGTCAACGTCCAGCCGCTCTCATGGTGGCGTTTGAAGATGTCCTACAGCTACTTGCACATCGATGAGGATCTGAAGTCGACCTCGGTCCCCCTGTCGTTGGAAAAGAAGAACAACCCCAAGCACCAGGCCAATCTACAATCGTTCATGCAGCTTCCCTTCGACTTCGAGTTCGACACGTTGGTCTACATCATGGACGGTCTCCCGGGCACGGTGCCCACGGGCCAGAGCGACAATGTGGAGTACTACGTGCGGCTCGATCTCAGACTCGGCTACAAGCCGACCGATTGGGCTGAGATCTCACTGGTCGGCACCAACTTGACCGATCGACGGCACTACGAGGGGAATGACTTCACGCTGGGAGAATCCACCCAGGTTCCCCGTGCAGGCTATGCCAAGGTCACGTTCACGTTCTAGAAAGAAAGTGAAGGCCTAGGCAGGCTGCGGAAAACCGGAACCGATGACGGTGCCAGGTGGTGCGGGGGGGGTATCCATGCCCGCCCCGGGGGGGCCAGGGGGGTGCGCCCCCCAGATTCAAAGAGGCCTACAGCCACCGCCTGCTCCTCTAGGCTCCCATCAGGCTCCCCCACCCGCACCACTCGAACGTCTTCGCTTGAATATTTCCACGGTCTGGGTCGTTTTCGCATGGCGATCACCGAGCTTGTTCACAGGTTTCAGGAAACCTCGTGTGTCACCTGCGAGACGATGGTACGCGGCTGATCGGGGATAGGCAGAGCCATGCAGGGGCCATCTAAACCACGATCGATCAGGCTCGGCATTCGTATTGTGTAAAGGGCAAGGCTGGGGGAACTCTCGATTCGGAAGCTGGCCGAGCGACGGGCTTTACCGCACTCGCCACCTGGCACCCCGGCCGACTCCGTTTTTCTGCAGCCTGCTAGAGGCTTCCGCGTACGGACAGCTTTTCGAGAGGCTCGCCCCGGATAACGCGTGCGTGCAGCTCCGGCCAGTCGGCCCATTCCGTGCCGAGCAGACGATCCATGAAGGTGCTGCCGAAGCTGTAGTGATTGATGAATCGCGCGTGATGCAGACTGTGGTAGGTCGTCGGATGGCTGATCCACGAATTGCTGCGCTTCTCGAAAACGGCTGGGAAGAAATCGACATTAGCATGGCCGATGACATTGCCCGGTACCTGGTAGAGCACGTGGTAGGCGAGTAGGCCCAGAAGGCTGATCGGCGTGAGCATGCCTAGCAGGAGCGGAACGCCTATCAGACCGACCAACCAACCCAGGGACTCGACGGTACTCATCGAGTAACCGGTCAACGGGGACGTGACCCGAGAGTCGTGGTGAAGGCGATGAAACCGGTAGAAGGGTCGGAAATGCATCGCACGATGCAGGCACCAATAGTAGATCTCGAAGCCGACCCAGCAGACGAAGAATGTCGTGGCGACCGAGGTGACGGATTCCTCAGCGAAGGGGACGACCCAGAGCAGGCCCGCGAAGGCGAACGCGCCCATCACGAGGAAGCGAAGCGTTCCGACCAACTCCCATCGGAGCTGCCCGTCGGCCAGGGGGAGATTGAAGATGCGCCGTTCGGGGCCGAGCCTGGCTTCGAGGGCGAACCCGACGCCCGTGGCGACTGCGATGAGTCCGCCGAGAATGGCTCCACACAAGCCCACGAGTTCCAGATAGGAGAGTTGTTCGATGGTTTCGGTCATGGTCGATCTAAAAACCTCGCATCGTGTGCTGGCGCGTTGGAACTAGATTAATCGGGCCAGCCAGGACACGGACGCATCCGATGGTTGCGCGAGCTAGTCGTCGCGTCCGACGGCATCGAATTCCAGCTTCTCACCGTCTGCAAATTCGAGCTCGATCGTGACCGTCTCGCCTGCTTCGAGCGACTCGAGACCCGCCAGATTCAAGTAGAGACCACGGGGAACGAAGGCCACGGCACCTCCGGCTGGAATGTCCATCTTGTCCAATTTCTCGGAGTCCATGGCGCCGTCCTTCAGGACTGCCCGGAGAATCTCGATGAAATCGCAGCACGAACCACTCACACCCACGATCGTACGGGTCTTGCTGCTCTTGCTCTGGATCACGAAATAGGCCGACGAATTCTCCCAGCTCTCCGGAAGGGTCGCCCACGCATTCACAACCTTGAGGTCGCTCGCGCTGGCTGCCGTCGGGAGAAGGAGAAGCGCGAGGAGTGAAAGCAGAAACGCGGTTCGAGCGAGGGAACGAAACATGAGAGGCCTCCAATAAAAAAATGAACGCGACGTCGCAAAGCGTCAACCGTCGACGTTGGACTATCAGTTCAGGCAGAGAGTCTAGCGCGTCCATTCGGACAGAATTCCAGGCGGTCATCCGGCCAAGCCCGTTGGATACCGTTCGCAGTCGGGCCCCAGGCTTTGATATCCTCGCGCTGTGTCCCCCATACAGAAGCCCGCGCTCGATGAGATTACGCGCACGACCCTCGAACACTATGAGACCGGCGCAGAGGGATTCCGACTAGGAACCCAGGACCACGATGTTTCTCAGAATATCGAGGCCCTGCTTGCTGAACTGGATGCTCCGGGTCCGCACCGCATCCTCGATCTCGGCTGTGGCCCGGGTCGTGATCTGATTGCGTTTCGCGACCTCGGTCATCAACCTGTTGGACTCGATGGCACTCTGGCTTTCGTCGAAATGGCACGAAGCCAGGCGCGCGTCGAAGTCTTGCACCAGAATTTTCTCGCGCTGGATCTTCCCGAGGCGCATTTTGATGGTGTATTCGCCAATGCAACGTTGTTTCACGTCCCCTCGAGCGAACTCCCCCGCGTTCTCGGAGAATTGAGAAGGTGCCTTCGCCCGGGTGGGGTGCTCTTTGCATCGAACCCGAGAGGGGATAATCACGAGGGTTGGAATGGGAAACGGTACTGTGTCTATCACGACCTCGAGCAGTGGCGGAAATTCGCGATGGCTGCGGGTTTCGAGGAAATTCGCCACTACTACCGCCCGCAGGGCCTGCCGAGAGATCAACAGCCATGGCTCGCAACGCTTTGGCGAAATCCAATAGAGACCCGAACAGAGACCTGAGAAATCTGGCTCGAAAAGGCGGACATGTCCTGGATGTAGGCGCCGCATAACGTCAGACGTGGACTCGAGAATGGGCCCGATTGAGACACAATTCCCCGGATCAAGGCGC
>CBFDDD010000174.1:0-6795 GCA_965603475.1 uncultured Myxococcales bacterium
ATCTTGGT
Source organism: uncultured Myxococcales bacterium (assembly GCA_965603475.1). Lineage (GTDB taxonomy): Bacteria > Myxococcota_A > UBA9160 > UBA9160 > UBA4427 > UBA4427. The sequence goes on from CBFDDD010000174.1 coordinate 9, forward strand.
GATTTCATCGGCGGCATCGGCGTGGTCGTCACCCTGATCTATCTCGCGACCCAGATTCGCCAGAATACCTCCGCACTCCGTACGGCGAGCCGGCAAGAGATCGCATCGGGCTACAGGGAGTCCAATCGGCTCCGGCTCGATTCGGCCGCAGCGCTGGCCTGGACGACTGGACTGAGTTCTTTCCCGAATATGCCGTTCGAAGACCGAAACCGATTCGGAACAGTGATGATCGACGAGGCACTTTTCTTCCAGGGTGCATTCGCAATCCATGAATCGGGCCAACTCGAAGAGTCGACCTACGCCGCCTATCTCGATTGGTTTGCATCCATCGTTGCTACGCCAGGCGGGGGCGTGTGGTGGGAGGAAACTGGGCGTCCGGTGTTCGTGCCTGGCATGGTCGCGGCGGTCGACCTGCGTCTCTCGAGCGGTGGCCTCCATGACATTCGCTCGATGCCCGCGCTAAGATTGGACGAACAGCCAGTCGCCGAACAAGGCAATTGAAGGTGGCCGTTGAATGAGGTTGTTCTGCGGCCTATCACCCGAGGAATGACATGACACCCAAGAAATTCGTTCTGGCACTGCTGCTCTCGATTCTCCTCGTGGCCGGGGGCTGCACGACGACGCCCATCCTGGATTTTTCGATCATTTCGACGAAGAGTCTTCCCGTCGAGGATCTGGAAGGGCTCGAGCGACGTGAGATACGAGTGACTGGGCAAACCAAAGAGCGGGTCTACTTCATCGTTCCCGTAGGCAACCTGAGTGTCCGAACGGCGCTCGAGCGTGCGATCAATTCTGTGCCGGGAGGCGTTGCGCTGGTCGATGGATCGATCAAGCTCAAACAACGTATCTTCTTTCCGTTCATCTATGCAGACAGCAAGATCGTGGTCGAGGGGACGCCGCTAGTCGATCCTGCGAGGGAGAGTCGCTAGGTCGCCGCATTCGATGAGTTCTGGATTGCAGCAGACTCCCGAGGATATCCTCGCATTCTGGTTCGAAGACGCGGCCGAAGATCCATCGAAAGCGATGCAACGCGGCGCTTTCTGGTTCGAAGCCAGCGCCGCTGTCGACGAAAATATTTCGCGGCGATTTTCTGCTTCACTTGGATGTGCGGCTCGAGGCGAATTTGCGGCGTGGGAGCAGACAGCGCGACCCTGCCTGGCCCTTGTGCTCCTGCTCGATCAGTTCTCCAGGAATATCTACCGTGGAATGGCGGAAGCGTTCCAGCACGATTCCCAGGCACTCGATGTCGCGTCGCGCGGTGTGGCCGCGGGGTATCTCGAGCATCTTTCACCGGTTGAACAATGCATGTTCATCTTACCTTACGAACATTCTGAGGAACGATCGGTACAACGAGCGGGGATCGAATTGTTCGAGGGGGTAGTCGATCGGGCCGGCTCAGAATGGAAGCCATCCGCTCGAGGATCTCTCGTCTACGCAAGACGACACATGGAGATCATCGAGCGATTCGGTCGTTTCCCGCACAGGAATGTGGCCCTTGGCCGAGAGTCGACAATCGAGGAGCGGGATTACCTCATCGATGGTGGCGATTCATTCGGTCAATGAAACTGGGGAAGAATGGGTAGTCATCCGATGAAACTGAATATTGCAACGTGTCAGTTCCCGGTGGGCAGCGATATCGCGAGAAATGCGCGGTATACGATTCGTCAAATACGTCGGGCCGGAGAGAATGGCGCGGACATCGTGCATTTCTGTGAGGGCGCGTTGTCGGGCTACGCCGGCAGTGATTTTGCCTCGTTCGATGGATTCGATTGGGCTCTTCTCGAGTCGTCTACCAGGCGGGTCTTCGAAGTTGCAGGCGAGGTTGGTGTCTGGGTGCTTCTGGGGTCGAGCCATCGGCTCTCGCGGGGGCGGAAGCCGCATAACTCAGTCTATCTGATCAACGATCAGGGTGAGCTCGTCGATCGATACGACAAGCGTTTCTGCAGTGGGGACCCATCGGGAAGAACAGGCGATCTCTCACATTACACGCCTGGAAACTACTCCTGTGTCTTCGAGGTCCGCGGCATTCGCTGCGCTGTTCTGATTTGTTACGACTACAGGTTTCCCGAGCTCTACCGGGAGTACAAGCAGAAGGGCGTCGATGTGTTGTTCCATTCCTTTCATGCGGGCAATGTCGGAGGCAAGAGGCTCGATGCGATGCAGACAGAAGTCGGCAGGGAAAACTTTCGGTTCAACAATGGAACGACCTATCCAGAGATTACGATGCCGGCAACGATGCAAGCCGCAGCCGCAAGCAGCCATCTATGGATCAGCTGCAGCAATACTTGCGCACCCGAGAGTTGCTGGCCGGCCTTCTTCGTTCGAGCGGACGGCGTCGTGACCGGACGTCTTCGCCGAAATACTGCTGGGATCCTCATGTCGACCGTGGACCCGAACCGACCTCTCTATGATTCTACGCGTGCATGGCGTGATCGCGCGATGCGGGGTGTTCTTCATTCGGGACGAACGGTGCGCGATACTCGCTCGAGCAACCGCAGGGAACTTTGACAGGGCGTCATCGTCCATCCGCAACTCACCACGCTGTACGGCCTCGAGTCTTCAGAGTCGAGAACAATGGCAGAACGCGAGCTGCGCTCGCTCGGCGGATTGGCTGATGCAACAGCGAACGAGATAGACATCGCGGCAGTCCGGATGGCCTACGAGAAGGACGAGCGTATTCGCGTACCGGCGTCATTCATCGGCCGGATTGGCCAATCGTGAGCTCGTGTGCCGCTCGACCTGAAACGAGCGGCAGGTCGAGATAGGTCTTGATGCCGGGCTGGGCCTCGATCACATAGGGAATCGCGCTCACGCCGTGAATGCCTGTGGCAACGATTCCGGGGTTGCGCTTCAGGCCGGCTTCGACCGAATCGGGGTGCCAGCCGTGAAAGGTCACCCTGGAGTTCGGATCGCCCTGGACTTCGACCTCGAAACGTTCACCTTCGGGTCCGAAGTTCCACGCCGGCTCGAAACCTTCCTGGCCCATGAACCAGTTCGTGCGGACGGTGATCACTGCCTCGCCGCGCACTGTACCCTCCCACGTGAAGCGTTGGGCCGCGACCAGCCCCGGTTCGATGATGCCAATCGGCGAATCGATCGGTGTCGTGGCGACCGCGACTTCGTGATGTGTGCGCTTCTTTTCGTCGAGCGCGAAGCCGAGGGTGTCGGCGACCATGTCGATGGATTCCAGGAAGCCACCGCCCATGACATCGAGCATCGGACTCTTCGCGGCTTCTTCCGGGGTTTTCCCAAAGAGCATGATTTCGCCAACCACATAGGGCGCGCCGTAGGTGCGAATATCAGAGAACTCTTCGGCACGGACATGCGTGATATTTCTGGAAAGCGCCGAGACCATGAGTGGAAAGCGTTCGGTGATGCCGCCGGGATGGATGCCCGTACCATGGAGCGTCACGCCGCCTTTCTGACAGGCGGCCTCCAGGTCGGAGACGTCTCGCTTGCCCGGGTAGAAATAGCCGAGAGGCGTCACGACATTCTTCCCCGACGCGAGGATGCGAACGATCTCTTTTCGGTTTGCCATGATCGGTGCGTACATGACGCAGTCGGCATCGAGGGCAAGCAGCTCTTCGACGTTGTCGGTCGCCGTGACACCCATTCGGTCCATTCCGCATAGTTCGCCGACGTCCTTTCCGACCTTCTCGGCACTATGCACCCAGCATCCGACGAGTTCGAGCTCAGGATGAGAGACGATGCCCTCGATCGAGGCACGCCCGACTCCTCCGGTTGCCCACTGGATTACCTGGTAGGTCATTTCAATTCTCCTCGAACGTTCTTGTTGCGATGGATATTGTGGGTGCTGCGCTGAGGCGGACACGATCTGATCGTAGAGTAGGCAAGCGGCGGCGTCCTCGGTGAGAATCGAGCTGTCCGGATCACATGTGTGACCGCTCGCAAGGCAGAACCCGATCTCGGATACTCTGTGTGGAAGGTTGGGAGTCAGTCGAAGAATGAATCATCACGACATCGTTCGAGCATTGGAGCGTGAAGGAGACGACCGATGAGTAGGCCCACGCTCGTGCCCGAGCTCTATGTTTCGAATCTCCGCGTGAGCCTCGAGTTCTATCAGGCTGTGCTGGGATTTCGGATCGAGTACGAGCGACCCGAAGACAGATTTGCCGCTCTCAGTCTCGGCGGGGCACAGCTCATGCTCGAGGAAGCGCCCTCACTGGCGCGCGCGACACCCGCAGAATTCGAACAGGGCCAGTGGCGACCAGCCGATCTGGAGCGGCCATTCGGCAGAGGTGTCAACTTCGAGATCAGGGTCGATGACATCGATGCCGCGAATGAACGACTCGCGACTCGCGGCTACCCGCTTCTGCTGGATGTCCATCAGAAGGTCTATAGATTGCAATCCGAGAACCGCGCCGTTCGCCAGCTCCTGATTGCGGATCCGGATGGCTATCTCATCCGTCTGTCTGAATTCGATTGAGATTCAGAGTTCTCGGGCTGGTCAACCGATCGTCGCACGCGCTTCGTCTCCCACGTGATCAGTCTGCGAGTTCGATCTCGACGAGCACGACGTGCCCTGCCGCTTTCGCGATGTCCTCTTCGCGCGGCTTGCGTCTGGCGTCGAGCTTGATTCCGTAGACCCTGGCATCTCGCGGGACCGCCGTGAGAAAGGCGCGAACGCCATCCCGAAATGCGCCGCTGTCCTCGACTGTGGTCGTTGCCTTCCCTCGATGAGTCTTGCGTGCAATCTCGATCTCGACGTCGACCGATCCATCGAGGAAGTTGTTCCACCAGCGCGTATTGTGGCTCGAGAGAAGTCGCACGGTCGAGCCGTCTCGCATGAAGCTCAGGGGCGTCGAGTAGGCCTTGCCCGAATGACGTCCTCGAAAAGAGAAGATGCAGAGATTCGCGCTCGCGATGCCGTGGATCGGGGATCGGAGGAGTCCGGTCACGACCGGATTGAGCGCTGTGTAGAGAAGGGTTTCGAGTCCCATCGTGACGGCCCTCGTCTAGGTCTAGACGTTTCGATGTGTGAAGAGCATGAAGGTTACGTTCTCTTCGCAGTCTGCGTCTTCGTCCCACTCCGTGACGGGAACGAATTCTTCCTTCTCCGAATGGAAGTAGAAGGATCTGAGATCGAGAAGATCTGCAAAGGCGACGAGCGTTGAATGGGCCCACGACGTCCAATCGTGGTAGTTGAACATCGTCTTCTTGTTCTTTCCGCTGCTCGCCTCGAGCCGGAAGCCAAGCTGATGGGTCAATGGGTTTGGATCGCCACCCTCCTCACCCACGAGTTCGCATTTGAAGCCCGCATCTTCTTGCTCCGGGCGAGTCAGTTCGTCCGTGTCGCCCATGTCCGAGACGAGACAGATCTGGGGTGTCTCGAGCATCAGGTAGTCGACATGGGAAGTGGCCACCTTCATCAGCTGCATCAGCTGTTTGGCTGAAAAGTAATGGTGGCTCTGCTTGCCGATATAGGCGAGGGAATCGCCACTGGACTGGGATTTGACGCGCTCCCAGATTTTCGGTGAGAGCACGTCGCCGACGATGTAGTCCTTGGATGCTTCGGGCAACCAGTTCTGAGACAGGACGAGTTGCTGTGCGTCCTCGTCGAGGTCGATCATCATGTAGTTGAAGTCGGGAAATCGGAAATGGCCCGCATAACAGAACTCTGCGGTTCCAGCCATGGGCTCGACGATCGTGCGAACGTTCTTGCAGAGTTCGGTCTCGACGAAATCCGCGACACCGAAATCAAAAGTGCCGAGCACGGAGGAGTAGACCGAGTATGCGTCGAGGGCATCGATGCCCCCTTGCTGATAGGCAGAGATGTAGTCGTAGTTCTCGACGAAGGGTGAATCGTAGTTCTTTGTCCAACCGAACTCGGAGAAGTCGTGAAAGCCCGATCGGGCGATCGATTGCCAGAGGTCGAGGCGCCCCTTCTTGCTACGGGGCTTTTCGCAGGCGTTCTTGAATCCGCGCAGAACGCAGGGATGGATCCGAGCGAGGAACGCATCTCGTTCGGCACTCTTCATCTTGTCGAGACGGCAATTCGCCTGAAGACGGATCCAGTCCGGTTTGGGCTGTTGCCCCGACTCGATGCGATGGAGAACCTTCTCGAGGTCTGCCGGGCTCTTGGCGATGCGCAGTGTTTCTGTAGTCGACATTCTGTGGTCTTTTCGGCTTTCCGTGTGGCTAGTTTTGATTTGTCGCGGCAGTCGCTGGGGTCGCTGGGGTCGCTGAGGTCGCTGAGGTCGCTGAGGTCTTAGTCGCTGGGGTTTTTGTCTGGTGTGCCTTGTTCGAGATAGCCGCTGAGCGATCGGTGGACCTGGCGGGCGCGTTCGCCGCGCCAACCCTTGATCGCGATGAGGACGAAGTACGCCTGCTCCTTTAGCTTATCGGGGCCCCCTGCCTTGATTGCTTCGAGAGCTTGCTTCGCTGCACTCGTGACGCCGCCATTGGGGCAGGAACGCGTCACGACCGTAATTGCTTCTATTACACCGAGGTCGCGGTCGTAGTCCTTTTCGACGACGTCCGAGGCGGTCGCCGCCGGATCATTGCCGTCTCGCCCATCGTCGCTGCCATTCAATGAAGCCCCCATGGCGGCTACCATATCGTATCCCCGTGCGACATACCGCGTAGGGACCGAATTCCCGCAGCGTCAGGAGGGTCGATCGATGGAAGCTGACCAGACGATGAATGAACGCCAGGCGAGTAGGGGTTGGATCCAATGCTTTCGTGCACCGGCCGCGTTTGCCGCATTCGGCATTGCATTGATGGCTGTGCTCTTGATCGCCTGGCCCTTCACGGTCGCTGCCCAGCA
>CBFDDD010000175.1:0-6727 GCA_965603475.1 uncultured Myxococcales bacterium
GACCGTGAGACGGAAGACAGCAAGCGGATGCTGCGAAAATTCAAAGGTGATGGCTACCTCTTCGAATATATGGACGCGATGGAGTTCGCCACTCAGCCAGCCGCCTTCGCACTCAACTATGATCTGATCCTCATCGTCGGTAAGTTCGAGTATCTCCCGCACTCATTCTTCGTGAATATCCAATTCCATATCAATCACGGCCACAATCTGCTCATCGCTTCGAACGAGCTGGGAACTTTTCGTGCTCGACTCGATTCGGCCACCCAAACCATGACGACATACAAGTGGACCGCGGAAGCCGAGGATCCGGTTTCAGGTACCGAGGGTGCAGGAGTCGGCATGCACAATCCGGATACGATCTGGGAGAAGGCGCCGGGATGACCGTCTGGGGGGCACACAACATGTTCGAGCCGCCGAGACAGGATATGACGATTGCGAATTCTGCCGACACGGGATGGCTATTCGACGGAACCGGGTTCGGGGCCGTGATCCCATCCATCATCGCCTACTTCAATGCTGGAAACAGTGGAGAGTTCACCCAGGGAGATCGATTCTCTCTTATCGAAACGGCTCGATCCCGGACGCCGTCCGATACGGTCGCGTGGGCGGTGACGCCGTCGATCCACGCGCGAAAATGGTGGGAAGCGTTGCCCGGTCAGAATGTCTCGGCATGGCCGATCGATCCGGCGGGCCATGTTCTGTGTACCTGGCGCGAAACGGCGACCGGAGCGCGGATCATTGGAATGCCTAGCGAGACGTTCATGCAGGGCAACTACAAGAAGCCGGGCACCAAGGAATTGTTCGAGAATATTCTCGCTTACCTCACGGTGCGGTCCCCGGCTGCCCCTGTTCCTGGACTAGGCGGATTGGGCCTGACGGCTGCCGCCGCCGTCGTTGCGGAAACGGGACGCCGGCTGATCTCGTGAGCTGGAAGCAGAAAGCTCCACAAGCCCCAAAACGGCCGGCTGGTCTCCGATCCAGGGTCTAGTTTTCAGAATGCCTAGTATCAGTAGTGCTGAAAACGGCGCTTTTTCCCCTACCCCCAGTTCTCGGATGCGGCCGGGCGACTGGCAGAAGTCACGGGCGTTTCGGGCGCTCGTTAGGTCGCGTCAGCCCACGCGAACCGAGTATTCGAATCCGTCCGAGATGTGAAGCGTCGTCGATTCGAAGCCGTTACGGCCGCACTGTACGTAGTCGACATAGGGCTTCAGGTCGCGCTTGAACGTGAAGATGTTGTCGGCGAGGACCACTGCGCCCGGTCGCAGCCTCGGCGTGAGCAGCTCGAGGATCGGCAGATAGAGATCCTTCCAGCCATCGAGGAGCACGAGATCCAGCGGCTCGGGCACGTCATTCAGGGTCTCGAGCGCGTCGCCCAGGCGAATATCGACGAACTCGGAGAGCCCGGCTTCTTTCTATTTCGAGCCCTTAGGAGATTTCGCGTTCTCCTTGCCAACGTGAGGGTCGCCAGTTCGAATCTGGTCTCGTGGACGGACGCATAACAGCCAACATTAACGGCGGACAGGCCCTCGCGCGTGAATGACCCACGCCGCGGGGGTCACCGTGGCGGCCTCGACCGAGGTGTCTCGCGTTTGATTTCCCGGGATTGTCGCGAGCGACTGCGTAACCGATGTGAAGCGCATGTGCAGACTCGCTCACGAATGGGCATAACGCACGCAACTATTTGAAATTGCTTAAGTTTTTCGTTACCGAATCAGGCTCCGATGATAAGCTGCCCGTCGAGTTCTGGATCAATCATCTGCTAACTGGGGCGTCTCGACGGAACTCTGAGCCCCGAGATTGTGTTGAAAAAAGTGAAATTCGAAATGACTCTTCGCCGCTTCCTGGTCTCGACGTTTGGCCTGGTCGCCGTCTGCATGATTCTGGGATTCGCACCCGCCGCGATCGCACTTCCCTCGACGCCGGTTCTGATGATCGATGGCAGCGGAGACGGCATCGTCGACGTGATGGTCTTCGACACCGAGATCGACTTCCACTTCGGCTACTACGACGGCGGATTCCAGCAGATCCTCGCCGCGTCCAGCACCATGGCGACGACCACGTTCATGGGCGGCGACATCGTCGACTTCGCCATTCAGAGCGCGACGGACTCGACGATCTATCGACTCTCCGAAGGCAGCGCCACGCTGGACTTCACGGGCCTCATCACGGCGGATCATTCGGTCAATCCCACTGTTGCATCTGATTATTGGGGCGGCCTGACGATCGATTGGGCGGTCGACAACAATAATTACGTGATCGCTCTGGGCGCCGGTGATGGCTTTGCTCCGGCTCGGTCGCTGAACAGCGCGGCCCCCGTCCCCGAGCCCACTGCGGCATTGACCTTCGCGGCCGGCCTGGCGATCGCGAGCTGGCGAATTCGGCGGCATCCAATCGTCTGAAGATCCGGCTGGTTATAGGATGGTTACTCGCAATTTCGATGATCTTCTAAGTATTTGAATTCTATCGTTTTGTGCCACAAAGCGGTGAGACTTTTAAGCCACTGCCGGGCCTAGTTGTCGCCTTCCGGGGTCGAAGTCGTGCCCGCGAGGTGCGTGTCGTTGCGGGTGCACCTTGCCGCGAAGATGCGGGGGAAGCCTGGACTCGTTGGCAGGCCCCGCTCTGTCCCTGGATGATTCCCAATCCGAGGCCATGGGGGCGTTGCAGGTCCCCTGGTCTCGGGCGATCGAGGCGCGGGGCGAAGCTCGCGAGTCAGACGCCGGGGCTCAGCCCTGGAAGGATCGCGAAGTGGGTCTCGTTTGTGAGCTGCTCGATCCTGGCCTTCTTGAAGGGTGCGTACTCGTCGGATTCATAGAGCGCGCGTGCGATCTCGGCACTGGGAACCTTCACGATCACGGTCCAGTTTCCGGGCCAGCTTCCCTCCAGGACCTCGGGCTGGGTGGTGGCGACCAGGATCTCGGCTCCTACCTCGGCGAACATCTGCCCGACGGGCATGCCGTACTGCTCGGCATAGGCCTGGTAGTCCTTCACGTCGATCATCGCGACCATGTACACGGGGTCGGCCATTTTCTGGGATCCTTCGCATGGGAAGTGTCTGCGCCGGCATTCTACCAGGGGCCGTCTTCGGGAGCCCGAGCCAGGTCGATCAGCTCGTCCAGCGCTCCCAATGGGTGTGGTCGGTCCAGGGCTTTCGCCAGGGGCGCCCCCAGCGTGCAGCCGGATAGCCCACCGGGATCAGCGCTACGGCGCGGACCGTGTCGGGGAGAGCCAGCACCTCGCGCACGGATGGGGTCTCCAACGAACCTGCCGGACAATAGTCGGTAGCGAGCGTCAGCAAGACGCTGCCCAGTCCGCGCGAACGCGCGGCCAACATCAGGTTCTGGACCGCGGGATAGATCGAGCCGAAGAGTCCTGAAGCAATCGCCGCACTGTCGGGGCAGGGTACGGTCAGACACGCGACCACGATCGCCGGCGCCTCGTCGAGGTGCTCCACATTGTGCATGGCCTGGGTGTAGACGCGACGCTGATCGTCGTCGGTGTCTGGATTGGCCAGCACTCCATCGCGGATGTACGCACGGCCCGCTTCGCGATAGGCGGACGCAATCTGCTCGCGCGCCTCCTTCTCCGTCACCACGACGAAGGCCCAGAGTTGTAGATTGCCGGCGCTCGGTGCCATCGTGGCGGCCTCGATGATGTACTCGAGGTCCGCGCGCGGCACCGGGTCGGGCTCGAGGCGCCGCATGGAGCGGGTGGTGAAGATGGCTTCGTGTAGCGACAGGTCGGACATGGCAACCCTCCGTCTCCACCGTAGTGGATAGGCAAACTAGCGGCGTTTTCCGCACCACCGATACGATGAATTCTGACAACCAAGCCCCGGCGAGGCTACTCGGCCCTTCCGGGGGCGATTTCAAGCTTTGGCCGCGCTCGCGCCACCGGCGGCATGGAAGCGCCGGCGGGATCGTGATCGCGCGTCTATCCAGGGTTGCCTTCGTGGACTGCGAGCTCGCTGGCAGGCGTCGCCCAGGGCTGTGCGGAAGCGCCCCAGAAGCTCGACGCAGGGGAGATCCACGACGCGTCATCGAGTGCTCCAGCCTTGACGAACAAGAACCCCGGAGCCATCGCCACGCGGCTGAAGAGGGGCGATCCGCAATCGCCGCAGAAGCCGCGCTCGACACTTCCGCCGCTGGTTCCGGTCACGCCATAGAAGCGCGGCGTCCCCGAGGACGTTCGAAAGTTCGCCTCGGGCACGAGGCAGAACGTCGCGAACGCGCTCCCCGTCGAGCGCTGGCAGTCGCTGCAGTGACAGTGATGCGCGGAGACGACTGCACTCCGGTCGATCTCAAAACGGATTGCGCCGCAGAGGCAGTGCCCTCCGGCGACTTCGGACTCGCTCATTGCAGCAATCTCCCTATCTGAGGCTTGTTCTCGATTGAGGTGGTGGTGGTGGTGGTGCCTACGGGTTACGCAACCGACGACTAGGGCTTCATCTCGTAGGCGCCGTCCAGCTTTCGAACGCTCTCCCAGACCCGCCCATAGCGGGCCGGATCCGCAATCGGCTTACGCATCATACTCTGGCACTGGGCCATCTGCTTCTCGCTGCTGCTCGCCTGGAGCGAGAGGGCGAGCGCATGTTGCGCGGTGTCGCGGACCATGAAGTCGAAGATCTGGCCGACCAGATCATCGTCGACAGCGTAGATCTTGGCGTTCTCGAGGATCAGCTGGGCGTAGACGACCATCGCGAACAGGTTGCCGCCGGCAAGTAGGAAGTCGACGTCCTTCATCTGATCGGGGCCGGGCGGGTCGCTGGCAAGCAGCTCGCGAAAGGCATCGGCCTGCTCGGCGAAGAGCGCGACGTTGGGGATGCGGGCGAACTCGTCGAAGGTCTTTCGGTAGTCTTGAAACTGGATCTGGCCAAGGCCGCCGGCTCCCCCCTGGTCGAACAGGAAGTCGTCGTTGCGCGGCTGGTCCTGGCGTTCGATTTCGGGGAACTCGCCCGGGTTGAAGAAGTAGCTCGCCATGAACTTCACGATCAGAGCGATGTTCACGTGCACCGTACCCTCGAGCTTCGGCAACGCGCGAATGTCGACGGCAGCCTGGCCGAAGTAGGTATCCTTTTCGAAGCCCTTGGCCGCGATGGCGTCCCACATCAGATTGATCACGTCTTCGCCCTGCGTTGTGACCTTCATCTTCACCATCGGGTTGAAGAGCAGGTAGCGGCGGTCTTCGCGCGAGGCACTGCGCATGTAATCGGCGGCGCGAAGAGCAAAAAGCTTCATCGACACTAGCCGGCAGTAGGCGTCGACAAACATGTTACGCACATGCGACATGTCGGTGACCGGGCTGCCGTAGAGCACCCGATTGTTCGCATGCGTGATCGCCTCGTAGAGCGCGTGCGTGCAAATGCCGATCGAGGCCCAGCCAAGGTTGTACTTGCCGATGTTCACGGTGTTGAGCGCCGCGTTCCAGGCGTCGCGGCCGCGGTGTAAGATGTCCTTTTCGCTGACCGGGTAGTCGCGTAGCTCGAACTCGGATACGTAGTTCTGGCTGGCGACGACGTTCTTTACCAGGTGATAGTTCTCGTGCTTCGGGTCGGAGGCGAAGAACACATACTCGTCGCCCCCGTCGATGCGGCCGAAGGTCGATACGATCGCCGCTTCGTTGCCGTTGCCGATGTAGTACTTGCGGCCGTTGGCCTTCCAGCCGTCGCCGTCTTTCGTGAGCACCATGTCGGTCGAGTAGATGTCGGCGCCGTGCGTCTTTTCGGACAGGCCGAAGGCGAAGATGCCTCCATCCTCCAGCGCCTGGGCGGTGCGCTTGCGGACGGCTTCGTTTGCGCTCATCCAGATCGGACCGAGTCCGAGCACCGAGACCTGCCAGGTGTACCAGTATTGCAGGCCGTAGAAGCCCAGGATCTCGGCGAACTGGCAGACGCGCCATGTGTCCCAACGCGCCTCTTCGGTATTGGCGGCGCCTTCGCCCTCAGGCGTGCACATCGTGGCGAGCAATCGATGGTCCTTGGCGTACTCGAGGAAGTCGGCGTACCAGCCGCGGTCGTAGTAGTCCTCGAGTAGGCGTCGTTTTCCTTTGGCTTCGAAGAACTCGACGGTCTCGCGCATCAGCTCGCGGGTGCGTTCGTCGTCGCTTTCGTGGCCTAGATCGCGGGGGTTCAACAAAATCATGGCGGAAACCTTTGTAGTGTTTGAGCGGAGGCTAGCGCAAGGGCGGGGCGGCCAGAGAGTCGCTCGGGCTCAGGTGCTTCGTTGGTGATTCCAGGAGCCTTCCAGACTAACGAGGGCCGCCGCGTTCACGCGTCGCTGATGTTCTGGAACTCGCGGTTCACCCAGCGGATCTTGGGGATGATCCAGGCGATCCATCCGGCCAACACCACGGCCACCGGAAGCGTCGGCAGGGTTGCGAATGCGACAATCCACAGCGCGGCGAATAGGCCCAGGCGAACCATGGCGATCCTGATGCGCTGTTTCGGGGTTGGGCCGTTCTTCTTCTGGGCGAAGGCAAGCGGACGCAAGAACCATCCATTTGCGATCAGGAGTGAAACGAAGAGCGGCCACGGGGCAGAAGAGCTGTCCATCTCGGGATGGTCGTCGTGCGCAGCGTCTGCACCGTCCGTTCCCGATGCGAGTGCCGCCTGGACTGAAGACCAAACGTGTTCCGGCGTGGGGCGAACCGTCGCGCCGCCCACGTTCTTGTGCGAAGGCACGCTTCGCCAGCGGTAGAGCACGCGACCTTCTCGCGACAACACCAGCACGCC
>CBFDDD010000176.1:0-5000 GCA_965603475.1 uncultured Myxococcales bacterium
CTCCCCCTCGAGATCCGGGCGAAACGCTCGCCACGCATGAATCGAACGACATGAACGAACCGCTCCAGAGGCTTTTGACGCCCCACCTGCAGCGCTGGCTCGGATTCGTATCCCAGCACGCCCAACCCGTCTCCACGACCTGCCTCATCGCGACCCTCGTGGCCCTCGTCTACGCGTTCTTCAACCTCGGGATCAACGCCGACAATCTCAGCCTGATTTCCGATAGCTTGCAGTCGCGCAAGAATCAGGCCGCCTTCGCCGCACTCTTCCCCAACCTCGAAGAGGCGATCCTGATCGTCATCGACGGCGACACGCCGGCCCATGCGCGCGACGCAACCAATGCGCTCGCGGCGAGACTCCAACAAGACCCCGACGCTTTCAAGGACGTCTACGTACCGGGTGGCGGCTCGTTTTTCGAGGATCATGCGCTGCTCTACAGCACGCCAGAGGAACTCGATCGCCTGGCGGATGATCTGTCCGCTCTGCAACCGATTCTAGCCAGCCTCGAGGCGGACCCGAGCCTGGTTCGACTCGCCGAGCTCGTCCGCACGGGTCTCGAGCGGGGCGCGGATGAGGGCCTCGACCCCAGCCAGTGGACGAGTCTGCTCGACGAGCTCGGGGACGCCACGGTTTCCGTCTACGAAGAGCCACCCGTTCGGATCTCCTGGGAAACGATGATGCTCGCCGGCTCGGATCTCGAGATCCCGACCCGGCGAGTCATCGTGGTGGACCCCTATCTCGACTACAAGAGAATTCTGGTCGCCGACGCGACGATCGACGCCATCGATGATGCGGTTCGACAACTGGGTCTCGATCAGGCGGCCGGTGTGCAGATCCGTTTGACGGGCAACCCCGCGCTCAATCACGAGGAAATGCTCGGCCTGGCCTGGGATATCGGCGGTGCAGGCGTATTCTGCTTCCTGTTGGTCGCCGGATTCTTGTATTTCGCATTCCGATCATGGCGCCTCGTCATCGCATCCCTCTCGACGCTTCTGGTCGGACTGATCTGGACCGGCGCCTTTGCCGCAGCGACCATCGGCGAGCTCAACATGATCTCGATTGCTTTCGCGATTCTATTCATTGGGCTCGGCGTCGACTTCGCAATCCATTTTGGAATGGCCTTCGCTTCGGAGCGCAGAGAGCATTCGCTGCCGACGGAGGCCGCACTGCACAAGGCGATCGACGGAATCGGTGCCTCGCTCGTCCTCTGCGGATTTACGACGGCGATCGGCTTTCTCGTCTTCCTGCCCGCCGAATACAGGGGCGTGGCCGAACTCGGCGCGATTGCGGGCGCAGGCATGTTCATCATCCTGATCCTGACCCTGACACTCTTCCCTTCGTTGCTCTCCGGTTGGCTCCGGATTCCCGACGACGTCGAGGTACTCGCTCCGACGCGAGCGGATCAAGCCCTTGCCCTCCGCATCGAACACAAGCCTCGTACCATTTGTGGTGTCGCACTCCTCGCGGCGATCTGCTCGATGCCACTGTTATTCGAACTCCGATTCGACGCCCATGTGATCGAAATGCGAGACCCCGATACGCCATCCGTGCAGGCCTTTCGGGACTTGCTGGCCGACAGCGACACTTCGCCGTGGTATGTCAATGTGATGGCGCCCAACCTGGCCGCCGCCGACGAAATGGCAGCTCGACTCGAAGCGCTCCCCGAGGTCGGACGAACGATCAGTCTGCTGAGCTATGTCCCGGAAGACCAGGAAGAAAAGCTGGAAATTCTCGAGGATCTGGCATTCTTGATGGAAGCGCCGCCGCTCGGTCGAGACGCACTCCCCCTCTATAGTGTCCAACAGCGGACCGAAGCGATTCGCGAGTTGCGAGACGTGTTGCACGAAACGGAGAGGCCAACGGACGACATCGCGATCGTCACGAGCCTCGACTCACTCGAGAAGCGACTCTCCGACTTTCTGTTGCGCATCGAAAACGAAGACGATCCCCTCCGAGCGTTGAGCGATTTCCGCAACATCCTATTCGAGGGCCTTCCCGATGGAATCGAGCGCTTGCGAAATTCGCTGACCGTCGATCCGGTCGAGCTTTCGAATCTCCCTTCCGAGCTCGTCGGTCGCATGCTCGCGCCCGATGGCACCGCGCGAGTCCAAGCCTTTCCAGCCGAAGAACTCCAGGACTACGCGTCGCTCAAACGCTTCTCGGCCAGTGTCCTCAGCGTCGCGCCCAGAGCTGCCGGCATCGCGCCCAATCTGGTCGACCTGGGCGATGCCACGGCGCGTTCGTTTCGGCTTGCGTTGATCAGCGCGGCGGTCGTGATTTCGACCCTGCTCTTTCTCCTGTGGCGACGACCGGGGGATGTCGCGCTTGTCCTATCGATCCTCGCTCTGGGATCGATCTTGACTTGCGCCTCGATGGCCCTTCTCGGGATCGATTTCAACTTCGCGAATGTACTCGTACTGCCTCTCCTCTTCGGAATCGGCGTCGATTCGGGAATCCATCTGGTTCATCGCGCGCGTTACGATGCGGAGAATCCGGGCGACAGCCAGGGATCCCTGATCGAATCCGCGACCGCCGGTGCGGTCTTCTACAGCGCAATGACGACGACTCTGTCATTCGGCACGCTTGCACTCTCGGGCCACAAAGGCATGCAGGGACTGGGGCTCATGCTGACGATCGGCATGTTCTGGACGGTCGTCGCCAACCTGATCGTTCTCCCGGCGCTACTCGTCGTTTCCGGTATCTCACCGCAACCGGGTCTCGAACCGACGACGCCGACGGCATCCGATTAGCCTACGCCTGCGGAGGCCCTACAGCGCCTCGATCTCGAGCTTCACCTGCAGCGGCTCGACGCCTACAACACGTAGTTCGGGCGGATGCTCGACCTGTTCCGGCCCGACCGCGAAGGTACGCCGGCCCTGCTCAACGAGCACGCCGTCGACACGAACATGGAGTTCTTCCGATCCCGTCAGCACAAGATCACGACGGAGACCTTCGAATTCGACATCGACGGCCGGGGGATCGATCGAAGAAATGCGATAACCCTCAGGCATATTGTCGACCACGATCGGAATGGCCTTAGAACTCCGATCGAGCGCCGCACCGGGAACCGTATGGAGCCAGAGTCCGGACGCGAGCGCTGCAGCCAATACGCCCTCTTTCCAGTTCTGGCGGGCCAGTGCGAGTCGACTCTCCAGCCACGGCTCGTGTCGTCGACGCGCGGTCCGATCCAGAAATGCTTCGACTCGATCGCGAAGCTCCGCGGCGTCGCGCATCCGCTCGAGGTGGCCGCGCCAGGCGACGGAGACTTCCCCTCGTTCCTCGGACACGACGATGGAAAACGCGTCGCTGCGTTCTGCCAGTCCGAGCGCCGCCGCGTGCCGTGTGCCGCCAGCGCCGATTTCGGACCACTCCGTCGAGAGCGGCAAATGAACGCCGAAACGTGCCACTTTTCCGCCGCGAATCACGATGGCGCCATCATGCCCCGGCGTCGCCGGATCGAGCAGACTGCGCAGCAGAGGCTCGCTCACTCGACCGTCGAGAAACAGGCCACCGTCGAGCAGGCGCTCGAGGGGCTCTCTTCCCTGGAATACGAACAGGGCACCGACTCGTCGCTGAGCAAAGGAGAAACACAGCGTGCCGAGCTCATCAAGGACATCCCCAGAGGGTCGCGGCGTGGCGTTCCTGAACACCCAGAGCGTGATGCCCTCGAAAAGTCGTCGAAGGTCGTCCTGGAACACAACGACCAGGATCAATGCCCCAACCGTAATGACACCCTGCAGGAGGCTTGTCGTCAGCCGCAGCTCGAGATAAGAAGCCGCCCAGAAGAGCGATGCGATCACGACAACACCACCCAGAGCCACTCGCGCGCGCGCTTCGCGTACCCAGGTGATCAACACCCAACAGAGACCGGCGACGATGACGATGTCGAGGACATCGACTAGACGCAGATCGGCGAACGTCGATCCCAACGCTTCACTCCCCGACCAATTCGGGTCCAATCATTTTGGGGGGTACGGTTTCACACGATCTCTCGGTGTCCGCATACGCGTTTTTAGCGCATTCGCCGGCCGGCGGCGAACATTCGAGGCAGAACGCGTCCTCGAACGTTGTCGCGGCCCCGCCATTCACCGTACTCTCCTACACATCCACATTGAACAGGATCGCCAACCACAGGCAGATCCACGGAGGCCAATTCCCTTGCGATATCTGCACACGATGGTGCGTGTATCTGATCTCGATGCTTCGCTCGATTTCTATTGCCACAAGCTCGGTCTCGAAGAACTCCACCGCTACGATGTCGAAGCCGGCCGCTTTACCCTGGTCTTTCTCGCAGCGCCGGGAAACGACGTTGCGCAGGTCGAGCTGACCTACAACTGGGACGTCGAGCCCTATCCGGATGGCCGGAATTTTGGGCATCTGGCCTACGAGGTCGAAGACATCTACGCAATCTGTCAGCGCCTGATGGATCAGGGCGTCACGATCAATCGTCCGCCACGCGATGGGCACATGGCATTCGTTCGATCCCCCGACCAGGTCTCGGTCGAATTACTTCAGAAGGGCAAATCGCTCCCACCGCAGGAACCCTGGCTGTCGATGGAGAATGTCGGCGAGTGGTAGCTAGATCGCGTAGAGCATGAACCGCGCCGAGCTCCCCTGAGAAGCCTTCGAGTTCGCTCCCGCTCGTTGCCAGCCGATTTCATTCGAGCTGCCTGTTCAATGCCGTCCGCGCGCCCGGATGACCCGCGCGCATCGTCTACACGCTCGATCCGAGCTCCAAATTGAGGGTCAAGATCACCTCGTATCGTGCCGACAAGCCTGAGAGTCATTGCTCCCGTGATTGCCGCGAAACGTGGAGAAGTCGCGGGCGGGTAGAGCGAGGAACGAATGGGCCTGTCCAATCTACGAACTGTGATCCTGGCCCTTTTGGGTGTCGCTGCGTTCACTATCCAGCCCTCGAGCGACGCCCACGCCTCGCCGCTCGTTGCCGGAATGTCATACCAATATGAAGACCATTCCGCTGAGAACCATTCAGGCGAGAT
>CBFDDD010000177.1:0-6567 GCA_965603475.1 uncultured Myxococcales bacterium
ACTCCGTCCACCGCCATTGAGTCTGCAAAGACAGATACTTCCCGCCCACTTCCCGAGCACGATCGAGAAGATCTCGCGATTCCGCGGGCGCGTGGCGATCGGGGTCTGACGTATCCGAATCGGAGACGGCGCGTTCAGCGCCGCTCAGCTACCGCGTAGCGTTCGACGCCGTGTGCTTCGTCGGTGTCGACGTCGGAGATGATCTTCCAACCCGTTCCCTCGACGTACTCCGGTAGGTCCTCGCTCTTGACCGCGGACTTCCACGGCTCTGCGACCAGGCCCGTGAGGAACGTGACCAGCTTGCGATAGCCCGGCTTCGCATGCGTGAACACGAACCGGCTTCCAAGTGACGTGCAGGCAGCCGCTTCCACCAGCAGCTCTCGCACCTCTTCGTCTGTCAGGTACTGCAAGAGACCTTCCGCCACGAGCACGGAAGGCATTGAAGTGTCCCAGCGACCATCCTCCGACAACACCTTCGAGAGCGGACGCTCGCCAAGATCGGCCGCGATCTGAAACATGTTCGTCGGTTGGCCCTCGAGCGCGATGCCTTTGGCCTTTGCCGCAGACGTCGCGGGATGGTCGAGCTCGATGAACTGGACGTTGGGATGTTGCGGCGCGAGCCTCAGGCACAGAGTGTCGAAGCCAGCGCCCGTGAACAGCACCTGCCGCGCTCCATGTTCGATCGCGGCCTCCACCTGCTTTTGCACGAAGATCTTTCGGTAGCCGAAGCCCTCGAACTGCCCCGGCATCAAGAAGTCCTGCAACTTATAAGCCCGAATCATCCACGGCCCCTTGGATACACGCATCATGCGAGGGCCCATGCCCGGGGATCCCGAAGCCTGGAGTAGACGCTCGCTCATTTCCGCGAGGCCGGGAGGAAGTCGCTGCGCCCAGTCGTCTTTCGCACTCAACGTGACAAGGTTGTGCGCCACCTTGAGTGCGGTCTGGCTGATTCGTCCCTGCTTCACAATCGACCCTCCGAGAATTATCGATGGGGAAAGAGTTCGCGGCCTCGCCATCCAACGGATCGGCGTTCATCGGCCAGCAACAGCGCTGACCGGACCCGACCCCGTAGTGTGCCAAAGCTCAGCCGGTTGAGATCCAGAGTCGAGTCGGTGACTTGCCAGATAGCCGAATTCTCTCCGAGAGGCCGGACAGCCATCTCTCTCCCGGGTTCGCCGACTGCTGCACTGGCTCTTTGCCGCAGCTCAGAAGCATCGCCTGCCAGGGTTTCCCTGGGCGTCGAAACGAATTCCCTGTTCCCGATCACAGGGAATCTGTCACCACGGCAGCAGAAAAGCTTCAAAAGCTCGGCTCTGTGTCCGCCAGAAGAGTCCACTCTCGAAGAGTTTCCCTGTATTTTCCCTGCATATCAGGGATCTGCTCCGAGAGACGAGTTTCCCCCGGACTCCCCCCCACCGCCATCGAGTTTTCCAGAGCGGAGACTTTCCCCAACGATCAAAACTCAGACCGAGAAGAGCACGCGATTCCGAGGGGTGTTGGCTGACGGGCTTCGGGAACCCGAAGCGGAGACGCGTGGGTGGGGCGACCGATCGCGCCAGGACCATCGATTATCTCTGCAGGCTATTTGGGCGGTTCGGATTGCGGAACACAGGCGGCTGCGGCGCTGCGATCTTCAATGTGTCGAGGCGATCATCGCAGCGACCTTCTCGCCGCAGCGGATGCTGCCCTCGATCCATGGATGGTTGAGGTAGTCGCCGCAAAGATAGACGCGACCGTCCCCCTGGCCCCGACCCCAGAACCGGCGCACGCGCTCCACATGTCCAGGACCATAGATCGGCATGGCGAGCGGCCAGCGCTTAACGTGCAGTCCCACGAGCGCGCCGCGGTAGTGAGGGAAGAGCCGCGACCACTCGGCTGCAACCGTCTCGAAGACCTCCTCGTCGGGTCGCCCGAGCCAGGCGGCAGCCGCTTCGGTGTGAAGCCCGAAGTTGATCACGCATTCGGTGTCGTTCGAAGCGCCCTTGCAGGTCTCGTTCGAGCACTCGCTGATCAGGGCGCTCTCGTGGTAGGGGATCCAGATGCCCTCGAAGTCCTCTGCCACCGAGAGCGGACAACGAAAGGCCACCGAGAGCGTGGGGGCATACGTTGTCTGCGAGAGGACCTCGAGCTGGTCGGCGCTCGGAGGCGCCAGGCTGGCGAGTGCGATCGGTGCGGGGACCGCGAGCACCACCGCGTCGAATCGTTCCCCATCGACCTCGACCCCAACCTCGGCCGGGCTCGGCCGGACCAGCGACACGGGAGATGCGGTGTGGACGTCGAGCTGCTCGGCGAGGGCCCGCGGCAGCGTCTGCATGAAGCCCTTGAATCCCTGCGGCTTGAAATTGTCCTTTCTGAGGAAGAGCGCCACGAGCGCATCGAAGTATTTCATGCTCATCTGGCGGGCGCCATGAAAATGGAAGGTACGCACGAAAGGGTCGACGATGTAGGCCGCGACCTCTTCTCCCATCTGCTCGCTTGCCGCCGTGTACGCGTCGCGATCCGCGTCCGGATCATCCCCGACCGAGAGGTCGAAGAAGTCGAGCGCCGAACTGATGCGGAAGGCGCGAATGAAGTACCGGACCAGTCGCATCCGAGAGACGAAGGAGACCCCCCGGTAGCCAAGGATCTCGAACACGTTCGACGGCGTAAAACTGTTCAGCTCGTGGTCTCTGAGGATGCCGCCCGCTCCGCTGTGGAAATCGAAGAGCTGATCAGCGATACCGAGCTCTTCGGACAGCGCGTGTAGCCTTTCATAGTTGGCCAGCAAGAAATTGGCGCCTGTATCGACCGGGAGTCCCTTGACGTGTGTGGTGCCCATTCGGCCGCCCACCTCGGGCTCGGCCTCGAGCACCCGGACGCAGTGGCCCTCCTGCTGGAGCCTGAACGCACAGGTGAGGCCGGAAATGCCGGCGCCGACAACGGCGATTCTCATCGAGATTCCTCGAGGAGCTGATTGGCCAGTCGTCGACCGGAGCCGATGGTACCGGCGACGCTCGGCCATCCGGCACTGGCGTTCACCAACCAGAGATTCTCGAGCGCCTGCAGCGGGTGGCGACTCGGGTTGACGTGTTCGGGCGTCAGGGCAGTACCGTAGGAGTTGCCGTGCGGCGCGTGCACGAAGCGCTCGTTGGTCGCCGGAGTACCTAGGGCGAACACGTCGATGTGATCGCGCAGTCCGGGAATGAAGCGGTCCTCGATGATGTCGAGGAGATGACTGCGCAGCTTCTTCTTCTCGCGACGGTAGGCGCGCGGGTCCCGTTCGCGGAGCGCACTCCACTCGTCGTAGGATGCGTGGGTTGCCACCTGAAGAGTCTGACATCCAGGCGGCGCCAGGCCGGGCTCGTCGCTATGCAGCGTGGCCGTCGACATGAACAACCACGGGTCGGAGAGGTCGTTTCGCTCCCCCTGGTCGGTATAGATCTGATCGAGATCGTCATGCGGATACGACCAGACGTTGTAGGACCCGAAGCCGAACTCGCGCAGGTCGATGTCCCGAAGGCCTAGATAGAGCGAGATACCGCCGTAGGAATAGTCGTCCGACAGCCCGCGGACGAACCGGTCGGGAATCGCACCCGCTCCGGCCAGGTTCACGGTCGCGAGCGGATCCATGTTGGAGATGAAGCGGTGCGCCCGCAGTCGCCGGCCGGCCGCGGTGTGAACGGAGCTGACCCGACGATCGTCGATGTCGATGCCGTCGATTTCGTGCTCGAGCAAGACCTGACAGCCGGGTCGCGCGTTGATGCTCTCGACCAGAGTGTCTACGAGGTGGTGATAGTGGTGCCGTGGATAGAAGGCGCCGCTTCCGTAGGCCGTTACCAGCGTCGCATGCAGCAGGAGCGAAACCCGGGAAGGCGGCAGTAGGTAGTCTCCGCACTGCCCAGCGAGGACCGTGCGGACTCTCGGTGAGAGCCGGAGCTTGTCGAAGAGTCGGCCCAGGGTCCAGGTCCGCATCTGGATGAGGCGAGGAAAACGCAGCGGCGCAGCGAGCACGTCGACGATCCCGATCGAGTCGGGCAGCTTGGCGAGCTCGTTTTCGATTTCCCCCACGATGTCGAAATAGCGATGCAGCGGCTTCGCCTCGTCGGGAAACAGGTCGACCGCCCGATCTCGGAAGGTCTCCCAACCGCTCGGGACGCGGTAGCGGTCTCCTGCGACGACGATGTGGTCATAGCCGTCGGGGTCGAGTTCGAGGAAGGGCACCCGCTCGAGCAGGCCGAGCCCGTCGAGCAGCTCGTGTACCGAACCACCCGGCCGACAACCAAAGATGTAGTGGACCTGGGCACAGAACCGGTAGCGCCCAAGATCGAAGGTGTGCGCGTAGCCGCCCGGCGTGTCATGCGCCTCGACGACAAGGACGCGCCGGCCCGCGTGGGCGAGGCGTGCCGCCACTGCGAGACCCGCCATCCCGGAGCCCATCACGAGATCGTCGCAGTCGAGCGTCGTCGTCACGAAGTCATTCTAGACGAAACGGCGAGTGGACGAGTCAAATCGAGCGTAATCTCACCGATAAAGGAGTGTCGCCTAGACGGTCAGCTGGGCGGAATGGAACGCTGGGGACGACCAGGAAGTCCATCGGCGTGATGTCCTGCTCGTGATTGCGAAGAAACATTCTCCAGCGTTGGCGCTGATGGTGGTCTGGATTTCTTGGCTTCGGGAGATACCGAGGACCCACAATCTCCTGGCTCCCCCAAGGGATTCAGGAGCGGGAGGTAAATGTGTGACACACTCACGCCCGGTGCCCCCCTGCCGATCTGTATTCCATGGGCGCGGACCTATCGCGGACAAGACACGAGCAGGGGCTAGGACGCTGTGAATATCGGGATGATCATTGGTCGGATCGGTGACGTCGATGGCGTTGCGCTCGAGGCTGAGAAATGGATACGCGTTCTCGAGAGGATGGGGAACCAGGTTTTCATCCTGTCCGGACGCTTCAAGGGTCACCCGGTCCCACCGGAACGCGAGACCCACCTTCCAATCCTTTCGTTCTTCTCGCCGGAATGCGAGTGGGAACAGAATCGCGCGTTCTTCTATCCACCAGACGATCCCGATGAACTCCTCAGCACGCTCGAGAAGAACGCTCATCGCGTCGCGACCGAGATCTTCGCATGGAAGCTCGAAAAGAAGATCGACGTGCTTCTCTCCGAGAACGCGTCCGCACTTCCGTGCCATCTATCCATGGGACTCGGCATCAAGCTTGCGGTCGATACCATCGACATCCCCGTGGTGAGCCACGACCACGACTACGCGTGGGAGCGAGGTACCCGATACGATTCGCCATTCGCGGAGATCAAGAGTCTCGTCGACGACACCTTCCCTCTGCGTTCAGCACACGATATTCGCCACGCCGTCATCAACTCGGCCGCCCAGGATGCGGTCAAGCAGCGTTTCGGCATCGACTCCCACGTCGTCCCCAACGTGATGGACTTCGATCGACCATTTGGTGTTCCGGACGACTACAACAAAGATCTCCTCGAAGAGATCGGCTTCAACCACGATGACATCCCGGTTTTCCAGATCACGCGAATCGTCGAGAGAAAGGGAATCGAGGTCGCGATCGAACTGATCGGAAAGCTCGACGACCCTCGAATCAAGCTCGTGATCACGGGAAGCGCTGCGGATGATGATCGCAAGGGTTACTTCAGGCGGCTCGTCGATCACATCGACCAACACGGAGTCGGCGATCGCGTGCATTTCGCCTACCACCGTATCCTGTCCGATCGTGAACATCTTCCGGA
Source organism: uncultured Myxococcales bacterium (assembly GCA_965603475.1). Taxonomy (GTDB): domain Bacteria; phylum Myxococcota_A; class UBA9160; order UBA9160; family UBA4427; genus UBA4427. Next base: position 5,739 of record CBFDDD010000177.1, read on the forward strand.
CGGCCGAAAGATCTACTCCCTCTCCGACGCCTACGCGAGCAGTATCGCCTGTACCTACTTCAGCACCTACGAAGGCTTCGGCAACGCATTCGTCGAGGCGGTCCTCGCGAGGCGTCCCGTCTTCGTAAACAACTACAAGCCTGTCTTTTGGCCGGATATCGGGAGCAAGGGGTTCGAGTGCGTGATGCTCGAGGACAACAAGCTGACCGATGCGGCACTCGCAGAAGTCGACGAGATTCTCCACAACCCCGAGTTGCGCAAGGAGATCACCGAGCATAACTTCCAACTTGGTCGCCAACATTTCTCCTACGAGGTGCTCCAGGAGAAGCTCGAAGTACTCTTCGATTTCTGAATCTGCGTTGCAGAATCAGAACGCGACCCGCCGGCGACAGTTCGGACGAAAAGTAGAATAAGGGGTCGAGGTGGGGCGCAGGCGACATCCGCGAAGCGATGAGATGCTTGCCTCGCTGCGAGAAGAAAATGTCTCGACCTGGTTCGATCTAGGTCTGCTGCTCGATCGCCTGCGGGAGGACCCGCCAAATCCCGTTCGCCGTGCCTCCGTCGACTTGCCAGCCTTCGAGCGAGACGTTGCGACCGGCGTCGGCTTCCTGACATTCGATTTCGGGATCGACGGCGTGTCGATGGAGATCGCGAAGTACGCCGAAGCGCTGCGGCTGTTTCTCGACAGTCCGAAAATCCACTACATAGCCGGCCACTTCGAAGAGTTTGCAGACCACGTCATCGATCCCACCGATACCTGGCACACGATCGGGGCCATGCGGGGTTTCAACGACTGGCCGAGTTATGGCGACTTCTTCGCGCGAAAGCT
>CBFDDD010000178.1:0-6393 GCA_965603475.1 uncultured Myxococcales bacterium
TATCATTCGCGGAATCGAGGTCTGGGGGAAGACCGGCGATCACGCCGAGATCATCTACGACAACGTGCGTGTTCCCCTCGACAACCAGCTTGGCCAGACCGGCTCCGGGCATGCGGCCGCGCAGGATCGACTCGGCGCGGGCCGCGTATTCCACTGCATGAACTCGGTTGGACAGATGTGCCGCGCGTTCGATCTGATGGTGGCGCGCGCCAGCAGCCGTGAAGTCCACGGAGGTCTGTTGCAAGAGAAGCAGTTCATCCAGGGCTTCATTGCGGACTCCTACATCGACATCCAGACGGCGCGGCTCATGACGATCCATTGTGCCGAACAGATGGAAAGTGGCGCGGACGCGCGAACCGAGATCTCGGCCCTCAAGATCTACGTTCCGGAGGCCTATTCGAGGGTCGTCGACCGGGCGATCCAGGTCTGGGGTGCAGCCGGGATCACTGGAGACCTTCCGTTGGCGGGTATGTACCAGGGGGCACGTACCTTGCGACTGGCCGATGGCCCGGACGAGGTACACAAGATCCTGATCGCGAAGAACGTACTGAAGCAATACCACGCAGGCGGTTCCTGGGACTTCGGCAACTAACCAGGGATTGGGGAGACGAGGGTTTCATGACCGATCTGCTGGCGCTGTCCAATAGGATCCTCGATGAGGGGTTCGCCGACGAACCCATCAATCGAATCAACCACGAGCTATCGGAGATCGCCGACGATATCGCGATCGTCGAGGCGTTCTCTCATTCCGTCCTGGTTCGGACGGATGATGGCCTCGTGGTCTTCGATACGAGTGGTACCGCTAGCGGGAATCGCGTCGTGCGAGCGATTCGAGGTTGGAGCGACGATCGCTTCAACAGCCTCGTCTACACCCACGGCCATATCGACCACGTCGGCGGCTGCGGAGCCTTTCTGGCCGACGTGGAGAATCGATCGAATCCCGCCCCCGAGATCATTGCCCATGAGAATGTCCCGGAACGCTTCGACCGCTACGACCTGACGAACGGCTACAACCTCGTCATCAATAGTCGACAGTTCCGGGGCTTCGTCAAACAGGGCTATGGGATCGGCGGCAAGGACAATCACTTCCTTCCGAAAGAGACCCGAAAACCGAACATCACCTACCGCAAACATCTCGAATACTCCGTCGGCGGACTCGATATCGAAATGCGGCATGCCCGAGGTGAGACCGATGACCATACCTGGGCCTGGATTCCGCAACACAAGGCGATCTGTGCGGGGGATTTCTTCATCTGGAATTTCCCCAATGCGGGGAACCCACAAAAAGTCCAGCGCTATCCCCGCGAATGGGCCGTCGCCATGCGGGCGATGGCCGCGCAGGGCGCCGAACTCTTCATCCCCGCACACGGGCTTCCGATCGCTGGCAAGGAACGCATCCGATCGATCTTGACGGAAGTCGCAGAGACGTTGGAGAAGCTGGTCGGCGACACCCTTGCCATGATGAACGAAGGGGCTCGGCTGAACGACATCATTCACAATGTGTCTGTTGCGCCGGAGCTTCTCGAACGGCCTTACCTCAAGCCACTCTACGACGAGCCCGAATTCGTCGTCCGCAACATCTGGCGAATGTATGGCGGCTGGTACGACGGAAATCCATCGCATCTGAAGCCCGCGAAGGACGGCGAGCTTGCGAGGGAACTGGCGGATCTCAGCGGCGGCGTACTCAAACTGGCCGAGCGAGCACGGAAGCTCGCGGACTCCCATGAACTCCGGCTCGCATGTCATCTCATCGAACTCGCCAGTCTGGCCGAACCCGAAAACAAGGGTGTTCACTCGATTCGTGCGGAGATCTATCAGCTGCGCAGACAGGGCGAGAGTTCCCTGATGGCGAAGGGCATCTTCGGTTATGCGTCGGCCGAGTCGCTCGATGCGGCGGGCGAAGAGGACCCCTTCAAGGACTAGCGCTGGTCCAGCGAGCGGTCGGATCGGGAACAGGCGTCTCCACCCGATCCCAGCGCCACGGCGAACACAGCTGCGCCCACCAGGTCATCGGGAATCCCGACAGGTTCGCAATGCCGACCGCTTCCGGCGGCTTCCGATCGGTCGGTAGAAATCGGGTTCCAAAGACGATGTCCCAGAGGATCAGGGTCTGTCCGTAGTTGGTGTTGCTTTCGCGCACGAGCGGCGAGTGGTGCCAACGATGAAGCTCCGCCATGCTGAAGATCCAGTTGAGCGGGCCGCAGCGGATCTGCATGTTGGCGTGTTGGCAGATTCCGTGAACTGTCGACGCCACGATCCAGAGCGCGAAGACCCGGCCGTCCGCCCCGAGTGCGATGAGGGGGACGGTATAGCTGACCGCGATCAAGCCGATATCGACGAAGTGGAAGCGGGCGGCAAGCCATGCACCGACGATGACGCTTCCGGGTCGAAGGATCGCGCCCGTCACCAGTGTCGTTCCGGCCCAGGCGGCGTCCGTGGCGACGTCATCGTGGTTTCGATTCCAGTCGGGAACGAAGGGATAGAGGCGCTCGCCCAGGATGACGATCGTGTAGCCGAAAAGCAGGCCGACGAGGGTTGCGAGTGATTCAGAACCTCCGTTGGCGAATATGGCGATCGATAGAGCGACCGAGCCGAACATGACGACGGGGAAGACCGACCAGGAGAAGGCCGTTGCTCCAGGGCGGGCGTTCATCGCGGCGTGGCGGCGTCGGGTTTTCCGGGCGTGAAGACGCAGGGCATTCGCTTGATGCCGTGGATGAAATTCGACTGGAGTCGGGCCGGTGGCCCGGTGATCTCGAGGTCCGGTAGGCGGTGCAAGATCCGATCGAACATGACCCGAATCTCGCGTCGAGCCAGATTGGCGCCAAGACAGAAATGCGGGCCGGGTCCTCCGAAGCCCACATGTTCGTTGGGTGTTCTCGCGAGATCGAATTGATGCGGGTCTGCGAAGACCTTCTCATCGCGATTGGCTGAAGAATAGAAGAGGACGACCTTGTCTCCTTCCTTCATCGCCTGCCCGCCGAGTTCCGTGTCGCGCGTACAGGTTCTGCGCATGTGGATCACGGGCGTGGCCCAGCGAACGATCTCCTCGATGGCCGTAGGTGCCAGTCCTTCGAAGTCGGCCATCCATTTCTGGCGTTGTTCGGGATAGTCACACAGGGCAATCATACCGTGGCTGATCGCGTTTCGTGTCGTCTCGTTGCCCGCAGCGACGAGCAATACGAAGAACGAGGCGAGTTCGGATCCAGTCATGGCTCCGTCTTCCAGGTCTGCATTCAGGAGCAATGAGGTCAGGTCATCGCCGGGATTCTTTCGACGCAGCTCGGCCATCTCGTTCATGAGTTCGGCCAGCTCGGTCCCCGCACCGAGCGCGATCCCGATGATGTTCGCGGGATTGTCTGTGAAGTCCGGATCTCCGAGCCCCAGGATGGTATTGGTCTTCTCGAAGACCATCTGACGCTGGCTTTCGGGGATGTCCATCATGTCGCAGATGATTCCGAGTGGGAGTGGCGCAGCGATGTCGTTCACGAAATCGCATTCCCCGCGTTCGATCACCTGGTCGATGATCGCGTCCGCGCGGCGCTGCACATCCGACTCGAGTGCTGCGAGGGCACGGGGCGTGAATCCTCGAGATACGATTCTGCGTTGATGACCGTGGCGAGGTTCATCCATGTTGATCAGGCCGCCAAAGAATTCATTGAACTCCGGGGGCAGGTCGGCGATCGACGTCGCTCCCTTGCCCGAGCAGTAGATTTCTGGATTTCGACTCGCTTCGAGAATGTCGGCATGCCGCGTCAGACTCCAATAGCCGGGTCCGGTCGGAATCGGGACATCCGGAATCTCTCGTTCTTTCACGAAAGGAACGGGGTTCTCCGCGCGCAGGACGGCGAAAGCACCTTCGCGCTCCTCGAGGGGTCTCGTCCAGAATTCCGGATCGGAAAGGTCAATTTCGTCGACCGAGGCAGGTTTCTTGATCTCCACTTTTCGTTTCCTTCGCAAGACGCGTATTGGATGTAGGCGAGCCGGGGTCGCTCGAGTCGAGCGGATTGTAGCCCGGAATCAGGAGAGTGTTTCGCAATCGCGCGCTTGGAGCGAGGACCGACGGTTCGCTACGGGACCGCTACGCTTCTCTCAAAGCAGCGATCTGCGCATGCCACGAAGTATCGCTGGGAGCCGGACCACGGTGGAAGCTTTCGATCAGATCACACATAGGATCTCGGAGAACGAGTCGCTCTTCTCTGGACTCGCAGCGATCGTCGTGCTCGTGCCCAACCGAGGTGTGTCACGGAGCTTTGTCCCTTACATGCGAGGAGACCGCGGATGAGTTCAGAAAACCGATTCAGGGTCGAACCGCTCGACGCCAGCTTCGGCGCCGTCATCACCGATCTGGAACTCGCGAAGCTCGATGACGCCACGTTCGCTGCGCTCCATGAGGTATGGCTCGAGTACGCCCTGATGGTCTTTCCGGGCCAATTTCTCAGCAACCAGGAGCAGGTCAGCTTTGCGATGCGCTTCGGCGATCTCGAACTCGAACTGGCGCCGCTCAGTAATGTCCGGGCGGATGGCAGTCTTCGAATCGACGACGAGAGTGACGATGTCGTCAAGATTCTGAAGGGCAATATGGGCTGGCACGCGGACAGTACCTACATGCCCGTACAAGCGAAGGCCGCCGTCTTTACAGCCCACGTGGTTCCCCAGGCCGGCGGGGAAACGGGATGGGCCGACATGCGCGCCGCGTACGAAGCGCTCGAAGAGCCGATGCGCAGCCGTCTCGCCGACCTTTCGGCCTACCACTCCCTCTACTACAGCCAGTCCAAAGTGGGCCACGCGCCGAGTGGGGAGAGCGAATACATCGGCTATGGCTTCCACGATCAAGAGACGCCACTCAGGCCGCTGATAAAACAGCATCCCGAAACCGGGCGATCTTCATTGTTGATCGGGCGGCACGCATATGGAATCCCCGACATGGATCCCGAGGAGTCCGAACGGCTCCTACAAGACCTCGTCGACGTTGCATGTCAGCCACCACGGATCTATCAACACACCTGGTCCCCCGGTGACGCGGTCGTGTGGGACAATCGTTGTCTTCTCCATCGCGCCCGTCCCTGGGACATGACCGAGCCGCGGGTCATGTACCACTCGCGGATCGCGGGTGATCCGGCAAGCGAATCCGCAGCTCGTGTTTGAATAGAGTCCTCGCAAAGCCGCCGCTCGAGATTGAACGCAACCCTCGCAACGCCGCCCTAGCGGCAACATAGGATCGGAACCGATCGGGAGATGAAAACGATGCGCGTCTATGGATCGAAGGTCTCCTATTTCACGGGGAAACTGGAAGCGTATCTTCGCTACAAGGGCATTACCTACGAACGACGGCCTTTGATTCGTTACCAGAAGCAGATTCGCGCGCATCTGGGAACCACCCAGATGCCTGCAGTGGAACTCGACGACGGGCGCTGGATGTCGGACAGCACGCCGATCATTGAGTATTTCGAGAAAGAGTTTCCAGAGGTGCCGGTCCTACCCGAAGATCCGGTTCTGCGTTTCATCGCACTCTTGATCGAAGACTATGCCGATGAGTGGTTGTGGCGTTCGGCGATGCACTATCGCTGGAGCTACCGCCACAGCCGGGAATTGCTCAGCAGCATCCTCGTAGACGAACAAATGGGGCATTTCCCGCTACCTCGATTCATCAAGAAACGCATGATTGCACGTCGGCAACGAAACGGATTCGTGATTGGCGATGGTGTTTCGGACGCGACATGGAATCATGTCGAATCGGGCTACTTCGCCGCCCTCGACAACATGACTCGAATGCTCGAGGGGCGTCGATTTCTATTGGGCGATTCACCCTCGATCGCCGATATCGCGCTCATGGGTCCGATGCTGCGACATTTCGGTCAAGACCCGACACCGGTCGATCTGATGCGTGACCGAGCGCCCGCCGTCTACGCGTGGGTCGCTCGGATGTGGAATGCGAAGGCCTCGTCGGCGAGTCCGGTCTGGCTGGACGCGATCCCCGAGGACGCACAGCCGATGCTCCAGGAAATCTGCGAGACGCATCTCGTACAGCTGGCTGAGAACGCAGAGGCCTTCCGAAAAGATGTCGGCCGATTCGACATGAAAGTCCAGGGATGTCCGTACCGGGAACTTCCGGTGTCGCGCTATCGGGTCTGGTGCCTCGAAGAATTGAGGAGGCATTTCGACGCGCTCTCGGGCGATCAACAAGGGCAGCTACGCGCGTTGCTCGCCCACCCGGGTGCGGAGATTCTGTGGACGACCGAAGGACCTGCGCCATCGGGCTACGACGAAGCTCGAGAGGCTCCGTTCAATCGGGCCATCAATGTCTACGCGCAGGGCGTGCCCCGCTGAGCTGGATTTTTTGGGATCTGTGACGACCGACTGGATTCGAGCTGGATTCTGACTGAGTCGACT
>CBFDDD010000179.1:0-6350 GCA_965603475.1 uncultured Myxococcales bacterium
CGCGTGGCGTGGCTTGATCGTGCTCATGACCTTGCCGAAGGCCTGGGGCGAAGTGTGAACCTGCGTGCCGACGCCGATCGCCTGCGCGGGCGACTGGCCGTAGAGGCGCACGAGGTCCGTTGGGGTCAGAAAGGTCTCGTGAATCGCGAGATCGGCGTTTGCGGCGTGCTCGATGTACCACTTGTTGGGAAACGTGTCCCCGCCGATCACCACCTTCAGCCCGGCGTACTCGAGGATGAAGCTCACCGGTCCGTCGCCCGCATGGATCGCTGGCACAGATCGAATCGTGACGCCGTTTTTCTCATAGACGACGGCATTGACGGCTTTGTAGTCGAACTCGGTCACGTTGATTTTGCCCGGCTCGGCACTGAGAATGAAGTTCCGCGTCTTCGCGTCCCAGTTGTAGGCCCGGAGGAAGTTTTCGACCGCGTAGGCGGTACCCATGTCGGGCGTGGCTCCCTTGGGCCCCCATACGTTCAGTGGTTTCGTTCTCCCCGCCGTCCAACCACCGGCCCAGAGCGTCGCCAGGTCACCCCAGTGGTCCGTGTGTAGATGCGTGAGGAATACCGTGTCGAGGAAATCGTATGGGATCATCAAGGCGGCGACGTTGGCCATCGAGCCCGTGCCGACATCGAAGAGGAATTTGTCGCCGTTGCCGAGCTCGGCGAGGAAGCAGGTCGCGGCCTGATCACGCCGCGCGGCCGGCAGTCCCGTGCCGCAGGCGATCAGTCGAATTTCATTCTTGTCGAGATCCTCGGTGCCCGGGTAGTAGGCGTAGCGGTCGGGTGCAGTGCCCGTTGGCGACTTCACTGTGCCACCGGCTCCCATGAGAATCATGGTTCCGAAGGTGAGGGCCACACCTGTCAGGAATGCTGTGATCACGCGATTTCTCATGGGATATCTCCTCGAGTGAATCAATTGAGATGGATAGTATCAGAAGATGGAGCGGGGGAACGATAACTAAGGGGCGGCGCCGGCTTCCCGAGCGCGCCAGGCGGAGTCGAATTGGCGGAAGCTCGCGAGGCGGTTGCGGATCAGGACTGCCCAGGCATCGGTTTGAACTGTCGAATCAGTCGACTCGAGCTTTCGGCGATCGACCGCGGCGACTAGCCGCTGGCCGCTCGCCGCGTCGAGTACTTCAACCTCGAGAACGAGATGCGAGCCTCCCTTGGATGCCAGGGCAGTACGGAGATGAAGCGCTCCGGCGTCGGGTTGATCGACGAGATCGAACTCGCGAGCGAGTTCCCGACGCAAATCCTCGTCGAAGTTCTCAGCGAGTTCCCGAGTCGAGATCGCCGGCTGTCCATCGGGCGTAGGCCAGGCGACGACAGGGTCGATGAGGATCGCGGAGTAGGCCGAGAAATCGGCTTCGCCATCGATGTAGATCAAGCTTGCCTGACCTTTGTGACCCGGCGACAGCTGTCCGTAATTTTCGAGAAATCCAAGCGTCCGGATTTCGGGTCCGTGGGAGGCGCACGCGCTCGCCAGAGCGAGCAGCAAGCCGCTGCAGAAGAGGGCGCGAAGTGTTTGGTTCATATTCGTGTCCATGTCAGCGGTCCACACAAGTCCAGATGTAGTTCTTGAAGCGTGAACGGATGGCCGACATCTGAGCGGTATTCGGATCCGAACAGATGTCGTCGAAGTCCCAGAACATCTTCTCGGAATTGTCCGACAGACAGCGCGCGATGGCATTGCGATTGACCTGATAGGACCGGCCTCTTTGTCCCGAGACCGCGTCGTCGATCATTCGATCGATTCGGTCCCATTTTCTCGACTCCGACATCCGGTTCCACTCCCGACACCCGGTCGCATGGGCCGGCAAAGGAGCGATCGCCAACAGAGTCGTCGCAATGAGCAGAAGAGAACGAAGCATCATCCGGAACTCCTTGGTCGAACAGGCACTTCTTGCGAGCCGAGGCCGCCTGGCATGCAAGCGGGGTTCCCCGGTATGAGCTGTCCATTCGCCCGATAGGGTAGGGCATCCGAGCCTCGCGATCGCCGGATCGGAGCCGGGATTGGATCGTCAGCCACGAATGGCGAGCAATACCTGCATGTCGATTTCGATGGTGTGGGATACCATTCATGGTCTTCGAGCGGTCCAGGGCGAACACGTTTTCATGCGGCCCCGAGAGAGGATTTCTGATGATTCGTTGGATGCGAGGCGCCATGTGTCGACCAATCACGGGGATCGTGATTGCGTTCGCGATCACAATGGTCGGCTGTTCTCCGGAAGACAATTCCGACGCGGATTCGGGCGGTCCGCCTGAAGTCGCGATCGCGACCGAGATGAGTGGCGCCGAGATTCCGTCCGAAGTCGAGGAGATCGAGGATCCCGAGCTGCAGGCGCGAATCGATCTGATGACAAGCGACGCCACGGAGAGCGTCGTCCGTGCGGCGAATTTCCTCGCGGCTCAATCGAGTTTCGGCGTAATAGCCGACATCTCGTTCGACGTGCTGCAGAGCGATGGACGATTGCTCGAGTTCGGCGAACGCCGCAAGATTGCGATACGAAGACCGGACCGTGTCCGTGTCGATGCAACCCAGCGCGATGGTGACATGCGGACACTCCACTTCGACGGATCCGCGATTTCGGTCGATTTGCCGGAGCATAATGCCTACGTGAGCGTGGAGAGGCCTGGCACGCTTTACGCAGCGCTCGAGTATCTGTCTGAAGAGGTCAATGCGCCCGTGCCGCTTGCGAATCTTTTCTCCGAAAACTTTGCAGCACCGCTCGAGGATCAGATCGCCGCTGGCCACTACGTCGGACAGGCAGAGATCGATGGTCGCAGCTGCGAACATTTCGCTTTTCGCCTGCCAGAAGTCGATGTGCAGTTGTGGATTGAAGAGGGGGATCGGCCGCTGGTTGCCCGAATCGTGCTCACCCACAAACATGACGAAGGGAATCCGCAATTCCGCGCGACGCTCCGCGATTGGGATCTCTCGCTCGAAACGCCCGACGCGCTGTTCTCCTTCGAACCCAAAGAAGGCAGTGAGAGATTGGTCGTCGGATCGTTTTCGAAATCAGAAACGCCTGGCGCTCCAGGTGGGGAGGAGATCGAATGACCTGGAAGATTCATGACGTTCTTCGAGTCGCTGTGATCATCGGATTCTCCGTCTGTCTGATTACGCCAGCAGGGGACGCGTGGGCGCAGAGGCGCGGCGGAGGCGGTGGCATGCGCGCGAGGCCTAATGTTTCGCGCCAGGGGCCCGCCCGGAACGGCTCGTTCAATTCCAACCGAAATCAGCGTGACACGCCCCGCAACGAACGTCCGGCGGCGGACCGCCCAGCTCGTGAAGACCGTATGGACCGCCGGGATCCAGGACCCGATCGAATGGACGCGAGGCGTAGGAATGAAGCGGACCGAGGACGCGGTCGCGACATGGATGACCGTCGCGGGGACGATCGTCGAGACGACCGCGATGAAGACCGTCCGGTTGTGCCAGAGCGCGTTGAGGAGCGTCGAGACAACCGACGCGATTACTACGACGACCGTCGAGACGATCGTCGCCAATTCGCACGCGGGGCTAGATATTCCTCCGTCTGGTGGACTTCCAATTCATGCAGACAGACTGTTGTCGTCGTCCAGGACGGCTACAGCTATTACCAATGCAATGGGGAATGGTTCGGCCGCTCCTACTATGGCGGCGAGGTGACCTATACCGTGATTGACGCGCCCGAGGGATACTGAATCGGGGTTCAGGGTGCTAAAACACTCGAGGCCTTGCCAATGAGTCACGACTTGTAGAGAGCCGGTGACCTCAATCTGAGATGAAGGAGAATTCGATGGATCTGGTCCTCTATGGTGCGCCGCTCTCGCCGTTCGTTCGTAAAGTCGAAGTCTTTCTCAATGAGAAGGGGATCGACTTCGAGACGGAAGTAGTGAGCATGCCCTTTCCCGATTGGTATAAAGAGATCAGCCCGGCTCGCCGCATGCCTGCGCTACGTGATCGTGATGTCTCGGCCGAGGGTCCCGAAGGTGTGATACCGGATTCTTCCGCGATCTGTGCCTATCTCGAGCGCTTGAAACCCGAACCGGCGCTCTATCCGAAAGACCCCTTCGCGTTCGGTCGCGCAGTCTGGTACGAGGAATACGCGGACTCGGAGCTTGCGGGCTGCATCGGATTGGGAATCTTTCGCCCCATCGTCTTTGCCAAGTTCGCCAAACAGGATCCTGATGTCGAAACCGCACGGGCGACGGCGACGGAACGTCTGCCGCGCTTTCTCGACTATCTGGAGGGCGAAATCGACGGGAAGGAATTTCTGGTCGGAGACGCGTTCTCGATCGCCGATCTGTCGGTGGGCACTCAGTTGATCAATCTCGAACTCGCGGTCGATCTGCCTGACGCCGGGCGTTATCCCGGGCTTGCGGGTCTCAAGGATCGCCTGAAGAGTCGGCCTAGCGTTGCGTCGAACCTGGCGGTCTGCAAAAAGATCTTGAAAGAGCCTGTCGACCTGGGTCTCTAGGACCGAGCGTCGAAAGATCGGCCGTTCGGGTCGTTTCCGTCAAGCTGCTGGCGAGACAAGAGAATGCGAGGGCGAGAGGACCGTCGAAGATGGAGAAGCAAGAACAGGTTCGGCTCATCAAGCAGATCATGAAGCACATCGAAGAATAGGGCCCAATCGGATTCTCCGTGCTTATGAGACGCTCAAAGCGTCGGTCGGTCCGGCTCGAGTGCGCGGACAGGATCTCCGTTCTCGTAGAGCCCGATTATGCCTCCGAGTTGCTTGGTCCCGTCATAGGGCGCATATCCCAGCAACGCCTGAAGCTTCGATGGGAGAGGCCGAACGGTTTCGCGTGACAGATTCAGGAAGCTGTTCTCGACCGGACGCAGCCAACCAGCGCAATAGGATATGGACAGGACGCGCCGACGTGAATCGGTCGTGTTCTCACCGCCACCGTGAACCAGATCGCCCCGAAATAACAGCGCATCGCCCGGCTTCATGATTGCGCGGACGAGTTCGCCATCCTGAGGCTGGCGCCGCGGTTCCCACTGCCAGCTTGCGGGCGCGATGTATGTCGCACCGTTCTTCAATGTGCACGGGTCCAGTGCAACGATCGCATTGACCAGATGCGGATGCGCACCGATCGGAACGGGCCACGAGTCCGTGTCACGATGAAGAAACTGGGCCGGTTCCCCAGACTGGATCTGGATGAGTTCTCCGGCGTTCATGAGAACCGAACTCGCGACCGGCGCGATCATGCGTTCGGCCCACTCGACGAGGTCCGGTCGTCCAATCAGATCCGCTGAAGCCGGGGCCTTTTCGAGAAGGCCGTGCAAACGAAGCGTCTTGTGGCCCAGGAACGTGTCGTAGATCCCCGAACCCGTTGCAGCATTCGCTATGTCGCCATGAAGCGCGAGCGATTCATCCACCTGGTCGTTCAACGACTCGACTTCGCTCGGAGCAATCAGATCCTCGACGATCGCGCCGCCGATCGTCTGGACCGCCGAATCGATCTCCGCCCAATCGTGAGGTCGCGTGAAGCGGGGAAGTTCGTCTCCATCGATCATGAGCTACTCCAGGGTTGGCATAAGCTGATAACATACGTTATATAACGACTGGTATTCGTCAAGGGGACAATCATGCCGAAAGTGGTCGATCGGACCGAAAAGCGCGCCGAATTCGTCGCCGCCAGCTGGAATGTGATTGCTTCAGAGGGCTTACGCGCGGCGACCCTACGCCGAGTCGCATCAGAAGCCGGCTGCACAACGGGTTCGCTGACCCACTACTTCCCAGATCGGCGCTCTCTGCTGATCAACTCCCTCCGCTCCGCACACTTCGAAGCCGGCGCCCGGATGATGAAAGCCGCGGAGCAGGCGTCGAACGATTTCGAGCGGCTCGAAGCCGTCCTATTGGAAGCACTCCCTCTCGACGCGCCGCGAATGCGCGAATGGCGTGTCTGGCTCGCCTTCTGGGCCGAAGCAATGAACGACCCCGAACTCGCCGAAGAAAACCAGAGACGTTATGCAGAATGGCGCAACCTGCTTTCGGATGTCGCCTCACCGCTCGTCGCCGATTCCGCGGACCTCGAACCCGAACTGGATCATCTCATCGCACTCATCGACGGACTCGGACTCCATCTCGCACGCGATGTCGCAGATGGAAGGGTATTGGATACACGTCAGCGGGCATGCGAAGACACGCTTGGGCGGGTGTTATTGCGTTTCAAAGTGGCGGGAAGCCCAGTCTCTGACTGAATTTCTGACTCTTCTGGCATCCTCAGAAAAGGGCAACCTATTCTGCAAGTGCACCGACTTCTGATGATGTGGAGTTGGTCGTTGGTCCTTGGCTCATGGGGAGGCTCAAGGTAAACGTCGTACCGATTCCCAGTTTCGATTCGACGGTCAGA
>CBFDDD010000180.1:0-5998 GCA_965603475.1 uncultured Myxococcales bacterium
CGTGCATCGGCACTGAACCCGACGATCTCGACCGACTCCTGTGCGGCGAATTCTGCGAGGAAATGGGCGGCCAGAGGAAGGATGTCTTCCTTGCGTTCGGTCAAGGCGGCGATCTGAATACGTTGGCCGGGGATACCCGAAACCCCTCCATCGGTTCCGACTGAGGCGATCGTCGCGAGCACGCGCGCACGTCCGGGCGTGGCGGCCGCCTCACGAATCGCTTCAGAGAGGCGTGCCAAGGCTGCCGGGCTGAGATGGTCCACGCCTTCGATCAGCAGCGTTCCCCCCTCCGCTCTGGCAAGCGCACCTCGCGACGTGGCGTCACCCAGGAGTTCACGGAGCTGGATGGGTTCGCTCATCCCGGCGACACAGAGTTCGATCAGCGGGGCGGCTGCGCGAGGACTCCATTGGTGAATCGCGCGCGCAACGTGTTTTCGTCCACTGCCACTCGGCCCGATCAATAGAACGGGATCATGCGAGCGGGCGATGCCACTGGCTTGATCCACGACCGTCTGCATCAACGCGCTCGCAGAAATGATACGGTCATTGCGTCGACGGCCGGTCGGTTGCCCGACGTTCGCCGTGGCGCCCGCGCCCGAAGCCCGATCGAGAGTGGATCCGGCTGGCGTTTCGCCAGGTGTTGTGGTTTGGACTCGGCTAGCGCCAAGCGGTGAATGCTGTTCGGACATGGCACGAAGCCCCCAGGTAAGATCGTGACCAGTCCAGAAGTATTGGGATTCCGGACATTTGTCAATGACTTTTGCGTATCAATTGCGAGTCGGCCTTCTGATTGCCCGCAACTGGGAGTCAAATCAGGGCCATACTACTCCGACGCCACTTCATTGGGCAAGAAAGTTTTCGTGGAAGGTGGTTCTGTGTCACATTTAACACGCAAATATTCCCCGAGGGTGTCGAGTTGAGTGAAACAGCGGAAAAAGGGCGAATTCATCTACTCTCGGATGCTCTGGTCGATCAGATCGCGGCCGGGGAGGTCGTGGAGCGGCCGGCGTCCGTCGTGAAGGAGCTGGTCGAGAACAGCCTGGATGCAGGCGCGACCCGGATTCGGGTCGACGTTCGCGACGGCGGATCGGCCCTGATCGCGGTCACGGATGACGGTTCGGGCATGTCGCCCGCAGAACTACCGATGGCGCTCCAGCGACATGCCACGAGCAAGCTGGCTTCGGCCGCGGATCTGATGCGAATTTCGAGTTTTGGATTTCGCGGGGAGGCGCTGCCCGCGATCGCTTCGGTTTCGCGCTTTCGGATTCGCAGTCGCACCCGAGGCTCCGATCACGGTTTCGAGATTCAATCCGAGGCGGGAAAGATTCTCCGCGAATGCGAAGCCGGTTGTCCTGTCGGCACACGCATCGAGGTCGCCGACCTGTTCTACTCGGTTCCTGCACGTCGAAAATTCCTGAAGCGCCCCGGCACCGAGTGGGGACACATTGCCGATTGGCTGGCGCGCCTGGCGTTGGTTCGGCCCGAAATCCATATCGAGGCGCAGCGTGACGATCGAAAGGCCACGATCTGGCCCGCCTGTAAGGATCCGCGCGACCGAATCGCCATGATCCTGTCCGATGAGGACGCTGCCGCACTCATCGAGGTCGACCAGGAGACGCCCGTCTGTCGCATTCACGCATTCGTCTCGACCCCAGAGCGCACACGCCCAAACGGGCAGGGCCTCTATCTCTTCGTCAACGGTCGACCCGTGCGAGACCGACTCTTGCGACATGCCCTGGTCGAGGCGTATCGCGATCTGCTGCCTCGAGGCCGATTTCCGATCGGAGTCGTGTTTCTCGAGATCGCACCCGACGCGGTCGACGTGAATGTGCATCCTGCCAAGTGGGAGGTTCGGTTCACGGATCCGCAGGCCATCCACCGCGCGATCCGACATGCGGTGCGCGACGCGATGGCTTCGCGACGCTGGCTGGGCGGGATGACTCCGCCGAGCGATTCCGGAGCGGTCGCAGGGTGGACGCCTGCGAGCGACCGGGGCGGGCGCGATGGAGAATCGTCTTATGCTCGACGAACTCCCGGGACGTCGACCCCGAAGACCTCCAGCGCGGGCTCGGGCACCGACGATTGGATCTTTGCGGGCGCTGCGGGATCGTCTGATCGGGTCGCAGACAAGGCCTACGCTGGCGACGAGTTGCCCAGCGGCTCGGAGGCGGAACCCCGCGTCGAACCCGCTCCAGTCGCCTCGTTTGGCTCGCTGCCCATCCTGGGCCAGCTGCGTGCCAGCTACCTGCTTGCCGAGACCGAGGACGGCCTCATCGTTGTGGATCAACACGCTGCTCATGAGCGAATCCTCTACGAAGGGCTTCGCAAGCAATGGCTCGAATCGGGCGTGGCGCGTCAGGGCCTGCTCACTCCGATGACGGTTTCGCTCACCCCTGGCGCGATCGATGCGCTCGAAGGATCGACCGAGCTGGCCGAGCGTCTGGGATTCGAGATCGAGGCTTTCGGCGAGGGCGCGGTCCTCGTGCGCGCGGTGCCGGCGGAACTGGCGGGACAAGACGTCGTGGGCCTCGTGACCGAGCTCGCGGCTGCGCTCGAGGAGGCGCCGCGTGGCGGAGAGGGAGAGGGAGAGGCGGAGTCGGACGCGAGCGCGATCCGTTGGCTGCCCAGCCTCGATCGGCTCTTTGCGACGCTGGCCTGCCATTCCGCACGACGCTTTGGCGACCGTCTTCCCGCTGCCGAACAGCACGCCATTCTCGAGGGACTCGACACGATTCCCTGGGCCCCCACCTGTCCCCATGGCCGCCCCGTAGCCATTCTGATTCGCCACGAGGATCTCGAGTCGCGCTTCCGACGGCGCTAGACAAAGACCGCGCTAGCATGCGCCGCCCCATGGACGACGACACCCAGAAATCCCGGGATCCTGACCCCTCCGAGCAGGCGGAAGCCCTTCCGCCCGTCGTCGTGGTGACCGGCCCGACGGGCTCCGGAAAATCTTCCATCGCGATCGAACTCGCTGAACGATTCAACGGTGAGATCGTGAACGCGGATTTGATGCAGGTCTTTCGGTCCATGGATATCGGAACCGCAAAACCGTCTGTCGAGGAACGGTCGCGCGTTCCACATCATCTCTTCGATATCGTCGACCCGGACGAACCCTACAGCGCCGGTCGTTATGCCAAGGAGGCCCGTGCGGCCGCCGAATCGATTCACGCGCGCGGCCACGTGGTTTTCCTCACGGGCGGTACAGGCCTGTATATTCGAGCGTTCCTGGACGGTCTGATCGAGACGGAAAACGTCGATCCGGGTCTTCGCAAACGACTCGAGGGTGAACAAGCACGCGCGGCAGAGGAGGGCGATCCGACCCGGTTGCATCGTCGGCTCACTGAATTCGACGCCAAGGCCGCGGCGAAGATCCATCCCAACGATGTGCGCCGAACCGTTCGTGCACTCGAAATTCTCGAACAGTCGGGCGAACGAGCTTCGAGCGTCCGGGAGGCCCACGGCTTTTCCGATCGACCCTTTCGAGTGCTGCACCTGTGTATCGATCCAGGCCGAGAAGCACTGACGAAGCGCATCGAAGAACGAGCCGACGCCATGATCGAAGCCGGCCTGTTGCGTGAAGTTCGGGGCTTGCGCGACCGCGGCTATGCCGCGGACCTGAGACCGATGCAGGCGATCGGTTACCGCCACATCCAGCCGGTGGTCGATGGTGCTGACACCCTTGCCAATGCGCTCGAAGCGATCAAAGTCGATACCCGGCGATTCGCCCGCCGCCAGCGCACCTGGATCCGTCCCTTGCCGGACGTCCATTGGCACGACCCGGCGCAAACGGAGGCCATCTTCGAACGGGTGGCGCGTTTTCTCGAATCAAACGACGCGTGGATCGAAGCCGGCTCGTCATCCTGACCGAGCCGCTATCCTGCGCCGCCATGAGCGATTCCCAGCGACTTCCATCCCAGCGACTACCCGTGGTGGCCCTGGTCGGCCGTCCCAACGTAGGCAAGTCGACGCTCTTCAACCGCTATGCCGGCTACCGGCGGGCATTGGTGGCGGATCAGCCCGGTCTGACTCGCGATCGCATTGCGGAACGAATCGATGTCGAGGGCCGCATGATCTGGCTCGTCGACACGGCTGGCCTCGATGCCGTGCGCGGCGAGGGTCTCGAAGCTGCCGTTCAAGCGCAGGCGCAATCCGCGATCGAGAGCGCCGACGTCATCCTGCTCGTGGTCGACGGGAAGCTCGGCCTCGTGCCCGAGGACGAGGCCATCGCGACGACGCTTCGCCGCTCGGGGAAAACGATCGGGCTGCTGGTCAACAAGATCGATCAACCCATGCATCATCGAGATCGCCTCAACGATTTCTATCGCCTCGGCATCGAAAATACCTTCGCCGTATCCGCTGAACACGGTGGGGGCGCATTCGACGCGCTGGAGCGCGTTCTGGACGCTTTGCCCGAGGAAGATCTGGCGGACGTTCCGGAACCGGATGAGACATCACCGATTCGCATCGCGATCGTCGGGCGCCCCAACGTCGGCAAGAGCTCGATCGCGAATCGTCTGGCCGGGGAGGATCGGGTCGTGGTCTCCGATGCGCCCGGAACGACGCGGGATGCCGTTGATATCGAGATCACCCGCGACGGCCAGAACTATGTTCTCGTCGATACGGCGGGTCTCCGCAAGGTCGGGCGGCGGCAGGGTCCTGGCGAGCATGGCGGAGCACTGATGACGCTGCGCTCATTGGAGCGGGCCGAACTCGCCTTGCTCATCGTCGATGCGAGCGACGGCATTGCGGACCAGGACTCGCGGGTCGCTTCGCTGCTTCGTGAACATGGCTGCGCAGCGGTCGTGCTCGCAAACAAATGGGATCTCGTCGACCGCGACGACCGCGCGGACAAGCTCGCCGACATCGCGCATGGTCTTCGCTTCATGTCCGATGTACCGATCGTTTCCGTCTCCGCCAAGACAGGCTCGGGCTTCGGGGCGCTGTTCAAGAAGCTTCGAAAGGTCGTCTCCGCGAGCCAACTTCGCATTCCGACGGCCGATCTGAATCGCTGGCTTCAGGATGTCGCCGACAAACATCCGCCTTCGATGGCGAGTCGCGGTTCCACTCAACGCGCAAACAAGCTCTTCTACGCGTCCCAGGTCGCTGTGCGTCCGCCTGTGATCGTGGTCTTCTGTACGGACCCCAAGGCCATTCAGACCTCCTATGTGCGATTCCTCGAGAATCGTCTCCGAGAGAGCTTCGATTTCGAGGGCACTCCGGTTCGGGTTCGGCTGCGAGCCCGATCGGGCCGGCGAAGCGAACGAGAACAGGCCGAGTAGGGCACCCCTCGAAGTCCAGGGGGTCTCCGATACACTCCGGCGCCCAGACCCAGAGTCGGGGTGTCCGGCCGTACACAGCTCGCAGCGGGCGATGAACGGCAACGCCCCAAGATCGTGCGACCCGTGCCCGGGTCGCCGCATGAAGGATCGTGTCGTGGCCAGGAAAAAATCGGATCCCGCTGGAGATGCACTCCGCGAACTCGAAGATACGGGTGACCGCGTCGCAGAATGGGCCTCGCAGAACGCGGCCCTGATCCTGGGCGCAATCGCGGCCATCCTGGTCGTGGCCGCGGGGACCGGGCTCTACATCCAACACGGTTCGGATGCACGAGACGAAGCCGCGAACGCGCTCGCCAAGGCGACGAGCCAGTACCGGCTGGCGATGGGCGCGGATCCCAATGGCGGACCGATCGCCGAACCGGCGAATCCGGAGCTCGCGGAGCGGACCCGAACACAGTTCGTCGAGCGCTTCACTGTGGTGGCCCGCGAGTACGAAGGCACGGCCGCGGGCGTGGTCGCATGGCTCGAAGTCGGCAATCTCCAAGCCGAGCTTGGGCTCCCAGACGAAGCCATCGTCAGCTTCACGGCCGCGCGCGACGCGGCCGGCGAACTCGCACTGGCTGCGCTCGCATCCACGCGCCTGGCGGCGTTGGCGGAAGATCGCGGAGATCCCGCTGCAGCAGCTGAGGCGTATGAAGCCGCTGCCGGGATCGCTG
>CBFDDD010000181.1:0-5975 GCA_965603475.1 uncultured Myxococcales bacterium
CGTTCCAGCTGAGCGCGGTGGCCGTAGTGCTCTTGTTCGTCGACGAACCCCGCCATCGCGCCGATTCCTGACTGCCCCATGGACCGAAGTGCAGGTCGTGCGGGCCATCGGGGTTCTCCGGCACGCCTGTGCGAGTCGGGTATCGGTACGATCGCCGGCCAATCAGCCGTCGAAGGTGCCCACAGCTGTCGAAGGTGCCCACAGCCGTCAAAGGTGCCCACAGCCGTCAAGGGCGCAAACCGTCAGTCCTGCGTCTCGAGGCCCTTGGAAAACTCGTTGACTTGAACTGCGAGGGCATTCTCGCGATCGGTGGCGTAGGCAAGACGATCGGCCATGACTCTGGAGAGATTCCACAATACTTGCGCCCCGATTCGCGGATAACGTTTTCGGAGCCGCATCAGGTTGCTGGCGTCCAGACGCAAGAAGCGAACATCGGTGAGCGCGTCGACATCAGCCGTTCGCTTGCCGTGGTAGAGCCCAACCTCGCCCACGACATCACCTCTGCTGGCCTGTTCGAACTCGACCGTGCCGCCGTCGGTCGTTTCGAGTGAAACCCTGAGCTCACCGTCGATCACGACGTAAAGCGAATCGCCAGCTGTTCCGGCACGGAAGACGGATGTGCCAGCGGGAACCTCGACGATGCTGGTTACGAGAGCCGTGATTCGAGCTTGGGCTTTCGAAAGGCCTGCGAAGATCGGAATCGATTCCTGGGGATCCTCGCCTAGGTCGTAGGTCAGGGCATCCCACAATGTCACGATGTGAAGTCCAGAACACAGCGCCGGCGTAAATGTGATGTCGACCAACCAGGCGAATGCCAGAACGACTGCGGCTAACACGCCGAATTCTGCCTGGTTTCGAAGGTCTCCAGTAGTAAACACGAGGAAGCCGAGACATAGACCCACGGTTGTGATCG
The DNA here is from genome assembly GCA_965603475.1 of uncultured Myxococcales bacterium. GTDB lineage: Bacteria > Myxococcota_A > UBA9160 > UBA9160 > UBA4427 > UBA4427. The sequence goes on from CBFDDD010000181.1 coordinate 914, forward strand.
TGACTGCGCGAGCCACACCGTTGAGGGCCATCAGCGCTCCCTCCTTTTCGTCCGCGCGCTCTCGAGCCTCGATGTTGAAGCGCGTCATGAGATGGATCGTATCGTCGACAGCGATTCCCAGAACGACACAGGCGATGAGCCCGGTCACCGCGCTGAGTGGTACGCCGGTCAGTCCCAAGAGCCCAAAGAACAACAGCACGGGCAGGATGTTTGGAATCAAACCGATGATTCCCATTCGCACCGATGCGAACAGGATCGCCAGGATGATGAAGATGAAGAGGGCGGCAATCGAGAGGCTCCGGACCTGACCACTTGCGATCGCATCCATGCTCTGAGCCAGAACGACGGTATTGCCTGTCACGCCGCCGCGGATGCCCTCGGGCAACTCGGCCAGTCGAATCTCGATTCGCTCGGCCAGCGCGGCGATCTCACGCGTGGTCTCGCATTTCGATCGCACCCGGATCAGCGCATTCTGGAAGTTCGAGGCGACATAGTCTTCGAGTTCGTCCGTCTCGCCGAAGAGCAGGTATTGCTTGATCAGATTAGAATCATCGGGGATTCCCAGGAAAGCAGGGTCGTCATCGTTGAAGGCGCGGCTCAACAGCTTGACGTAATCGGCGAACGAAGTGGCCCCGCCGATTTCGGGTTGCGCTGTGAGCCAGTCCGTGAGCTCGTCGAGGGCCCGCAGATTCTCGGGTTCGAGAAAGGCCTCGTCGTCCTCCGACTGCAGTACGACTGAAAAGGGTCGGGCTCCTTCGAGAGAGTCGTTGATGGCTTCGAAGTGAACTCGGACGGGGTGTTCCGGGCTGAAATTGGTGATCAAGTGTGTATCGATCTTGATGAGGTACAGGCCCCAGAGCGCAAGACCGCAGATCACTCCGGCCGCGACGAGAACGGCGCGGCGATGTCCGATGCAGAAGCTACCGACGCTGGAAATCCAGACATCGAATCGATTTGGAGAAGCTGGGGCGGCAACATCGGACTGCTTGCGCTTCGGCGGACCGAGTAGCTGGAGAATGGCGGGCGAAAGAGTCAGCGTCAGTAGGGTCGTGGCCGACACACCGAATACCGAAATCAGACCGAAATCGCGGACCGAGGGAAACTGGCTGATCGTGAGCGAGAGGAAACCGGCGACCGTCGTGAGGCATGTCAACGCCACGGGAAGCGATACATGATGAAGAGCCCAGGAGGCCGGTCCGCCGGCGGCTTCGATCTCATCGGGATCCCGATCCAGGGCCTTGTAGTAGTCCTCGACCACATGAACCGAATAGGCAAAACCCACGGTGAGCAGAAGGACCGGAATGATCGTAGTGACCAGGTTGATCGGGACATCCGTCCAGGCCATCACCCCCAGTGTCCAAAGGGTCGACAGCAAGATCGCCAGCATTGGAACCGCGACTCCGCGCGGCGAACGGAAACTCACGAAGGCAATCAATGCCATCAAGAGCACGACCATCGGAAGCATGAAGGTGAGGTCCGCCGTGAGGACGCGAGAATTCGCTGAGCGCATATGGGCAGTGCCAGAGATGAAGATCTCGGCGTCGCCGCTGGCTTCGTCCACGATCTCGAGCATGCCAAGGTCGAGGTTCTCGTCGGTAAAGACCTGCTCAGGGGTGTCGTCCACGTAGATGATAAAGGCTGTGGCACGGGAGTCGGGAGAAACCAGATTTCCGGCGTAAACGGGGTTTCCGTGGACGGCCGCACGAATTCGCTCGACATCCGCCACGGTTTCCGGGGTGGGTTCGAGGAACGGGCGCGTCTCGACGCTGTCGTCGGTATTGCCGATGTGATCCGCGGTCGCGAGGCTCGTTACGTAGTCGACGCCCGGGGCCTCCTCCAAGAGGTCCGAGATACGTTGAATCATGTGGAGATTGTCGAGGGTAAAAACATCGTCCAGGATCAGGGCGATGATCAGACTCTGATCATTCCCGAACTCGTCTTTCACCCAATCGTAATAGACTCGTGGCGCAGCATCGTCCGGCATGAGCGCATCGAAGCTGGGGTCGATGCGCAACTTCCGCTCGCCGGTCGTTGGATCTACGATCCGGGTCGTGAAAAAGCCGCTCACCAACAGCGTGATGACAACGACCCAGATCGGACGTCGAATCGAGAACTCGAGCACTCGGCGCATTACTGGAGACTATACAGAGTAGGTCCCCACAAAAACAATTAATCTGACGACAGAGTGCCCGCTAGTTGGGGTGGCAAGTCCTTGAGCCGTTCGCAGCCGTGTTGGTATCCCACCTCGACGATCTCTTCGAAATCACTCATCGCGAGCAAGCCAAAGCGCCCCACCGGTGGATGGAAGAGAAAGTTGGCGTCTTTGCGCACAGACTTCGAATGAACCGCGCTGGCCACCACGGTGGCCTTCATCATGAGTGTCACGATGCCCGGCACCTGGAGCTTTCGTGTGAAGGGCAGCCGTGAGCGCAGAATCTGAAACGGGCTGGGAATTTCGTGATAGTCGAGTTCGTATTCCTTATCGACGGAAAGGTCGACGGCGATCACGTTGCCAACCGAGCGTTCGCGCATGATGTCGACCGGAAGGTTGTTGAGGATGCCACCGTCTACGGCGAGGTGCTTGCTGTCGACGGCGGGCGGCAGAACGCCTGGGAGGGACACGCTCGCTCTGATCGCACGCCAGAGTTGGCCGCGTTCGTGAATCGTGAGGCTGGCCGCGGTCAAATCACTCGAGACGCAGAAATACGGAATCAACATGTCTTCGATGTCACCGGAAAAGCTGCGTTGGGCGAGTCGATCGATGCGTCGACCGCGCAATAGCGCGACGAAGGGCAACGTGAAGTCGCCAAACGGATTTTCATCGACGAAGGAGATTCGAGCCTCGTCTTCCACCCTCTTTGGATCCCAACCCATGGCAATACCGGCACCGAAGACTGCGCCAATACTGCTACCGCCGACCCAGTCAATCGTGATTCCATGTTCACACAGAGCGCGGTAGATCCCGGCATGCGCGAATCCTCTCGCGCCGCCGCCTCCGAGGACCAGGCCGATCGCGGTGCCCGATATGATTCGACCCAGCCGATCGAGATCGAGTTGTTCGCCTATCCGGACATGGTGATGTTCATCGACGTCCCGGACGGTGAGCCACTCGGAGGTTCTGCTGATTTCCGGCGTGGGATGCAGCATAACCAGAACGTGTCGAACGCTACTTTCCTTCTCGACACCATCGAGCAGCTCCATTTCTGTGGCCGTCGGGGTTGGGTCGTCCGCGGAGTTGCCAACGATCAAGATCATGTCAGCCTGCCGTAGGCATCGCCGCGTCCACTCCGTATCCTCTGCGTCGGCTTCGAGTATCACGAAGCGATTCCGGTTCTCTACGCTCGCAAACCAGCTACCGAGGTGGGAATCCTCAGCGCTTCCCGGCTGAGCCATGGCGATGCCTGGTAGGCCGACGAGGTCGTCGACGCATTCGGAGTTCACGTGGAAAGTTGGACCGATGCGCGCGAGAGTTGTCTGTAGTTCCTCTGAAAAATCTGTGGTTCCGTTCTTCGCGCGCGTCGGAATGATCGCGATATTCGCGACCTGCGGGCTATAGCGATAGGTAGAAGTCCGTTTGCGTAGAAGATCGACGACGACGTTGGCGAGGCCTCTCAGCAACTGGGGATTGCTCTCGGCCAGGGCGTCGAACGCCGCCTGACTAATCCGAACGAGTTGACTGTCGCGGGCAGCCCAGAGGGTCGCGCTACGTCGTTCTCCTGTGAGTAGCCCGATCTCGCCGACAGACTCGCCGGGGGCGGTGACGCCGACCAGCTTTTCGACGCCGGTTTCCGGATCAGAAAGACTCACATTCAGGCGTCCTCGAAGGAGGACGTAGAGGCAGTCTCCCGGATCGCCCTGGCGAAAGAGAGCGGACCCGCCAGGAACGTCGATGCGCTCGAGTTTTTCCGATAGATCTGTTAGTAGCGCGTCGTCGAGAGGGCCGAAGACATTTCTCAGGGCCGCATTGAGAGCATCGCTCTCAAGGTGTTCCTGATCGGACTCCTGCATCACATCCCTCCCATTGCGTCTTCAGGTGGGTTCCTCGCCGGTCATCAGAATCCTAGCACTATGCGAGAGGGGCATGTGCAACTTCCAATTCGTGGCTCCGTCCGGGCGTGGGCAGCCCGGTGCGGTTCTTGTCCCTCGTTGAGGCTGTCGTACCCCCCATTTGGATCGATGCTCGGGCCGCCCGGTGGCGCTGAACATACGTAGAACATCGATCCGAGCACGCGGTCGACCATGAGCGACGCATGACCGCTGTTGGACACTGGGAGGTTGCGCTGAGCCGTGGTCCGTTAGGATAGGTTCATGCTGAAGGGCTTTGACGCGTCGCTTTGGGTCTGGCTGGCCGTCGTCGCGGCCGTCCTCGGTCTTCGCGCCTCTGGTGTGCTGCAGGCGATCGAGCTGGCCACCTACGACCGCCTACTGCACCAACTCGACCGTCCAATTTCGATCTCGGACCGTATTGCGCTCATCGAGATCAGCGAAGACGACATTCAAAAACTCGATCATTGGCCGCCGACTGACCTCGAGATTACGATTCTCATCGAGTCCATTCTGGCGGCAGGCGCGAATGCTGTTGGCCTCGATATTTACCGAGACCTCGCGGTGCCGCCGGGAGAACAACGCCTCGAACGACTCCTCGAGCGGGAACCGAGGGTCGTCATGGTCTTCAAACACGGGGACCCATCATCGGGTGGGATCCCGGGTCATGCGGCTTTGGAAGGGACCGGGCGGCTTGGATTCAGCGATCTGCTGCTCGACCCGGACGGTCGGGTTCGCCGGGGCCTTCTCTTCCTCGATCGGGCCGACGGGGGAACGGATTACTCGTTTTCTCTCCAACTTGCGCTCCAGGAACTCGCCCGGGACGGAATTCATCCCCAGCCCGATCCGCTTCGAGAGGAATGGTTGCGGCTCGGGGGCACGTCTATTCCGTACGTTGAATCCGACGATGGTGGCTATGTCGGAATCGACGACCAGGGCTATCAGATCATTCATGACTTCGTGCAGAGCCAGGGCGATTTCGAGTCGATCCCGTTTCGGGCGGCATTGAATGGGGAGC
>CBFDDD010000182.1:0-5805 GCA_965603475.1 uncultured Myxococcales bacterium
CCTGCTCGCGAAGCTCGATCCGCGCGACTACCAGGAGGCGATCAACAAGGCGCAGGCCCAGGCCAATTTCCTGGAGACCGAGCTGGCACGCCGGCGCCAGCTCTTCGACCAGGGAGTCGATTCCGAGCTGGTATACGAGAAGGCGCGCCGCAACTACGAAGTGCAGGTCGCAAACGTCGCTACAGCACAGAAGGCTCTCGACGACACCGAGCTTCGGGCCCCCTTTGACGGGGTCGTCTCGGCCAAGCTCGTCAAGGACTTCGTCAATGTCGCGGCGAAAGAGCCGGTTGCCATCTTCGAAGATGATTCGTTCCTCAAGATCGAAATTGCGATTCCGGAAGTCGACTTCGTACGCATGGCGCCTGGACTCACGCTCACTGAGCGGACGTCGGTTGCGAATCCCAAGGTCATCGTTTCTTCCATGGCGAATCGGGAGTTCCCGGCCCGCATCGTGGAAATCGCGAACATCGCGGACCCCGTCACTCGCACGTTTCGCGTCACGCTCTCCTTCGAGAAGCCCGACGATGTGATCATCAACTCTGGGATGACGGCGAAGGTCGTGGCGACCTCCACGGGGAACGAGAGGCTTGCGGTCGGCGGGTTCTTGATCCCCGTGCAAGCCGCTCTGGGAGACGAAGCAGGCAAGGCGTTCGTCTGGCGGGTCGACTCCGAGACGATGGAGGTCCACCGGAATCCGGTCGAGCTTGGTGAGATGACGGGCTCGATGGTGCTGATCATGAGCGGGCTCTCGAGCGGAGACGAAATCGCCATCTCGGGAATCGGCCAGCTACGCGAGGGCATGCGCGTGCGCCGGTTCGACGGATAGCGTGGAAGCCATTCCATGAACATCGCAGCTTTCTGGATCAAGAACCGCGTCGTCACCCTCGTATTGACCTTCTTCACGATCGCGGCCGGGCTGAGTTCGTTTAGCGGAATGAGCCGCCTCGAAGACCCCGAGTTCACCATCAAGGACGCGCTGGTGTTCACCCCCTATCCGGGAGCCAGCGCGGAAGAGGTCGAGCAGGAAGTCACTGACGAGATCGAACTCGCGGTGCAGAAACTCGGGCAGGTTCTGGAGATCGAGTCGCGATCGGTGCGAGGACTCTCGACCCTCACCGTCACGATGCAGGACAAGTACGACAAGGACAGGCTTCCACAGGTCTGGGACGAGCTAAGGCGCAAGGTCGCCGATGCCCAGAGCGACCTCCCACCCGGTGCCAGGCCTTCGATCGTGGTCGACGACTACGGCGACGTCTTTGGTGTCTTCGTAGCGGTTCATGGCGAAGGCTACTCGTATGCCGAACTCAAGAAGGTCGTCGACTTCCTCAAGCTCGAACTCGTCCTCGTGCAGGACGTGGCCAAGATCGAGACCTTCGGCGAGCGCATCGAGGCGATCTACATCGAACTCTCGCGCGATCGGATGTCGCAGCTCGGAATCGTTCCGTCCCAGATCGAGCACAAGCTTCGGCAGAAGAATCTGGTGACCAACTCGGGCCGCGTCGAAGTCGGTCCGGATTTCATCACGATTCAGCCTTCGGGCGGCGCGGACGAGGTAGCGGACCTCGCAAATCTCCTGATCAGCAGTGGCGGCGGGCGCCAGATCTACTTGCGCGATGTGGGGCATGTCCGGCGCGGATACGTCGATCCCCAAAGTCACCTCATCCGTTTCGACGGGAAGGCGGCGATTGGTCTTGGAATTTCGACCATATCAGGCGGCAATGTGGTCTCGATGGGCCAGGCGCTTCAAAAACGGATGGCCGAGCTACAGGAGAATATTCCGCTCGGTATCGAGTTCGGAATCGTCTCGATGCAATCCGAGTCGGTGGTCGAGGCGATCAACGGCTTCGTCGTCAGCCTTGCTCAGGCGGTCATCATCGTCATTCTCGTGCTTCTGATTTTCATGGGCTTTCGCAGCGCTGTTCTCATCGGTTTCATCCTCGTCCAAACGATCCTTGCGAGCTTCATCTTCCTGGCGCCGATGGGCGTCGCACTCGAGCGCATCTCACTGGGTGCGCTGATCATTGCCCTCGGAATGCTGGTCGACAACGCGATCGTGATCGTCGACGGCACCCTGGTGAAGATGCAACGTGGAATCGATCCAGAGACCGCGGCCAAGGACACTGTCGCGCAGTCGGCGATTCCCCTCCTCGCGGCCACCATCATCGCCATCCTGGCCTTTGCGGCGATCGGAACCTCGGAGGACAAAACCGGTGAGTTCTGCCGCTCTCTATATCAGGTCGTGCTCGTTTCTCTTCTGATGAGCTGGGTCACCGCCGTCACAGTAACGCCGCTGCTATGCGTGATGTTCCTGAAGCCGCCGAGCCAGGGGGCCGATGCCACGGATCCCTACGACACGCCCTTCTACACGAACTTCATGGCGTTTCTGCGTACATGCATTCGCGTTCGATACTTGAGCGTCGGAATCGTTCTCGTGTTCTTCGTGACCGCGATCTATGGGTTTGGATTCGTCGAAAGCAGCTTCTTCCCACCGTCGACTCGGCCGCAGTTCACTGTCGACGTCTGGCTGCCGCAAGGCACGCAAATCGCCGAAACCGAACGTCAAGTCGGAGAGATCGAGGAATACCTCCTCGAGCTGCCGGGTGTCACGCATACGACCTCAGTGGTCGGGCAAGGAGCTCTCCGCTTTCTGCTGACCTACACGCCCGAGAAGCTCAATTCGGGATACGCCCAGATCCTGGTCGATGTCGAGGATGAGAGCGTGATCGCCGAACTGAGCCCGCGCATTGAGGCGGATCTGGCCGTCGCCTTTCCCGGCGTCCTCAGCTACGCGGCGCGGTTCCAACTCGGGCCCGGGAGTACGGGCAAGGTTCAGGCGCGCTTCAGTGGAAGCGACATCGAAGTACTCCGGAACTACGCGACCCGCGCAATCGAGATCTATCGAGCCGACGGCGACGCAAAGGCCATCCGCACGGATTGGCAAAACAAGGTCAAGGTCATCAAGCCGGTGATCGCAGATAAGGCTGCCGATGCAAACGGGATCGAGCGACCCGATATCGCCGCGGTCCTGCTCGAGGGTTTCCAGGGAAAAACGGTGGGCGTCTTCCGCGACGAGAACCTACTGCTGCCCATCATCATGCGCGCACCGGATGAATTTCGGGAATCTGTCGACAGCATGCGCTCGCTGCAGGTCTACAGTCCTACCGCAAACGCGATGATCCCACTGCGACAGGTCGTCACTGAATTCGAGCAGATCTTCGAAGACGAGATCATCATACGGCGAGATCGCCGCCGCACGATCACAGTCTTCGCCGATCCGATCGTCGGACAGCCGAGCAACCTCCTCGCACGTGTGCGCCCCCAGATCGAAGCCTTCGAATACCCACCGGGATACGAAGTCACCTGGGGCGGCGAGTACGAGGATTCGGGCCGTGCGTCGACCGCCCTCGCAGGCAGCATTCCGACATTCACGGTGGTGATGATCCTCGTCACCATCATACTTTTCAATTCCCTTCGCCAGCCCCTCGTCATCTGGCTCAACGTTCCCCTGGCGCTCATCGGCGTCACTCTTGGTCTGCTCCTGACGAATCAGCCCTTCGGTTTCATGTCGATCCTGGGATTTCTCAGCCTGATGGGCATGTTGATCAAGAACGCGATCGTGCTCATCGACCAGATCAATGTCGAGCTCGCCGAGGGCGCAGCGGAGCTGCAGGCGGTCGTCCATTCGTGCGCGAGTCGCTTGCGGCCCGTCGCGATGGCGGCCTCGACGACCGCCCTCGGAATGATCCCCCTTGTCTTCGACGCCTTTTTCTCGGCAATGGCCGTGACGATCATTTTCGGCCTGCTTTTCGCGACGCTACTCACGATGGTGATTCTTCCGGTTTTCTACTCGATCGTCTTCAATATCAAGATGAACGAGAGCGCCTGAGTACCCTCGAGTACGACCGACAACTCGATCTCGTCGACACGTCGGAAATGCTCAGCTTCTCGGTTCTTCACTCGAGCGTCTATTCGTTTCCAGCGGACCTCTGGATCAGACGCAGATAGAATCGCGTCGCCAGCTCCAGGTTCTCGATCGAAATTCGCTCGTTCGTGCCGTGAAAGCCCGCAATGTCGTCGCGCGTGACGACCATCGGGTTGAAGCGATAAGCGTCCCGGGCGGTCTGCGAAAAATGCCGGGAGTCCGTGCCGCCAACGGTGAGCCCGGGCATCACGATCGCAGAGCCGACGACGTCCCGGGCGGCGGCGGCGATGTCTTGGAAGCCTTCGGATTGGGTGCTCGAGACCGAAGAAGCGGCCGAGCTCATCCCCGTCTGCCGGATTTCGATCTCGTCGTCCTGGATCACCTTCTTCAGATGCGCGGCGACATCCTCGGCGGTGTCGCGAGGATGCAGTCGGAAGTTGACCGTCGCAATCGCTTCGACCGGCAGTACGTTCTCCTTGACGCTTGCAGAGAGCATCGTCGCCGCGGTCGTCGTTCGCAGCATGGCGCTGGCCGCACCCGCGCTCGAAAGTGCCATTTCGAGTAGTGGGTCGAAGAGCCAGCGATTCGCGAGGACGATCCTGTATGTGAAGGGGGCATGCGGTGCGATCTCATCGAGCCCCTCCGCCATCAACCCTTCGATACCGCCCGGCAGCGGGTGGTCCTCGATCGCCACGATGGCCGAAGCGAGAGTGCCGACTGCGGTGTGAGGCGGGGGGAGCGAGGAATGGCCACCTTCTCCTCTCGCGACGATCTCGAACGTGACGTAGCCCTTTTCCGCGACATTGATGCTCGCGATCGGAGCCTCGATGCCGGGCAACAGGCCCTGTATGAAGAACGAACCCTCGTCGAGTGTCCAGTCGAGTTCGATGCCCCTAGATCGGAGGAGTTCGGTGACGGCGCCCGCGCCTTCATGGCCGCCGAGTTCTTCGTCGTGGTCAAAGGCGAAATAGATCGTACGCCTGGGTTCGAAACCCTGGACCAGGAGCTGTGTGGCCGCTTCGTACAGGGTTACGACGGCGCTCTTGTCATCGAGGGCACCTCGTCCCCAGACATAGCCATCGGCAATCGTTCCTTCGAAAGGCGGATGCGTCCAGTCTCCCTCGCTGCCGGGTAGGACCGGGACGACGTCGTAGTGGCCCGTCAGCAGAATCGGAGCGAGAGCGAGGTCCGACCCGGCCCAGGTATAGAGAAGCGAGTACGTCCCGACGCGCTCCAGTTCGAGTTTATGGTGAACTTCGGGATAGGCTCGCAAAGCCCACTCGATGAATCCTTCGAACATTGCCGGATCGAGTGTCTGGGGGGGCTGCCGCGAAATCGTTTCGAAGCGAATCGACTCACTCAAGTGCTTGGCGATCGCCTCACCGTCGACATGAATCTCGAGCCTCGGGCCCGAAGAGACCGGCGGCGGCCCGAGCATCAGGGCACGGCCGACGAGAACTGCAACGAGCATAATCAGGCCGCAACCGAGGGCCTGAAAGAAGCGCATCATGAGATCTCCATGCATTTCAATTCCGACGCAATCGTATACGATCGAAGCGGTGATCGTCGCGACCTAACGCCGATATCCAAACCGCTGAGTCCGTCGGTTGTATTCGAAGGTTCGACGTTCAACGGCTCTCGAGGTAGTAGAGCACGGACACCGCGGCTTGCTTCTCGTCGGGTTCGAATCCGTCGTACTTTTTCTTCACCGCGGCCAGGAAGCGCACGCGATCCTGGGGATCGTCAGTGCGCACGGCGCGCAATTCGTAGAGCTGTTCACCGATACGCAGTCGCACATTGGAATCGGCCTCGATGTGCTTTGCCCATGTGCTTTCCAACCCACGACCGGACGCGATATAGAATCGGTCTCCGTCAGCGACCCC
>CBFDDD010000183.1:0-5786 GCA_965603475.1 uncultured Myxococcales bacterium
AAGGGGAAAGGGAAAGCAAATTTCAGAACAGCGGCGATCGGGGCCGTCGATTCGAACGCGGCAACCATCGCGTCTCGGGCTGCGTGAAGCGTCTTGCGGGTCTCATTCAACATTTCATTCGACATTTTGCCACCTTTCTCCAGTTCAGTCACCGGCATCGCTCTCGAACCGATTCACGCCGCCGACCCAGGTCGCCAGTACTTCGATGTCCTTGATTTGGCTCGGAGCCTCTTCGCGCGGGTCAGCGGACAGGATCACGAAGTCCGCGAACTTCCCAGGCGAGATCGAGCCCTTCGAGTCCTCTTCGAACGACGCGAATGCGCCGCCCATCGTGTAGACGTAGAGCGCTTGCTCGACGCTGAGTCTCTGGTCCGCACCGTAAGTCTTGCCTGCGCGGCTGGTTCGCGTGACGAGACTCTGAATCCGGAGCAGTGGCGAAAGCCCCGAGACGGGATAGTCCGAGTTTCCGGCGTTGGGGATTCCGTATTCGAAAGTCGATGCGTTGGGAAACATCATGGGCCATCGGTCGGCGCCATAGGCCTCGGTCATCGGGCCCTTTTCGTAGAGATAGGAATGCGGCGCGAGGACAATGCGAAGCGCCTTCATGCGTTTCAGGATTCGATCGTTGACGACGGAACCGTGCTCGATTCGATGCCGATGTTCTCGTGGCGAAGCACGGGTTGCCCGGTCGATCGCGTCGAGCACCATGTCGATCTCGAAATCACCGTTGCTATGGACCGCGACCTGGAGCCCGCGTTCATGAATCTCGGCGATCAGCGCATCGAGGTCTTCCTGGGATCGCTGCGGCTCCAGACCGAAATAATCGGGTCGGTTGGCGTAGGGTTCGTGGAGTCGAGCCGTTCGTCCCGACAACGAAAGACCGTGAAACAGCTTGACGGTGTCCGCCCTGAGCCATTGGTTCGAAAGGGGATGCATGCCCATTGCGGACAACCATGAAAGAGATCGCGTGATGGGTCGAACGATCTCGAGCGCCTCGGCGTCCCACATCAGATTGACTCGAATGCCATGTTCTTCAGGATCGAAAACCCAATAGGCGAATGCCAGTTCGGGGGGAACGAGTGCGTCGCCGATGCTGGTGATTCCGTTTCTGTGCGCGACATCGACGAAGGCTTCGAGAATCTCGAGGGCGCTCTCGAGATTGTTGGGTAGCGGTGATTCGACCGCGCCGACGAGCAGGGACTCGAGTGCGGAGCGTTCGCCTAGCAGGCCGGTGATTCCGCCTTCGTCGTCTCGGAAATACTGGCCGTCCTTTGGATCCGGGGTGTTCGATTCGATCCCTGCGTTGTCCAGGAGATAGGAATTCACAACGAAGAGATGCAGGCTGCCGTGCCAGGCCATCACCGGCTGGGTCGTCGATACGCGGTCGAGATCGGCGCGGTTGAGGTGTCGTCCGAGAACTGTGTCGTCGTATCCGAAACCGAAGATCCATTCTCCTGGAAGGTTCATGGACGGCGACTGGCGAAGCGTGGCGACGATCTCCTCCGGAGTCCGGGATTCACCCAGGTCGATTCCGTTCGCGGGCATGAACAGCGGGTGCAGATGAGCGTCATTGAAGCCCGGAAGGACTGTGTGGCCGGCGAGATCGAGAATTCGAGTGCCCGGGCCGGCCATCTCCAGCAGTCGCTCATCGTCTCCGATCTCGATGAACCGGCCTTCGCGAACGGCAAAGGCGGCCGCGGTGGGCCGACTCGGATCCATGGTCAGCACGTTCGCGTTATGCACGATCAGCTGTGGGTCTCGATCGTCGACGCAGGCGACTGTCGAGAGGCCAAGCGAAACGAGGATCATCACCCAGCGAGTCAGCCATGGAAAATGCGGACTCAACATATGACGGCAATATATGGCAGAAGCAAATACCCGGCTCGTCAGCTCGTGGGTTGGCCCCAGAAAGACTGGACGATGACGATTGCCAGGGATTTCGCGCTCGCAATGAGAGCGTTCTCGATCGATTGGGAGAAGCGGTCGGTGTCGCCCCATTCGCGTGCTCGCCAGTCCGCGGAATACCGATTGGTCCCGCCGGTCAGCGAATCGCGCGTGATCACCTTTCCGGAATAGAGCGAGCGGAGCTTCACGCTCGCAGTCATTGTGATCGGCGCGCCTGGTTGCCTGGCCCAGTACGGACTGATGACGATCTGCTCGATCTTCACCTCGAGCACGCCGACGCGAGCGTCCCGACCGTCAAAAACTGACTCGAGATCGTCGTCGATCGATTCGACACGCTCGACAAATCGGTATGGGACGTCCGGAAACCCCGCCGCCACTCTTCTGAGTTCCTTTACGATCTCGTCTCGCAGAATCTCTGCGAGGTCAACCCGGGCGCCGCTCGCCCGAGCTGCTGATTGCGCTTCGGCGAGCTGCCCTTTCGAGGGCCTGGGCTTATCCAGCTCTTCTACGACTCCACCGACCAGACCGCCTACGAGACCGGTGACCACCGAGAGCATCACTCCGGCCAGGATCAAGCCATCAGCCGCAGAATGACTGGACTCGATGTCGCTGTCGACCAGGGACCACCGAGAAAATCCTTCGGAGAACCCTGCAGAGAACCCGGGCGGGTTGTATATCGTGAGGGAACCGGGCCCCAAAACGGGCATCACTCCGACATGCGTCGGCGTCGGCGGGGTCGCGCAAGCCACGGAAAACACGCAGCCAATCGCCACGAGCATCTTCACGGGCGTCATGATCGACGAATAGATCGGCTTCGCTGCGAGGTCATCCATCTTCGCGGCCATCTTTGCCTCCGTACCGTCGCGCCGTCGCGCCGTCGCATGCATGGTAGGCGCGCATCAGGTGCGGGGCTCGACCTCCGAGCCCCGCAACCTTTCATCGCGCGTCAGGCACCGATCGAGATGACCTTCGGCTTCTTTTCTTCGTTCTTGGCGACTTCGATCGTCAACACACCGTCCCTGAAGTTCGCCTGGATCTCGTCAGACGCGTCGGCGGGAAGACGGAAACTGCGGGTAAAACTCCCGTACGTGCGTTCCACGAAGTGACGATGCTCATCCTTCTCCTCACGCTCGTCTCGCTTCTCTCCCTTCACGGTGAGGACGTTGTCGTGGCACTCCACGGAAACATCGTCCTTGTCAGCACCCGGCAGCTCGACTGTGACCGCGTAATTGTCTTTGCTCTCGCGAATATCCATCGCGGGCGCCCACGACCGCTGCGACACGTCGCCCAGCAGGTTTCGCGCCGAAAACGGCGATCGAAAGAAGTCGCGAAAAGGATCCAGATCACCCCATACGGATCGCTGCGCGGGAAGATTTTCGTTTGATTCGGCCATGGTGTTATCTCCTCTCTGTTGAGATTCTGCTGAGACTCAAATTCTCGCCAGACCCGACCGGCTCCGGCCCTCTCTCTATTTCGAGGATGTGCACCTATTGGGGGAATGCAAGGGTGCTTCACAATCAAATGTTGCGGTGGGGTAGTTCGCGCCTCCGAGTTCAATCTGCCGGAATTGATCGGTCTCGCGAACGCGAAGCGTGCATCTCCGCATAGTTCGGCCATCCCTGCTTTGCGCTTCGCATCATCGCCGGGTAGACAACGTAGTGACGGAACGGGCTGATCAGGCTCATGTAGAACCGCCCGAGCCTTCCGCGCGGCTTCACGTACACCCCGAGTTGCGGGGACCAATGGGTCGCCGAGATGGGCACACGACCAAGATGCATGAACGCGTGGACCGTGCTGTTCGAGATCTCGCGGAGTGTCTCGTTCTCTCGCCGGTACACGGTCTTGAACGCAGAACTCGCCCGATCCATAGCGCCGACCCGGACGGCTTCCACCTCGCCCTCTCGATCCGCCTCGCTCATCCGATCGCGTAGCGAGGTTTCTGTGCATCCGGGAATGGGAAGAGCCGAGGTAGGCCGCTTGTCATCGCCGTCCCAACCAAAAATTTTCCCGAGGACCGCACGCAATCGAAACAACGCGCCGGCCGCACCGCGGCTCGAAGCGAGATCGCGCTGTGAGGACTCCATGAAATCAACGAATCGATCGAAGGGAACGCTCTGGTCGAGTTCGATGGGGTAGCGCCAGACGTCGAGAAGCTCGAAATCCGGAGCGAGCCTCGAAACGAGCCATGCGTGCTTGCCGTGTTCTTCGATCGGGAGTCGCATTGATCTGTCGAACCTACCATGCGGGCTGCAGTCGCGGGGCTAGTATAGGAAGCGGTACGACAAACGGGTCCGATCTCGAGCCCAGGAGCAAATGAAGAAACGAACTCCGGGTGTCCAGGCACACAGGGGCGACGACGGAGATCTCTCCGGCAACCGCCTGTGCCTGTGTATGGGGGCCGACCTCGTCGGAACCTGGGCGTCTGGCTTGGTGCGTAGCCTGGCGGTCGTGGTGCTGCTGCTCGCGCTACCTGCTCTCCCCACGCCGGCGCTCGCCTCCGACCAGAGTGAACTCGCCTTTCACCGCGGGGTGGCGGCCTTTGGCGAGGGCGATCACGAGCGCGCTCAGGAGCGCTTCGAAGAGGTGCTCCTTGAAGAGCCCGAGAACGCGAGCGCCCTCCACTATCTCGGCCTGATCGCGATCCAGAACGGAGATATCCCGACCGCAGTCGACTATCTGGAACGCGTAGTCGCCCTCGTTCCCGACAACAGCGCGGCGCGCATCGATCTCGGGGCCCAGCTCCTCAAGCTACAGCGAAACGACGAAGCGTTGGTCCAGTTCGACACGGTGCTGGAAGGCAATCCGGACCACGCGATGGCACTCTTGTACCAGGGCATTGCGCTCTACAGAGTCGGTGCATACGAGGACGCCCTGGTTTCGCTCGAACGCGCTATCGAAATCGATAACCGGCGATCCGCGGAAGGCAATTACTACATCGGACTCTCTCACGCTCACCTGGGCAACGCGAGTGCAGCCGCGGCCGCCTTCAGCACCAGCGCGAGCGGAGCGCCCCAGCACCCGCTCGGGCGCTCGGCGAGTAGCCTGAGCAAGCAAGCCGTACGGGCCGACCGCCGCTGGTCTGTGGCGGCCACCGTAGGCTTCGAGTACGACGACAACGTTCGGCTTTCACCGGACGACACGAACGCGGGCGCCCAGCCAGATAGTTCCGACTCCGGAGCAGCCGTCGTTCGTCTCCAGGGCCAGTTCGAGGCCTACGGAGACGAGCAGTTCAGCTGGCGCGTGGGCTACGACGGCTACCTGCAGATCTATACGAATACGAGCGACGACGACTTCGGTACAATCCAAGCCTCCCCGAACGACTTGAGTCAACAGACCCACGTGGGTTGGACTAACATGACCTACGACTTCGAGTACGTGAGCCTGGGTCTGCGCTACGATTTTTCCTATACCGCCATCGACCTCACCGATGACTTCCGCAACATCCACCGCCTCGCCCCAACCGTCTACGTTCCCGTCTCGGATTGGGGACTTTTCCTGGCCTACTACCAGTTCCTCTATTACGACTACGATGTCGACACCAGCAGCTCGGACGCCTTCGACCGCAGTGGCCCCCAGAACAGCATCGGAGCCCAGCAATTCGTCTTCCTTCCCGCCCCATTCCGCTACACCGTGTTCGGAGTGCTGCTCACGAACTTCGACTCGGACGGCACCGAGTTCCGTCACAACGGGGTCGAGGTATCGGCCGGGCTGGAGATGGATCTTCCCTGGGGGATTTCGGCGGCGGCACTCTACCGCTACGCCTATCGCAACTACACTAAAGTCAGTGCAGTCACGCCCATCTTGGAGCCGGAGAAGCGCGAAGACGATGAGCATGAGATCTCCTTCAATTTCGACCGCACCTTCGCGAGACAATTCAACGT
>CBFDDD010000184.1:0-5703 GCA_965603475.1 uncultured Myxococcales bacterium
GGTCTCCCAACGGAATGGCCCGTCGCGGTCGAAAAAGAAACGCGTCGCCTTGGCGACAAGGTTCCCGCCCGCGCAGCACGCGGGCGAAAAGACCTGCGTCATCTCCCACTCGTACCCATCGACGGGGCCGATGCGCGGGACTTCGACGATGCGGTCTTCTGCGAGCCGAACGGTTCGGGTTGGAAATTGTACGTCGCCATCGCCGATGTCGCGCACTACGTCGAGCCCGCATCGGCGCTCGACCTGGAAGCCGAAAACCGCGGGACTTCAGTCTACTTCACGCGCCGCGTGATTCCGATGTTGCCCGAAGCGCTCTCGAACGGGTTGTGCTCGCTCAAGGAGAAGGTCGACCGCCTGTGCATGGTCTGCGAAATGCAGATCTCGCGGGACGGAACCGTCTCGAGGTCGCGCTTCTTCGAAGGCATCATGCGCTCGCAGGCGCGGCTCACCTACGAAGAGGTCGCTGCGATGCTCTTCTCGAAAGATAGGAAGCTGCGCCGGAAGCATGCGGACCTGCTGCCGCACCTCGATCAGCTCAACGCCGTATTCGGTGCGCTCCTCGCGCAGCGGCGCAAGCGCGGCGCCATCGATTTCGAACTGCCGGAGGCGTTCGTCGAACTTGGCGAGGATCGCCGGATCGAATCGATCAGCACCTACGAGCGCAACGACGCCCACCGGATGATCGAGGAATGCATGATCGCGGCGAACGTATCCGCCGCGCGCTTCCTGGGTCGCCAGAAGCTCCCAACGCTGTATCGCGTTCATGACCAGCCGACCGCAGAGAAATTCACCGCGCTGAAGGCCTTTCTCGCGACGTTTGGGGTGCCATTTCCGCGGGTCAAGGACATCAAGCCCCGGCATTTCGCCCGGATCCTAGAGCAAGTGCGCGGCAAGTCGTACGACAACCTGGTCGAGACGGTGCTACTGCGGTCGATGTCCCGGGCGGCCTATCAGCCGGACAACCTGGGCCACTTCGGCCTTGCGCTCGAAGAGTACGCGCACTTCACCTCACCCATCCGTCGCTACCCAGATCTGCTCGTGCACCGAGCCATCAAGCACGCGCTTGCGAGCAAGAAGCCGGCCCGCTTCGAGTACACCAAGAAAGACATGGAACGACTCGGTGAACACTGCTCGATGACGGGCAAGCGGGCCGACGAAGCCACGCGCGACGCCATCGCCTGGCTGAAGTGCGAGTTCATGCTCGACAAGATCGGCGACGAGTTCGATGGAGTGATCACGGGCGTGACGAACTTCGGCGTGTTTGTGCAGCTCGAAGACGTGTTCGTCGAAGGCCTGGTACACGTGACCTCGCTCGAGAACGACTACTACGAGTTCGACGCGTCGAAGCATCGCCTGGTGGGCACGCGCAGCAAACAGATCTACCAGCTCGCCGCGCCGCTGCGCGTGCGCGTGGTCAAGGTGGACATGGAACAGCGTCGTATCGACTTCGAACCGGTTGTGCCGAAAGCGCGACGACGAAGCAAGCGAGCCGCCGTCAAGACGCCCTCCGAGAAACCGGCTCGCGCGCGACCCAAAGGATCTAGGCGCAAGCAGAGACGCAGCTAGGTCCTACCGCCGCGGGCCGCGTTTTGGCGTCGCCACCGCTCGCCCCAGGTGGCGCCGCACCGCTCACCGGCGCAGGAGCGCGATTCAGGGAACCGGATGGGCAAGGCCACACGGAATGCCACGTCTGTGATGCCCTGCTTATAATTGATGTTGAGCATTTCGGCCAATCTCCTTGGTCGAAAATGCCGTGGGTCGCGTTCATCGAGCGTCGTAGCACACGGTTGATTACGCTCTGGCCTCGCTGCTACACCCCATCGCACCCCTCGGAGAAAACTCATGACGACGAACACACAGATCCTTCTCAATGAAACGCCACAGGGCAAACTCGCCGAGTCGCACTTCGAAGTCCGGAAGAGCGAGGTCCCGGCGATCGAAGACGGACAGGTTCTGGTTCGAAGCGTGCTCCTCTCGCTCGACGCCGCGAACCGCGCATGGATGCAAGGTGCGACCTACAAGTCGGCGGTCGAACCCGGGCAGATCATGCATGGCTATGCCCTCGGCGAGGTCGTCGAGTCGCGCAGTTCGACTCACGCGGTCGGCGACATCGTCTCGGGTGAGTTAGGCTGGCAGGAGTACGCGGCCATAGATGCGAAGACCGTCCGCGGGGTCGGCGACCATCGGCCGCTCAGCCACTACCACTCGCTTCTCGGAATCGCGGGAATCACCGCCTATCACGGACTTCTCACGCTATTCGGCATCGAGCCGGGCGAGACCCTTCTCGTCTCGGCCGCCGCCGGATCAGTGGGCTCCCTGGTCGGCCAGATCGGGAAGATCAAAGGGGCCCATGTCGTCGGTATCGCAGGAGGCCCCGACAAGTGTCGCTGGGTGGAAGAAGAGCTCGGATTCGATGCGTGCATCGACTACAAGAACGCGAGGATGTCGAGAGCCCTCCGCGAGCATTGTCCGAAGGGCGTGGATATCTACTTCGACAACGTGGGCGGAGACATTCTGCAGGCCGCTTTGTTTGCCATGAATCTCCATGGCCGGATCTCCTGCTGCGGCGCCGTTTCCCAGTACGACAGCGCGAAGCCGACCGGCCCACTCGGTGTTCCCGGCCTCCTCGTCACCAAGCGCTTGACGATGCGCGGCTTCATCGCATCCGACTTCCCCGAGCACGACGCGGACGCGATCCGCGACCTCGGGGCCTGGGCGGCTTCGGGGCAACTCAAGGTCGTCGAGGACATCCTCGAGGGCATCGAGAGTGCTCCGGGCGGGCTCATTGGACTCCTCGCCGGAGAGAATCGTGGGAAGCGAATGGTGCGAGTGGGTCCCGATCCGGCCTAGCGGTGGACTGAACTCGCTAGAGGGTCGGTGCCCCGGGTCGAAGCGCTTATCTCGGTTCGAACGCGTAGAACCAGGCGTCGCCGGAGGCTGCCATCTCCGCGCGCAGCTGCGCCCCGTATTTGCGCTCGATCTCCGACGCGATTGCCTCGAGCGCCGGATCGTTGGGACCGAGCCGCACAACCTTCCGTTCGTAGCGCTTGCCGTCGATGCGGATCACCGCGCGCGGATCCTTCTCGGCCTGCATCGGCCAATGCTTCCATAGCTTGCCGATCGTCGAGTTCATGTAGCCGCTCACGGCGTAGAGCTTACCGTCGACGACCTGCAGCCAGATCGTTCGGGATTCCGGTGGCTCGACGAGCTGGAACTCCATCACCGGGATGTCGCGCGCGAAACTCCAATCAGGCTCAGGCCCGGTATGGAACTCACCCGCCACGAGCGGCCCACCGGGCAGGATCGCCGTCGGACCGTCGCCGAATCCCGCCACAAAAACGAGTAGGACGAAAGCGAGCACGAGTGCGGCGAAGATGCCGCCGAGCCATTTCAAGATTCGCATGGAGTCTCCCCACCCCGGAAGGTGTCAATAACCGACCGGGACATTATAGGCCGCTCGCTCGAGGTCACGCCGCCCGGTCATTCACGAGGCCCGGCCGCGACAGCCACGAGTACGTCATGACGACGAGGTCGAGACCGTATTCGTTGGGCGGAAGACCGAGATCTCTACAGCGTCCGCCAACGACGTGTATTCGATCGACGCCTCCCGATTTTCCGAAGTGTAGCGTCCACAGTTTCTGACGTAGCTCAGGTATTCCCCCGGATTGAAGATCTCGCCGACATTGTCGGCCACCACGATGCTGCCCGGGCCGATCAGCTCTCGCTGCTCGATGAGCTCCAGGTCGGTCTTGTAGAGATCCTTCCAATGGTCCAGGAAGACCAGATCGAATCGGCCCTCGAGGCTGGCGATGACATCGGTGGACGAACCGTGCAGAAAGGTGATCTGATCCGACAGGCCTGCCACCTCCACGTTCGCGCGAGAACTGCGCACGGCATCCTCATCGATTTCGATCGAAGTCACCTGCGCTCCCCGTCCGAAGGTCATGGCAAGCATGATCGAGGAGTAGCCGCTGTACGCACCCAGTTCGAGAATCCGTGCGTCGGCGGGCAGGCGCTTCGCCAGCTCCTGGATCAAGGGACCCTTCTCGGGCCCGATGTTCATCAGCCAACGTTCCTCCGAGGCGAAGCGATCCATGGTCCTCAGCACGTCTTTCGGATCGCCGGCCCGCGCATGTCGGGCAACATATCGCGCCACCTGCACCGGACGCGCCGGCGCGCCCTTCAGTTTGTCGACCACGGTGTGGATGATGTTCTTGAAGGTAAAGCCGAGTGCGGAGGGCAAAAGAAATCGCCAGAGCTGCATGCTTCTGATCTCCGGTCAGGTCGATGTTGTGGGAAGGCTTCCTCTTTCGAGTCCAAGATCATTGCACATTCGCCTGTGGCAAACGCGTTCAGCCCGCTGGAGCGCCACCCTTCAGGATCCGGTGCTGGCGATCTTCTGCGTCGGCAAGAGTGCGAATGACTTCTCCATCCTTTTCCGTGAGGACCTCGGCGCCGTCGGGTGCGAACTGAACGATATAGGATTTCCGAACCCGGTCCGACGTGAGGTTGGGCACCGTCATATGCGGTGTCAGAGACGAAAAGACCACCACACTTCCGGCCCGCACCGGCGCGGCGATGGCGTCGACCTCCTCGTCGCCGACGCAATCCCAGCCGAGATCTGTCAGTTGGTGGTCGAGCGTCCCGCCCCGATGGATACCCGGACAAACCATCGGGCAACCATTCTCTTCGTCGGCGTCGGTGAGACTCACCCAGCAGGTCAAATAGTGCTGTGGCTCGACGTAGGTATAACCGTTGTCCTGATGCCATGGAAAGACATCCGGGGTATTGGGCTTTTTGTAGACGGATTGGTCCCAATATAGGCGGACCTCGGGACCCAGCAGATCGTGGGTGAGGTCTTGAAAGAAGGGGCTGCGCGTGAAGTCGCGTGCGACCTTCGATTTGGTGACGATGTGTGTCGAAAAGGTGATCTCGTCGGATCGCATGATGAAGGCCTTGCCGCCGAACTTTTCCCGAACGAAATCTGCAAGCGCTTCTTCGATCGGATCAATGACCGAGATCAACTCACGCATCGTCTCGACATCGAAGGCGTCCTCGAATATGAAGAATCCCTGTTCATCGTACTGTCTGGCCTGATCTTCCGAGATGATCCGATAGGGGCCGAAATGGTTTCGCCATTCAAAATCGGTGTTGAATCTGTGCTTGTTCATGCCGTTCTCCGGCCTATTTCGTGGCAGCTGATCGCCCCTGCGCTGTCGTGTGCCGATCTGGGACGACTCATTTTGACTCTGGCGGATGAGTAATTCTTTGTCAACGAATTCGGAGTTCACATATAGTTCGTCAAGGAAAGCCGACTTTCAGGGGTAACGGGTTTGAAGCTCTGGATAGACACCGATCTTGGAACGGACGTAGACGACGCGTTGGCGATCGCGTACGCGTTGAGACATCCCGAAATCGAGCTAGTCGGCGTGTCGACCGTTTTCGGTGACGTCGAGCTGCGGACCCGGATGGTGATCGAACTCCTGCGAATGGGCGGTCATCCCGAGATCCCGGTCGTGACGGGTCTCGGCAAGCCGATCTCCAAAGGCCGAAATGGCCTGATGTTCGGACACGAAGGACGTGGCCTGCTCGAAGATCCATCTCCTCGCAGCAAGACCGAGAGTGACCCGAGACCATTGGAACGGATCGATGCGATCGCGGAGGCTCTATCCCGATCGGGGGCAGAGGCCATCGTGGCGATCG
>CBFDDD010000185.1:0-5590 GCA_965603475.1 uncultured Myxococcales bacterium
ACCCCGACCAGCAAGAGAAAGAACGGCCTAGCGCGGGCGAAGTAGATCTCGGTCGAATCGAGCTCGGGGGCCTCCGCTGGCATGCTGATAACGTAAGCGGCCAGCGCGATCAGGAGCATTGGCACTAGTACGAGGAGGAAGTACACGAAGTGCCACTCGCCCGAACGGACACCCCATAGCATCCAGATGTACCTCAGGGTAAGGAACAACAGGAATAGAGACGCTAAGAACCGCAATCTCGAGTAGCCAGCATCGCCTCTCGCCAGCAGGGGCCGGCTCCAGCCAGCCAGGATCTCAGAGATCGCGAAGCCAGCGACAATCGCGATTGTGACGAGTACGAACTCAAATTCGGACAAGGTCGCCCCTGATGCGTGAAGACGCCGCCTAACTGATCGGGCTTCAGTTTCGAGCGCCCTCCGTATTAGTTGGTTGATTGCTCGCTAAATGATGCCAGATGGCACGGCCTTCCGAAACAGCACGAGGGCGATCGACTACTGCAAGCCCTTGTTGGGCGGCCCCTGGATCGAGCTTCAAAGGAGGCGCGGGCGGGCGGATTTGTTGCATTTCAAACTTGAAGTCAGACGGCCGACGCACAATGCTTCGTGGACGGATAGCGACGGGCACAATCGAGATCCCGCAAGAAGGACTTCAGTCCAGAGGCAATACACCGTGACGGAACTGGACCCTCCAATCGCCATCGACCTTGGTCGCGATCCAAACGGCGCGGAGGCTATTGATCAGGCTGTCGTCGGCGCGGCGGCGAGAGAACGAGATCAGGTAGGTGACAGCGGAATCGGCGCGCGCGACTTCTTTGGCATCGTCGAGCACGCTGTGATGCCACTCTGGCCCTAGAAGGGAGCGGTCGATCACTTCGAATTCGGCTGCAGTCGACACATGATCCGATCGGCCGTCGTGCCACAGATGCGTAAATGGGAAATGCTGGGTCGCCAGGATCTGACCGGCTTCGAGCGTATTGATCGCCTGCATGTGAGCCGCCAACGCCGCTTCCGGCGTTGCTGCCGCGTTGGCGCTTGTCGCGGCAATCACGCCAATGAGCGCCAGTAGGCAGATTCGATTCTTCATCTCGTGTGTTCTCCAGTCGCAGGTAGGACGTGACCCGCCGCCCAACGGATCGACGATAAGCCGCGTGAGATAGCGCCGCGGAGGTCGTTGATCCTGAAAAGGTTGTCGCCAGATTCTACCGCGTTCGATTGAGCCAGCTATCCCACGTCCGACTTCATCGTCTTGTTGGGCGGCTGTTCTGGCACGCTCGCGGCTCCAGCCTGTTCGCCGTTCCGCGTGGAGAGCTTCGCTTCCGTAATGAATTCCCAATCGGGAGCACTGGTAGCGGTGTTGATCGCATCGATGAAGTCTTGAGTAAACGTGCCGACCGAAGCTTCCTCATCCCAGAACCTGCGATAGGCAGGGAAGGTGTTGATGAGTCCGCGGGCCGTGCGTACGTAGTTCTCTGATTCTTCGCGACTTCCGAGACTGAGCTTCAGGTGGGTGAAGCTCGTTTGGTAGATCAAGAAGAGCGACACCGCGAGCGTTCTAAATTCCCACCACTCGGCCTCTGAGTAGGACTCCTCCTCCGTCCCTGCGCTCCTGAGACAGATGCGATTGAGTTCCGGGTTCCCCGCGACTTCACGGTGCCATTCACTCAACCGAAAACCGAACTCGCGAGTTGACGTCGCGTCTAGCGCCTGTGCGTTCTTTCGAGTCTCTCGCGCGAGGTATAGCAGCGTGAGAACAACCGCGATCGCGCCAACGATTTCACCGATTGCTCCTATAGCTTCCCAGTTCACGATAACAGTCCTATGCCGCCCAACACCCAGTTGAGCGGCGTGGACGTTCTGGCGCCAAGATTGCGATAGCAATATTGGTGACAGGTTGCCGCGTCCGAAGGAGGAGCGAAGCGACGAGTGACTTCAACTGCATGTTAGGTGGCAGAACTATGGTCATGGTATGTCCAGGCAACCTCTTCGGATCGCAAACTTCCAACCATTTGGAGAACGTTGAAACTCATCTTCGTATACCCCGGTGAACAAAGTCTTTGACTCGGACCCGTCGTAGGGTTGTTGTGTGCATACTACAATTGTTCGGCCACTGACCCGATCAGCAGAAATGTACTTTAGAATAGTATTGGTTTGGATATGGCGAGGCTGACCAGCCTCATTAAAAGGTCCAGAACGAGTTACCTGTAACTCCACTGACCTCTCCGTATTACTGTATGCAGCTGAGATCGGCTCTTTACTGGTAGCGGTGTAGAAAGAAAGTTCCGCATCATCAAGAAACAGCTTAACAAAATCTGGAATTCGATCTTCATCAAACGCGAATGCGTACTCCGAAACTAAATCCAGAATCTCTATTCGGTCTTCCAGCGAAACACTCTTGTCATTCACGCTTGCCACCTAACTAGTATTAGACAGTTCCGTATCTCACGCCCAAGCAGTCTAACTACGCTGATATCATTCACGGCTGCCTTGGTCGATCTCCGGATTGTTGCACTGCTACGTCTCACAACATTCTGGACCGCGGCCGTTGCAATAGCAACGCCCGAGAAGTTGCCTCCTCGACACATACGCCTGTCTGTTCTCCCTATTCGTCCGGCGGTGGAGATCTGACTGCGACGCTAAGAGGGGCCGCTGGCTCCATCACCACAGCTTGGAGGCCGATCTGATTTGCCTGGATTTCCCTGTTTACCGATAACAATTCCCTGTTCCTGATCACAGGGAATTTGACGCTACGGCTGCGGAAAAGCTCGGAAATCTCGGGCCTGAGCCGGTCCGGGGAGCCTGATATCGGAGAAGTTTCCTGTATTTCCCCTGCTTAACAGGGATCTGCTCCAGAGACGATTTCGCCCTGGACTCCGTCCACCGCCATTGAGTCTGCGTGGGCAGAGACTCTTCCCGAACATCCCGAGATGGACCGAGAAGTTCGCGCGATTCCGCGGGGGGTTGGCGGTTGGGGTCGCTCGGTTCCGAACCGGAGACGGCGAGTCTCGGGGTGGATCAGCGCGGTTGCGCGCGTTTATCTCTGTTGGAAACTTGGGCGGTTCGGATCGGCTCTGAATTCGCCCGGGCAACGGGCGGGGCTCAGCAAATCACTACTGCAAGCTCGAATTCCACTCTCTCCGCCATTGAGTCTCTTGACGGGGATACGAGCGGGCGGGTTCGCGTCAGTCCAGCACGCGATGCTCGAGCTGGGCACGCCTCGCGCTCGCCGCCCGTCGCAGCTCGGATGTCGGTGCGGCCGGGCTGACGAGTACGATTCGTAGGCCGGGGAGGGCGCGGCCCTCGTTCAAGAGGAGGCCGTTCAGGACGAGTTGGTCCGAGAGTTCTGGGAAGGGCCCCCCGACGACGTAGTCGACCTTCCGAAGCTGCCCGATTTTGAAGCCGTCCGCGAGCTGGAGGGAGGGCGGCGAGGACTCGGGCTCGGTCTTCGCCTCCGACCGGAGGATCCACGCCTCCATCTTCGTCTGCGCGTAGACCGGAAAGACTCTCCGGATCGCCTGCCGCGAGGCGACGGTCTGACTCTCGCGATTCAGACGCGCATCGAGCTCTCGCGCGGTCATCTTCGTCCCGCAGCCCGCGAGCAGGCAGCCGGCAACCAGGGCCACGATGGCAGCCTGATTGCGACGGTGAATATGCATGGGGGAGATATCGACACCCAGGGAGGGCGGCTTGACCCCGAACCGAAGCAAGCGCGCGCGGTCAGAGCCCTATCTGTCCTCAAAACTCATCCGGCCGGAATCTCGCGGCAGCCAGCCGGGAGAATCGCACTGATCAAGCCGCTGCTTGCCACTTGTAGCGGTGGTGAAGACCGCCGAGACGAGGTTGGCTGGTGACTCGGGCCGAGGAAGCAGGTCTGATTCTGCGCAGCATCTTCCGATAGGATGTTCCGTTGGGTTAGGCGATGTCGGGGCCAGCCTCTCGGCCGGAAGAATTTTGAGAACACACAACACGCCCGGTCGAGTGTTTCCGGCCGTTGTCGTCCTGGGGGGCTCCTCTCTCGGCGAAAGCGTGCGCTGCGATACACAGAAGCGCCTCCCTTCGAGCCGAACGACAATCATGCCGCGTGACGCAGCAGTCCCGAGAGCCGGCCCGTTCCGCGAGAGGATTCCGCGCCGCGACGAAAGTCCGATGGTCTTGCACTTTGGCTGCCTGTCCGATTCACGACAGTGGGCAGGGCCCTCGGTGAACTCGGCGATGGGGAGCAGGAAGTGAATCGAGACTCCAAAATGGTCGCGCGGACGCACCCGCTGCCCACGTTGACCTCATCCGCCGCGGCGGTGCGCCCGTGTTGAGAGATCCGAATCGCGTCCACGTCATCGAGCGGCCGGCTCGCCCGACGCCGCCACCGCGCAGCTACGACCGCAAACGCACCCTCGAAAAGGCGAGCCGGGCGCAGCAGCGGGGCAAACGCAAGAAGGCGATCGAAATCTACCGGATGGTGCTCGCCGACGAACCCGAGAACATCGAGCTCCACCGCAGGCTGGGTCCCTTACTCGCGAAGACACGCAAGCGCGAGGAGGCCCTCCACCATTTCGGGCAAGCGGTGCAGGGGCTGGCCAAGCGCGGCTTCCCGGACAAGGCCGTCGGGCTGTGTCGGGAAGCGGTCACGTTCTATCCCACCGAAGTCGTGATCTGGGAGGCGATCTCCGACCTGCAGCTAGAGCGGAAGCGCCGAATGGAGGCCCTCGACGCGCTGCTCGAGGGTCGGGCGAAGATGCGGGGTCGGCGGCTTCGCGACAGCGCCATCCGCCTCCTGAAGCGTGCCTGCGTGATCTCGCCCGACGAGGTCGATCCACAGATCGACCTGGCCAGGCTGCTCGCGCGCAGGCGCCAGCGCGCGGAGGCCCGTCGGATCCTCGACCGGCTCGCCGGGACCACGAGGGGGCGGGATCGACGGCGCGCGCTCGGCGCGCGTCTATGCATCTCGCCGACGCCGATCGGTCTGCTTCGCTGGGTCGGCGCGCTCTTCACGTCGTCCTCTCCCAGCACACGTCGGACGCCTCGATCGAGCTAAACGGAAAGCCTTCGGGGCACCAATCGCGGCGTTGTTGCACGAATCGATCTCAAGCCAGCCTATAGGATGCAATGCAGGTTTCAGTCCCTGATCGCGACGGACCTCGGGCGACCGCACTCGAACATCCGATTGAGGATGTTGCAACCGAGGATCACTTCGGTTTTCTGGGAGTCCGGATCCCTAGATCGAAGTCGGTCGCCGATCATCGATTTGTATCTGAAGAAGGCATTCTCGGCTTTGCCCTGCCTGTGATATCCGACCTCGCGTTTCCAGCATCGGCGACCAATCTGTTGGATGCGCTTGACTGATCGATTCCTCGCCCGCGGCGCATGCCTGCTGACCCGCGCGTTCTTGATCGGCGGCACGACAACACGCGCTCCGCATTCTTCGGCAGCTTCGTAAATCTCCCTGGAATCGTAAGCCGCATCGCCGACGACAGCCTTCACTTTTAGCCGTGCCTTCTTGATGACCCTGACTCCGGTTTTGGCGTCATCGACGTTTGGGCCGGATCTTCAGGGTTTTGCTACGGCGGGAGAGGGTGGTGTGGTCAGGGACATCCAGG
>CBFDDD010000186.1:0-5570 GCA_965603475.1 uncultured Myxococcales bacterium
ATCCATTGCGTCTACGCCACAACTCTCGGCACGGGCGGAATGTTCCTGCAGACTGATCTCGCTATGGCCCGCGGCGAATCCGTCAAGGTTCGATTCCGCATCCCCGGCGGAGATCTGTTGCACGAATTCGAAGCGCGCGTCACATGGCAACACGCGGCAAAGCCAGAATCGAACGAAAATCTACTTACGCCAGGCGTGGGCCTTCAATTCTGCGATCCGTCGACTACCGCTGAGCTAGCACGCGAACTGGAGGATCTCTCCGGCTGATCGATCGCCCCCCGGTTCGATCCTCGAGCAGCTCCGGCCGATCGACCAGCGCTTGCACCAACCGATGATGCAATCCATGGCCACCTTTCTCGACCCGGATGTGGCCGTGCAGTGATGCGCCAAGAAGAGCCAGATCCCCCACTAGATCGATGACCTTATGGCGGACGAATTCGTCGCGCCAGCCAAGCGATCCCGAGTTGAGAATCGACGTGTCGTCCAGAACGATCGAATTTTCCAGGTTTCCGCCGCGGGCAAGGCCGGCCTCGCGCAAAGCTTCAACTTCATGGGCAAAGCCGAACGTACGCGCAGCGGCGAATTCTCGCTCGAAGACTTTTTCGTCGAAGCTCGAGATCTCGAGGGATTGGCGACCGATGCAGGGATGCGCGAAGTCGATTGCATACGAGATCCGAAGTGCATCGGCGGGTTCGATTCGAATCCAACGATCTCCATCCCGAATCTCGAAATTTTCGACGACGGCAAGCTCGCGGCGGCCGGCGTTCTGCCTCTCGCGTCCCGCAAGCCGGATCAACTCGACGAAGCGCGCCGCGCTCCCGTCCAGTGCAGGAATCTCCGATCCCTTGACCTCGACACGGACATTGTCGATCTCGAGCGCAAAGAGCGCAGCCAGCAGGTGCTCAACGGTGGCGATCTTGATCCGCTCGGGATCATGGGACTCGCCACCGCAGAAATCGTGTGGCGCGATCGTTGCGGCTGCCTCGGTCGACGATGCCAAAGTCGGTGTTGGTGTTGGTGCAGAAGTCGATGCCAATGTCGTCGCCCTGGACGTCGACAGCACATTTCCAGCCGAAGCTGGAATCTCGACATCCCCGCCGTCACCGGCAGCGCCGAGGGACACGAATACGATGCCCGTACCGGCTGGCGCCGGACAAAGGGCAATCTCCACTTCTTCGCCGCTGTGCAGACCCGTTCCGCTACAAGCGACCCTCCGAGCGATCGTCGATTGCTGCACCCCAACTCCTTAGGTGAGTCGGCAGCGTAGCGCGCGCCGTTTCAACGTCGAGAACAGCGGAGAAGTCCGACCTCAGGAGTCTTCAGGGATACTGCCTGCGAGAGATTGTCGAACCTCTTCAAGAATTTCCCCGGCCGACTGATAACGATTGTCGGGATCCTTTTCGAGACAACGCTCGATGATCACCGCAAGCGTCGGGGGCAGATCGGGGCAAATCTCGAGGACCTTGGGCGGTGCTGTGTGCACATGGTGGTAGGGGATGTTCCCCTCCTTGAAGGGAACGGTCCCAGTGGCCATCTCGAAGACGGCGACACCGAGCGAATAGATATCCGTGCGCCGGTCGACATTCTTGCCCAGGGTCTGCTCCGGGCTCATGTAGTAGGGAGTCCCTGCGACAACTGTCGTGTGGTTACGCGCATCTTCGATCACTTTCGCCAGGCCGAAGTCCATCAGCTTGACCTTCTTGTCGCGGGTCCACATCGCGTTCGCCGGTTTGATGTCGCGATGTACGACCTTCTTCTCGTGCGCGTACGCGAGCGCCTCACAGATCTGCATGAGCAGGTGCAAGATTCCGGATGGGGAAATCGCTCCGCGGCGCCGCAGAATTTCCTTGAGGGTCGTACCCTCGACGTACTCCATCGCGATGTAGTAGCGCCCCTGCTGTTCGCCGGTGTCGTAGACGGTGACGATATTGGGATGATTCAGCTTCGCGGCAGCCTGAGCCTCGCGCATGAAATTATTGATAGCCTGGGGGTTCTCGACGAGCGCTTGTGGCAGGACCTTGAAAGCGACCAGTCGGTCGAGAACCGTGTCCTGAACCTTGTAGACGATGCCCATACCGCCGCGTCCGAGTTCCCCGATGATCCGATAGCGATCTTCCTCAGCAAGGCCGACTGAGCTGGCCGTCCCGACATTCGCCGGCCCGGCACCACCCCCGAGCGACGTACCGGCGTGCGGCTCCTCCTCGGCAAGTAGAGAGCGGGTCTCCGCGAGACGCTCCTCGACATCTGCGTAGTGATAGTCGAACGCCATGATTTTCTCGAAGATTTCGACGGCCTCTCGAGGCTTGCCGTCGTCCTGATAGATCGTCGCAAGTTTGTAGTAGCCGTCGACGCTGTCTCGCGTGAGTTCGGTATCCCCGATCGCCTGCTGCAGTTTCGTGACAGCGATGGAAAGCTGTCCTCGAGCCGCGAAAATATCACCCAGGATGGCAGCGGCTCGTGCAAATTCTTCGTCTTCTTGAGGCACCTTCTGGAGCGCCGAAATCGCCTCTTCGTCGAGGCCTTCCTGGTGGAAGATGTCGCCGGACCGCAGATAGTCGCCCGCCTTCTCGAGTAGTTCGGCCTCACGAGTGGGCTCTCCAACGAGTGCAAAGCATTCCGCGGCCTCCGTGAAGCGACCGGCCTTTTCGAAGGCTCCCCCCGCCCTCACACGGTCACCCGCGAGTTGGAACATTTCGGCGGCCTGAGCGAAACCATGTTGCTCCTCGTAACACTCGGCAGCCTTCGCGAACTGTTCGAGGCTGCGGTACAGATCTCCCGCTTCGAGATGGTCCCCGGCTTCCTCTAGAAGCACGGCGGCTCGCTCGTTCTCGCCGGCGTCACGCAGGTGCTGGCCCAGCAATCGTGCGGCGTCAGCCGTCTGGCCAGCCTGGCGGAGCGAATCAGCAGCACGTTCGACGTCCCCGGCTTGCCGAAAATGGGCTGCCGCCGCCTCATGATTTCCGAGGCTCGCCGCCACTTCTCCGGCTTCGAGTGAACATCCGCCCCGTTCGAAAACCTCGAGCGCTTTGACGGGATCGTCGACCTTCAGGAAGAGCTTGCCCGCCTGCCGAACCAGCTTGGACATCTCCGCTGTCTTCTTCGGGTCCATCATCGACTTGCCGCCTTCGTCGACGAAGACGGTCTCGAGACAATCCGCTGCAGAACGCCAGCTCTTGCATTTCACGTACATCGCGGCGGCATGCCGCAGGAAATCGGTCTCGCGATAGCAGTCCGCCGCTTCGCGATAGTTCTCCGCTTTTTCGAACATTTCCGCGGCGACGCTCTTCAGGTCTGCTTTCAAATAACAGTCGGCAGCCTGGGCCCATTCTTCTTGCTGCCCAAAGATCGAACCCGCTGCCTCGTAGTTCTCGCCCTGCAAATGCAGTTCGGCCGACTCGAGGAAACGATTCTGATCGTGGCGAATTTCGGCAGCGCGCACGAACTCACCCGCCTCGACAAAGAAAGACGCGGCCTCATCCAGCAGCTCGTGATTCCAGAGAAGCTCGCCCGCCTCAGCAATATCGCCCTGTTTCTTGAGCGTGTTCGCTTGCTTCAAAATCCTCTTCGCGATGCGTTTGTCAGTCGCGACGTCGACGTCCTCCGCCTTGTCGCTGACCTCTTCCTCAGCAACGTTGTCGCCACGGCGCCCGAAGAGGCCAATGCAGAACGCGAATAGAACGAGTCCCGCCGGAAGAAGCACGAATCGAAGAAAAGTCTCTGCCAGCCACTCCTCGGAGGTCACTGCAAGATCGCGTGGAACCGCGAAGCCGTCGTCGATCAGCCATCGATTGAACGCCTGGAACTGACGCCGGGCCTGGTCCGCCAAGGCGGTGCCCGAGCCGTAGCTCGCGATGAGACCAAATGAGCCCGTTGCAATGAAGAACATC
Source organism: uncultured Myxococcales bacterium (assembly GCA_965603475.1). Lineage (GTDB taxonomy): Bacteria > Myxococcota_A > UBA9160 > UBA9160 > UBA4427 > UBA4427. Next base: position 3,888 of record CBFDDD010000186.1, read on the forward strand.
GCAAAGGGCAGCGACAGAACTCTGGCGAGAATACGCACGATTTGGATTCACCCGACTGAACGCGTGCACTCTCGGCCGAACCGCCCGGTCCGCAAGCAGGGCACACCCTGGCCTTCCTATCGGTCGACGGCGGACCCGATATGAGCCCGGAAGACCCCCAGCACGAGCATCTCGTGCCGACTTGTTTATGCTCTCGATCGTGGGTCCGCGCATTCAAATTTCGAGTCCTCGCGTCAGCTGGGCCCTGGTCGTTTTCATCCCGCTCGCAGCCATTCTGGGATGGCTGATGGGCGTTCCTACACTCGTCCATGCCGACGATTCCGACCCTTTCAAGGTTCATTCACACGAAATCAAGGGACTCGTCCGGCAGGTCTGGGCCCTCGATGTGGCTCTCTGTGAGAACGGTGAGAGCGATCTGATGGTCCTCAGCGCTGTCGGTGGGCCACCGAGTCGGCGAAAAATGCTGACCTGGATGCCCTGCGGGGCATCACTCGTACCCGGGGACCCCCGAATTGTCGAGCGCCAGTTGTCCGACGACGCCGTCATCGTCGACATTGCCACGATCCCGGGGCGAAGCGGCCCGCAGCTTCTGACCGTCAGCGCCGCCGGAATTCGCGTCGAAGCCCTCGAGGGAGCTGAATCACCCTTGAATTTCCCTGTGCCCGGCGGGCTTCCACTCCCACCCCGACCGTGGGAGATCGGGCGAGTCCAGGTGGTCGGTGACTGGAACAGCAATGGAAGTCTCACCGCACTCGTCCCAGCGTTAGGCGGTGGCTGGCTGATCGACCTGACGTCAGGTGAGGCGCGAAAAATCGAGATGCCGATCTACGCAAGCTACATGACCCACATGCCGTTTCTTCCGGCGCCGGTCTTGAAATGGATGATCCAGGAGGTCACCTGGCCGACCCTCTCTAGGGCCGACGACAATGGGGACGGTCGGCTCGACCTGTTTGCGCTCTCGCGTTGGGCAGTCTGGATCTATCATACGGGTCCCGACGGTCTACCCAGCGAACCCAGTCGCCGACTCGAATTTATCCCCTTCGACGTCGAAACCGAGCGACGCCACGAAGCGACGGTCAACAACTACTTCGCGCGGGATATCGACGGCGACGCGCGCGCCGACTTGATACTGAGCACGATCGGGGGCGGGTTGATGGACGGTCGCTCCAAGACACGGTTTCATCTCAATCGGGGGACCGGTGTCGCGATCGACGACAAGCCCGATGCTGTGCGAGAAACCGAGGGCGGCTTTTCTGGCTTCAGTTTCGTCGATATTGACGGAGACGGACGCAAAGAGATCATCGAAACATCCCTCGAGTTCGGGATCGTGCAGATGATTCGGATTCTCGTGACGCGCAAGGCCGAAACGAAATTCCGCGTGCTGGTCCTCGATCCTGAAGCACCTGACGGTACTCGTACGATCTTCGAAGACGAGTTCGCATTCAAGCTCAACTTCGGAGATGCCAGCGTTTCGGGTTTAATTCCCAGCCTCGGCGACTGGAACGGCGACGGGGTCCAGGATCTCTATGTCGCGCGAAGCGATGACGAGATCGGATTCCGGCTCGGGTCGAAACTGGAGGGGGAACCCGTTTTCGGGCGCACCACCCGACACCAGCCGGTTCCCCTGCAAAGCGGAGAGAGCCGGGTCGCGGATCTGAATGGCGACGGACTCGACGAAATCGT
>CBFDDD010000187.1:0-5469 GCA_965603475.1 uncultured Myxococcales bacterium
GTCGCTACTTGTCAGAATGCCTAGTATCGGTGGTGCGGAAAACGCAGCTTGTTTTGCCTATCCACACGTGGTCCTCAGGATGCGACGGAATCGCCTGATCAGGATTGATCTCCCGATGCGTTATGCCGCTGGTCCTGGGTCAGCAGCGCATCAATTACCCACGACGCAGGTGCCAGAGGGCTCCGAGGGTTCCTTGGCGCAGTAGCACCCTCGGACGTTGCATTCCGACGATTCCACGCAAGGATTTTCCGAGCAGGTTAAACACCTGGCCGGCTTCGCGTGAGGGAGAGTGGCGATCGCCAGGACGACCGCGGCAGCGAGGACGAGTGCAAACTTCATACATGAGCCTCCATCATTCCGTCGCCCGCAAGCATACCAGCATTCGGTCAGGAATTCGTCGGCCCCCACTCAGGCCCGTTTCCCTAGACTTGCCGAGGCTTCTTAGTCGGAGCCATCGATTGGTCGATGTAGATTGCCCCCAGGATGTCGGGATCGAGGTAGCCCTCTGATCTGGGAACGCCGAATCTTTTGTGCGTGTCGTCGAATTCAATTTCGAGCTTCAAATACTTCTCGACGATGTCGTCGATCGCGATCGGCAGCTCAAGCCGGACGCCCTTCTCCCTTTCATACTCCGAAAGAAGATTCTCGGCGTCTCCCTCGATCGATTTCTCCGGTAGATACGGAACCCGTACCCGCATTTGATCACCTCCCATATGCATTTGCATCGCTCGCTCTAGCAACGAGCGCCTATTTTCCTCGTGATTTCTCCGCTTCGCGAGAAAGGCGTGCAACCTCTTCCGCGCTCAACCCCTTCACCGTTCTCAGCAACGCGGCCGTCTCGCGGGGCTTGTTCTTGATGATGTCCGAAAGATCCGACGAGACCCGTCCAGCCAACGCGAGCAGCTCGTCAACGTCCTGCTCGATGATGGCGGCGATCGCTCGAACCTTGTCTTCCGCCGGTGGGCCAAATTCATCGCGCTCAACTTTTGACTGATAAGTTGGACTAACGCCGATCATCTTGGCCATCTCTCGCAAACCGATCTCCCGCGCCTCCCGCTCGCGCCGCACCAGCGCTCCGAAGCTCTCTTTTCGCCTCGCCATATCAACCTCTCTTCGTTTAGTATTCAGTTAACATATCTCATTCGAGACCGCCAGTCGCGATCCGGCGTCGGGTAACTTGGACGGAATACGCGGTGCGGGCGGGAAAGGCGGCCAGTCGTGATCCCAATCGGCGCGACCCCAGGGAAAGTGGCATCGTGGAGTCCGACGCATGTTCCCGCTGTCACCACTTCGATAAAATACTTTCAAAGGGCCCCGATGCCGCTGTTCAACAAATGCCGAAGCGCGCAACAGGTCACGTTCGGCGCACTCGTGCTAGTCGTGGTGCTCGCCAGTGCGGCGAAGGCGGCACACAGGTTACCGTGGTGATCGGTACGCTCAGCGTTGGGATCGGCTTCGGTCTCCAGAACATCGTGAGCAACTTCGTGTCCGGGCTGATTCTGATGTCCGAGCAGCCGATCAAGGTCGGCGATACTGTGCAGACAACCGACAACTGGGGGATCGTCACGCGGATCTGATCTCCAAAGAAGTCGTCAATTGGACGCGTTCGGACAAGATCCGGCGCATCGAGGTCCTGACCGGAGTCGCCTACGGAAGTGATCCGCAGAAAGTGCTCGACATGCTGCTGCGCGTGGCGAAGGAGCACGCGCTTACGCTCGAGACGCCGGAACCAGACGCCCAGATGCTGGGCTACGGCGACAGCTCGATGAACTTCCGTGTTCGCCTGTGGACCCACATCGAGGACTGGATCCAGCTCTCCAGCGATGTCAACGTGGCGATCAACGCCGCCCTCTCGGAAGCCGGTGTTACGATTCCCTTCCCTCAGCGCGATCTGCACCTGAAGTCGATCGAGCCGGATGCGCCGCATGGGTGAGAGAAGCCAACGAGATCGACCGACTGAAGTCGAACTCGCGCAATGAGTACACCGTTGCCGCAAACTGGTTCGTCTGGGGGCATAGCAACAAGCTTACCCTCGACTACTCCTACCTGACCCTGGACGACGACGTCATTTCGCGGAACGTCTCCGATCACCGCGCACGCTTCCATTGGGATATCTCCTTCTGAGCGACGGGCGGCTGCGGTGTGACGGATGTCGCGAATCTGGACAGCCTGACCTTAACGAGGCAAGCTCCGAGATCCCGCCGCACTCGGAGTGGAAATTGCCTGCCTCATGCGCCCCGACGTGATGGTCACGGGCGAGACACGACACGTCGATGGGGGCTACCACGCTTTGGCGTGAGCACTGGCGCCTTCTCCCCTTCCTACCTCGCAGTACTGCTCAACCGAATCAGAAGTCTGCCGATCTGACCATCGGGTTCCGGTGCCGGTCGCGAGCAGCGGGAGAGCGGTGACGCGCTGGCAAAGCCCTCCGACGATGTCCTAGTCTCGCTCGCGCGGCCTCTCGAGTGGCCTGATCGGACTCGAATCATCGACTTCGGCGCGCGCCGACTGCATAGGAGCGACAGTTTGGGGTCCGTCGAGTCCAATCTTCCTGGAATCTCTCGTCGAGTCGGATACGTCGTCCTCCTGCTGTGCATCTTCCTTCCCCTTACAAGCCAGGCCGAAGACCGAAACGACGGCGCGCTCTGGACGGTCAGCCAGATCGCCGTACCGCTCGACGAGCGGTTCGCCGTCCACATGATGGTCCAGAATCGCTGGTTCAAAAATATAGACTCGTACGAACGGACCGTGCTTCGTCCCTGGATCAGCTTCGATTGGACGGAGCGAATCGAGCTCGCCCTCGGCTACGACCGGCACGAGTTCGAGAATCCGGTCGATCGCCATGAAGACCGTGCGTGGCAGCGAATTGCCTACCGCCACCCTCTCCGTGATGCGACCCTCCTCACCCATTTCTGGATGGAGGAACGCTTCTTCCAGGGATCGAGCACGGTCGCCTATCGGGCCCGTTTGATGTTCGGCGCGACCCACCCACTTCCGCACGACTTCGGCATTCTCATTCGCAACGAGTTCTTCGTCGACCTGCACGGGACCTCGCGCGTTCGGCGGGCCGGCCTGGGCGAGGACCAGCTCTACGCTGGAATCAACCACCCGCTGGGTCGCTGGGTGAATCTCGACATGGGATACCTGATGATCTACCTGGACAGGAAGGGACCCGACCAGTTCAACCACGCTCTCCTGCTCGGCCTCTCAATCAAGACGCCCGAGATCGGAAGCTGGTTCTAGCCAGCGGTCTGAAACCAAATCCTCGCGCGACGCCGCTTCGATCCGCCGACCGGCCGCGAAATCATATCTGCAACCGGATTCTGGGTCTTCTCGGCCAGATCGGTATCGGACGGTTCGTCCGCGGCCATCGCACCGCCTTCGGCGCAGATCGCCAACAAGAGCGTCATGTTCCAGGGAATCAGGATCGCCTGGATCTTCAACCCTCTGCTCGAACTCACCGCCGTAGAGTCGGTTCCGAAGGATGGCATCGACCGTGCTAGTCGGGACGGGCGCCCCGCTCTTGCGGTACTTGAGTCCCGAAGGACGCGCCTTCGCTCCAATCTCTCGCAGTGAGAAGTTTTCCGTCGCGTACCACTCTCGAAGAGCTTGGTGATGAGAGGAGCAACGGAGGGATCCGGCTCGATCCTCTTCTTGCCGTCCGGGCCCGTAACGTTGAGATAGCCAAGCGGAGCCATCGTGGGCCAGATCCCCTGCTCCGCTTTCTCCTTCTCGACGGCGTCTACACGGGCACTTCGTCGGAGCCCAGCCCCTTCGCCCCACTACCGCCGCTCGAGACCGAGGACGTGGCCTGGGTCCTGGCCGGCACGGCTCGGCGCATCCTGCGGCGGCTCGAGCGGCTGTGTCGTTGCGTCGCGCGTCCGCCGCTCGCGCTCGACCGGCTCGAGGAGCTACCGGAACGGCGACTCGCCTATCGGTTAGGGACGCGATCGTCCTCGCGACCACCATCCCGCGGGCGCTTCCAAGCCGCCGGTGGCGCGAGCCCGGCGAAAGCTTGAAATCGCCCCGGGAAGGAGCCAAGTAGCCCCCGCCGGGGGCCTATTTGTCAGAATGCTGGTTAGCGGCGGTGGGGGGGGAAATCCCGCTTGAATGCCTTATCCCCAACTTCGACATCTTGATCATCGTCGTCTCCTGAAGGCCAACCCGTGATTGCCGGCCCATCCATCCCGCGAGCCGGATGGGCGATTGTGGCGAGGGAAGGCAACGAAGAGAGTGATGAGGGTACAAGCATGACTCGATCGACAGTCTAGAATCGTCATCGCGGTCGGGCGAAGGGGACGAAACGAATGTACGAGAAGACGGAGGTTCGGAACGGGCCGCAGGATCGGTCGACGGGACCGCGGCGAGCGGCGCCGCGATTGGCTGCGATCGGACTCGGCTGCGCAGCCTTGATCGTTTGTGGCGTCGCGTCGGCGCCTGTGTCGCGTGCCGAGAACCAGAAGACGGGTTCACGAGACCTGCTGATCGCGTATGCCATCCTGGCGGAAACGCTTTCCGATGAATCGAAGTTGAAATGGCTCGGGCTTCTCAAGCGAGTCACCTTCAGTCGGACGGCACCCGAAGTCGAGAATCTCTTGAAGCGTATCTCCGCATCGGCGAGTCGTCGGTCGGACGAACTCGAGGAGCTGCGGAAGCTGCCGCCGGACGTCTCCATGAAGCCGGAGGGGACGGATCCGATCGGCGACGCGATCACCGCCATGGCCAAGGCGGCAGGGACGTCAGAGATGCTGAAGGGAGACGCGTTCGGGCTGCGCTTCGTTGTACTCCAGGCTCAGGCGACGCGGATGGTGGCCGCGATCGCCAAGGCCGCGGCGCAGTCGGAGACCCAACCTCGTCGCAAGGTCTGGCTCAAGGAGGTGGCGACCGAGTACGAGGGATTGCGCGAAGAGCTGCTCAAGGTGCTCGGGCTCTACGTTCTGCAAAAGGGCGCGGCAAAACATGCTGAAGGCTCTTAACAGCGCGCTGAAGGCTCCTGAACAATGGCGATGGCCGCGCTGGGGATTCCGACGACCCGTTCGCTCGCCGCCGTCGCGACGGGCGAGATGATCCAGCGTGCAACGCGATTGCGGCAAGTTCGCAGGTGATGGGAGAAACAACAGCAGCACTTTCATCGACGACTGGATCTTCGCAGGCCTGGTAGACGCGAACAGCCTGAAACTTGATTGCGCGGTCGCGGATGTCATGGATACCGATTCCAGCAATCACCTCGGCGTTCCGGTTCCGATGATGAGTTCGCCCGACCTTGTGGCTCTTCTGGTGACACTGTTTGGCCTGGCGGCCGCCGGGACTCGCAGGATCAAAGCCAGCGACTACCAAACGCAGAGTTGACCCGATCCGACGGACGGGACTTGTTCTTCCTACTCCCTGCCGGCGGTACTGAAAACGCAGCTTAAACCTCCTTCCATAGGGTCGGAGCGCAAGGCATAGTTCCCCAATCGCCCCAGATTC
>CBFDDD010000188.1:0-5261 GCA_965603475.1 uncultured Myxococcales bacterium
TGGATAGACACCGATCTTGGAACGGACGTAGACGACGCGTTGGCGATCGCGTATGCGTTGAGACATCCCGAAATCGAGCTAGTCGGCGTGTCGACGGTTTTCGGTGACGTCGAGCTGCGGACCCGGATGGTGATTGAACTCCTGCGGATGGGCGGCCATCCCGAGATCCCGGTCGTAACGGGTCTCGGCAAGCCGATCTCCGAAGGCCGAAATGGCCTGATGTTCGGGCACGAAGGACGTGGCCTGCTCGAAGATCCATCTCCTCGCAGCACGACCGAGAGTGACCCGAGACCATTGGAACGGATCGATGCGATCGCGGAAGCTCTATCCCGATCGGGGGCAGAGGCCATCGTGGCGATCGGTCCGATGACGAACCTGGGTGCGCTATCGCGATCGGGCGTCGTTCTGCCCCCACTGACGATCATGGGCGGCAAGATCGAAGATGTGGAACTGCCGGGGACTCATCCCGCGATCGCGGAGTGGAACTGGTATTGCGACCCCGAAGCGGTTCAACTCACGCTGGAATCTTCTCACGCGGTGCCCCCACAGATCGTGCCGATCGAGGTCACGATCACGACCGCACTCGAAGCGAGCGATCTCGACACGCTGAGTCAGGGTGACGAATTGGCTCAGACCCTGGCAACCTTGAGCCGCGAGTGGTTGATCGTATTGCGGGACAAACTGGGAGCCAGCAAACCGAAGGTCGCACTTCACGATCCTCTTGCGATCGCGACGTTGGTTCAGGCCAATCTTTGTCCGTTCGAGCGTCGACAGATTCGAGTGGATGAGAAGGGCTTCACCCATCGAGAATCGGCTGGTGCGACGGTCTCCGTCGCGGTAGATGTCGATCGAACGACACTGCGCAGCCACTTGATGGAAACCTGGTCGAAAGCAGCTCCCGGGTGATGATGAGCCTCGAGAGGTATCCCAGCGCGCAAACTCTCCAGCGGTTGAAGCTCCGGCAGGCGGTGCGATAGGCGAATGATCGAGAAGCTGAGCCCAAAGACCCCGATCGACATCGAACGCCTCGGCGGCAAGGGGTGCGGTCTCGTTCGCCTGCTGAAGGCGGGGTTTCGCGTACCCGACGTCTGGTGCATCGCCACGAATTGGAACGGGGAGATCGCCTCACTCCGAGACTCGATCGAGACGCTCGTGTCGAGCAGTCCCGAGCCCTGCGCCTATGCCATTCGCAGTTCGGCCACCGCCGAAGACCTGCAGGATGCATCCTTTGCGGGGGTCTATTCGACGACCCTCGGTGCGCGAAGTATTTCGGAGATTCTTTCTGCCGTGGAGCAGTGCCGAGACTCTCTGCAATCCAACCATGCTCGGGCGTACCGCGAATCCCGCGGCATTTCCCATGACGTTCGGATGGCGATCCTGATTCAACGACTGATCGAGCCGGAGATCGCCGGTGTCACCTTGACCGCCAACCCGCAGCGCGCCTTTGCGAACGAGTGGGTCATCGACGCCGCGTACGGACTCGGAGAGGGGGTCGTTTCAGGCCGTGTCGACCCCGACCACCTCGTTGTGGAGCGCGACACGGGAGAGATTCGCGAACAACGAATCGGATCGAAGCAATTTGCACTGATGGCGAGGCCCGGTTCCGACCTGGCCGAAGTTCCTGTGGCTTCGGTCGATCGCGAGCGGCTCTGTCTCACGACGGCGCATCTCGAGGCGTTGTTTCGGATGGCGCACGAAATCGGCGAGAGAATTTCGTCACGCATGGATCTCGAATGGGCGATTGCCGGCGACGATCTCTATCTCCTGCAAGCGCGTCCCATTACAGGTCTGCCTTCCGCAACGCCCGAAGACATCTGGAGTCGGAAGTTCGGCGATGAGTACATGGCGGACTATGCGACGCCGAGTGGTTACACGTTTCTGGTCCGCTGGATTCGAGAGTATTCGTTCACCCAGACCGCGCGTGAACTGGGTCGTGAAGACATGCTCGCGATGGAGCCCCTGCGGCGCTTCAAGGGCTACGTCTACTTGAGTGGACGCTACACCCTGGCGGGGCTGCGCAGCTTGCCCGTCAACAGCCGGGTCGATGCGATGCGCAACTGGTTCCCACCGAGTATCGAGGCACAAGCGGGGAACGAGCCCTTCTCCATTCGCGAGTTGCTCGCAAACATCCTGCGCCCGTTCCGCGATCCCCGGGGCGGCATGAAGAAGAATCTCGCCGCTCTCGAGCGCCATGCCGAGCGCGTCATGAGCGAACTCGGGACATGTCTCGACGACGACCTGACAAGGCTCGGTGACAGCGAACTCAGTGAGAAACTGGAGCGGCTCGACGAAATCGGGTTGGACCATTTTCGAATCATCCGCTGGGGGATGGGACAGTACGCACCCCTGTTTCACGCTGCCCTCGAAAGCACGTTGCAGCGCTGGATTGGCGACGGGGCCGACGAGTTGTATCAGCATCTCGTCAGCGGCTTGCCGGAAACGCGAACTGCCGAGATCAATCGAGAGTTGTGGCAACTCGGAATTGCGGCGCGGAGCGAGCCGACTCTTCGGCGCGCCGTCATCGAGAATCGCCCGTTGGACGAGTTGCGCGTCGAGCATTCGGATTCCCCGTTTCTTGCTTCCCTCGACGGCTTCATCGCCCGGCACGGACACCGCTCGACGACACGAGACGTCGCCGAACCGCGCTGGCGCGAGACTCCAGAACTCGTCCTGGCCCTCGTGCGTGCGCAAGTCGCGAGCGACACCCCTGCGCCCGACCCAAAGCGTCTCGAGGCCGCTTCGGTCCGGCGCCGACTCGATGCCACCGCCCAAGTCGAGTCGCGACTCGGTACGGGGATCCGGGCTGCGATTCGACGGCCCATACTCCGCTGGTTGTGTAAGTGGACCCAGCTTTTCACCGTCTACCGCGAGAACCAGCGCTACTACCTCGATATGATTCTCGCGAATCAGCGCATCCTGATCTTCGAGTTCGGCCGCAGACTCGAAATGGCTCGGGTATTGGACGCGCCGTGGGACGCATTCTTGCTCGAGGCCGACGAGCTTCGAGCCTGCTTCGCAAACCAGGTGCCGAGTGATTCGCTACGTGAGACAATCGATGAGCGGCGACGTCACTACCATCGATGGAAGGATCGAATACCCGCAACCTATCTCTACGACGACGTTGAGACCGAAGGGGAAGTCGTCGAGGGAGACAATGCGCTCGATGGGCGATCGATCGATCCCAATCAGGGCCTCGGTGCTTCACGCGGCGTGGTGACGGCTCGGTTGCGGGTATTGGTAGACGTTCTGCAGCTCGATCAGGTCGAGGCGGGCGAAATTCTTGTCGCGGAGAATATTGATCCGGGCTGGACGAGTGTGTTTCCGCTTCTCGGAGGGCTGGTGACCGAAACGGGCGGTATCCTGAGTCACGGTGCGTTGCTCGCGCGCGAGTACGGCATCCCGGCGGTGATGGGCGTGCGCGACGCGACGAAGCGATTCGAAACTGGCATGGTCGTATCGCTGGATGGCAGTACGGGACGGGTCGAAATTCTGGATGGAGAAGCTTCATGCTGAACAGTGACGATTGGAGTCCAGGCCGCAAGGCGTTCTCCGTAGTCGTCTTTCCACTGGTCTTCGGCGGGGGGCTCGCGATCGCTATCGGGCTGATGAATTCCGGCGTCGAACCGGCAAGCGCCTATATACTTCCGGCCATTGCCGCGTTCGTGATCTTGAGTGTGCTCGAACGCGTCGTGCCCTATCGCCGGGCGTGGCAAAAGGCGGAGGGCGACGTACCCGTCGATCTCGGACATCTATTCGTCTCTGGCGTGTTGACCCCCGAGTTGCTGCGGCCCTTGATGCTCTATCTGGCGGTGAGCCTCGGTGGCCTGCTTTCTCTCGGCTTCGGTTCGAATTTGTGGCCGTCGTCATGGCCCCTGGTGCTGCAACTGGTCTGGGCGCTGATCATCGGTGAGTTCTTCATGTACTGGGTACACAGGCTGGCCCACGAGTGGGACTTTCTCTGGCGCTTTCACGCGCTGCATCACAGTGCCCCGCGGCTCTACTTTCTCAACGCGGCGCGCTTCCACCCGGTCGATCTGGCGATCTCGACCTTCTCTCCCTTCGTTCCGCTGATCGGACTCGGAGCGGGCGTCGAGGTGATGGCGCTCTTCGCCTACGCGACCGCCGTGCACGGCATCTTCCAACACGCGAATTTGCCGCTGAAGCTCGGGCCGTTGAACTGGTTCTTCGCCATGGCGGAGCTGCATCGCTGGCATCACTCGAAGATTCTCGAGGAAGCCAACTCGAACTACGGTCAGAACCTGATCGTGTGGGACATCGTCTTCGGCACTCGCAGTCTTCCAATCGACCGAGAACCGCCCGAAGAGATCGGAATCAGTGGCATGCCTAACTTCCCGATGCGCTACTGGGCACAGCTCATGTCACCCATCCACTGGCAGCGTATCAAGCGTGAGAATCCGTCGAACGGGTAGGTCTCACTCAAACGGGTCGCTCGCCTTCGACCGTTACACGATGGAGCACCCGTGCCGCATCGCCGTGATCGTGGATCGCGTAGTGCTGCACGCAGCGATTGTCCCAGAGGACGAGGTCACCGACGCTCCAGTGGTGCCGAGCAGTCAACTCCGGTCGAGACGCGTGTTGATAGAGATACTGGAGAAGGGGCCGACTCTCGTCGCTGGTCATGTTCTCGAAGTGTCGCGTAAACGCCTGGCAGACATAAAGCGCTTTGTTTCCGGTATCCGGGTGAGTGCGGGCCACGGGGTGCAATGCGCTGGGCGCTTCGGATCTGCCCATCGCCCGAGCCAACAATTCGCCACTGTGAAGCGCCCGCAGCGGGGCGAGCATCTGCCTCATTCCATCCGACAGCGTGTCCCATGCCTGGTACTGGTTCGCAAATTGTGTATCGCCACCGACTTCGGGCACTTCGAGCGCATGAAGCAGAGTCACCATCGGCGGACGTTCTTCAAAAGTCACATCCGAATGCCAATGCTCGTTCAGCGTGACCCGTTTGCCAAAGTTGCGAATCTCGATGACCTCAGGATGCCCTTCTATATGCGGGACGACCGGATGCTGGCTCGGCTTGCCGAGGCAATTCGCAAATTGCACGAGTTCTGCCGGATCGAGAGTCTGCGCTGGAAAAACGAGTACCTGAAATCGATTCAGCAGGGAGAGGATCTCTCGCTCGGAGTCGGGAGCGATCGATCGCAGATCGACCCCCTCGACTCTTGCGCCAAGGGCCGAGGCAATCCGGGCGACTTCCATGGGCATTCATTCTCTCCGCGTGCACGATTGGTGACTCACCA
>CBFDDD010000189.1:0-5084 GCA_965603475.1 uncultured Myxococcales bacterium
CGCCGGACGAACCCGGACGAAACCAGATTAGAAGAACCATGAAAAAACTCTGTTTCTACCATGCGGGCTGTCCGGATGGCTTCGGGGCCGTCTGGGCCGTCAAGGGCGCCTGGGGCGAAAGCGGGCATTTCATCGCACGCGGCCATGACGACCGCGTACGAATGGGCGAGTGCGAGAATGCACTCGTCGCGTTCGTCGACATCGCCCCGGCAAAGGATGAACTCCAGGAGCTGGCCATCGTCGCGGATCAGGTCGTCGTCCTCGACCATCACGTGACGGCGCGCGATCGACTCGCCGACGACATTTCTCTCGTGAACGAACTCGAAGCCGAAGGACACCTCCTGCATTTCGACCTCGGACATTCGGGTGCCATGCTCGCCTGGCAGCATTTCCGACCGGACGAGGAAGTTCCCGAGCTGATCCGTTATGTCGAAGACCAGGACCTGTGGAACTGGGCTTTGCCCGACTCGGACGCCGTGAATGCCGCGATCGCTTCGTATCCGCGCGAGTTCGAAGTCTGGGACCGACTTTCGAGCGAATCCATCGAAACACTGGCAGAACAGGGGAAACCGATCCTGCGTGCCAATCGCATCGAAGTTGCACGGCGCCTCGAACATGCCCGGCCGGTCGCCCTCGGGACCAAACGGATCGAAGCCGTCAATGCCTCCACCAATCGCAGCCAGATCGGCCACGAGCTCGCCAAACGCGCGCAATACGGCGAAGCATGGGGGCTCGTATACAGAGTCGAAGGCGCCGAGGTCTACGGCACGCTCTATTCGATCGGCGATCTGGACGTCTCGAAGGTCGCACTCGGATACGGCGGCGGCGGACACAAGAACGCCTCCGGCTTCCACGTCACCCTCGAACGATGGCTCGAAGAATTCGTCGTCTGATTCGAGTAGCGGGCCGCAGGTGCCGGCCCAAGGGGTCTACGGCACCGCTCGCTTGATCCAACCGTCCTGATGAGGTAACAGAAGGCACGATGTCGAATTCGATCTTCGCGTACACCGATTTCTATTTCTTTGGCTGGGGCTGGTTTGCCTCCGGGGCCGAAGCGTGGTGTGCCGAAATCTGAGATACGGCAAGACAAGCTTCAAAAGGCCCCGAGAGGATAAACCTCTCGGGGCCTTTTTTTTTGCGTTCTCGCATGGGCTGCATGGCCGTTGCGTAGTTGGAGAATCTGATGAGTTCGTTAGAAGACCGAAATCTGGTGGGGATCGAGTCGCTCCCGCCCCCGACTGAATTGAAGACCGAGCACCCGATCTCGCCCGATGCGGCGAACATCGTCCTTCGCGCACGCAACGACATTCGCGACGTATTGCACGGACGAGACACGCGACGCCAGGTCGTCGTCGTCGGGCCCTGTTCGCTACACGACCCCAAGGTCGCGCTCGACTACGCCAGGCTCCTGCTCCCTGTCGCGCGAGAGCTCGAAGACCGGCTCGTCATCCTCATGCGCACCTACTTCGAGAAACCGCGCACAACAGTGGGATGGAAGGGTCTCGTCAACGATCCCCGCCTCGACGGCTCGTGCCACGTCGCCGAAGGCCTTGCCATCGCCCGCCAGCTGCTTCTCGAGATCAACGAGATCGGCCTTCCCTGCGCCACGGAGTTCCTCGATCCGATCTCACCGCAATACCTGGCCGACGCCGTCGCCTGGACCGCAATCGGCGCGCGAACGACCGAAAGCCAGACCCACCGCGAGATGGCAAGCGGTCTCTCCATGCCTGTCGGATTCAAGAACGGTACCGATGGAACAGTTTCGGTCGCGGCCGATGCCATGATCGCGGCAGCACACCCCCATAGTTTCCTGGGCATTCGCTCTGACGGCACGGCGGCTGTGGTCAAGACGGCCGGCAATCCCGACACGCACGTCGTCTTGCGCGGAGGGCGGGACCAGACCAACTACGATTCCGAAACCATCGAGGCACTCAGCAAAAGGTTGAGCGTACGCGGGGTCATGGTCGACTGTTCCCATGGCAACTCGCGAAAGGACCCTGCGCGCCAGAGCGCTGTGCTACGCGACGTGGCGGCTCACGTGCGAGGAGGCGCGACCGGCATTCTCGGCGTCATGCTCGAGAGCCATATCCATGCGGGCCGGCAGGATTGGAAGCCCGGTCGCACTCTCGAGTACGGCGTTTCGATTACCGACGGCTGTATTGGTTTCGAAGAGACGGAGGTGTTGTTACGAGAGTTGGCCTCCGCAGTACGGCGGCCGATCACCTCGAGGCGGACGCCGGCGGTCAGTGTGAGTGCTGCCTAACGGCTCAGGCCTCTCGAACGCGATTGCGAGTCATTCGGACCTGGACGCCCACTCGTCCGGTGTAAACGTCTTCATCGAGAGCGCGTGGATCTCCTTGCCCATCCATTCTTCGACCGACTGATAGACGAGCTGTTGCGATCGGACGCGACTCAGCCCCGCGAATTTTTCCGAAACGATGACCGCCCGAAAATGACGGCCCCCGTCTCGCGCCCCAGCGTGGCCCGCATGCAAATGTGACTCGTCGATGACTTCGACATGCGTCGCGTCGAGACTGGTCCGGAGTTTCGTTTCGAGGGCTTCGCGCACGATTCAGTCCTTGGGCAATCCGAGAATCTCGATCAGCGTCTCGAAATCGAGTCCGACGCCCCCATGTTCCTCGGGAATATTGAGACCCACCCAGCCGAGCTCGGCCATCCGACTCCAGAGGGCGGGATCGACCCCCGACTCCGTTTCGACACCCTCACGAGCGCGCTCGAGCGGGGCATTTTGATCCAGAAACTTCCGCAATTCGGCGCGGGGCAGATTCTGCTCTTCGGTGAATCCGAAGTTCATAAGGGGGGTCTCCAGGGCGTTGGGGTGAATGGAGGGGTTGGGCCGGCTGCGGTGAGGGCAATCTGATCTGGACCCGCTGGTCCGCACCTGCGGCAGCCTGGTAGAGATTCCACAGCCAAAACGACCCGACAAGTGGCTCAGATCAAACTTCGACACAAAGCGTATTGTTTTGACTACGCTCCTATCACAGCACGACTCGACTGGACGAGCCGACCGAAGCGGGGAGCGACCATAGACGATGAAAATCCCTTGGGCGACCGTCGAATCGAGACTCGATGAGGAACAAATACTCCCCAAGGGTAATTCAATGCGAGCGAGTTCGCAGAATTATCAGGTCTCGATCAGCGCTGATCGAAGAATCTGCGACTCCGGAACTTATCGACCCGTCCTCGCTAGGGTAAATCTCGTGATGGCTGAGTTGAATTGACCTCAAGGCGGCTCAAAGCCGAATGAGAAGGGAGCGACAAGGTGCGCCAGATCCAGTTCTCGGAGTTCGAACTCGATCTCGAACTCTTCACATTGCGCCGAAACGGCCATCCAATCGAGATCGGCCAGCGCCCGCTCGACCTCCTCGTCTGCTTGATTCAGAACCGAGAGCGGGTCGTTCCCCTCGAATTTCTTCGCCGCGAAGTATGGAACTCCGCGGCACTCAGTCCAGCCGCAATTCCAACCTGTGTGCACGAACTACGCAGGGCACTCGGCGACAGCGCTTCGAGTCCGAGATTCATCGAATGCGTTCGCGGCCGCGGCTATCGGTTCATCGGCGAAGTCAGAAGCGCACCGAGGTCAAATCGAACAGAGAACCAGCCGTTCGAAGAACTCCCATTCGTGGGACGGAAAACCGAGATGAAGATTCTGCGCGAGCTTCTCCGATCTTCCGTCGCCGAAGCTCGCGGCCATCTCATCTTGATTCGCGGCGAAGCCGGAATTGGCAAGACCCGCCTGCTCGCCGAGTTCCTCAAAACCGTCCCTACGACGGTTCCGTCCTATCTCGCGCGTGGCGCCACAATTGAGGGAACCCCTGCATTCTGGCCCTGGACGAAAATCCTCCGCGAAGCACTCAGCGCACAGAAGGGCGCCAACCAGGAACTGGTCGAAAACGCACAATCGTTGTCGACCGCTTTCCCCGAAATTCAAGGCTCCGTCGAGTACGCCCTCGAACGACCAAACAGCCTCGACCGATTCTCGATCCTCTCACGTTGGGTACAAACGATTCGTTCCATCTCACGGGGAACGCCGCTCGTGCTTGCCTTCGAGGATATCCATCGCGCAGACTTCGACAGTCTCTCGCTCCTCGCGTGGATCGCAGAAGAGCTGTCGTTCGACCCTGTCACCGTAATCGCAACACACCGACCTTCGCCCGAAACAAATGCGACCGCTCAGGGATTGTCCGAAATAGCGGCGCTTCCACGCTGCAAGAACATCGATCTGATGCCTCTGACCGCAGTCGACATCTCACACATGCTCGACCCCTTGAGTTCAGACCGCCAAGAACTGAGCGAAGCCCTCGAAGTCAGAACATCCGGCAACGCATACTACGTCACACATCTGATCCGATACCTCGATTCCAGAATCAATACCGAATCGACCGAATCCCTTGTCTCCGCACTGCCCTCCAACGGTCGCGAAATCGTCGCACACCAACTTTCCGATCTCCCAGCTCCAACTCGTAACGCCCTCGCAGTCGCATCCGTAGCGGGCGGGGCATTCTCGGTCCCGACAACCGCCAAAATCCTGGGCATCAGCAACAAAGAACTTCTCGCACTTCTCGAAGCAGCGCGGCGCGCCTGGCTCATCCGTGAGGACGGCTCTGATTTCGCATTCAGCCACGCCCTCCTCCGCGATGCTCTCTATCAAACCATCGATTCAACCCACAGACGAGAAATCCACCTGCGCCTCGCTCACGAACTCATCAAGCACGACGACTCCCGCTCCGCGCTCATCTCGGATCACCTGACCAAGGCCATCCCCCTCTCCGAACTCACCGAAGCCCGCCAATTCGCATTGCTAGCCGGACGAGACGCCGCGGCCCGCTTCGCATACTCAGAAGCCCAAATCTTCTTCAGACGAGCCCTCGACCTGGTCGAATCAGACTCCAAATGCTGCCTCACCGACCGTTGCGAAATATTGCTCGAATATGCGAACGCACAGCTCTACGCCGGCGACCGAGAGAGCGCTCGAAAGACACTCCTCGAAGCGGCACGACTCGCACGTCGAGCGGACTCAGGCGTGATGCTGGCGGAGTGTGCTTTGCAGCTGGCGCCGGACT
>CBFDDD010000190.1:0-5017 GCA_965603475.1 uncultured Myxococcales bacterium
GAGCTTGCCGACCGCGTCTATAACGTTCGCAGAAGGCTTCCCGACCCAAGACACTCGGTTCGCTTTCGCTAGCCGATTTCCACAGTCTGGCCATTGTGCATGACATGGGAATATGGACCGCCAGGTGAGTTCGATATGCAGATAGAGCCATGCTGTGGACAACCGCCAGCGAAAGCGAACCGAGTGGTCCGGGCGGCGGAGCCTGCTGGGAGCGTAAAGCGCCGTGGTCGGTCAGCTCTACGCAGCGATGCATCATGCGGGACCACGACCGACCGCGGAGAAGCCGCGAGCAGCAGGCTCCACCGTCCGGGCCACCTGGCACCCCATCCAACGGCCTCTGTCCGCAGCCTGCTAGCGCTTTGGCTTCTTCGCCAGGACCTTCCCAGTCTTATCGTTCGAGTGATAGATCAGCAGAGCGGAAATTTTCAACGCTTCGACCTCCGCGACCTTTCCGACGCCCTTGCTGAAGAACGAATATTGAACGTCCTTGACGATCGCGGGCCCGACTTTGACGTCGAACTCCGCGCGCATCAGAATCGACGGAAACTTCCCAGCCGGTGTGGTCACTTCATAGGCGCCAACGTAGGTCAACTTCACGTCCATGCTTCCGGTATACGCGGTCTTGTCGGGATGGCCGATCTTGTACACGAGTGCCTTCTGCTTCACCTCGAAGGTCTTGCCGGGAGCGAGTCCGGGAGCCAGCACGATCCCCGGATGAAAGTGGGTCACGTAGGACATAGGGACATCGGTCTCGGTGTACTTGCCGAGAGACCCGTCGACATGCACTTGTATCTCCTGAGTGAATTCATTCCCGATCGTCTGCTTCCACGCCTTCTGACCGTCTCGTTCGGGCGCAGGCGTGATGCTTTCGACTCGCATCTCTTTCTTCTTGCCCTTGATGACGTGGTAGGTCCACTCGCCGCCGCTCGCATCTCCCACGTACCAGGCCTGCAGGTCATCAAGAGGCGGGGCCGGGATCGCCTTTCCGACGACGCCCTCGCCGAGTAATTCGAGCGCCTCGGCGTCCGCGGCCGGCAGCGCGATCACGGGTCCGGGCTGGGCAGACGCGATTGGAACGAGCAGCAATGCCGCTAGCAATGCCGTTATCGCGGTGGCGAGGACGTCGCCAGAGAGTCTTGATGTCGTCATACCGACGATATTACCTCCCAAGCGGGATCGAGTCACGGATACTCAGCCACCCTCGCGTAGGGCACGAAGCCACAACGCGACATCGATCGGAGCGCGCCCTTGCAAATCCATGCACTCGGCGCATCATTCTGGATAATGCGAACGAGGCCACAATCGTGACTTTCTTGACGGCGCTGCCCAGCGTGAGGCTCTGAGGAGATCGCGCTATGCCAGGCGAGCCCGAAGAATATCTACGTTGCCTGGATTGCGATCTGCTGCAACGCGCGCCGCACCTCGAGATCGGAGAGTCGGCACGCTGTCCTCGCTGCGGCGTGACGCTCCATACGCACAGGCACGACAGCATCAACCGCACCCTCGCACTCGTCGCGGCCGCGCTGGTCTTGTGGGCGTGCTCGAATTTCCTCCCGTTCATGGTCTTCGAATTCAAGGGACAGTCTGATTCGAATACGATCGCCACGGGCGTGCGAATCCTCTACGAACGGGGCTTCGGCGAGCTGGCCGTGCTGATCGCATTTACGAGTATCGCCGCGCCGATCGTCTACATCCTCGGCATGCTCTATGTCCTGGTGCCCATTCGACTAGGCGCCCGGCCCTGGAAGCTCGGTCTCGTATTTCGAGCCCTGGTATGGCTTCGACCCTGGAGCATGCTCGAGGTCTACCTGCTGGGAGGACTCGTTGCGGTCGTCAAGCTCGCCGAACTGGCCAGCATCGTTCCCGGGCCGGCGAGTGTGGCCTTCGTCGTGCTGATTCTGGTCTGGATCTCTATTGCCGCGACACTGGACCCTCGCGAAGTCTGGGATCGTGCATGGAAGGATGGACGTGGCGCCTGATCTTCTGCATAGCGTCGCATGCCCGAGCTGTGAGCTTCTCTGCACACCCCCGCCCGAAATGCCCGACGGCTTTCAATGTCCGAGATGCGAAGGCGTCGTATGGCGTCGCAAGCCCGAGAGCATTCAGCGCACCTGGGCGCTGGTCATCGCAGCAACGGCCTTCTACATACCCGCGAACGTGTTCCCCGTCCTCACCGTGGAACTGATGGGCAAGGGCGAGCCGGACACCATTCTGTCAGGTGTGATCGAGCTGATCAATTCGGGCATGTGGGAAATCGCGGCGCTGATCTTCTTCGCCAGTATCACGGTACCCGTGCTGAAGCTCGTCGGACTCAGCTATCTGCTCATCAGCGTCCATCGGCGATCTCGCTCGCGGCCTCGCGAGCGTACGAAACTCTATCGGCTTGCAGAGGGCATAGGCCGCTGGTCGATGATCGACATGTTCATGGTCTCGATCGTGTGCGCGCTGGTTCAGCTCGGTGCAATCGCAACCATCAATCCCGGCCTGGGCGCCGTCTGCTTCGCAGCCGTAGTCGTCATTACAATGTTCGCCGCCTCGAGCTTCGACCCACGTCTCATCTGGGATGCCGCGAGCGCGAACGAAAATCAGGAGGATCCAGAATGAGTGAAGACACTCCCGTTCCCGAGGGCATTCCCGCAGGCGAAGTGAAGAAACCCGGCCGTTTCTCGATCATCTGGATCATTCCGATCGTGGCGCTGATCGTGGCTGCCGGGCTCGCCTACCGAACGCTCTCGGAGCGGGGTCCGCTCATTACCATCACCTTCGAAACCGCGGAAGGCCTCGAGGCGGGTAAGACCACATTGCAATTCCGCTCGGTCAATTTTGGCATCGTCGAAGAAATCGATCTCTCAGAGAAGGCTAACGGTGTGATCGTACACGCCCGAGTCATTCCGAGCGCCGCGAAACATATCACCGAGGGCACACGATTCTGGGTCGTCCGACCCAGGGTCGGTGCATCGGGAATTTCAGGGTTCCAGACGCTGCTTTCCGGCGCTTATATCACGCTCGAGCTGGGCCCACCGGATGCTGCGAAAAGACGTAGCTTCAAAGGTCTGGACGATCCGCCGATGGTCGTCGACCACCCGGACGCGCTTCGTCTCGAGCTGACGGCGGATGCCCTGGGTGACATATCGGGCGGTTCGCCCATCTACTACCGCGACATCCGGGTCGGAAAAGTCGCAGGCTACGAACTCGGCGAAAAAGACCAGGGCGTGACGATCCATCTCGCGATCGCACACGAACATGCAAACCTGGTCACCGCAAACACGCATTTCTGGAATGTCAGCGGTTTCGAGCTCGACGCAAGCTTCTCGGGAATCGAGGCCAATATCGGTTCTCTGCGATCGTTGATTTCGGGCGGGATCAGTTTCGACGCACACGGCGCGCCGGGCGCCAGCGCCAAGAGCGGCGACCGCTATTCGCTCTACGAAGGGCCCAAGCAATCCAAGAAGGCTTGGAAGCGCTCACGCACCACGCATATCCTGGTCGAGGGCAAGACGCTGGGTTCGATTCGCGAAGGAGAAGCCGTTCTGTATAGCGGAGTCCAGGTGGGCTCTGTGCTGAGCGTCGAGCTCAAGAAAGATGCCGCCACGATTGGCGTAGTGCTCGGCATCGAGCCGGAATACGCGCGACTCGTGCGGACCAACAGCCGATTCTGGAACGCCAGCGGCATCAGTGCCGATATCGGCCTGACAGGAATTCATGTTCATACCGCTTCGCTCGCCGCGCTGGTCTCGGGGGCCGTCGCCTTCGCCACGCCGGACAAGCCAGGCGCGAAAGCGGCCGCGGGCTCCATCTTCAAACTCCACGACGAGCCCAAGAAGGAATGGCTGAAATGGCGGCCCCACATCTGGCTGGGGAAGGAGTCCGATCGACCCAAGAAGGGCCCGGTCGCGGCGAAGGCGACGGTCGAAACCGATCAAGAAAAGCCCGAACTCGTCCACCACGAGAACGCCGATCCTGCCGACAAGAAGTCGTCGCACCACTGGTGGAGCGGAGCGTTCCACAAACACAAGAAGAAAAAGTAGCGCCCTGTAGCGCGCGACCTCTGGCGCTATTTCTTGGGCGGAAAGTCTGCGAGGATCTTCGCGACCGCGGCATTGACCGTTGCGGTCCGCTGCTCTGGTGTCGGATTCGTGTCGAGAACCTTGCGAGCCGTCCCTCGCCAGATGAGCTTGTGCGTGTCCGTATCGACGATATCGACGATCAAGGAGCCCTCCTGGTACTGGTAGACGTCGACAGCGCTTCGCCGACCGCCGTAGCCGTAGTAGGATCCCCGCCCCCCATAACCATAGCCCCAGTCCGAAACCTGGATCTTGTCTTGAGATCCAACGTGGTAGGCAACCTGAAAATCCGGGTCCGTGTCGACTTCGTTGTAGCCCCGGGCAATGAGTTCGGAGTTGATGGCGTTCCTGACGCGATCTCGGCTGAGCGAATTGACGGCGGAATCAACGGGCGGGCTGAGCAACTGATAGGTCTTCAATGACTCGAAGTCCCAGCTCACGTCGTAGTCGAAATTCGTGCTGATCGGCGCGCAGCCAACCAACAAGATCGAGCAGAACAGAAATACGCTCTGAAGCGTCCTCAATTCAATCTCCCTCCGCCGTCCGCGGGTTGTTGCACGGCCCTTTGAACCGGATCACGGTCCTCATCCATGCATTCGCAAGCGTCGCGGATTTCGGGATTGAGGTTAACCGCGATGAATTCAACACGCATCCGGTGGTTGGGTCAGGATCAGCCTTCGGCAGCAGAAAGCGCGCTCTTCGCTTCCCTCAGGGCCTCCATGGAGGCATCCCGTTCCTTCACGATCTGGATGCGCGCGGCACCCCTGGGATAGTTGTTCTCCATCATGTCGCCGTACACCGTCCTTGCGTTGCGGGCACGCTGCTGTGCGCGGAGGAGATGCTTTCGGGCGACGAGCACTTCCGGATCCATCGTCGTTTCCCACTCGGATTGGCCAGGCACTTCGATCGCTTCGAGACCGTCGTCCGGCCTGGCTTTCTTCAGATCCGTCAAA
>CBFDDD010000191.1:0-4732 GCA_965603475.1 uncultured Myxococcales bacterium
TCGCAGAGCATATCTTCGTCGGATCGATCGCGAGCTGGGACAGCGTCTCTCCGGGAGCCGCCGAGCATGACGAATGGGGTCCGGAGAGCGAAGGCTGACCGGCATTCTCGCTTCTCTCACGCGCGGCTCGATGGGGTCATCTCGAGAATGCTCGAGAAACGTGGTATGCGTGGGTCGGCCACGCAGAGATGATTCGAAGCTCCATCCTCGCCTAACGCGAACTGACCCTTCTTCGAGAAACCGACCGTGGCGGCACTAGAGCCCATTTCGTCGCGCCAAATCGAGCGGCCGGCATCGATTTCTGAGCCGTTCGTTGCCCATCATGAGACAATGCCACGATGCGGCGCGATCCGGCGCCGGTGGATCAGGAGGTCAGTCCATGTGGGAGCAGCTCTGGGGATCGATGGCGTGGGGTGGAGTCGCCGTACCGACAATCGGACTCATCGGAATGACCGTCTTGATAGGCGGTCTGCTGGCCGCCGCGGCCGTCCTCTACCGCAAGAACCTGACGAGAGTGGCGATGACGTGTGCGGTGTTCGCGATTGCGATCGGCCCCCTGGCCGGGATCGCTGGTCAGGTCACGCTGCCGCACAGCTTCACGAACGGGACGAAGGCGGATGCCGAAGAGGTGAACTCAAACTTCGATGCGCTCCGGGACGCCTTCAACGCGACCGCCGGTCGACTCGGCCCCTTGTCTACATGGAATGACGGGCCGCTTCCGACCAGCTCGACATGTCAGGGCAAGGTCGTCGGCGAAGTCTGGCTCTTTGCCGGAAGCTTTGCTCCGCAAGGGACAGTCTTCGCACGGGGCCAGCTTCTCGACATCGCCCCCTACAGCTCGCTCTATTCGGTTCTCGGCACGTGGTATGGCGGAGACGGTCGAACAAATTTTGGTGTGCCCGATCTCCGGGGCCTGGAGCCCGAGGGCGTCAGCTATGTGATCTGTGCGGGGGGGATCTACCCAAATCGGAATTGACGCAAGACTCGAGGTGGCGATCTCGAGGCCGGGAGAGTGGCCCAGCTCGCGGTCGTCGATCACGTAGAATCGACTGCCGAAGGCAGCTAGAATCCAGGTCCGCCGCTCGCGAACCTGCAGATTCCTGTAGCGCGCCCCAGACGATCGAGCGGACGCATAACAAACTCATCGCCAGCGGCGAACATTCGAAGTCGCCGGATTGCTCAGGAGAGAACGAAATGAAAATGACAACCGAAGAGGCCTTCGTGAAGGTCCTGCAGATGCATGGCATCGAGCATTCATTCGGCATCATCGGATCCGCGTTCATGCCGATCTCCGACCTGTTCCCGAAGGCCGGCATCACCTTCTGGGATGTCGCCCACGAAACGAACGGCGGGCTCATCTGTGACGGCTACACCCGGGCGAGCGGGAAGATGGGAATGGCGATCGCTCAGAACGGCCCGGGGATCACGGGCTTCGTCACGGCGATGAAGACCGCCTACTGGAATCATACGCCGATGCTGCTGGTCACGCCCCAGGCCGCCAACAAGACGATTGGCCAGGGTGGCTTCCAGGAAGTCGAGCAGATGGCCATGTTCCGAGACATGGTCTGCTACCAGGAAGAGGTGCGCGACCCATCGCGCATCGCCGAGGTGCTGAACCGCGTAATCCTCAAGGCCTGGCGCGGCTCCGCTCCCGCTCAGATCAATGTACCCCGTGATTTCTGGACCCAGATCATCGACATCGAGCTGCCCCAGATGGTCCGCTTCGAACGGCCCGCCGGCGGCAAGCAAGCGATCGCGAATGCGGCCGCCCTGCTCTCGGAGGCCCGGTTCCCCGTGATCCTCAACGGCGCCGGCGTCATCCTCGGAGAAGGCATCCCGGCCTCGAAGGCGCTCGCCGAGCGATTGAGTGCTCCGGTTTGCTGCAACTATCAACACAACGATGCGTTCCCGGGAAGCCACCCCCTCGCCTGCGGACCGCTTGGCTACAACGGTTCGAAAGCAGCCATGGAGTTGATCTCCCGGGCGGATGTCGTGCTCGCGCTGGGCACCCGACTCAACCCCTTCTCGACACTGCCCGGATATGGCATCGACTATTGGCCGAGCGAGGCCAAGGTCATCCAGGTCGACATCAATGCCGATCGCATTGGGCTGACCAAGAAGGTCACCGTCGGCATCGAAGGCGACGCGAAACAGGTCGCCGAGCAAATTCTCGATCAGCTCTCGGGCAGTGCAGGAGATGCCGGTCGAAAAGAGCGCGAAGCACTCATTCAAAAGACCAAGTCCGATTGGCAGGACACGCTCGCAGCGATGGATCACGAGGACGACGACCCGGGCACCACGTGGAACGAGCGAGCGCGAGATCGCGATGCCGAGCGCATGTCCCCGCGACAGGCCTGGCGGGCAATCATGGAAGCGCTCCCGAAGGAGGCGATCATCTCTTCCGACATCGGGAACAACTGCGCGATCGGAAATGCCTATCCGGCGTTCGAAGAGGGGCGGAAATACCTGGCCCCCGGGCTCTTCGGGCCCTGCGGCTATGGCTTCCCATCGATCATCGGGGCAAAGGTCGGCTGCCCCGACGTCCCGGTCGTGGGCTTTGCCGGCGATGGTGCCTTCGGAATCTCGATGAGCGAGATGAGTTCGGTCGGTCGTGAAAATTGGCCGGCGATCACGATGATCATCTTCCGCAACTATCAATGGGGCGCAGAGAAGCGCAACACGACACTCTGGTACGACGACAATTTCGTAGGCACCGAGCTCGACCCCCAGGTGAGCTACGCGCGCGTCGCCGATGGCTGCGGCCTGACCGGCGTCACGGTCCAGACCCAGGCCGAAATGACCGAAGCGCTCAAGATCGCCTGCAAGGGGCAGGCGAATGGCGTCACAACGTTCATCGAGGTCCTCCTCAATCAGGAACTCGGCGAGCCCTTTCGCCGGGATGCAATGAAAAAACCGACCGTCGTCGCCGGCATCGATGCTGCCGACATGCGCCCCCAAAAAGGCAATGATTCGTAGACGGTGACTGGCCGGCGACAGAAGGCTAGATGGGCCCCGGACCCTCTCTGCCGTGTAGCATCCAGCGAATCATCGGCAGGTGCTGGCGCCCGAGGAAGACTTCGTCGTCGATCAGATAGACGGGCGCCCCAGAGAGACCGCGCTCGCTGAGTTCTTCCGCAATAGCCGAGACGCTTGCGGGCCCGCGGTCCGCGGCCCAGGCCTCGAAGCCCGTCGCATTGGCGCCGAGATCCTCGATGATCCTCGAAATCGCGCTCTCGTCCGCGGGGTCCAATTCGAGCGCCCAGTAGGCCCGGAATACTTCAACGAGATAGTCCTCGAGTCTCTCGCGGCTCTGTTCGCGAAGCCAGAGCCAACCCACGTAGGCCGCCGTCGGATCCGCATCTCGATAGTAGTCCCGCAGAACAAGCCCCTGCGCGTTTGAATAGATTTCGATCTCACGTGCGATCGCCTCCGCACGGCTGCGGCGATGTCGCACCCCTCGATCGTCGTCGGGGCTCGCCGTCGAGGGCGCCCGGAGAGGCGGCACTCGAACGGGCAGCCAATTGATTTCGAGTCCTTCGTCACGAGCCAGTTCGATCGTCGGGTGAAGCGCCAGATACGCGAGTGGATGGCGAAGGTCCAGCAGAACACTCAGCCGCGAGTCATCGAGCGCGGAAGAAACCTTCATCGTGCGAAGGACCGATTGGCAACGTGGGGCGCGACACCCTCTTCCGCGGCCAGGATCCAGGCGACACGCGGAAGATGTTCACGTCCAAACCACAGCTCGTCGCCCACGAGATAGGTGGGAACGCCGAATACCCCGGCGTCGAAGGCCTTGGCATTGGTCTCGTCGTGTCGTTCACGGCCCCGCCCGACGACATAGTCATCGAATCCATCGGTCTCGAGCCCAGCATCAGCCAGCACCTTTTCCAGTACCGCTGCGTCCTCGATATCCAGCTCGCGCCGCCAGAATGGCGGATAGATCTCGTCCAGGAATCGATCGAAGGCATCCGCGCCCTGCTCCTTCGCCCACAACATGGCGATGCCAGCGAGACTCGAATCCCAGATCTTCACCGTACCCCGAACGGTCTTACCCGTGAGGTTTGCGTAGCGCCGCGCATCCATGTAGGCGTATTTGACGCCGCTCCACTGTTGGGGCGTGCGCGCGCTCTTCGCGACCTTGCCCTTCTTGTCGAGCTTTGCCGAACCGAGATAACTCGGGATGTCGAGCGTGAAGGGACGCCAGTCGATCGCCACACCCAGCGACGCGGCCATGTCACGAGTCGCGTCGATCGCGAGGTATGCGTAAGGACTCTTGAGATCGATGTAGACCGCGAGCGCAACGTCGCCACGGAGTTCAGAGAATGCGTTCGGCATGACAGTTCGTTTCACTCGCGTCTCGAAGGAGACTTCGCTTGATTGCTTGCATTGCCTTCCTTTGTCTCAAGTGTGTAGAATTAGGCTTGGGCATCGAGCCCGGAGGGATGTTCATGAAGATCGGCTACGTCGCCGCAGTGTCGCGGATCTCGCGATCCTTCGCAGCCAGACGTCAGGGCAGAGCGACGAACTTCGGCCTCGATTCGCGCGCGCTCGTGTCGATGATCGTGCTGATGGGAGTCGCATTGGGCTCCATGGGATGTCGAGAGCAGGAAGCCCCACCTCCGGAGCCCATCCGTCCGATCAAAATCCTCTCGATCGGGGGTAGCGAAGGGGGGACGCGGCTCGAGTTTCCCGGAACGATCGAAGCGGCCCGACATTCACGCATGGGATTCGA
>CBFDDD010000192.1:0-4727 GCA_965603475.1 uncultured Myxococcales bacterium
GAAGGTCTGTGTCGGCGACGGTCACGCTCGCCGACGCTACTTGTCATATTGCCGCCTATCAGCGGAGGATTAGGTTGGAATAGGGGTCGATCATGCAAAGGTCCCTTTGGTGGCCTACCACACCGCCCGCGTGAACCGGTCCAGAGTTACTCACGCAAATATCAATTCTCGGTCATGCATCGGCGGGCCTGATACTGCGGACTTATTCGCATCTCATGCCGAGCACGGATAATGGACCGGATTTTCTTGGAGCACGAGACCAGATTCGAACTGGCGACTCACACTTGCCCGATGGGCAAGCGTTCATACTCGTCGCTCGCTAATCGCTCTCGCCTCCCCCTTCCGTTGGCAACTAAATCCAGAAATCGCGCAAGCTATCGCCTTTGCTCACCTTTTCATGATTCTTGGTCCGGTCTTACTAGGCACTGATGCGCACTGAGAGGCAAGGAGAGGCAATTCAGTTTCCGACGTTCCCGCGCGTTTGGCGTCAGGACCCTCATACAGGCCTGGCGAGCACGAGCACGCCTTGTGTTCACGAAATAGCTTCCATTGAAGCGGGCGAATCGATGCGTTTCAGTCGATTGGGAGAGGCAGCTGCGGATTGGCCAATCAAGCTTGTAGCCATTGCAAGGCCGTCGCTGCGGCGATTAGGGTCCTTAATCACCGCATATTCTGCTGTGATTACTTGCGAATGCATCAATTGGCCCCTATAAACACCGCAAGGGGTGCGGTGAATTGACATTCATTCACGAGTTGGCGGATTGGCCCCATTTCTCTTGGGATGACGGCACCTTGGCCGGCGTTCTCGCCGCCGTCCGGCACAAGCAAGGCAGACATCTGGGCAAGATGGAGAGCCTGGGTTTCGAGCTTCGCGCAGAAGCCAGCCTCACTACGCTCACGGACGAAGTCGTGAAATCCTCCGCAATCGAAGGCGAGCACCTCGACCCCGAGGAGGTCCGCTCGTCGATTGCTCGAAAACTTGGGCTCGATGTCGCGGGCCTCCCCGAGCCTGGACGAGCGGTCGAAGGCATCGTCGAAATGATGCTCGATGCGACGCAAAATTTCGAAGCGCCGCTCACAGCGGAACGTCTTTCCAGTTGGCACGCCGCACTCTTTCCCACCGGCCGAAGCGGCATGAGCCGAATCACGGTCGGCGCATGGCGCATTGCGGAGTCAGGCCCGATGCAGGTCGTCTCTGGACCCATCGGCCGGGAAAAAGTCCACTACGAAGCACCGGCGGCCGAGCGGCTCGAAGCCGAGATGGAATCCTATCTACAGTGGTTCAACGCACCGCCAAAGGTCGACCCCGTTCTAAGAGCGGCCATCGCGCACTTCTGGTTTGTGACGATCCATCCATTCGAGGATGGGAACGGACGAATCGCCCGCGCGATCGCCGACATGGCATTGGCTCGAGCCGACAAGACGAAGGAACGCTTCTACAGCATGTCTTCGGGAATCGAGACAGAGCGAAGGGAGTACTACACCCAGCTGGAATCGGCGCAGCGCGGCAACCTCGACATCACCGAATGGCTCGTGTGGTTCCTGGGTTGTCTCGATCGCACCATTGACGGTGCGAATGGAAAGCTCACCTCCGTCCTTCACAAAGCGAAGATGTGGGAGCGAATCAATCTGAATCCGGTGAATGATCGCCAACGAAATGTCATCAACCGGATGCTCGACGATTTCAAGGGCCATCTGACCACATCGAAGTACGCCAAGCTCGCGAAATGTTCGAATGACACCGCGCTCCGGGACATCCGTGAGTTGCTAGCGCGAGGCATCGTTGCGCAGAACTCGGGCGGAGGGAGAAGCACCAGCTATCGAATCGCTGACCCTGACGAGGTCTCGGCCTGAGACCTCCACCGGCAACTGGGACATGGCGCGGACTGAGAACGCGCGGGAGATGGATACGCAACCAGATTCGAACTGGCATTCCCTTCGAGGTCTGCGACCTCTCATACTCGTCGCTCGCTGATCGCTCGCGTCTCCCCCTTCCGTTGGCAACGTGTTGCGATCGTTGAATTCATTCATGTTTACGAGGCTTACCGTGCGTAGAGGTGCGTGGCGAGCACTTGGGTCAACTTTAGGTCAAGGCGACACCAGGTCCGTTTACGCGCAACAGTAATGGCGAGTCACCGACAATCCACGCCCTGAATACGGGAGTTGGCGGCTGCGCGTCGTCGCGAAGCGCTCGGTTCGCAGCCTCTATCAAGACTCAACGTCGATCGAGTCGCTTCCCACCGGCAGGCGGAACATCATGCCGTCTTCGCCGAGGATCACGTCGACGTCACCCGCCTCGACATCGCGCATGAAGAACCACTCGCGCAGCACCGGGACCGGAGGTACTAGGTGGGTGAAGACGAGCGTATCGACGCCCGCTGCGTTGGCCGACTCCGCCGCCTCGCTCGGACTGGTGTGATAGTCGAGAATGTCCTTCGCGAGTCGTTGCAGCCGGGGCCGGCCCGCCTCGCCGGTCGCATCGCTCACATCTGAGATCAGGCTCTTGATCAGCACCTCGTGGATCAGGAGATCAGCACCCTTCGCGACGCTCTCGAGATTGCTCGACTTGTCGGTGTCGCCACTGATCACCACCGAACGACCCTTGTAGTCGAAGCGATAGCCCACGGCCGGTTCGACGGGCTTGTGATCGACGCCAAAGACCGTGACGACGAGCCCGCCCTCGTCGACGACCTTCGTTCCGGGACCGCTTTCATAGGGAACGGTGTGGGGAACCCACTCGGTTGCGGTGCGCGGGAGGTTTTCGACACCGTGGTGTGTGATGCGATACTCGTCATCTTGGCGATAGGCCTCCTTGAAGCCGCCCACGACGCGGTCTAAGCCCGGCGGTCCGTAAACGTGCAAGGGGCCCGCCCGACCCGCGATCCAACTCTGCGTCGCCCATTCGCCCAACTCCCCGATATGATCGGAGTGGAAGTGGGTGAGAAAGATGCCGCCGAGTGCACGAGTGGGGATCCCGGCGAGTTGCGCGACCTCCTGGGACCCCGGCCCGACGTCGATCACGTAGACCTTGCCGCCCGCGATCACCACGGTGCAGGCGGCAGCACTATCGGCATCCGCAAGTGGTGAGCCCGTACCACAGAGGAAGACGCGAAGCGCGTCGTCTTCGAGCAGCTCGCTCCGTACAGAGTTGGTTTGACGATCGACCGACGCATCAACGATGCGTCCGACCATGGCGTCACAGCCAAGCGCCGCGGAAAGTGACAACAACAGGGCGACGCCCGCAAGACGAACGACTCCCTTTCGAACTCTCTCTTCCATTTTCATTCTCCGTAGTCTCCGCGGAAGGGAGACCGTTTTAGATGGACCAGTCGATGTACTCGACGCTCGTTTCGTTCGGAAGCGATAGGTCCTTGTCGATGTTGATTGCGCTCGAACCCTGCGCTGGTCACGCGGGCGGAGCCCGCTCGGCGTTGTGGGCCGCCAGGGCCCTCCTCCCCCGCCGTGCCTCGACGACGGGTCGCAACCCCGTGCGATCTTGCTATTGTCACTTAGAGTGACAATACAGGATTCCGGGATGCCCACAACCGATGGAAGACACGCACGCTCCGATCGCACTCGAGCCACCGTGGCCGAAGCCATGCTCGACTGCTTCGAAGAGGGCCTCTTGCGCCCCGGTGCCAAAGAAGTGGCCGAGCGCGCAGGCGTCTCAACTCGCGCGGTCTTCCGCCACTTCGACAACATGGAGGCGCTACTCGAAGAAGCTTCAGGACTCCAGATCGAACGCGTGATCAGCCAGCTCCCACCCGTCACCGTCGAGGGCACACAGGAAGAACGAATCGCGGCGCTCGTTGCCCGCACGTCGCAAATATTCGAGCTCGTAGCGCCGGTTCGGCGCGCCGCCCTGCTCCGGGAACCCTTTTCGCAGTCCATTCGCGAGCGGCACGCGTGGATGCGTACAGAGATCCGCAAGTGCGTGCGCCGAGTGTTCGCGGAAGAACTCTCCGAGTTGTCCGAAGCAGAACGCCGCGACCTGGTCGCTGGGCTACGGGCTCTGCTTTCCTTCAGCTACTGGGACGAGCTGCGACGACACGAGCGACACTCGGTCTCTACAGCGACGCGGATCCTCTCCACAGCGATCGCAGCGGGACTTCGTTCCTAGGCGCCCTTCGCTCACTCCGATCCAACTCACTCATGCCCCAGTCCGGCCCTACACCTTCCATCGCGACGTCGAGATTCACCGCATCGAGGGTGCGGGCAATTGGAGTCTGCACGACCACCCCGAAGCGCTTTCTCGGATCATGGTCGGCTGGCTGACCCGGCGATTCGCGGACTGAGGCGAGTATGCGAACGATCCGATTCTGGACCTTCGATTCGGAGCACCGATCGTGATGGATCGGCGATCGAGTCGATTGAATTCCCTCCGGTTCCGTAGGAAAAATTTGAAGGCGCGCCTTTAGGCGATCGCGAATGCCGCGAGACTAAGGCGTTCAAAATGGACTCCGTATACATTTTCTATTCGGGACACGACCATCACGCTACACACGTGAGGTTCTCGCAATTCAGAGATCAAAAGAGGGGCGAGACTTAACTCATTCTCCCCGAGCGGTCCAACCTTGCTACAGCCTCGGAAGAACACGCACCTAAGTCAACTCTCGGTCAACCAGACCTAGCAACAGAAAACCCCCGAACATCTCGTATACACGAGAAAATCCGGGGGCTTAGATGGAGCACGAGACCAGATTCGAACTGGCGACCCTCACGTTGGC
>CBFDDD010000193.1:0-4673 GCA_965603475.1 uncultured Myxococcales bacterium
CGCGGCGATGCATCATGCGGGACCACGACCGACCGCGGCGCCCCGAGAGCAGAAGGCTTCCCGACCCACGACACCTGGCACCCCATCCAACGGCCTCTGTCCGCAGCCTGATAGAGGCTCCTTCGTCGAGCCACCGCTCTCGTCCGCCTATTTGGGAGACCCGGAATTCGGGGAGCGACAGTCTTCCATGAACGTCCTCGACTTCCTGCCGAATGGAAACAGAACAGTCCGTGCGTTGTGGAGAAGGCCGCGGCCAAAGCTCGTTACGAGCGTTCGTTTCATCGCATGAAACTCGGGATCATCCAGTGGTCCCGTTACCTGGACTTCGGGTGCGACACTCAGAAGTCCCGGGTTCTTCATTTTAGGCACGACGTGCAGGTCGTAGAGGCCCTGAACAAGATCGACTTTACCGGTCCCGACGACGCCGAGTTTCTCTCCCCGCAAGAGGAGGCTTCGCACGCTGGCGATTCCGTCCTGGATCTCGAGATCGAGAATCGCGCAGCCAATGGTAGGCACACTCTTGCCGAGAAAGTCTGGGAAGACGGTCTCAGACAGGTTGACGACGAACTCGCGCGAGATCCGCGAGGCGGCATTGCCGTCGCGCATGGAGGCCGAGAGGGTCCCATTGAGCGATTGGCGGTGCGCATCGAGAGTGTGACCCGTGGCGTGGAGTTCGAGGTCGACATCGAGAATGCCCGAATATTTGCTGTCCTCCTCGAACTGCGACATCAATCGAGCGATGTTCAGGCTCCTGGTCTGAAGCTCGGCTTTGAGCTTGGGGAGGGGCCTGCGTGCATCGACATGGAGTTCGGCACTCAACTCTCCTCCCTGGTATTGGGCGCCCGCATCGGACACGATCAGGTAGCCATCGTCGAGTCGGAGCTTGAAACCCAGATCGGTAGCCTCGAGGCCGGTATAGCCGCCGAGGTGATCGAAGCGGAGTTCGAGGTCGAGATCGATGCGACGAAGATCTTGGAGCGACAGGGGCTCGGGATTCTCTCTCCGGCGGCGTACGACCGAAGCCAGGGGGGTGGGCGCCGTTTCCGATGGGACCAAACCCAGATCTTGTAGTCGAACGTCCTTCGACGTGAGTCGCGCACGGACTGTGGGGCGAGTGTCGCGCACGAAGGAGCCCGACAGGATCCCTAGCAGTCGAGTCTCGCCGAGTCGCAACGTCATGTTTTCAACTTCGATGTGTTCGTCGGATCCCTTGACCTTGCCGTGAAATTCGACCGGGGTGATCACGGGCAGATCGAGTCCCGCGATCGCGCCCAACACGCGCGTGTCCTCGCCGCGCAGATCCAACTCGACCTCGATCTCGTCGAGCCGGCGCAGATCGTCGAGCCGGGCCTCTAGATGCACCTCGACCGGACTGTCCTCGCCGCCGTGTAGACGCAGATGTTCGAAGCCGAGCGCGCCATCCAGGTCGTTGACGGCGGCGGATCCTTCGAACTTCGACGTGCGGGGAAGCTCGCGCTCGACCAGTTCGTTCAGGTGGTGGAGGCTCCGGGCTCCAAAGACCAGCTCGAAATCGACATCTCGGAACTGGATGACATCCCCGACCGAGCCATCCAGCTCGACCCAGACCTTCTGCCGATCCCCAACGCGAATCGCCACTTCCGAGGCGACCAGGATGTCGTCGTGACTTTTCAAACGACCCGTCGCCACCACAGGACCGAATCCGTGTCGACTCGGGAGGTCGGGGATGAGCGCCACGATCGGTTCCAGGTCATCGGCTCGCGCGCTCAGCGTCAGATCGAGCTTTGCGCCGCCAAGCAGGTCGTGAACACCGCCTTCCGCATGAATCACGATGGCATCACCCGAAGTCACGGCGTGGACGGTTCCATCGAGATCGAGGCTTCCGTTCCGATCGGTGAGTTTCGTCTTGACCGAGAGCGCCGCGACCGTCGGCAGTGGAAAGTCGACCAGCGGTTGAATAAGTGAGTTCAGGAAGTCGAGTGACCTGGTTTCGACGTCGAGCTCGACATCGACAGTCTTGAGCGCAGTCAAGTCGTCGATGCCGCCGCGGATCTGGACCCGTACTGGGACGGTCTTCGTTGAATCCAGGCTCAATCGCTCGAGGCCCAACGAACCATCGAGGTCGGAGAGATGCCCGCCGAAATCAATCCTGCCGAGCTGGGGCAGGGGAAGGTCTTGCACGACGAGCTTCGGAATTTCTCCGGAAATTTCGACATCGAAGCCCTTGAATGCCCAGGGTTCACGAATACTGCCCTTGACTTCGAAATTCGCCTCGAAGAGCCGTCCGCGGAGATCGATGGGGAAGGGCTTCGTGCGCTTCAAGAGTTCGCGCAGGGACCCGGTCCGACCCGAGAGTGCGAACGCAGAGCCCTCGAACTGGCCGTGTATGTCCATCGAGATTTCCGTGCCGAGTTCCTTCGACTTCAGCGCGGCAGAGTCGAGGATCAGGGAGTGCGAATTTTCGCTGCGACCGTCCCGGTAGAAGACGCGCAGGCGCTCGATATCCAGTTTGCGCAGCTTGAGCCGGAGGGAATCTTCATCCGCATCGTTGACCAGTTCGCCCAGTTCGAAATGACCGGCAAGGCGCCCCTCGGCGTCCGTCTCGATGTAGAGATCGGCGCCCTCGATCTCGAATGCATTGACGACGAGCATCCGCTCGAGAAGCGGCCAGAACTCGAATTCGAGCTCGATGCGCTCGATGCTGAGCAGGTGGGGAGAGTGGCGATCGGGACGGTTGGCGACTCGAAGCCCCACCGCACGCAGATGGGGCGTGGGCAACAACGCCGCCTCGAACTGGTCGATCGAAACCGCGAGTCCCAGCGCTTCCGAGAGATCCTTTTCGACCAGTGTGCGGAGCGGGCCGGTCGAGATCATGCGCACCGCAAAATGCGCAATCCCGGCGAGTGCGGCGAGCACGACGATGATGATTAACAAGCGAGTGCGTATCGTTCTTCTAGCCACGTCCGGGTACTCGCGCGAGCCGATTTTCCGGCCGGGGTGAAAGCATCAGGGCCGGCGGTGCCGATGTGGTCGTATCCGACTCGATCGACACTCCGTTTCCATGTTTGGCCTCGCTCATGCCAAGCAAAGGAAGGACCAGGGCATAACAAATTCCGGTGATCACGACGATTCCGATCAGATTGAGCCAGATTCCAGCTCGAACCATCTGCGGGAGCGGAACGAAGCCCGAGCCGAAAACCACGGCATTGGGTGGTGTCGCGACGGGCAGCATGAACGCACAGCTTGCGGCGATGGCGGCCGGCACGATGAGTAGCAAAGGCTCTATCTCCAAGCCGGGGGCAAGACCAGCCAGAATGGGGATCAGGGCCGCCGCGGTTGCGGTGTTGCTCGTGATTTCGGTCAGGAAGATCATCAGGGCGACGACACCGAGAATCAGGACCAGGCCGGATACGCCTGCCAGCGAACCTATACTGTGGCCCAGGTACTCGCCCAGGCCGTTTATTCGAATCGCCGCTGCCAGGCTGAGCCCGCCCCCGAAGAGGACGAGTAGCCCCCATGGAAGCCGATTGGCCGTCTCCCAGTCCATCGTGCTGACCCACGGCTTTCGCTCGACCGGGATCACGAACAGAGCGAGGGCCGCGCAGATCGCGATCCCGGGATCCGTCAGGCCGGACAAGGGCTGGTTGCCAAGAATTTCGACCTGACTCAGCCAGGGTCGCGTAATCCAGGCAAGAGCAGTTGCGCCAAACACGCTCAGAGTCACCCACTCGCCATTGGACACCGGGCCGAGGTCGCGCAGTTCGCGAGCGAGATATTCCTGGCCTCCCTCCAACCGTATGAGCTTGGCGGGATAGAGAACGCGGGTCAGCAAGAGCCAGGTGATCGGCAGTAGAATCGCGGCCAGGGGCAATCCAATGGCCATCCAACGTACGAAGCCGATCTCGATCCCCAGATTCGTCGCTGCATAGGATGCGAGAAACAGGTTCGGGGGCGTCCCGATCAGCGTCGCTACGCCCCCGATGGATGCGGAATAGGCGATGCCGAGTAGAAGGCAGATCGCGAATGGAGAATCCTGCTTCCGATCCGTTCGTTCACCGACCAGTTCGACCACGCCAAGAGCGATGGGCAGCATCATCACAGCGGTTGCAGTATTGGATACCCACATACTGAGCATCGCGGTGACCGCCATGAAAGTGCCGACGATCCGGCTCGGGCTCGAGCCTGCCCGCTGCAGAGCCAGCAGAGCGATCCGACGATCGAGGTTCCAGCGCTGCATGGAGAGCGCGAGAACAAATCCGCCCATGAACAGGTAGATCAACTCGTGGGCATAGGGCGCCGCTGCTTCGTGCATGCTCGCAACGCCGAAGAGCGGAAAGACTGCCAATGGAAGGAGCGCGGTCGCATAGAGCGGAATGGCTTCGGTCATCCACCACACCGCCATCCACACGGCGACCGCGGCGGTCGCCCGACCCGCGTCATCGAGCGCGCCGGGCTCGATTTCCCCGACGTGGGCCGGAAGAAACGTGTAGACAGCGAAGGCCAGCATGGGCCCCCCGACGAGTCCAGTGATCTGCAAGTCAGGTGCCTTTGGTGCCTTTGGCATTCACGCGTGTCCATGGCAGAGCTCAGCGAGTCGGCCGCTGAATGCTCTGTGTACGCGATCCTTTGCTCTGCTACGGATCGAGTTCGGCCACCCGAAGACGACCTCCTCTAATGCAGGATTTCCCGGATCG
>CBFDDD010000194.1:0-4481 GCA_965603475.1 uncultured Myxococcales bacterium
ACCAGATTCTGTTCGGTCGAACGCATCTTGCCTTCGGCTTCGCGACGACGCGCCTTGTATTTGCTGATTCCGGCGGCTTCTTCGATCAGTCCTCGCCGATCTTCGGGTTTGGCCGATACGATCTCGGCAACCTTTCCCTGTTCGACGATCGTATAGCCGCGCAGGCCGATGCCCGTATCGCGAAAGAAGTCGTGCACATCTTTCAGCCGCGAGGGCTGTTTGTTCATCAGGTATTCGGATTCACCGGAGCGATAGAGTCGACGTGCGATCTCGATCTCGCTGTAGGCCGCATAGGTGGCCGGCGCCTTGCCGTCGGCGTTGTCGAAGGTGAGTACGACCTCCGCCATCCCGATCGGTGGCCGGTTTTCAGATCCGGCAAAGATGACGTCATCCATGCCCTTGCCACGCAGCTTGCGGGCAGACTGTTCGCCCATCACCCACTTGATGGCGTCGACGACATTCGACTTGCCGCATCCGTTCGGCCCGACCACGGCGGTCATACCGGAGTCGAAACTGAACACCGTGCGGTCAACAAAGGATTTGAATCCGTGAAGCTGCAGACTCTTGATGCGCAAATTATCCCTCGATCGATCGGCCTAAATCTGCCTCGCCGAGATCGGAGCGCTCTCCTCGTCCACTTCTCCCGCTGATGAGTCACACGCTTTTACACGCCTCACGTGACACACCACCGCGGATCAGATCCGAGGGCCCCGTTCACCTCACCCAGCGCGGCAATTCACCCCCGATGCTAGACGAACGCCGCCTAGAACCGGATGATCAACTTACCTTTACTCGGCGCCGGACTCGAATTTCCCTTTTCAGATCAAACGCTTAGAAGTGCTTGGACGCGCGATCCGATCGTAGAAACTCGATCCCGACTCGGGGATCATCGGCATCATCGGGCAGAACCCGACGGCACCGTTCTCTTGGGGGGTGACAGATGAATACCACTTTCGGCCTGCGCCCGCCAAAAAGATGTGCGGTTCCAGACTAGACGAAGAGCCTTCGCAGAAAGCGATTGCCGAAAACAATCCTGATCAGCTTCTGAAGTCTGGCGGCGCTCTCAGGCGTGTACGGATAGCCGCCCTGCGCCTTCTTCGCGGTATCGATAATGATCGGATGGAGATGGCAATAACCGCGAATGCCCACCTCGCCGTTGACCTGGCCGACACCACTCGTTTTCACGCCACCGAAAGGCGCTTCAGGAATTCCATAAGTGACCGCGATGTCGTTCACACAGACGCTGCCGGTCGTGATTCGCCGGGCGAGCGCTTCGCCCTTCGCGAGATCCGTCGTCCAGACGTTACCCGAGAGCCCGTAGTCGGAATCGTTGGCCAGCGCGATCGCTTCATCCTCGTCACGTACCTTCTGGATCGCCACGATCGGCCCAAACGTCTCCCTACGCATGAGGTCCATGTCGTGGTTCACATCCACCACAACGGTGGGCGAAAAGAAATATCCCGACAACGCGCGATTGCGTTCCCCGCCCACCAGTATCTTCGCGCCCTTCTCTTTGGCATCGGTCATATGGGACTCGATGATGTCCATCTGCTTGTCCCAGAAGACCGCCCCAACGTCACCGTCGCACGCCTCGGTCTGCTTGAGATTTCTGGTCCGTGTGACGACCAGCTCGACAAAGGGGTCGTAGATCGATTCCGGCACGTACACGCGCTCGGTTCCACAACAATAGTGCCCGGTGTTGAAAAAGGATCCGCGAACCGCGCCCTCTGCTGCTCTCGAAAGATCGGCATCCTCGCAAACGATCATGGCGTCCTTGCCGCCTAGCTCGAGGGTGACCGGAATGAGGTTGCGCCCGCAGGCTTCCCCCACCCGGCGCCCGGTCGCAACGCTGCCCGTAAAGGAAACCTTGTCGACACCCGCATTGATCAGCGCGGCACCCGTCTCACCGTCGCCTTGAACCACCTGATACAGATCCTGCGGAAATCCGGCCGCCTCCGCGAGTTCCTTCAGTAGCACCGCCGAAAAGGGCGTGACTTCGCTCGGCTTGTGAACGACTGCGTTTCCGGCCATCAATGCCTGGGCGAGTGGATTCGCAACAAGCGCGATCGGCGCGTTCCAGGGCGTGATCAAACCAACGACCCCGAGCGGCTGATAGACCAGACTGACCTTCTTCGAGAAGCGCATGACACCCGTCGGTCGACGTCTTCGAGTCCGCAGGTATCCCGCGCCGCGCTTCGCGTAGTGCGAAATCTGCATGCAGGGCGCCATCACCTCCATCGCGATTGCCTCGTTGCGCGCCTTGCCGGTCTCCTTGACAACGAGTTCGATGATGTCGTCCTGGCGTTCCACGATGACGTCGACCCAGCGCCACAGAACGTCCGCTCGCTCCGCAAAGGTCTTCAGAGCCCACTTGCGCTGGGCCTTGCGCGCTCGGTCCACCGCACCCTGGACTTCTCCTGCGGTCGCCGCATCGAATTCGCCGATCGACTCGAGTGTGACGGGGCTTTTGACGTTGTAATGCCGACGACCGGGTTCAGACGAAATCTCTTCGAATAGCGCCATGCCTGGAATCTCCTTTCGGTCTGAATCTGAAACAATCAGGCGGGCTGGGCAGCGGATGTTCTGGACTCGTCTTGCTTCGACTGCAACCAATAGAGTTGTGCATAGTGGCCCCCCGCCGCGATCAACGCCGCGTGCGGACCCGATTCGACCAGTCGACCTCCCTTGACCACATAGATCCGGTCGACATCTCGAATCGTCGAGAGACGGTGGGCAATCGCGATTGCAGTCTTGCCCTCCATCAGGACATGGATTCCGCGCTGGATCGCGGCCTCGGTCTCGCTGTCGATCGCACTCGTCGCCTCGTCGAGCACGAGCACGTGCGCGCCGTGCGCAAGCGCACGGGCGAAGGAGAGGATCTGACGTTGGCCGGTCGAAAAATTGGCGCCGCGTTCGAGCACTTCGGTCTGGTAACCGTGCGGCAGTCGCTCGATGAAAGAATGGGCCTCAACGGCCTTTGCGGCGCGCTGCACCGCAACCTCATCGAGGTCCTCGCGACCGAGGTCGATATTCCGCAAAATGTTCCCGCTGAACAGAAAGACGTCCTGGAGGACCGTCGCGATACGACGACGCAATTCTTGCTGCGGCATGTCCCTGACATCGATGCCGTCGACGCGAACGACACCACGGTCCACGTCGTAGAGCCGCGTGAGCAATTTGATGATCGTGGTCTTGCCCGCACCCGTTGCCCCCACGAAAGCGACCTTCTCGCCGGGCTCGACACGGAAGCTCACGTCACGCAGGGTCCAATCGATCTCGTCATCGGCGCGACCTTTCGTTTCGCCATACGAAAACCAGACGTGATCGAATTCCACCAGTCCCCGATCCGCCTCGCTCGATTCGGGGACGACCAGGACGTGGTCCGCGACGCCAGGCTCGGTATCCAGAACCTCGAAGATTCGTTCGGAACTCGCCATCGCCGACTGCATCACGGAATACTTCGCGGAAAGATCGCGAAGCGGCATGAAAAATCGCTGCATATAGTCGATAAAGACATAGATGATGGCGGGCTCGGCGAGTCCGGTACTCATGCCAATGATGATCGCCATCGTGACGTTCGTCGCGACTTCGATCGTCGAGTAGAGGAGAGAGTCGTACTTGATCGACTGGCGCCAGGCGTCTCGATGCTCCGCATTCATCCGGTCGAAATCGTCCAGATTGCGCTCTTCACGATTGAAGAGCTGAACGACCTTCATCCCCGTCACGGTTTCTTGAATATGCGTATTGATTCGCGCGATCTTCACGCGAACAGAGCGGAATGCCTCGCGAACCTTCAGCCTGAAGATGACCGCGGCGATCGCAAGCAAGGGGACCAGCGCAAATGTCCAGAGCGTCAGCTTCGGCGACAGCAGAAAGAGCACGATCGCATAGCCGAGCATCTTGAAGACGTCGGTTACGAGTGCGACGAGACCCTGGGAGAACATCTCCGATACGTTCTCGACATCGTTGGTCGACCGGGTCACCAATCGGCCGATCGGAATCACGTCGAAAAAGCTCATGTGCAACCGATTGATGTGGTCGAAGACCTCGGCGCGCAGGTCACGCATCGCATTCTGACCGGTTGTGGCCATCAGGATCTGATGGGCATAGGTCAGCAGTGTCAAGAGCAGCGTCACCGCGAGGAAGATCAAACCCAACCAGACCGCGTTCGGAATCCCGATCGGTGGATTGTTCATCCAGAGCAGAATCGGCTCGAAGAATTCGCTCAGTCGAATCGAGGCGGACACGCCCTCTTGCGTCGCACCAGGAACCTCGGGGGCATCACCCAGGCCGCGCGCCGCGAGAATCTGCTGCAGCCCCACCGCGACGACCCAGGCCGGCGCGAGCTCGAGCAAGAAGATCGGAAAGAAGAGCAAGATGGTGGCAGCAACCTGACCGCGGTAGGGCTGAATGTAGGGCCAGAGTCGAAGCAGAAGTCGACCGTCGTAGGCCCGACCCAGGGCCTCCTCTTCGTGCGGAAG
>CBFDDD010000195.1:0-4163 GCA_965603475.1 uncultured Myxococcales bacterium
AGAGCCGCCTGCGCAACCGAGCTACTGCTCGCACGAGGACTTCGAAAATGGGCCAGACCAACATCGCGATTCCGGTCAGTCATTTCCCGGCCATTCATGAGATCCGGACGAATCCGAGTAGCGAGCCCCAACCCGTGACACTTCTAGAACTGATCGCGGCTGTGAGCGAGGTCAGCGAGTCAGAGCAGGAGACCCTGGCGACCGTGACCTACATGCTGAACTCCGGTCGGGTCCGACTTTCCGGCAGCTTCAGGGATACGCCCGTTACGAAACTCTGCGGCTGAGCACTCCCCTCCGACCCCCTGTATGTGGGGATTCGTCGGACCGATGTGATTCATGGCATGATCCGGGCAAGGAGGCCCTTGCCTTGAAGATCACAGCGACCGATCTCCCCGAAGTCCTGCTCGTCGAGCCCGACGTACACCGCGACACACGCGGCTTCTTCCTCGAAACCTGGCACGCCGCCCGATACGCTGAAGCCGGCCTCGACGTACCCTTCGTACAGGACAACCACAGTCGCTCGGAGCAAGGCACGTTGCGCGGTCTTCATGTGCAACTCGCAAAGCCCCAGGGCAAGCTCGTCCGCGCTTCAGTCGGCGAAATTTTCGACGTGGCCGTCGACATCCGTCACGGCTCGCCGAACTTCGGTCGCTACGTCGGCGTCATATTGTCGGCAGAGAATTTTCGCCAGCTCTGGATTCCAGAAGGCTTCGCACACGGATACTGTGTCATCAGCGACATCGGAGAGATGCAGTACAAATGCACCGATGTGTATGATCCGACGAGCGAGCTGACAATCGCCTGGGACGATCCGACAATCGGAATTCACTGGCCGCTCGAGAACCCGCTCTTGTCCGACAAGGATCAATCCGGACGATCGCTCGCGGAATGCGGACCGCAGGACCTCCCCGTCTATCTGGAGTGAAGCGGCCTGAAGTGAGGCGGCCAATCAACACGATCACCCGATGGGGTCGATCAATCTTCGCGGCAGTCTCGACAATGGCCGTAGAGTTCGTGTCGATGGCGTAGGATCTGGAACTCGTGACGGGCGGCGATCTCGTTCTGGGTGTCCTCGATCATCTCGCATTCGAATTCCTGGATCCCTCCACACTTGATACAGACGAGATGGTCGTGATGTTCCTGTTCGATTTCATAACGCGTAATGCCGTCGTCGAATCGGCGTTCCGTCGCGAGACCCGCTTCGACGAGTAGCTTCATCGTTCGGTACACGGTGGTGTA
Source organism: uncultured Myxococcales bacterium (assembly GCA_965603475.1). Taxonomy (GTDB): domain Bacteria; phylum Myxococcota_A; class UBA9160; order UBA9160; family UBA4427; genus UBA4427. The sequence continues at coordinate 1,240 of CBFDDD010000195.1, forward strand.
CCCGATATTCGAGTGGTGCTCGCGTACTGTCTGGTAGAGGTCTTCACTCGTGACGTGACGCTTGGCTTCGAGGAAAGTCGAGAGAATCAGCTCACGTTGTTTCGTGTGCTTTAGATGATTCTGCTCGAGGTACAAAGCAAGTGCCTTCATCTCGACTTCGTGCGACATGGCAGAAGGATATCACTCTCGGCCAGCACATTCTCCGCCAAGATTCAGGAGGAGCGCCAGGCTCCGCTCCCCCTCGGCAATTTTTCTCCGGCGGCCCCTGCGGCGCAGTCTGTCTAGTCGAGCAGATCTTCGGCCCGCGAGGCGAGATCGTCATCGAAATCCTCGGATAGGATTCGAATCTGCCGCTTGAGCCCCCCATCGAGTTCGAAATCGCCGGCTTCCTTTTTCCGCAGCAACTCGTCGAGGGCAACCACGCCGAGTTCTTTATCGCCCGCATCGAGAAAGATCGAGGCCAGTTCGGCGGTCGCCGGGGGCCCGACGGTTTCGAGATAGGCTCGGCAAGCGGTCGGAAGATCTGTCGTGCCATGGGCTGCGCGCACGGCGTCCGCCAACGCCTTGCCCTCCTGCCCACCCTTTTCATCCGTGAAGAGCGCGTCAGCAACGACGAGCGCCTCGTGCGAACGCTTCTCCTCCTCGGCCTTCTCGTGACGGTTCTGCCGCCGGCCACCCGATCCGCCACCCTCACGTCGCAGGCGATCACGTTCGCTATAGCTCAATTTCCGGTCGTCATTCGCCATTGTCATCCACCCTGATTGCCTCTTCGGATTTCGCCTGCATGACGACATCGCCCTGCTGCTGCATCAAGCTTTCGAGATTGGCCCGGGCAGCGTCATTGTCACAGTCGAGCTCGATCGCCTTCGCGAAGGCGACCCGCGCCGACTGCGGTCGGCCATCGGACCAATAGGCGAGCCCGAGATGGTTCTGGATTTCCGAGGCGTGGGGAACGAGCACAGCCGCCTGCTCGAGTTCCGCGACCGCCTTCGCATCATCGTTTCGTTCGAGGGCTTCTGTCCCGGCCGTGTAGTGACGTGCCCCACGAAGGGCCCGGATCGGCGCAGATTCACAGCCGGCCGCCGCGATGGCCGAAGCCGCTGCTACGACCGCCAGCGCAGCGCGCGCGAATCTCTTCACAGATGTGTATTGCAGGGACAGGAACATTCGTGTTTTCGTTTCATGGCCGAGGAGGATTGCCCCCGACCAGAACACATGGTAACAAGCCAGACATGGAGCGAAGACGATGATAGATCTTTTCCCGATGATTCCCGCCGGTTCGACAATCTCGTCGATTCCGGCGATACCGCGAGTGCCGGCCATTCCGATGGTACCGCTGGCGGTAGAGGGAAAGAGAATCCGCGTCTGTCCATGACTCCAACACACGATTGACAGGTCATCCAGTGTTGAAACCCAGGGGCCGCAGACGCGAAAGCGACTGCGGCCCCCGGTCTTTCAGGCGACACGAGGACGACGATGGACATCCAGGACAATCACGCTTCGCGCGGTGGCATGCGGGAGGTGGCCGCGCTCGCAGCCCCCCTGGTCCTGACACAGATCATGGTCACCGCGATGGGCGTCGTCGATTCGGTGATCGTGGGTCGCCTCGGCGCCGCCCAGTTGGGTGCTGTCGGCCTCGGTGGAATGTGGGTCTGGACACTCACGTGTTTCTTCGTGGGCACGTCGACCGGCGTTCAGACCTTCGTTGCGCAACATCATGGCGCCGGACGGACGGACGAGTGCGGGACCTGGTCGTGGCAAGGGCTGGCCTCCGTGGTCCCGCTTGCGGGCGTCGTGGCCTGCTTGATCCTCTTCTTTGCGGACTCGATCATCCAGATCCTGGCACCCACTGAGTCGATCGCGCCCTTGGCAACCGGCTACATGCGCGCGCGTTCATTCGGAATAATGGGCATCACTGCGGCCTCCTCGTTGTCGGCGTTCTTTCGGGGAATTGGCGACACACGCACACCGCTGATCGCCACGTTGGTCGCCAACGTCGCGAATCTCTTTCTGGATCTCGGCCTCGTGTATGGCTGGTACGGAATGCCCAGGCTCGGCGTCGTCGGGGCGGGACTGGCCACGTCCATTTCCGAATGGATCTACTTCGGGGCAGTCGCATTCGTATTCCTTCGACCGGCGATCACAGCACGATTCAACACGCGCTTTCACCCGCCCAACCTTGCAGGGATCAGACGACTGTGGCGAACAGGCCTTCCGATCGGCGGTCAGTGGACGATCGAAATGCTCGCGTTCGCAGTCTTCACGACGTTCGTCGCGCGCCTGGGTGATGCACCGATGGCTGCGAGTCACGCGTTCATCCAACTGCTCAGCCTCTCGTTCATGCAGGCGGTGGGCATTTCGATCGCGACGACCACCCTCGTCGGTCGATATATCGGATCGGGCCAACTCGAGTACGTCGCGCGAAGCCTTCGATCCTCAATGTTGTTGGGCAGCATGCTCGCCGCGATCATCGCTGCGCTCTTCATGCTGATCCCCAATCTTCTGCTCGGACTTTTCTCGTCGGACCCAAACGTACTGTCCTACGGCGGTCCCCTCCTGATGGTCGGCGCTCTCTACCAGTTTTTCGATGCGATCGCGATCGTTTCGGATGGAGCGCTACGCGGAGCCGGCGACACACGCTGGCCCTTCGTCGTACGCTGCTTGCTGTCGTGGGTGGTCTTCTTGCCGGCGGCCTACCTGCTTGCGATACCCGGCGGATTGGGGCTCACCGGCGCCTGGCTGGGCGGGCTGGCGCAGATCATCCTGCTCGCGCTCTTTCTGGTCTTTCGATTTCGCTCCGGCGCATGGCGGAGGATTCAGATCTAGCGCTTCCGATCCTTGAGTAGCAGTTCATCGAAGTATGCGATCGTTTTGCTCAACCCATCGTGCAGAGCCACCGTAGGCGACCAGCCAAGTTGCGCGTT
>CBFDDD010000196.1:0-4123 GCA_965603475.1 uncultured Myxococcales bacterium
GCCGAGAGTCCACGCTCAAAGCTGTGATCAAGCCGGGCGATTTCGTACCAGCTGCCCAGGTAGCGGTCGAGCTCGAATCCCGTCACCACACTGACACCGTAGGGCGAACCGGTACAGCCGCTCAGCAGGGCAAGAATCATCGCCGCCACGACAGGAACTCCGAAAGCTTTTTGTGATCGCATAGGGGGAGAGTATTCCGCACGTCGACCCGCTCATCCAATGATGATCACGGCTATAGAAGGCACTGCGATGCGTGTAGGACTGATCGGCGGCACCGGCTTTGTCGGTAGTGACCTCGTAGACAGGCTCGTCGAGTTGGGCCATGTCCCTTCGGTGCTGCTGCGGGCGGGTAGCGAGGACAAACTCAGACATACCCGCGAATGCCGGGTGACGACCGGCGACGTGAGTTCGCAGGTCGCGCGATCCCAGAGACCTTCCGCGTCGAACAGGATGCGTTGTCCAGATTGATAGACAAAGCAAGACGCCTTACTAGAGGGCACCTTGTCTCAATTGGACCCATTCTTGAGTCCACGTCTCACTGGGCTCTCGGCTCGTTGCTGCCTTCCGTAGTACTGGTAGCGAGCTCGATTGCCTGTTTGACGACATTTCCCCATTCGGGATCGGGCGCGAGGCGAGCGACGTAGTTCGTGAAATCGCTGGTGACCAGGATGCCAAATCGTTGATTGAGATCCGACCACATCAGTGCGGCTTCTTCGAGTCGGTTCTCACAGGCGAGGGCGCCAGCGAGGACGGCATACGCAAGGCGAGATGGCTTGCGCTGGATGGCTGCCTTGGCGACCTCGAGTGCTTCGGCGACTCGGCCGGTGAGCAGCAATGCCAGCGCGCGATGACCGAGCCAATGGTACTGGAGTGGATCGGCGGGCGAACGACGTAGCGCTCCGTCGATCAGATCGAGCGATTCTTCGGCCTGGCCCATGAAGATCTTCGAGATGCCGAGTCCCGCTCGAGCGCCGGCGTTATTCGGGTCCAATTCGACGGCACGCTCCCACGCGGTGACGCCGTCATCGGTGCGACCGAGATTTCCGAGGACGGCTGCGTAGCAATGGTGGATGAGGCCGTCGTCCGGAGCGAGTTCGAGCGCGCGCTCGATCGAGGCGATGGCCTGGTCCCGGGTTTCTTCGAGATCGGGCGCAGGATGGAACGCGAGCAGCGATCTCGCATGGGCGAGCACCGCGTGGGCGAAGGCATAGTCGGGGTCGAGCGAGAGGGCTTGATCGCATGAACGGATCGCTTCCTCGGCGGCCTCGGTGTCGCCGAGGTCACTCTGAACGGCGACCCAGGCTCTGTTCACCAGGGCCCAGGCGGTCAGGTCATCTGGAGATGCGCGTCGCGCATGCTCCGCTTCGGCAAGGCGGAGTGCGGGCTGCAGAGCCGTGACGATCGCCTCTGTGACTTCGTCGTCGACCTCGAGGATTTCTTCGAGCTTGCGGTCGAAACGCTCGGCCCATTTTGGGGTTCGCGTCGCCGCGTCGACCAACTGTGCTGTTACGCGGATGCGATCTCCCACCTTTCGCACACTGCCCTCGACCACATAGCGGACTCCGAGTTCTCGGGAGACGACCTGTGTATCGGGAGTGGTTCCCTTGTAGGTGAAGCAGGTATTGCGGGCGATTACGAAGAGCTGTTTGTAGCGCGACAGGCCGAGGATGATGTCCTCCGTCAGGCCGTCGGCGAGAAATTCCTGCTCCGCGTCACCTGAGAGGTTGGTGAAGGGCATCACCGCGATCGAAGGGCTGTCGGTGTGGAGTGCGGTCGCGATGGGGGTTTCGGGTTGAACCTTCGTTTCGGATTCGACTGAGCCAGTGCCGGTCCACTGGCGTACGAGCATGCGAATGGGAACGTAGAGCACGCCCAGGATCACGATTGTAGCCGCGACCCCCGACAGCACCGATTCGTTGGTGCCGATCCACTGGAAGATCGAGCCGAGAAACTCCACTGCGCCTCCTGGCAGGAAGATAGCGCGGCTATCGCCCCCGCCACGCCACTGACGATCCGGCTCGAGTGCATGCCCTCAATGCGCCGTTTCGTATCCTGGTCGCTACGATCGGTTCGCGAATCAGGGTCTGGATCGTTTGCGGAGAGTGGGAGGATTGTCGTGGGGTCTGCCTCGATACTCGGTGTCTTCGGCGTTTTCATCGTGGGGGCACTGATTGCCTGGGCGGTCGAGAAGCGACGACGCACGACTCATCCGGTTCCGCCGGGCTATCAAGCCGATATCAAATTTCCACACGACGAGCCCTTCGAGCTCTACCACAACGCACTTTCACTCTGCTCGATGAAGACACGGGTCTGTCTGGCCGAGCTGCGGATCCCCTACAAGAGTCATCACATCGATCTGATCGAAACGGGCTGTTACGAGAATATTCGCCCGCGGCTGCTCGGCGTGAATCCGGGCGGAACGGTCCCGGTCCTTCTCCACGACGGTCACCCGATCTACGAGTCCCACGAACAGATCCGCTATGCCGCGCGATTCGCGCCCGCCGGAGTGCCCTCGCTGGTTCCCGAAGACGCTGCGCAGCGCGCCGAAATGGAGAAGTGGATCGATCGCTCCTCTCTTACCGACAATCCCATCGAGAACGGAGACAAGAGCGCCGGGAACGCCGTACCCGGTCTGACAGTCCCGCTCTTTTGCACGATGATCGAAAAGATCTCGTTCTGGCGGATCGGGGAGGGGCTGCTCTTTCATTTCGACAAGTTCCGCCCCGTTCTGTTCAGCATGCTCAAGCTGCGGGGGATCAAGAATCTCGCCAGACTCAAGCCACTCGCCAAGGCGATTGGGCGAAGTCGGCGGCAGATGTCCGTACACCTCGATGGACTCGAAGAGCAGCTGGAGAGGGTCGGGGGCCCCTGGATTCTCGGTGATCATTTCACGCTGGCTGATGTGAGCTGGCTCGTCATCTTCGAGCGACTTCGCCAGACGGATGCGGAAGTGGCCTTTCTCGGTGACGGCAAGCGCCCAAACCTCACCGCCTACTGGGAGAGACTCAAACAGCGGCCCGCCTATGCGGAGGCCATCCTCGGCCATTCGCATCCGCTGATCGACTACGGGCAGCGGCGGATCGCGGAAGCGAAAGCGGCCGATTCTGGATTGCGCGCGTGTCTGGAGGGGGCATGAGATGAAGATCGATGATCTTCCGACACCGGCGCTCGTCGTCGACGGACGCCGGCTCGAGTCGAACCTGGAGAAGATGGCCGAGGTGCTGCCGGGAAAGCGATTGCGACCTCACGTCAAGGCACACAAATCGACGGCACTCGCGAAGCGCCAACGTGCTCATGGCCACACACTTTTCTGCGCGGCGACGATTCGCGAGGTCGAAGGGATGGCGGGGGCCGGACTCGGGGAGGACCTGCTGCTCGCCAATGAAGTGCTCGACGCGTCGCGTCTGGGTGCGGTCGAGCGTTCCGGGGCGCGGGTCACGCTGGCCGTGGACTCGGAAGAAACGATCGAGGCGGCGCGGCGAGGTGGCGTTTCGGAGGTGTTGATCGACGTGAATGTGGGGTTGCCGCGATGTGGTTGTCGACCCGACGATGCAGGCGTCCTCGCCGAGAAGGCGCGTCGACTCGGCCTGCGGGTGCGTGGCGTGATGGGTTACGAGGGGCATGTGGTAGGCAATGCAGATCGGGCGGGTCGCGAACAGGGTTGCGCCGAGAGCATGGAGATACTTTTGAGCGCGCATTCGGACGTCGGGGGCGAGTTGATCTCAGCCGGTGGGACCGGAACCTACGATTGCAATCGCTGGGCGACGGAAATCCAGGCGGGATCCTATGCGTTGATGGACACGGCCTATGCAAAGCTCGGAATGCCTTTCGAGCAGGCGTTCTATTTGCTGTCGACAGTCATTTCCGTTTCGGCGAAGTATGCGGTGGCGGATGCCGGTCTCAAGTCGATGGGAATGGATCACGGCAATCCCGAGCTTCCCGGTGGACGGGTACTCTTTTGTTCCGATGAACACCTGACCTTCGTTCCGGGTAGGGCAGAGGGTGATGTCGGGGCTTCGCCCATCGACTGGGAGAGCCCGACGACGATTCGAGTCGGCGATCGGGTCCGTCTGATTCCGGCTCATGTCGACCCGACGATCGCCTATCACGAACGTCTCTTCGT
>CBFDDD010000197.1:0-3827 GCA_965603475.1 uncultured Myxococcales bacterium
TTCGGACACGCTGCCGTCGGGAAGCGCCGATTTCACTTCGACTCCAAGAGTTTCGATTCCGCCCAGTCGATCGGGAAAGCGCTCGACGATCTTGAAATGGGATCTCGGCGCGACACCGAGCTGTGCACAGGCCAGTCCAAGGCTCGCCGCGAGCGCAACCGCCAGAATTGTTCGAGCTGCCAGCATTTTGACCTCCGCTAGATGACACGGCCACGATGAACCGTGGATCCTGTCGTCATGAAATTGGTTTCGCTGCGTACTTCTCGATGATCCGGGTCGGTGACACGGAATCGTTCGAGACTAGCCCATCGTTCTGCGTCGAGATCATTCTGGTTGTGGACTTGGATCGGGAGACGGATTCTCGCCGTCTTCCGCCATCCTCTTCCGCAAGCGCTGTTCGGCCGGCGCGTAGGTCCAGATGCGTGCCGCATGGTCGCTGCGGTCGGGGTCTTTTTCCGCGTAAGCCAGGATTTCGAAATGGCCTGGCGTGGCGAAGTGGTAGAGCACGATGTCGTCGGCGCTGAGGGTGGGGTGGCCCGCGCGAGACGTGAGTGTGAATTCGATGTGGCTCTTTTCGTTCAACGCCCGGTAGATGACCTCGGTGCAGACCTGGCGCGAGGCGTCCGCGAAGTCGAAACGGAAGTCGTAGGCGTCACCGAGGTAGGCGAATACGCCGGCCAGGAATGCCGTTCGTTCTGCGTCTTCGATCAACGGGCGAAGCACGAGCAATCGGTTTACGTGCGTGTCGAGGATCGTATCGAGGTTGCTGAATTTGACACCTTCGGCGACGGCCTCGATCAGATCGGCTCTCGAGCCGTCGGGCATGCGATCCTTTGTGATGTTGGATGCAAAGCCAGCCGCACGAGATCGATCTTGTAGGGGCAGGCTCGCCGAAGTCAGCCCGGCTTCCTTGCGTTCCTCTTCGACACCCACGTAGGTGATGCCGTGCTTGAATGTGCCCGGGATGAAGACATCGCTCACGTATCCTGCCGTGTAGCTCAGGATCACATCGCCGGGACGCAGCATGCCGTGAAGTTCTCGCTTCTGGGCGGGGGAAAATTGGATCAGGTGCGCCGTGGGATTCTTGATCCGGCTGACGTCCTTGAAGACCAGCGACCGGGTCTCGTAGGCGACTGAATCGAAGGATCGGCCGGAAGCGCGTGAGGCATCGGCTGCCAGTCCGTGGTCCAGATCTGTGAGAACCCGATCGTGTCCTGCATCGACCCCCTTCAATTGTGTTTCGACGCGGACCCGGAGAGGCGCGAGCGAGGCCAGGACGGACGCGAGTTCCGGATCATCGAGAGCGACTGCCGCGACGGCCGAACCCTTGGGATCCGCTATCTCCGTTTCGTGGAGAGCCCAGGCTCGGGTCAGCGCCTCCCGGCGGTTCGTATTCGTCGCTGCGAGCGCGATCAAGTCGTAGGTGCCGGCCTGAATCTCGCTTCGGTAGAAAGATTCGTTCAATTTGGCGACCGCAATCGGGTCTTCCCGAAATTCGGTCACGAGGAACGCGCTGGCTTCGGCGAGTGCCAACCCCGCATGGAGCACAAGGAGGTGTGCGCCCGGGCGATCGGCCTCGGTCGTGAGCGCCAACTCGACACCACCGAGGCGATCGATCTCTGCCCAGAACGCACGATGGTTGTGAACGTATCTGAAGAACAGCCACTCGATGGCATCGTGTTCGGAGCCGGTGAAGTAGCCCCGTTCTTGCCATCCGGCTTTCGTATGTAGCTCGGAGAGGCGAGCGTGGGTCTCTTGCGCTGCCGCTTCGAGTTCGAGCTGTCGGGCGGCAGCCGCTGATAAGTCGATTTTGGCGGAGACAGGCGCGGCGTTGGACCCGAGCGGATCCTCGATCTTGCCATAGGTTGCACAACCACAGGCCAGGATCAGCGACATGACTGTGAGCCAATGCATTGCTCGAGCTAGACCGGGCAAGGTTTTCCCTTCGACAACGTCGTGCTCATCCATCGATTTCACGTGGCCGGATTCATCATCGCCTCAGGACGTGGCGGGTCTCTCTGAAGGGTTCCAATTTCTCGCTGTTCGAGAGCCATGCAGTATACTCGCCTGGCACCAGTTGGTTCGAGGAGAGATTCAATGGTTGGGATGAGACGACTGCGACGCGGATGGTTTCCCATGGCCCTGATCGCGTTTTTCGCGACTTTGCCCGTATCAGCGAACCCCCCGACCCTCGAGGACTTCCTGGGCGTGATGAAGCTCTCGGAGCAGGACATCGCGCGCGCGCGGGGGGGAGAGATCATTACCGGAACGAGGAAGTCGAGCCACGATCGCGAGCTCGTCGCAACGATGGCGTTCATGGTGCCCAATACTCAGCCCGACGAACTCGTCGTCAGAGGCGAGGGTGGGTTGCTCGACGAGGTCGACGAGCAGACGATCACCTTCGCGATCCTTCCGGCGAACCCGGATCTCGCAAGCTTCGAGAGTCTGCAGCTTCGGCCGGGGGACATCAAACAGTTTTCTCGTGCCAAGGCGGGAGACGATCTGAATCTCTCGAAGGCGGAGATCGATGCGCTGCAGAAGCTTGGCAAGAATCCCGAGGCCGTTCAGGTCGAAGAGGTCGTCCACGCTGCTCTGCTCGATCGGGTTCGAACCTACAAGGCGGGCGGGCTCGTCGGAATCGCACCCTATCAGCGATCCGGTAGCGAATTCCGGTCCCCGGCCGAAGATCTGAAGAAGGCGAGCCTTGCCGCCCAATTTATCCATGACGTCGCGCCCGCCGCGTACAAGGTCCTTCTCGAGTATCCCGACGCGATGCCCGAGGGCGCACAGGAGACCTATCGGTGGAGCTATCTCGAAGCCAATGGTGAACCGACGATTGCGCTCACGCACAACCTCTACCTTCCGGAGGGAGAGGTCTGGATCGTTTTTCAGCGCCAGTTCTATGTGAGCGAGGGATATAACTGCGAGCAAGCGATCGCCGCGTTCGTTCCGGTCAGTGATGGAACAGCCGTCTTCTACATCAACCGCACCTCGACGGATCAAGTGGGCGGATTCGGGGGGGGCGCGAAGCGCTCGATCGGAAGCAAGTTGCTCGCGTCTCAGTTGGAGAAACTCTACTCGAAGGCCAGTTCGGCCGTCGAAGCGGAGTAGGTCTTCGACGAGGTTCGTTTCGAGCGGTCATTGATTGGTTGTCGATCGACGGCTGCTCGGAAGCCGATCGATGATCGATCCGCGAGCCGCAACACGTTAGTCGGCGGGACGTCCCACCAGAACCAATCCACCGTCATCATTCCACTGCAACGTGACGATCCGATTGATCCGCTCAGCGATCTTCGTATTGCCCATGTCCCTGAATACGATGAGTTCGGCCCGGTAACGCGTGCCCACTGTGATGGAAGTCTGGGGACAGGAAAAGAAGAAACTCTCCTGCTCGTTCAGCTTGAACACGTTCTGGCAGTCGTTCCCTCCTTCGATCTCGTCGATCAGCATGCGGACCCAGATGGGCTTTTTCTTCCGATTCTTGATCGTGACAGCGATCGCCGGGGTGTCACCGTCCACGACGTGGGAGTCCCTCAGCTCGACCCAATCAGAACGGCCAAAGGGTGGAGTAAATTTGAGCGTTGGCAGTCCGCTACATCCGAAGAGGATCAGTGCTGCGAGAATGCCCACTGGACGCATGCGTTTCGATTTCATCAGGACCCCCGGAGCGGAATTCTTTGCCTGCTATCGCTTCTTTTTCAAGCTGGTGTACACGCGGTCCACGAACCCCATGGAATTCGTCACATCGCCATAGACTTCGTCTAGATCCGCTGTGGGTTTGGCGGCGATGACTTCCCCGACATTCATCCCCTCGTCGATCATCTTGG
>CBFDDD010000198.1:0-3670 GCA_965603475.1 uncultured Myxococcales bacterium
GGGGCGCGTCTCGAGCTGTACGTCCTCGAATTCGTCACTGAATGCCCAATCTGAAGGGACCGGTTGAACCGTACCCGACAGTTTTCCGCCGGGAATCATCACCAGCGGCCCGCCGCAGCCGATGCTGAGCAGCAGAAGCCCACACAGGATCGTCGTTGAAGTCTGCATTGCTTCTCCTTGCTGTTTCGATTACGAATTGCCCCTGGCTCAACGAATGATAGGGGTAATTGATGCGTCGTAGATTGATTCATTTCGTGTGTTTCTCAGCGCTCCTCGGCGGAATCACCGCCTGCTCGGATCCTCAGCCAGAGCCCTCCGGACCCACTGGGGAGAGCGCCGAAACGAGCGAGACGGCCACCGGATCCATCGATGGCACACGAATCATCAATGCAGATGCCACCCCCGGTGAATGGCTGAGTCATGGCCGCACCTACGATGAGCAGCGATTCAGCCCGCTTGCCCAGATCGACCAGAATAACGTCGCCGAGCTGGGACTGGCCTGGCATGCCGATCTGCCGACCCGCCGCGGGATCGAAGCAACGCCTTTGATGGCGAACGGCAAGCTCTACGTCACCGGATCCTGGGGACACGTGCTCGCCTATGACGCGCGGACGGGCGAACCGCTCTGGCACTTCGACCCGAAGGTCCCCAAGGACTACGGTCGCCACGCCTGTTGCGACGTGGTCAATCGGGGCGTCGCGCTCTGGGGAAGCAACGTTTATGCCGCGAGCCTCGATGGACGGCTGCGAGCGCTCGATCGCGACACGGGGCGCGTGATCTGGGAAGTCGACACCCGGCTGAACGACGTCGATTCCTATACCATTACTGGCGCTCCGCGCGTCGTGAACGGCAAGGTCATCATCGGAAACGGCGGCGCCGAGATGTCGGTGCGGGGTTATGTCACTGCGTACGATGCTTCGACCGGCGAGCAGATCTGGCGTTTCTTCACGGTGCCCGGCAATCCCGCAGAGGGCTTCGAAGACGAGACGCAGAAGTGGATCGCGACGACCTGGTCGGGCGAATGGTGGAAAAACGGCAAGGGAGGCGGCACAGCCTGGGATTCCTTCGCCTTCGACCCCGAGCTGAACCTGCTCTACATCGGCGTCGGAAACGCGGCGAGTTGGAATCAGAAGATCCGCAGCCCGGAGGGTGGCGACAATCTCTTCGTCTCCTCGATCGTAGCGGTCGATGCCGATACCGGCGCCTACGCCTGGCACTACCAGACGACACCCGGCGATCACTGGGATTACACAGCGACACAGCACATGATCCTGGCCGAGATCGAAATCGGTGGGACGTCGCGGAACGTCATCATGCAGGCGCCGAAGAATGGCTTCTTCTATGTGCTGGACCGGAAGACGGGCGAACTGCTAGCAGCCGACAAGTACATGCCCGTCACCTGGGCCACCCACGTAGACATGAAAACGGGACGACCTGTGGAGGCGGCCGGGGCTCGCGATACGCAAGAAGATCAACTGCTCGTGCCGGGCCCGAGCGGTGCGCACAATTGGCATCCGATGAGCTTCAGTCCCGACACGGGCTATGTGTACATTCCCGCAAAGGTGTCGAGCGGCGTCTACAACGACGACTTCGTCTCGAATCGCCGAAACATGATCTGGCACACCAATTTCGACGTCTACAAAATGGTCGGCCTGCCCGACGAACTGTCCGTCGAGGAGCGCGCGACCGCCGGGCCCGAAGCGGCATCGGGAATCCTCATCGCGTGGGATCCAGCCAATCAGCGAGAGGTCTGGCGAGTGGCGAGAGGATTCTATTCGGGGAGCGGGCTGCTCTCGACCCGGGGCAACCTCGTCTTCCAGGGAGATCTGGCAGGCAACTTCAACGCCTATACCGCGGACACCGGAAGCGAAGTCTGGGCCTACCCGGTGCAGGGCGGCATCATGGCGTCCCCGATCACCTACGAGTTCGACGGCGAACAGTACGTCGCCGTCGCCCAGGGTTGGGGCGGCGAGAGCAGCCTCCCTTTCGGCGCGGTCAGTGGCCCACAGAATATGGTCAACATCAGCCGGCTGCTGGTCTTCAAGCGAGGTGCACTTGGCAAACTGCCGGTGATCGAGACCGACGAACAACTTCTTCCGCCGCATGAGCTGGCCATGGCCTCGACGGAGCAGGTAGAGCACGGTCGCGAGCTCTACAATCAGTACTGCGCAGTGTGCCATGGCGGAAACGCGATCAGTGGTGGAATCGTCCCCGATCTTCGTTACCGCATCGCCGATCTCGATCCGGCGTGGCAATCCATCGTGATCGACGGTTCACTCGCGGTCAACGGGATGCCCACATGGCAGAACTATATCTCGCCCGAGGAGGCGGATACGATCAAGTCCTATGTCGCGTACGAGGCGCGACTCGGCCACCAGCGAGGTGAGCGGCGGCTCGTCCGGCGCTGATTCGCATCTGAGGTCGCGGATCACGATTCCTTTTGTGGATCATCCGTAGAGGAAGCCCAGAACGCCTGCCAGCTCGCGAGGCTCTCGGGCAGGGTTCCTTTGCCGGTATGGTTCTCGGGCCAGTTTGCGGGCGGAAGATCAAGCGGGTTCTGTCCCGCCTCCGCGCCATACCAGAGTAGGTGCTTGCGTCTGACGAAGTACCAATCATTCTGGCGACGCTCGTACTGATCCTGATACTGGATGGCCTGCACGATCCAACGCGGACCATCCTGGATCTCGGCTCGGCAGTAGACGATGCCGCGGGCGTGATCGTCGCCGTCGAAATCGATGATGTGGTTCGTCACACTGAGGATGCTGACGCCGATTCCGCGAAGCTGTTGATCGAAGTTCGCGCGCAGGGCCTCACGCCCACTGCGGCTACGGCCGACCTGCACATCATCGATGAAAAGCGAAACGAGGGCGTCGAGGTTGCGCGAATCCGTCGCCCAGGCATAACGATAGGCGAGGTCACGGATAGCCTCGATGGAGAGCAGCCGTTCTAGGGGTTCCATGCTTCAGCCAACCTCCTTTTGCTTGACTGGCCATGAGTCGAGAGCTAGCAGTCTGGCAGCGCCGCCTGACCGCGCAATCTCAGAGAGGGAGATCGGAGGTCGGCGTCGGGTCGACTCACAGGCAAGGTAGCGGTCGTCTCGGGTGCTGGGCAGGGGATTGACGGCGGGCCCTGATCCACCACCCTTAGCCCAGAGCTCGATCGACCAATTTTCTTCACATTGCCCTTCCCCACCCCTACCGGAGAAATACATTGAAGCACAAACGACTTGGCAAGAGCCCCATCTATGTTTCCGACATCTGCATGGGAACGATGACCTTCGGATCCCAAGCCGACGAGAAAATGTCGCTTCGAATTCTCGACCAGTGCTTCGATATCGGCATCAACTTCATAGACACGGCCGAAAACTACCCGGTCCCGCCCGACACGAAGTGGGTCGGCCTGTCGGAAGAAATCGTGGGTCGTTGGCTCAAGACGAAGGATCGCGACGCGATCATCCTCGCGACGAAGGTCTGCGGTCCGAGTCACGGCTGGGTCACGGCATCCCAGCGAGCCGGCATGACGGCGATGGATCGACATAACATAAAACGCGCGATCGAGGCCAGCCTCGAGCGGTTGGGCACGGATTACATCGACCTCTACCAGACCCATTGGCCCGACCACGGGACCGGCTACGACGAAACCATGGAGACCCTCGACGAATTGATATGCG
>CBFDDD010000199.1:0-3595 GCA_965603475.1 uncultured Myxococcales bacterium
GCCCCCTCGAGTCGTTCTTCGACAAGTCCTGGAAACCGGAAGATCCTGAAATTGTCAAGTAGCAGCTAACACATATGAGGCCCCGTCAGCCAATAGGCACAACAAAACGATACCGGAAAATAATAGAAAAATGACTTCCGGAATAACGAGTAATCTGCTTCTTCGACGGGATTCCCACGAAGAAGACCGCCGCTCTCACAGAGGAGATTCGTGCATGAGAACGTTGATCGTGATTCAGGTTGCGACCGCGCTCATTCTGAGCGGACTCCTCCCGCTCCACGCCGTGGCTTCCGAAATCGGCAAGATCGACCCGGAATCCATCCACACGCCGAACAAGGTCAAGACCTCGATCGGCACGCTGAAGTTCATCGACGGGGCACCGCTGCCAAAGACCGCGGAGAAGGTCTATGACTATCTGGACACCATGCGAGGTGTGGATGCCTTCTTGAAGGGGATGCCCGGCGCTTCGGTCCAGGCACTCATGGAGGGTCCGAAGTCGATCGGTGCGAAGACCTCGAACCAGGTCCTGATCTTCGACGAGCTGATGGACTCGAAGCCGACCTATCTCACCGGGAACACTTCGACGCTCTATGTCCTTCCGGTGCTCGATCTGAAGATCGACGGCCCGACCGTGCTCGAGGTCCCGTCCGGCATGCTAGGGGCCTTCAACGATGCCTGGTTCCGCTACCTGCAGGATGTCGGGCCGCTGGGGCCGGACAAAGGAAAGGGTGGCAATTATCTGGTGCTTCCGCCCGATTACGAAGGCGACATCCCGGATGGCTACCACGTCGTGCAGTCGATGACCTACCGGGTCTGGGTGTTCATGCGGGGCTCGATCGATGCCGGATTGGAAGCCGCCGCTGAGAATGTCACGAGCACGATGAAGGTCTACCCCCTGGCCAAGAAGGCAAATCCGCCGGCGATGGAGTTCATCAGCGGGTCCGGAAAGGCCTTCAACACGATTCACGCCAACGACTACTCGTTCTATGAGCATCTCGATGAAGTCATTCAGTACGAGCCGTTGGGGATGCTCGATCCGGAGACGCGAGGACTTCTCGCGTCCATCGGGATCGAGAAAGGCACGCCCTTCGCGCCCGATGAGCGGATGAAGAAGATCCTCACCGATGCCGTTGCCATCGCGAATGCCGCCGCCCGCACCATCGTCTGGTATCCAAGAGTCGACAGCATCATGAACGGGATCCAGGTGTATCCGGATTCAGACAGCGCGTGGCTCATGGGCTGGGTCGACAAGAACGTGTTCTTCAATGGGAAGGACGGGCAGACGATGAACTCCGACGCTCGCGTCATGTTCCACTATCCGTACACGG
The DNA here is from genome assembly GCA_965603475.1 of uncultured Myxococcales bacterium. Lineage (GTDB taxonomy): Bacteria > Myxococcota_A > UBA9160 > UBA9160 > UBA4427 > UBA4427. The sequence goes on from CBFDDD010000199.1 coordinate 1,329, forward strand.
CCGTCACGCCCGCGATGGCGGTCACGATTCCCGGCAAGGGGTCGGACTATGGGATGGCTTACGTCGATTCGGCCAAGAAGCCGTTCGATGGCCGCAAGACCTACAAGCTGCATCTCCCGCCCAACCCACCGGCGAAGGACTTCTGGGCCTTGACGATCTACGACACGCAAACCCGATCCCAGCTCCAAACCAGTCAGCCCTTCCCCAGCGTTGGGAGTCAGACGGACGGGATCAAGGCGAACGAGGATGGCTCGTTCGACATCTACTTCGGCCCCGAGGCGCCGGAGGGTTTCGAGAACAACTGGCTGGAGACGATTCCGGGCAAGAGCTTCTTCGTTGCTCTGCGGCTCTACGGACCACTCGAGCCGTGGATCGAGAAGGAGTGGCGCCCGGGCGAAATCGAGCGCACTGACGACTGATCGGAAGGGCAGCCTGCTGGTGCGTTCTCAATATTCGTCAGCCTGGTGTGCCGAGCCTAAGCCGGGGCGTTGGTGCGTGAATCCGATAGCGGCCCGAAAGTGAGCTCTGCCGCACCAATCGGCTACTTCACGGCGAACGACTTTGGTTTGTCAAGTTCGAACATCCGATTCAGGATGTTGCATGCGATCAGCGCTTCAGCTTCCTGCGATTCGGGATGACGAGCCCGCAGCCGGTCACCGATGATCGACTTGTACCTGAAGAAGGTGTTCTCCACGCGAGCCTGCTGGTGGTACTCCGATTCCTTCTTCCACTGGCGACGCCCGACCTTCCTCACTCGTCTGACTGTGCGATCACGCGCGCCAGATCGCATCGATCTCGTTGCTGATATTCTCGGTGGAACGATGACTTCCGCACCGCGTGCTGCAGCGGCATCGTAGATCGCGAGCGTGTCGTAGGGGAGCTGCGGCCGATTAGGCCGGAGCGAGTATCTGCCGTGAAGCTTGCAATGTTATCCATCTCGTTGATGAGGCCCAGAGCCGTCCTCGCATCGTCAGCATTCCCGTCAGTCGAGACCTCGGCGATGATCACGCCTGATCGACCGACACCGAGGTGGAGTTTCTTCCAGGCACGCTTACCGCGACGTCCATGCTTGGCTGCTGCCCATTCGCCTTCGCCGATGATGGATAGCCCGGTACTGTCGACGATGAGATGGTGGCCGATCGGGCTGAAAGGATCGCCGAGATTGGGGCAATGGCCCGATTTTCTCCAGGATTCATGCACCAACGCCCCTCCAATTCGGGTCGAGGCGCAACGAAGCCAGATAGCCGGTCCAGAAGGTTCCCTCGTGCTCGTCTTCAGCGAAGCCGGCGCCGGGAAGGAACGGGGACACGATGGTGCAAACCAGGATCGCAAGACGCGACAATCGACTCACGCGCGAAACCCAGAGAGCTTCAGTCAAGGAACTCCACCGCTCCGGTGTTCATGTCATAGAGCGCGCCAACGATCTGAATCTGACCCTGCGCCTCCATCTCCCTCAGGATCGCGCTTCGCTGACGAATGTCGTCCATGCTCAATCGGACATTCTTCTCGGCCACCAGATGCACGAACTCGTCGTTCGAACTCGTTTTTTCGCCCTCGTAGCTCGATAGTGCTTCGACGGCCGGCCTGATGTTCTGGAGCATCTCGGTGATGTTGCCCAGCTCCGCCCCGTCGATCGCCGCCTTGACAGCGCCGCAATCCTCGTGACCGAGAACCAGGATGACCTTTGCCCCTGAAATCTTGGTGGCAAATTCCATGCTGCCAAGAATGTCGGTATTCTCGAAGTTTCCTGCGACGCGCGCGACGAATATGTCGCCGATTCCCAGATCGAATACGTCCTCAACGGGGACTCGGGAATCAACGCACGACAACGCGATCGCCTTGGGAAACTGCCCGCCCGCAGCCGCCCGGACCTGGGCCGAGTGGTCCCGACTCGTGAGCGTTCCCGAGGTGAAACGCTGGTTACCTTCCCTCAAGATTTGCGACACGTCTTTGGGTGTGAGTGCTTCCTGCTCTTGCTGCGACAGAACGCTGCCGGCTCGCGGCTCGTCGGCCAGGGCGAGCGTTGGATTCGCCGCAACTATCGCAACGATCGCAACTATCGAAATAAAAAAGCTCTTCATGCCTTCTACCTCTTAGAAACCGGCTACTGATAAACGTCGCGAAGCAAATTCGCGTGAGTTTACGCGAATAACTACTCCGCCGCCAATGCGGCAGTCATCAATCTCTGTGTGTTCTCTTTATTCATCCGGCGGACGCAAAGTCATCTCTCCGTCATGAGGATCAGAGAGATCATGCTGCTTCTCGCC
>CBFDDD010000200.1:0-3585 GCA_965603475.1 uncultured Myxococcales bacterium
GCAGATCAGAGCGATCCGGCGAATGCCGACGTGTGTGTGCCAGAGGTCTTCATCGCGGCCTGCACCCAGGACACGGACGGCGACGGGGACACCGACTTCACCGAGGGCGAGCTCGCGGATGGCGACGGGGACGGCATGCCGGACTATCTCGAGTCGGCGCTCGCGGACGCTGATCTGGACGGAACATTCGACCAGTTCGACCCGGCGGATGCGGATGCCTGTCTGCCCGACCCGGGTGCGTGCCAGCTGGTTCCGGTTCCCAGCGGAGGACCCATGCTGCGTGTCCTGCTCACACTCGCGCTTTGGCTCGTCGCAACTGGCGTCGGTCGGCGGAAGCGGGCCGTGCCCGGTTCGAGATCAAATTGACAAAGGAGCCCCGCCAGGGGCTCGGCTGTCGGAATGCTTGGTATCGGTGGTGCAGAATACGCCGCCCGGAAACCCAAGCGACCAGCATCGAGGGCTGACCGAAGGCGCACGGATCGACTGCGAAGGATGGCTCCGTGAGCACCCGCGGTCCAGCTCAGGGCGCTAAGCGACCCCGGCAGGGGCCAGCGTGCCCGACGGGGTGTCGTTGCTAGAACCGCTGATATCGACGGTGGCGAAAACGCGGCCTGTTCTTCCTACGCGCTGCGCTCTCTAAAGGTCAGGAAGTCGGTACCAAGGTCCGTTCGATCGATTCGCGTCGACTTTCGTGGGTGCCGCCGAGCATCTCCCCATCCGCTATCAAATGGGTCAGTTGGTATCGTCCTATCTGAGGAGTCGTCCCCATGAAAATCGTATTCATCCATGGGTCCGGAGGAACTGGACGAGTTTGGAAGTACCAGACCGAGCACTTTGCTGGTTCGCTGGCCACGACACTGCCTGGCCATCCCGATGGAACTCCGTGTGGGACCATCGAGGAAGCAACGCGTTGGCTGCGGTCGGAGCTCGCGCGCGACGCGGGACCAGAGCCGCTCGTGCTCGTCGGGCACTCGCTCGGCGGTGCGATCGCACTGCAGTATGCGCTCGACCATGGCGACGAGATTGTCGGGATTGTCCTCGTTGGTTCGGGGGCGCGACTCCGCGTGCACCCCGCCACCCTGGATGCGCTAGAGAAGATGATCGATCAACCAGAGTCGTTCCCGAAGATGATGGCCGACTCCTACCGCAAGGTGTCTCCGCAATTCGCAGACGAGCTCCAAGCGCTGTCGGTCACACTCGGTCCGGCCCCCTTTCTCAATGACCTGCGCGCATGCGACCGCTTTGACGTCATTGAGCGGCTTGGCGAAATCGAAATTCCGGTGCTCGCCATCGTGGGCACCGAGGACGTCATGACTCCCCCCAAATACGCAACCTTCCTGGAGGGGCGGATCTCCAAAGCATCCGTTCACATCATCGATGGCGGAACGCACTACGTCTTCGCGGAGTATCCCGACGACGTCAACCAGGCGATCGCAGGGTTCGCCGACTCGCTCGCGGAGTAGTGAAACGCACTGACGTGCACGAGTCCAAACATCCGTTTTCGCAGGGATTCATACCGTTTCGGCGACGTGCGGAGTAGCCAGGATATCACCCCTCCCGAGATCGAGGTCGGTGGAGTTATGGCACACGACCCCAGTCTTGTTCGTTAAAATAGGGTGACATAGCGTGTGTCAAAAGAAGGCTGATTGGGGAACGAAATTGATCGATCTGAATCGCGACGGGAACATTTTTACGCTCATCATGAACGACGGTGAGAACCGCTGGAATACTACGTTCGTTCGGGCGTTCTCCGAGGTGCTCGATGAGATTGAAGCCTCTGACGGTCCTGCGGCGGTCGTCACGACTTCCGCAAACCAGAAATTTTTTTCGAATGGGCTGGATCTCGGCTGGATAGGCGCCGAAAAGTCGAACGACGATCATCCCGGCGGTGACCGTGCCGTATTCGGCGCCGAGTTCATGACTGTCATGAGTCGCATCATCACTCTGCCTGTACCGAGTATTGCCGCGATCAACGGCCACGCTTTTGGTGCGGGCTTTATGACTGCGATGTGTCACGACCTGCGCATCATGCGCGAAGACCGCGGTTTTGTTTGCGCCAATGAAATGCAGCTCGGCATGATCATTCCGCGACCCGAGCTCGCGTTGTTTCGCCACAAGCTGCCGGCGAATACATTCTTCGAAACTGTGCAGCTTGCGCGCCGCTGGACCGGTCCGACCGCGCTCGAAGCGGGCATCGTGCAACAGATCGCCAGCGCGGAGAACCTGCTGGATGTTGCGCGAGCGCGTGCGGAAGAGCTGGCGCCGTTGGCTGCGAATCGCAGGGTGTTCAGCGCGCAGAAGGAGAGTCTCTACGGCGAGAACGCCGCAATCAATGAGGTGCATGGCCCCGCGTACATGCTTCGCAACAGCGAGAAGTACCGGCATTAGCCGGCCCGCTTTGCGACAAGCGAATGACGCCCATTGATCGACATGAAGACGTGACTAAGGAGTAATGGCATGGAAGTTGTCAATGAAGTGATGCCGACGAGTCCCGAGCGCATCAAGGGAATGATGGAAGAAGGGCCCGAGGGGCCGATCTATATGATCAATCTCCTTAAGTTCAAGGAAAAGGCCGAGTACGAAGACGGTCGCGAAACCGACTTGACGGGCTATGAGGCCTATCAGATTTATTCGAAGGCGGTCGCGAAGCTCCTGGCCGAGTTCGGCGGCAAGGGATTTTTTGCGGGCGATGTGACATTCCTGGCGCTTGGCCAGGTGGAAGATCTCTGGGACGAAGTGGCGATCGCGATGTATCCCAAGCGTGCGGATCTGCTCCAGATGTCTTCGTCAAAGGCATGGCAAGAAATTTCCGTCCATCGTACGGCCGGCCTGGCGGGGCAATTGAACATAGAAACGGTCGCTCAGCCAGGCGCGTTCGACTAGCTCGGCCCCTTGAGTTCTCAGGCATCGCGAACTCGTCCCGTCTGATTCGTTCGGCATCCAGTTCCATCTTCGGAAGTCTGCGTGTTTCTGCACTAGCGCCCCCGCGAGGCCACGCGCTCGCCCCGCTGGTTCTGATCGTCCCTTCCACTACCTTCTGGCACGCCCCCTGATAATGCCGTGAAAGGAAGCGATCCAGATGGCCGATTCGATGACGAGCGAATTCGCAGAACTTCGAGCGCGGGTCGAACGCTGTGAGGCAATCGAAGCCTGCAGAAGTCGATTCAATGAGTACCTTTACTATCTGGACGGCGGTCATCTCGATGAGCTGATCGATCTATTTGCCGACGACGGTCGGCTCGAGCTCATGAACTTCCCGCCCGGCTCGGGGAGCGACCTCGACTACGACGGACGCGACGAGATCAGGAAACTCTACGCAGCCTTCGTTGGAGAGGGGGCGCGACATCATTCAGCAAACGTATCGATCGTGCTGAGTGAAAACGGGGATCGGGCCGAGGTCATTGCGTACTTCCAAACGGCGGTCGAATACGCACTCACCGGCGGCATCTACGAGCTGGAACTCCAGCCCCGGCTCTCGACCTGGCAGATCACCCGGATGCGCATCTCCAGCACCTGGGGATGGTCCGTGCCCCACTCGGATCCGCCTTTCCTGAAGGAACGATTCGGCGCGGGCACCCTCCGTGA
>CBFDDD010000201.1:0-3523 GCA_965603475.1 uncultured Myxococcales bacterium
GGACACAGCATCCGGCAAGCCTGCTCCAAAAGCCGCGAAATCGCCATCAAAATGGAAAATTCCGCCCTGCCTCCGTTGCTGCAAATGCGTTTCCGGTGAATTTCGTCTCGGAAGTCAATCCGCTCTGACCGCCCTGCGCGGCTCTAGTTTCGCCCGACACGAGCCGATGACGCCCGCACGATGTTCGAACGCAAGCCACCTATTCGATCGACCCAGGAAGACGTTGCCGAACTGGCCGAAGATCTCGATCGATTCGTGATCGCCCTCGCCGAGCGAATCGACGCGATCCAGGACGCCGAACTCGCCGCGAGCTGGTCCGACGTCGCGGCGCTCTCGCGCACGCTCGCGAATGATTCGGAACGACTGGGTTATCCGGGTATGGCGCTCAGCGCAAAGAACGTGGCGATGTCTGCCGAGGACGCGAAGACCGAGGTGCTACAGGACGCGATCGTCGATCTGACGGACCTCGCTCAACGCATCCGTCGAGGCCATCGCGGTGCCGCCTGAGACGTGTTCCGACTCGAACGACGAATCAGACGAAAAACCAGAACGAGAACGGCGACCCGTCGGCGTTCTGGAATAGATCTCCGCCCCAGATCGCAAGCCCCAGGAGTGCGGCGTTCGTGACGGCATGCACGAGTATCAGCGCGGCGATTCGCTTGCGATGGTAGAACCAGAGATTCGATAGCACGATCCAGGGCACACAGACCCACCACTCCCAGGGAACGTGGCCGAGCGTGAAAACAGCGACCACGACGATCATGCTTCGCCGCGTGTACTGGGCGATCGGCCGGTCACGAAAGTCGTCGTCGGTGTCCCAGACGTCGGCGACGCGCATGACGAAGCTGCGAATGAAGAGTTCCTCGAAGATGGGGGTCACCAGCGCGTAGCCGAAGAGTCGGACGAACAGAATCACGCCGATCAGTTTCTCGCCGGCCATGGCGGGATCGAACTCGCCGCCCGGCTCTGGGCGCATTCCGGGAAACAGGATGAAGGGCGCGACCCAGACGACAGTCAGCGCGAGTCCCACGAGAATGTCCTGCAAACCGCCCAGAACGCCGATGCGAGCACCCTCGCCCCGACATTCGGGATAGGACCCGTGCCGCCAGAACCAGACGATGAGAGCCAATACGATGCCTGGCTTCACGAGGAGTACGAAGGGATCCGCGACATCCGGCAGTCGGGCCCCGACCTCGGACATCAACAGGAACGCGACGTACGGGAGCACGTAGGGCCACCAGCCGTGAGTCTCTCGTTCACCGGGCGTCATGTCATAGCCAACATAGTCAAGCGTGGTCTCCTCGATCAGCGTCGCCGGGCTCTTGCGCCGAGAGCGGACATACTGGGGGCCGATGCACGAATGTAGTCGTCCTTCGCATCGCGTAGATCAGTCCCGGGGCAAGACGACTTCCGGCAACGGATGGCGGTAGAGCTTCGCCGCATTCTCACTGCACATCATGCGGATCTCCTTTGCGGGAATGTGTCCCCAGGCCGACTCGATGACGCTCTGACTGTCGGGCCAGGTGCTGTCGCCGTGGGGGTAGTCCGTTTCGAAGAGAACATTCTCCACACCGATCCTATGGCGGGTGTCGATGGTCGCGGGATCATCGAGGGTGCAGAACCAAAAATTTCGTTTCAGCACGTCGGCCGGACGCATTTCCCAGCCGAGCCCGTAGCGTGATCGGTCGATGATGTTGTCGAGCCGGTCGAGCAGCATCGCGACCCAGCCTATTCCGCCTTCGGACATCGCGATCTTCAGGGTCGGATGTTTCAGCCCGTAGCCCGACCAGAGCCATTCGGCACACGCGGCCAGCGAAAGCTGTCCGAAGAGTGTGGCGCCGATTTGAAGAAACGGAGAGTTCTCTGGAAAGGGATACATTCCCGAGCTGCCAACGTGAAGCGAAATAACGGTGTCCGTCTCGACACAGGCCGCGATGATCGGATCCCAGTGTTCCCGATCCCAGAGGCTGGGGAGATTGACGGCATGCGGGCGCTCGGGGAACGTGACGGAGACAAAGCCTCGATCGGCATTCCTGCGAATTTCAGCGACAGCGAGTTCGGAGTCGGCGAGATAGGTAATGCCGCAGGGGATGATCCGGGTGGAATGCGGCGTGTACCACTCTTCGAATAGCCAATCGTTCCATGCCCTCACGCAAGCGAGTCCGACTTCCCTGTTCCGAGCGGCAGCGAAGACCCGCCCACAAAATCCCGTGATCTGGGAGGGGAAGTTCATCTGGGCCCAGATACCGCCGAGGTCCATGTCCGCAACGCGGGCATCGACGTCGTAGCAACCCGGGCGCATCTGATCGAAGCGGAAGGGTTCGAGCTTCACCGACTCCGGGCGACGACCGGCGACCGCATTCATGCCCACCTGCGTGTAGGTCGCCCCTTCGAATTGCCAGACTTCGTGGCCCTCGGGTGTCTCGATGAGCTGAGGCCCGTCGTCCCTGAGTGCGGCGGGCAGATAACGCTCGAAGAGATGCGGCGGCTCGACGACGTGATCGTCGACGGAGAGGATCGTGTACTTCACTTCGCGCCGAGCTGGATCGGGCAGGAAGAGTTCGGGGTCGAGCGAAGCGGCAACCATGCTGATCTCCTCGGCGCGCCCCTCATCGGAACCCGCCTATCATTGAACACATCGATGCGCACCGCAGAAATCAATCGAGCGGCAGGCGTCTTTCAGCTCACTCCAAGCAATCGAGTCGTGGCCCTCGCCAACTCCTCACCCAGGTCTTCGACGCGCTGGGTCTGCGCGTCTTCGAGTAGCTCGCCCGCTGAATCGAATGCTTTGAACGCGGCGCGAATCGTAACCTGGTTGGGCAGAATCGTGACCCCGAGATTCGTCAAGAGCTCCCGAACGCTTCGCAGACCACGAAGGCCTCCGAGGGGCCCGGGTGACGCGGCCATGACTGCGCAGACCTTGCCCTGGAACGCCGATAGATCGGGCTGTGCCTGGGCAGAACGGGTCAGCCAATCGAGCGTATTCTTCAGGATGGGCGAGAGGAAACCATTGTATTCCGGCGAGGCCAACAAGAAGCCGTGGCTCGCTTCGAAATGGGCACGCAGCTTCGTGACGTTTTCGGGCAAGCCATCGGACGATTCGTGGTCGCCGTCGTAGATCGGGAGTGGGAAGTCGCGCAGGTCGACGTAGCGGACATCGGCGCCGGCACGATTGGCGCCGCGCAGCGCGATCTGCACGAGCTTCTTGTTGAAGGAGTCCTTTCGCGCGCTGCCGGCCCAGCCAAGAATCTTGATGCCGTCGTGATGACCCAAAGAACCGAACCCTCCTTCAACATCCATCCCCGAAATGCGGACAGAACAGCCGACCGAACAATTGACCGAACAATTGCCAGAATAATAGGCGTTGCCAGCATAGTGCGGGAAGTTCGCGCTTTGCTGCAGGCCCCCCCGCAACTGTAGGCTCTTCCTTCCGCAATGGTGCGGAGAACACATGGACGGAGTCAAATGGCCGCATCAAACCGCGCTCCTCTCTGGATCGGAATCGCCGTCGGGATGATCGTTT
>CBFDDD010000202.1:0-3166 GCA_965603475.1 uncultured Myxococcales bacterium
AGCGGGGGAGGGATTCGAACCCCCGACCTCCGGGTTATGAGCCCGACGAGCTACCTGGCTGCTCTACCCCGCAACAAATCTGGGAGGCGGATAGTATGGGCCCACGGGGATTTGTCAATCCGGAACCGGCAACGCAGCGGCAATTGCGCTCTACCGCAGTCAAAAATCCGCCATTTCCAAGCGCCCATTCCCACGATCAAACATGGAGGCATTGCTCATGCTGAAGGTCAAGACTGGGTTGCGAATTGGAAAGTTCTTTTTGGGAGCATTTCTGGTCGCAGGACTGGCCGGACCCGCCTTTGCCGGCAACGTGTTTTCGTGGGTAACCGAAGATGGCACCTACGCATTCACGGATGATTCAAAGCGAATCCCGGCGAAGCATCGAGCGGAAGCGCGGAAACGACCGATGGGAAAGCTGACTCGTTATGAGCGCTTTACCGAAGTCAATTCCGGTACCAAAGAACCTTACGCGGAACGTATCCACGTAAGGCGTTCGGAGCTACGCAAGATGGCCATGACGGCACCAATGGGTGCAATCGTGGGTGGGATGCAGTCGCAAGATCCGGGACTCGTATTTTCGATTCCCGTATCCGGCGGCGGCAACGGACGTGGTGGTGGCAGGAGTACTTCGATTCAGGTGCCAGTGGGGGAACAGGCTTCGGCCGGTCCCGAACTGACCACGATCGAAAGCATTCGTGTCAAGCCACGTCGTAGCATGGCCACTCGGCACTGGACCGTTGTCAAAACGGGCGGCCGAATCGTGACCGTGATCAAGGACGAGCTGAATCAGCGACCGCTGAAAAGCAGATCTGAGAGCGACTTCGATCTATAGATAGATCGATGGGCACGTCCCGGGCGGGCTTTCGCCCTCTCGGGACGTAGCCTGCCTTGCCCCCGACCCGATCGAGAGCAGCGACATCGAGACCCGCTACGGGCTGTCTTTGTCGTCATCGTCGAAGTAGAGTGGATTGCGCCCTTCGCGATCGGCCTGATCGTCGTCATCGCCAGCCGCGTTCTGTGATGCACTGGCGGGTGGACCGGACGTGATCGGCTCCTCCTCGACTTCATAGAGCCAATTCTTCGGTATGGCCTCATGTCGGGCAGCAACGCGAAGCTGGGCAAGTTCCTCCTTGACCGTAACGAGTTCCTTCTCTGCGTCGTCCGCATCGAGGAGGAATTGCTCGCGCGCGCCACCGCGGGGGTAGTTTCGCCGTTGTGCTCGCGCGTAGTTTTCACGGGCCATCTGTGCGTTCTGATGGAGACGCGCCTCGTTTTGCAGGAGCGATCGGTAGCGGCCCTGCCAGTCGGTCTTCTGTTCTTCCAGAGTGGGCTCCGCGCCCGCCTGAGCCTGGGCAGTCGTGGACATGAGGACTGGAAGGCCGATCACGCAGAGCGCGATGGCCAGTCCGAGGGTCGAAGGGATGGCGCGGATCATTTGCTCATGTCTCCAATCATGCCGGTGACTTGTTTATGCAGGTGCGTTGTTGTGGTTACGCGGAAAATGGTCGTTCACGTAGTGATCCAACTTGCTGATCGTCTGGGCGTCGATTTCTAGAAATCGCATGCCAATCCGGTCATGGCCGCTCTGCGAGGAATCCGACCAGATGACCTGGGCGGTTGGAGAGACGGTGAGGTCCGTGCCTCCCAGGCTGAAGTGCAAACCCACCTCTTCGGCTCGATTGAAGTGAAGCGGGGCGTCCACGAAAATGCCGCCGCGACTTACATTTCGGGCGATGCCCGCGATGCGCGTTCCGCGTGCCGTGATCTCGACGGGTTGTTCGATCGACGCACGCGGCAGACCTCGGGGCATCGAGTGATCGGTGAGTCGCCGAACGCTCGCGATGAGCACATCTCGTTCGAGAGGCTTGAAGAGCACCTCGTCCGCGCCCGCACGCACAGCGGCCGCATGATCCTCCGGCGAATCGGGACGCGCGAGCAGAATGATTCGAGGATCACCCCAGGTTGGATGGGTCTTGAAGCGGCGGCAGATCTCGGCACCATCCATGTCGGGCAGATGCATGTCTGCAATGACGATGCTCGGTCTCCGCTCGTCTGCGCTCTGAAAGGCGGATGAGGCAGAGTCCGCCAGATCGACCGGACCGCTTCGGGAGAGGAATATCGAACCCAGATCCCGAAACATCGGGACGTCATCGACGAGAAGAATACGAGTCGCGTTCGGCATGGAGTTGGATCTTCCGAGCGTGCTAGTTCGACGCCAGCTGTCGAAGGCCTTCGAAACTCGAGTAGACGGACCAGTTGTTGCCCACTCCGTTGCGCGTCCATTCCTGGGTCTCAATGATTTCAATTTCGTAGGGCGTGGAGGGCGTGAAGACCGTGTATGTGACGATGGCCGTCGCGCTCTGCTTCTGATCGTCGATATCGAATGGTTCCGCCTCATAAGAAGTAAAGTGGGCGTCCTCGAGGCTATTCATCTGGTCCATGAAGGCATCGCGATCATCGGCCGCAACGAAGGAGCGGGCCTTCTCGAAGTCGGCCCAGCGGATGAAGACGGTGTATTTGTGGTGTGCCTGGTCCAGCGTGAGCTGACGATCGAAGGGGTCGCCGAGTCTAATCTCGCCGTCCGCACATCCGAACACACTCGCGACGAGCGCGATGACGAGAGTGGCGAAGAGTCCGCGAAATGGAATGGAATTCGAGTGTCTCGTCATGATGATCTCCTTCGGCCAGGATCCGAACCGGCAACCTTCGCTGCAGAGGCCCGACCGTGCATGTCAATCTCATCGGTCCGGGCGAGAAATTTCTTCAGTGTGTTTGTGATAGCCTTCGCCCCCGAAGGGCTTTTCTTGACGAGGGCCGAGGTCGGCAATCCAAATGGTGTATCTGGGAATCGATATCGGCGGAACGAAGCGCGTGGTGGTGGTCGGAGATCACACTGGCAAGCCGCTGGTTCACATTCGTCGGCCGATGGAGAATTCAGGTGACTGGCGAGCGGATCTCGACTGCCTGATCGACGACGCGCGGAACCTTCTCGGGGACTGGGAGGCGAAGACCGGAGAAGGGCTGGCCGGTGTGGGGGCCTCGGTACCCGGCCCGGCGGATGCGGCACGCGGGATCTTGTTGAACCCACCCAATCTGCCCCATTGGCACAATGCGCCCGTCGGTGCGGCCCTTCGCGAGGCCTTCGGAGTCGAAGTTCGAATCGAAA
>CBFDDD010000203.1:0-3135 GCA_965603475.1 uncultured Myxococcales bacterium
AGCCCGAGATGAAGTTGTTGACCATATTCTGCATGCCGAAGCCGATGCCGACACCGAGGGCGCTCACCAGCAGGGCGAGATTGCCGATCTCGAATCCCAGCGCCGCAATCGCGGCGATGAAACCGAGCACCAGGACCGAGTAATGGCTCATCCTCGACAATGCGAAGGGGACGCCACGGGGAAGCGAGACGCGCGTGAATATCTCATCCTCGAGAAACACAGAGATGAGTTGGGCCAGCAGCCAGGAAATCCAGAGTGTGATCCCGAAGGCCGCGAGCCCGCCGAGCGTGATTTGAAGGCTGCCGTAGCCGATCGGGGCAGCGAGAATGGTGATGACGAGGTCGCGGGTAGCGTCCTTGAGCGAGAGGTTGTTCAGCACCCAGGTGATCCAGCTTGCGAAGGCGATCAGTCGGACGACTCGGATCAGAATGCGCAGAAACGTAGATCGGTGGTTTCGCAGGATGCGGATCCTGTCGAGCTTGCCCGAATAGGTCGAGGCTTCCGCGATCGCCTCGATCACCAGGACCGCGGTGAACAGGACCGCGGCGATGAAGGTCCCGATCACCAGGTCGGTGAGCAGCAGGTCGGCCAGGCTCGTCCACCCGAAGACGGCGCCAACGAACGAGATTGCGGCACCCAGGAGCACGAGATGAAGCCACCCACCGAGAATGCGGATCCAGAGGAGACTCTCGGGGCGTGGTACGTTCGCGAGATGTCTTGGCCGTCGAAGTAGGATCAATCCCACCAGGGCCGTCGCCGCTTCCAGCGCGAGCAGGGATCGTGAGAGGATCTCGAAGTCCATCAGGATCCGCCGCGCGAAGTCGAGCAGTACGAGTACGACAAAGCCGATCACCGGACGGCCGACCGACGCGGGCAGAAGCGACCGGAGGACGTAGAACAAGAAGGGAAGGGCCAGCAGGCTCAAGACCCATGAAAGCCTGGGCGGCGCCTCACTGTAGATCCACATCGAGGCGCTCAAGCCGAGGACCAGTCCGGCAGCCGTCGGGTGCGTGAGGGCCTCGGGTACCGGACGCGTCCCCTGCAGCGGGGGGCGTCCCATCCAAATGCGCGCCATCCAGCTGGCCCAGACAATCAACGCGACCAAGAATGCGTGAATCCAGAAAAGCTTTGATTCGCGCTGGGCATAGCCGGTAATGCTCTCGCGACTATCTTCGAAGGCTGCGACGAAGTCCTGCTGAGCGAGATTCAGGTCACTCTGTGCGATCGCCCACAACGGCGGATCATTGCGACGGGTGATATGACTGAGCACTTCACTACGGGCGCCGACAAGCGCATCCAGACCAGCGTTGACGCGCTCTCGCAATGCAATCACCCGCTTCTGAAGCCCGAGGGCCTGGTCACGGCTCTTGCGAAGGGCCACGGCCGCGGTCTTGAGGGAACTCTGCACACGGGAGATCTGTTTTCGCAGCTCGGCCGGCGCACTCACTTCGCGGGCCCTTGTGGCTGTCACCTCCCAAATCCCTGATCGACGGATGAGCTGCGAGCGGTGCTCGTCGAGACTGGTGAGTCGGATTTTCAGGACTTGCGCCCAGCTATCGAATTTCTTGGCGAAGCTGCGCCATTTCGCGTCGAAGCTGTCGAGATCGCCACGATCGTAGCCGCCTTCGAGTTGACTCTCGGTGTGTCGTGTGAACGCGAGGACTTCGGCATCGGCCTCGGGTAGCTCTTCGATCATCTTCTCCAGCTCGGCGACAAGAACCAGTTCGCTCTCGACGCTCCTCAGGAAGCTGTCGAGGGTCGCGGCTTCGATCGCGACGGAGCCGATCGGAATCGGCGAGGGTGTTTCCGCCTCTTTGGCTTCCGCGGGAGCGACGGCTTCCTGGGGCTGGGCCGGCGCCGCGAATATCAGCAGTGTCGCCGTACATGACGCGAGAACGGAGGCGAGAAAGGTAGAAGGTCTTGTGCTCGGCATCGGGGGAGCATCGCCGAATGGGGGCGTGCGAAGCAACTGTTGCGTGATTCTTGGCGACGTGAATGGGCTTTGAAGACTGACCTCAAACAGGACCTGCCTCATCACCACTGGGCTCATAGAGCGTCGACACCGTTTTCGCCTCGATTGCGGGGCTATACGCAATCGACCTACGATCCCGAGACAGCGCTAGAAATTCCTGCGCAATAGATCGACTGGAGCCTCCCATTGCGTGACGACCCTGATCAGATTCCTTTCGATTCAGATGGAGTCATTGCCGAAGCCCGGGAAAGCACGGGTCTGGTCGATCTTGGGCCAGGCGATTTTCGCGAAGCGCTCGACGTCCTGCTCGAGACCTACGACACACACTACAGGACGCTCAAAGGCAGAAAAAAATCCCATCGCCGTGTCGTCGGACTTCTGGCAACACGCCTTCGCGTCGCGGAAGCACTTCGCAAGGCTCCTGAAATCGCCGAACGTCCCATCACTCGCCCCATGGTGCTCACGGGCCTCCCACGCTCTGGCACTTCGGCGCTCTTCAATTTATTGGGAAGCGACCCTGCGGCGCGTGCGCTGCTGCTCTGGGAAACCCAGTTTCCGGATCCGATGGAGGGTCTCGAGGCCGGCGCGCCGGATCCACGCCGCGACGCCATCGAGGCGTACTACAAGAAAAGTCGCGAGACCAACCCTGAGTTTACGAAGATGCACTTCTCGAGTGCGGATACGCCGGAAGAGTGCGTCTTGCTCCACGCGTACTCGCTCACCGGCGTACACATCGGCACGGAAGTCATGCTCGAGCCCTATCGGTCCTGGTATCGGCGACAGGATCTTCATGAAATGTACGCGTACTACCGCATGCTCTTGCAAATGCTGGACTGGCAGCGGCCGGGTGAGCGCTGGTTGTTGAAGGCGCCCGCGCATATGTGGGCGATCGATTCCCTCATCGACACGTTCCCAGACGTCTCGATCATCTGGACCCATCGCAATCCATTGGCCTGTATTCCATCGATCTGTTCGATGACCCACATCCTGTTCGAAGGCCAGGTCGATATTTCCAAGGAGGAGTTGGGCCCGATCGTGATGGACTTCTACGCCACCTCACTCGAGCGAGGGCTCGCCGCGCGAGACCAGTGTGATCCCGCACGCTTCATCGACGTGAATCACGACGATTTCGTCGATGACTCGATGGGCGTCGTCGAGGGGAT
>CBFDDD010000204.1:0-2981 GCA_965603475.1 uncultured Myxococcales bacterium
TGAATGGCGACGGACTCGACGAAATCGTCGCGTTCACGGACACGGACCCGGACCAGCCCCTGGTCGTCTTGCAGAATCTCGGGCACTTGCCGGGGACGCGCCCCGAACTCCGATCGGTGCCGGATTGACATTCGATCGCTCATCGCGTTCGCTCGAACAGAATCCGTGAATAGACCAGACTGAACACGAGCCAGGCACTCGCCCACAGCCCTCCCCCCAACAACACGCTCGGGCGATACAATTCAACGGGCCCTGAGGCTCCTGCTATTCGAACGACCGCACCCACGATCACCAACACGAACATGATGACGGTCGCGCCGGTTGCTTCGATCGGGCGTCCCTGATGGCCGAGCGAAACACGAGGCATCATCGCGAGCATGAGCGTACCCATTGCACCGGCCGTAAACGCATGCAATGCCGCCGCGCCGATTCCGATATCAAACGCGTTCGAAATACCCAGACAGCCGAAACCCACGGCCAACCACGCGTGACCCACGTGGAGAACCCACAGCATTGGATGGCCCAGGGTCTTGCAAAATTGCCATCCGCTCTGCCTGATCAACAACAGGGGTGCCGCGGCAAGCGCGAATACCGCGGAGATCGACTTCCCGGGCAGTATCAAGTCCAGGATCAGCGCTGAACACGCCATCGCGATCGACAGGGGCCCCACGATCGTCCGATTCGAGACCTCGGCTTGCACTCCGCTCCGACGCAGAGCGTTGCGCGTAAAAGCGGGGACGACGCGCCCGGCGATGATCATCATCAGCACCACCACCAGATACACAGAGGAATACATCCCCGCCCGAAGCATGATGTAGTCCGACTGCAGCAGGCCGCCATGCATTGCCGCGTTCGCAAGCGCCAACCCGAGAAGCACTCCCAGCACTGGAAGGTTTCGCCAGTTGCGCGTTTTCAGAATGGGCCGTCCCACGAAAATCGCGAGCCCAGGCAGAAATGCCACATCGATCCCGGCGACCCATAGAGGCTCGAGTGACCCCGAAAGCACCAGCGCGACTCGGCCGGCCAGATAGAGCATGACCAACCCGACGAGCGGAGCCCCAGACACGCGAGCAGTCGACGTCCAATTCGGCACCGCCGTGAGCAAGAAGCCTGCGATCACAGCAGCGACTGTCCCGTAGATCATCTCGTGTGCATGGAGAGTTTGCGGGGGCCAGCCCAGGGCGGGAACGGCGCGGCCGGAAAGCAAATAGAGCCAGACGAACATCGTGGCCCAGGCATTGAGTGCCGCCAACAGGAAGAACGGCCGATAGCCCTCCGTGAATAGATTACTCAACACTCCGAACCTCTCCCAGACGCTGCAGGAAACTCTATTAGGCGATATTTCGAACTCGCCAAAGCGCGCGCCTACCCACCATCGTTGACGATGCTTCCGGACTCAGCCTACAAGCCGGACTCGACCCGCGCGCCAACCGCCGCCATCGCTCGCTCCGTATCACTCGGTTTCTCATAGGAGAATCGGCCGATATCAGCGACCGCATCTTCGAGTGGATAAATTGGTACAGCTTGCGGCTCACGACAGTAGAGAAACGCCGCTGCGGAATAATCATCAGACCGTTCTGCAATCCCCCAATTCGCGATCCGGTCTCCTCGTCCCCCTTGCCAGCCCGGCCCCGCGAGTGGATTCGACGCCTCGATCACCGCCTGTTTTTCTTCCTGGCCGCTCGGGACGTAAACTGCTCCGATCTGTTGAATCGTGACTCGGAGGTCTTCTCGAAAGAGAATCGGATCCGCGAGATGCCAACGATAGAACCCCGTCATATCCGGCATTCGACGGGTATTCTCTGGATCGCGAATCTCGAAGGGCACGCCCTGATAGGGTGTTTGATGTGCGCCCATCGCCCATGCGGTCCCAACATAGTCTTCGAGTCCCGTTCCACAAATGCTGGGCAGATCCCGATCTCCGTCGAGATAGAACTTGACCTCCCCTTCGCCGTACCACGCAAAGAGATCGTCCTGAAGGACACGAATGCCGGTCACACAACCGAGAAAACGACCGGGCCCTTTCAACCCCTGCGCGATCACGAAATCCTGTTTCATCGTCGTGGGATTTTCTCGGCGATAAGAGACGTGCAAAAAGCTGGCTTCTCTTTCACGAGCCGTTTCGAGCGTGTAGTCGATCTGATAGTAGAGGGGAAAATCGGCGCCGCTTTCATTCTGGATCTCGACCCGCACGCGACGTTCGAAGGGCATTGGCACATAGGAATTGAAGCCCCGTCCTTCCTGGATCGCCGTCAGCGCCGTAACGAGCGGAACTGGCCGGCCTAACGGCACGCCGAAAAAATCGGGCAGGGGCACACAGAGACTCGGCGCCACGAGATCGTCGTAGAAGACTTCAAGGCGAACGGCCCGCATCCGGTCCGGCTGCATTGGCGGAATCGTCAGCCAGAAATGCCGCAGGGTTCCTGGGCCTTCGAGGTCCGCCAGGATGATTCGGTCTCCGCTTCGAAAGAACCGATTCGGCGCTCCCTTTCGACCACGATGTGCGCTTCCGCCGGCACCTCTGGCCCCCGTCGGATTCTCGAAGGTGACCGCTCGGCTCTCGAGACCGAGGTCGATTCGGGACGGATCTGCAAAATCCATGCGTCTCTCCTTGCGAACTCCGCTCAAAGAGTAGCGACGCGTCAGGATTCCGAGCGAGCCCCGAACCGGAGGATCAGAACTTCGTCGAAATCGTTCGGGAGACCGGGTCTGCCCCCGATTGATGCGCCACGCCAACTCCAATAGTCTCGTACGCGCCATTTGCCACGCGGGAGGATCCCCAATTGGTCAGGATCATCTGGATCGGATTCATCGCCTTCGTCGGCGCCAGCGTACGAAGGCTGCGCTACGGACCTGCGTCACCCGGTTGGAGCTGGCGACTCGAATGGATCGTCGCGGTCCAGCGCGCTGTCCTGACCACGACCATGAACTGGCCGCCGCCACGACTCCGGGAGCTGATGCTCGCGCGCATCGGGCCGCAT
>CBFDDD010000205.1:0-2914 GCA_965603475.1 uncultured Myxococcales bacterium
ACGCCGTGGCCTCCGATGAATTTCGTCGTCGAGTAGATGACGATATCGATCCCGTGTTCGATCGGCCTGAGCAACTGGGGCGTCATGACCGTGTTGTCGCAAAGGGTCGGCAGCTTGTGCCCGTGGGCGATATCACTGATTGCTCGAAAATCCGGCACGTCATTCTTCGGGTTGCCGATACTCTCAAAGTAGACACAGCGCGTGTTCTCGTCCACCAGTTCATGGATCTGCTCGGGCTTGTTCGGGTCGAAAAAGCGGACTTCGACGCCCAGATTCTTGAAGGTGTGAGCAAAGAGCGTCCAGGTCCCGCCATAGAGGCTGGTCGAGGAAATGAAATTCTGCCCGGAATGACAGATCGTCAGCAGCGCCGCCGTAATCGCGGCCTGCCCGGATGCGAGGCTGAGCGCCGCGGCACCACCGTCCATCGCGGCCAGTCGCTGCTCGAGGACATCGTTGGTCGGGTTCATCAGCCGACTGTAGATATTGCCGAACTCGCTCAGGGCGAATAGATTGGCCGCATGGTCCGTATCATTGAAGACATAGGAGGTCGTGGCATAGATCGGAACCGCGCGGGCATTCGTCGTCGGGTCCGGCTCCTGCCCCGCGTGCACGGCCATCGTTCCCAATCCCTGGGGCGTCTCTTCGTCACTCATCTTCGATCTCCTCACGACTTCAAGATTCATTTACAAACTGCATTAAGAAGAAGACAGAAAGCTTAGCGTGGCGACACGTATCTGAATCTTCGTCAGTCCGTCGGGACGGGCGCGGGAATCAGGCCTTCCTTCTGCATCCGTTCGAGATCCTCTTCCGCGTATCCGAGCTCTTGCAGGACCTCTCGCGTGTGCTCGCCGTGGAGCGGTGGCAGCCGGCGACGGGGATTCTGCGGCGTCTTGTCGAAGCGGGCAGCCGGACGCGCCTGGCGGAAGCGGCCGGCGGTTGGGTGCTCGAACTCGAGGATCGCCTCGTTGTGCTGGATCTGGGGATCCGATTCGAGTTCGTCGAGTGTCAGCACCGGGCCCACCGGAACGTCCTCGGCGGCCATGCGTTCGATCAATTCCTTCGTGGGCCGAGTTCGGATTTCGTTCATCAGCAACTCACCCAACTCGGCGAAATTCTCGGGGACCGCACGCCCTTCCGTCGTCCCGTAACGCGGGTCGTCGACCCACTCGGGATGCTCAACGGCTCTAAAGAGGCCGTGGAATTCACTGTCCGTCGCGGCGAAGTACATCAGGTGGCCGTCTGCGGTCTCCCACAACCGGTAGATGTCGTATAGCGCTCTACCCGGCGGAGTGTCGTCGCCCTGAAAAGTGTGTCCAATCATGCCATCGGGCCAGAAGAAGGCGAGAGAGGCATCCAGCATCGGGACGACGATGTGCTGGCCGCCGGCACCGCGCTCTCGTGCGAAGAGCGCGGCCGTGATCGCCTGTGCAGCGGTGTATGAGCTCGACTTGTCAGAGACGATATTGCGCACGAGATCTCGAATCGGGACCTCGGGATTCATCTGCACACCCGTGTGTCCCGACAGTCCTTGGATGATCGGGTCATAGACTCGCCGCTGTGCGTAGGGACCGCTCGGTCCATAACCCGAGATCGAGCAGTAGATCAAGTCGGGGTTGATGGCGCGCAAATCGGTCTCACCCAATCCTGCTCGATCGACCGCACCGGGTCGCCAGTTCTGGACGAAGACGTCCGCGTCTCGAACCAGCTTGTGGACGATCTCTCGTCCTTCGGGCATCGAGAGATCGAGCACAATCGAACGCTTGCCTCGATTGTTGTTGGCGAAGAATGCAGACAGACCGCCGCGCGCAAAATTCGGCAGCCGCAAGACGTCTCCCACACCGTGGGCTTCGATCTTGATGACCTCGGCACCCTGGTCCGCCATCATCATCGTGCACAGCGGTCCTGACACCACGGCAGACAAGTCGACGACCTTGATTCCTTCGAGGGGTCCCGGCATTGGCGCTCCTGAGGTTGTGGGATCTGAATGCTAGCCATCCCTCGCCCGTTCGCCGCAGCACTTTGAAGGGAGATCGGGCCCCGCCTCCTTCGGGCAGGCACTACTCGAGCGCTGCAGCCTTCTGAAATGCGGGTCTCTCCACGAGACGCGCGAGGTAGGCGTTGGTCTTGGGAAAACGATCATCCAAAACCCCCAGGGCCTGACCCGCCACCAGCGTGAAGCCAAGCATGATGTCGGCCGCTGTGAATGCCGCGCCTACCACGTATTCGCCGCTTCGAAGATTGCGTTCCAGAAATTCGAAGCCCGACGCGGCACGTTTCCTTGCGTCTTCGAGCAGTGTCTTCTGGGATTCGGCTTCTCCGCGGTAGCGAGTCAGCCATACGATGATGCCAAGCGGCGGGAACGCCGTGCTTTCCGCAAAATGAAGCCATTGCAGATAGAGCGGGCGGGCGGGTGAATCGATCGGGGGCGCGAGCCGACCGTCGCCGTATCGCTCCAGGATGTACTCGATGATTGCGCCGGATTCGCACATCACGAGATCACCGTCGACGAGGGTCGGAAATTTGCCCAGAGGTGTGCTTTGCGAGAAGAAATCGACCGCCGGAGGAACGAACTCCGCACGCTCGAGCTCATAGGGCAGCCCAAGCTCCTCCAGCAGCCAGACCACACGCACAGCGCGCGTGCGGGGAGCAAAATAGAGTTTGATCACGGATCCCTCCAATGACTAGCAGGTCCGAAACTAACAGTTCGGCAATCCGTCGACATAGACGATCTCTTGAGTTCGCACCGCCGGAACTCGACTACCCGGAGTCAGAATCCCGACCATGTTGAGCGGGTCGCTACCACAGACTCGAATCCGCTCGCCGCTTCGCGGCGTCTTCCGGACACGGGCGAGCATTTCGAGGGCTTCGGGCAGCGCAAACTGCTCGCCGGTGAATCCAGACACGAACCGCCCAC
>CBFDDD010000206.1:0-2905 GCA_965603475.1 uncultured Myxococcales bacterium
GCAATCGAAGACCTGGTGATTGACGGGGAACTCTTCGACGAGAGTTTTTTCGCCTATCACGAAGATACCGACCTGTGCTGGCGGGCTCGGCTCTTCGGCTGGAAGATCCACTACGAACCGCAAGCCGTCAGCCTTCACCAGCGCGGCTGGCAGCGCAATCGACGCTCCAGAATTCCGATTGCAACGCGACGACACTCGTTCAAGAATCACTACCTACAGATCGCCAAGAACGAGACAGCGACGGGATTCGTGCGCAATCTGCCCTGGCTCGTCACGTGGGAAATTCTGAGACTGGGCTTCGTATTGCTACGAGATCGACCGCTGGGCACGGCCTATCGAGACGCCTGGCGGGCGCTCCCAGACGCGCGGCGCAAGCGCATACTCGTTCAGGCCAAAGCGCGGCGGCAACCGATGTCGCCCAGCTCGCCTGCGGATTTGCCTCCACGCTGACCGCGGTGGGCGGCGGCGGATTTCGAGGGTAGGGATCCACACCGATCCTGCTACCGTTTTCCCGATGAGCGAGCCGCCGGGTTCTCGTCGGTCCGCGCGTACCGCGGTCTGTACGATCGTGTCCAACAACTACCTGCCCTTCGCGCGCACCCTGATGGGTTCGCTGCGCGAGATCCATCCCGAATGGGATCGGCACGTCCTCATCACGGATGAGATCCGCGGACACTTCAATCCCCAGAGCGAGGACTTCGAGGTTCTCGAGGTCGAAGAATTGCCGCTTCCGGGAGGGCGTCGAATGCTCTTCCAGTATTCGATCCTCGAGCTGAACACGGCCGTCAAGCCGTGGTGGCTGGCCTGGCTCTTCGACCGGGGCGATTACGATCGCGTGATCTACCTCGACCCGGACATCCTTCTGTACCAGCGACTCGAAGAGGTCGAACGGTCGCTCGACGCGGGCAGTCTGATGTGCCTCACGCCACACTTGACCCGCAAGTTGTCGGAGGACCTGAAACCCAACGAGATCGACATCTTGCGCGCCGGCGCCTACAACCTGGGCTTCATCGCCCTCAGCCGCCACCCGGACCTCGCGGACTTCCTCGCCTGGTGGCAATCCAAGATGGAGTCCGACTGCGTCGTCGATTTCGAATCCGGGCTCTTCGTGGACCAGAAGTGGATCGACCTGGTGCCGGGCATGTACCCGGACGTAACGATCCTTCGCCACGAGGGCTACAACGTCGCCTACTGGAACCTCGAAAACCGCCGACTGGAAAAACGGGGCGATCGATTCGAGGTCAACGGCCAGCCTCTCGTATTCTTCCACTTCAGCGGGCTCGACCCGCTCAAGCCCGAGCCCTTCTCGAAGCACCAGAATCGCTTCACGCTGCGCAGCCTCGGCGAGGGCCGGGAGCTCGTACTCGACTACTGCCGGAGGGTCATCGACAACGGATTCGAGAAGTGCCGAGAATGGCCCTATGCATGGGCGCGTTTCGCCGACGGTGTCGAAATCGTCGACCTGATCCGGGCGCTCTACCGTGAAGACATCGCCGTCCATGAGGCCGGTGGAGACGACCCCTTCGAACTCGGCGCGGCCTATTTCAACGAGAGCATCGGTGCCGCCTGGCGTGGCGGGCCGCTGGTCACCCGTCTGATGCGTCATATCTGGAGTTCGCGTCTCGATCTGCAGCATCACTACCCGGATCACCAAGGTTCCACGCGGCGGGACTTCGCCCACTGGTTCGTCAACAGCGCCGCAGTCGAGCACGGGCTCCCCGAGGCCTACATCGAACCCGTGCGGCGTTCACTACAGGCGGACTCCGCACCCGGATTGCGCAATCGATTGAAGCAGAAGCTGAACGCTATGCTCCAACGCCTGCGGCCGCTCGCGAGGCGCCTTTCTCCGGGGATGAAGACCCGGCTGCGCCGCTGGCTCCGCGCCCCTGCCGGGCAGCCCGTGACCACCATCCGCCCTCAGGTGGCGTTGGGATTCGGCGTAGACCATGCGGGCTTCTTCAGCATGGATGCCTATGACTTGGCGCACGACGCCGCGTGGATGGGCGCCAAGGCGCTCGTGCGATTGACCGAATCATCGGGCGACACGCTGCGGATCGCGGGGGAGCACCGTGCGGAGAATTACCGTCTGGCCCACGGCAGCCCAAAACTCACTCTGCGCGTGAGCCTGGACGGAAAGACCCTGACGGACCACACGCTGCAGAGCGAAGGACCCTTCGAAATCGAGGTCGAGGTCAACCAACCCGTCTCCCGGGAGACCGTGCTCGGCCTCGAGGTCAGCCGCGCCTTCGTACCCAGGGAAATCGGACTCGGCGAGGATCCCAGAGAGCTCTCACTTCGCATGTCACGGGTCGAACTCGGTGACGAAGCAATCCTGGACTTCGCTCGTGGCAACGACTGTTATGTGGTCCGGCACCAGGGCAAATCAATGCAAAGCGGTTTCAATATCGTCGGCTACGTGCGCTCGGAACTCGGGGTCGGCGAGTCCGCACGCCTGTGCGCGGATGCCGCCGAGGCTGCCGAGATCCCCTTCAGCATGGTGGATTTTTCTGCGGGGTGCTCTAGCCGTGCGGACGACGACCGCTGGGCACATCGCATCACCGAGGACAATCCGCATCCGATCAACCTGATCCACGTGAATGCGGATCAGGTTCCGGTCGTACACGCCCACCTCGGCCAGCCCTTCTTCGACAACCACTACAACATCGGCTTCTGGCATTGGGAGCTACCAGAGCTACCGGACGAGTGGCTCGGAAGCTTCGCCCTGCTGAACGAGGTTTGGGTGCCTTCGCGCTTCGTTGCCGACGCAGTCAGCGACAAGTCGCCCGTGCCGGTCGTACGCATGCCCCACGCCATTGGCTTCGAGCCACCCCGCGGCGCGAGCCGAGGACAGTTCGGTCTGCCGGAGAAGGACTTCCTTTTCCTGACCATGTACGACATGCATTCA
>CBFDDD010000207.1:0-2679 GCA_965603475.1 uncultured Myxococcales bacterium
GGCCGAGATGACTCGGTTGCTCGCTCTCGGCGTCGACGGCCTCTTTACCGATCGCCCGGACCGACTCATCGACCTGCTGCGCCACCCATGATCTCGTGCCAGCCCTCTTCGGCAAAGCCAGCGGATTCAGACTAATCGTTTTGCAGCCTTCGGAACGCCGCATCCCCCCGATCTGCGCTGACACTCAAGCCCAACGCGTCCGCCTCCAGAAGGGCCGTTCGCACGAGGCCTTCGTCTAGTTCCATCGGCATATTGGAGATGTATGGAAACTCCATCGTGCCTTGCGCGATCGCATCGAGCGCCTCGATATCCTTGTTGTCAACGGAGAGTTGACCGAGATGAATCGGCAATCCCACGTCTGCGAAAAACTCGGCCACCTTTCGCGCTTCTGGCTGACGATTTTCCAGCATCAGCTGACCCAGGGTTCCCATCGCAACCATCTCACCATGCAGAAAATTCTCGACCACCCGAGGAATGCTGGTGTAGGCCTGCGCGAAGGCATGGGCTGCAGCCAATCCTCCACTTTCGAAGCCGAGCCCGCTCAGGAGGGTATTGGCTTCGACGATCTGCTCGAGTTCGACCGTCACCTCTGATCGCGCGACTGCCAATGCGGCCTGGACCCCGTCTGCGAACAGGGTCCTCGCGCAGGCTTCGCCGATCGCAGCCGCGGCGATCGTGGGCCGCGTGCCTACGGCGATGACCGCACTGGGATTCGCATAACACACCTGCGCCTCGTACCAGGTCGCCATGGCGTCGCCCATACCGGCAACCAGATAGCGCTCCGACGCGGCGGCAACGATAGCCGTATCGACGACGACGAAAGCCGGGTTGTTTGGGTAGAACTCTACGCCGCTCGAGACGCCTTCGGGAGTGTACAGTACGGACAATGCGGAACACGGGGCATCATTCGATGCCAGCGAAGGCACGACTACAATGGGTATGCCAAGACGGAAAGCGACGCCTTTGCCGGCATCGACACACTTCCCGCCACCGACGGCAATCAGACAATCGATGGAGGCATCTCTCAACCGCTCCACGTGAAGCGTGATCTCTTCGATCGAGCACTCGCCATTAAAAGTAGAAATGGTAGAAGTGATGCCGCTCTTCTCGAGACCCTCGACCAGGCGTCGGCCTTCGCCTCGCTCAGCACGTCGAGTCATCAATACGGCGGCATGACGAGCATCCAACAGAGACACGTACCGCCCCACCCCGTCGAGCACACCTACGCCCTGGACATAACGCTGCGGCGCAACGAACACTCGCGGCGACGGATGTCCGGATCCAGCTTCGGGCAGAAAGATTCCATGGGGGAAATAGGGGCTTGATGGATCCATGCGTCGTCCCACTTTCTCAAGTCTTGAGCGACCTACTCTAACCCGCATCCGAATGGGAATCATCCAGCACCCCACGCGCCGGAACCCAATGAGCGAGTGCGATTCCTCGAATGGCCGAGCCCAGCCAGATTCAGCGGACTAACGCGTGACCACGACGACCGCGAGGTCTGCGTTCAGGTTCGGATCTTCGTCCACTTCCCCGCCCGTGCTCGAGTTGACGTAGAGCGACTGCACGATTCGAATTCCACGTTTCTGGCAGAGTTCTTCGAAATCGCGAATCGAGGGAAATCGACGATTCGGCGTATCGTGCCATTCGTGGGCGTAGAGACCTTCCTCCTTCGGAAGCCTTCCTTCACGCAGGAACATTTCACGCATTGGCTTGTGGGCGAAATTCGGAAAGCTGACGATGCCCAGCCGACCGATACGAACGATCTCGTCCAGCACGGCGGCCACCTCGATGATCGATTGCAGGGTTTGTGAGAGGAGCGCCACCTCGAAACTCTTGTCCGGAATCGCAGCGATACCCTGGTCGAGATCTGCGTGGATGACGTCGAGTCCGCGTTCGACACTTTCCACCACCTCGTCCTCGTCGCGCTCGATCCCCAGCAGTGGTCGATGGCCACGATCGCGGAGAATCGAAAGGAGTTCGCCATTGCCACATCCGAGATCGACGACGCTCGCGCGCTCGGGCATCAGACGGAGAATCATTTCGTAGTCGAGACGTCGTGCGAAGAAGAGGCTCGTTCACATGGGGGTCCTCGGGAACCCGGATCGGCGCAGCCACGCCGGATTCGCTGGCGAGCAGAGACGCGACCATCCGACCGCCCAGCCGCATGCCCTCCTCCAGCAAGAATGAATCGTGGCCGGCTGAACTCTCGATTTCACAACTACTGACCGCACGCGATTGAGCGACGAGCGCGTCGACCAGCTGACGGGAAGCCGCAGGCGGATAGAGCCAATCACTCGAGAAGCTGAGGAAGAGCCAGCGACAGGTCGCGGGCGCGAGGGCCGCGCGAAGTTTTTCGGGGGTATCACCGAGATCGAAGAGGTCCATGGCCGTCGAGAGCGTGATGTAGCTATTCGCATCGAAGCGTTCGACGAAGCGGCCACCCTGGTGCGCGAGATACGAACCCACAGAAAAGGTGCTCTCGAAACCCGTGTCGATCGCCCGGGGTTGAAGCCTCGTCGGGTCGAATTTGGCCCGCATGGATTCATCTGAGAGATAGGTGATATGCGCGAGCATGCGCGCCAGAGCGAGCCCAGCTTCGGGTCCGGGGCCTTCATAGTACTGGCCGTTCTCGAAGCGTGGATCGTGACGGATCGCGTTTCGACCGACGACATCGAA
>CBFDDD010000208.1:0-2655 GCA_965603475.1 uncultured Myxococcales bacterium
AGAAGATCCAGAAGCCCCGGTCGGCCGGAGTGATTCGGGGGCGACGCCCCTTCTCGGCGAACGTGGCAAGCTGCTGACGAAGGGCGAGCTCGACGACTGCTTGCCTGCTTCGGCTTCGAAAGAAGGCCGGAATACAGCGAAGGGAGATCGTTGCGAGTTTGAGCAGATGCCACATAGCGAGGCGTATTCTGCCCGGCGTCACCGCTCAATACGAGACTGAATCTTCGTCCGCGAGCGAACTATCATCGGCCGTTGATCGATTGAGTATCGGATCAGAAAAGTTCAGTGATTTCGGGGCGGACCGATTCTGAGAACAGACAGGAGTCGGAAGAATAATCCCCGTTTTCGAAACAGCGGATACCATCCAATATGTCAACTACGTCCGGCGGGGCGATTCGACCTCTTTCGGAGGTCAGTGTTCTGGCAGACTACCCAGAAGGCCACGAGACACATCGCGACACTGAGAACGACCGTGCCTATCAACCCCATGGCGGGAACCTGAACGGCCGAGGCACTTGCAATCCGAAAGCCGACACGCTGGTCTTCATACTCCGGAGATCTGAAGTTGGGCTCCAACGCGCCGACCTCCGTGTAGTACCAGGACCCCATGATTCTTCGATACGTGCTGCTACTGGTCTCGGTCCACTCCGAGACATTGCCGGCCTGATCGAAGGTCGCGTAGGGGCTCGCAGTATCGAAGTGGCTACCGACCGGTGAGACTCGCTGGCTTTCGGGTCCGCGCGAAACACCATTCGGCACGAGCGAAGACGGGGATTCGGACCACGGGGCGGGCGATGTGGACGGAGAACCAAAGTAGCTCTCCGAATTGGCGTCGTAGTAGCCGGATTTGTACCACTCATCCAGATTGGGGACGAAGAATCGCGCGCCCGGGTTTCGCGTGACCGAGTTGTCGGCCACCGCGTCGGGCGTCAACGTATAGGCGCCGTCTTCCGTCGTTGTGGGATCCTGCGAGCCTACGGGTCGACCGTTGTGAAGCCAGTTCGCATAGCGTGCCGCATCCCAGAAAGACACGTAGCTGATTGGCAGGTCGTCGCGCCCATTGACATCGTAAGTGTAGATCACCCCTGAGGGCCCGATCTCTCCTATCCGCTCGATTGCGGGCAATAACCCGCCAGCGCCCATTCCCGAATTGTAGAGGCCATGGGTGTCTGTGGCGGCAACCGCGTTCAGGAAATCGGCGTACTCTCCAGCGGTCACCTCGAAGCGACCGATCCGATACGAGGTCGCGACCGAGCCGATGCACGGAAAAAATGAATCGGGCACACACGGGTTTCCCGGATCGTCAATCGTCACGAATCCTATCGGCGGTCGGATTCCGAAGAGCACTTCGAAGTCCTCGACGAAGGGATCGTCGATCGCAAAGTCACTTGCGAAGGTCTGGCTCGTACCGCTGGAAGCCCCATGGCGCATCAACAGCGCAATCTCGATCGAGGCCCCGCTCATCGTCACGTCGGGATTGGAACTTGGATCGCCAAAAACTCCACCCACGACCTCGTGCCAGACATCCATCGACGAACCCTCCAGGTTCTCCCACGTAGTGGATTGCCCGTCCTGGACGTTGTCTCTGTACTCCTCCGTGCCATAGAGATAGAAGCGACCGTCCTGGACGAGCGCGACACGAAACGGGTGGGAGTTGAAGGAGGTTGGACGATCCTGACTAGCCCGGAAGCCGACCCGCATGAGTTCGCCATCGATTGACGCGGGGTCGACACTCGGCCCACCAAAGACCAGCGCTCGCTGCGCACTCATGCCGCCACCACCCCAGCTGACAGTCGATGTGGCCTCGACGCCGGTCGACGTGAAAGCTTCCGAACCCGTGATCGTGGCGCCGGCGCCGGAGAGATATACGTCGGCCACAGAGAAATCTGTGTGGTCGGCTGCTCGGATCAGAATCGTCTCGCCGTTCGCTGGCAGGGAAACGAACCATGCGACGCACAGCACGAAGCAAAGGAGTGATCTCGAAACCGACGCGGAGCCTAGAGGGTGCAACAACGGACCTCCCCGGGATGCTCTGAAATGACCGGAGCCTTTCGCCCCAAAAAATAGCCCATGATCGATGTGGTTGTCGGTGAGCGGTCTTCGGCTATGCGGCCCGGATCGAATAATGCCTACGCGTTGCGTGTTCGTGAGTTTTCGAACGAGCGCAACGAACTCCTGCGCTGCTGAGTCTCGGAGCATTCCCGTAGTGTGCCAGCAGTCGGGTTCGAGGGCCAATAGGCGGTCGACGCCGCGGGTCGCCTCGACCTATGCTGGGCGCGAGGCGCCGCGCGGCGTTGTTGCACGAATCAATTTCAAGCCGATCCACAAGATCCAACGCACATTTCAGTCTCTGATCGCGACAGACCTCGGGCGGCCATGTTCAAACATCCGATTGAGGATATTGCAGGTGAGGATCACTTCGGATTTCTGGGTATCCGGACTCCGAGATCGAAGCCTATCGCCGATCATCGATTTGTATCTGAAGAAAGTGTTCTCGACCTTGCCCAGCCTGTGGTATCGAACCTCCGTTTTCCAGCGTCGTCGATCGACCTCTTGGATGCGCTCGACTGACCGATTCCTCGCCCGTGGCGCATGCGTGCTGACCCGCGCGTTCCTGAGAGGCGGCACGATCACGCGTGCCCGGTGTTCTTCGGC